>NZ_JBVKAU010000002.1:0-1059248 GCF_055657525.1 Streptomyces sp. NPDC107522 | reverse complement strand
TACGGCGACGAGATCGGCATGGGCGACAACATCTGGCTCGGCGACCGCGACGCCGTCCGCACGCCGATGCAGTGGACCCCGGACCGCAACGCCGGCTTCTCCACCTGCGACCCCGGCCGGCTCTGTCTGCCGACCATCATGGACCCGGTCTACGGCTACCAGGTCACCAACGTCGAGGCCTCCATGGCCTCCCCGTCCTCCCTCCTGCACTGGACCCGCCGCATGATCGAGATCCGCAAGCAGAACCCGGCCTTCGGACTCGGCTCCTACACGGAGCTGCACTCCTCCAACCCGGCGGTACTCGCCTTCCTGCGCGAGTACGAGGACGACCTGGTGCTGTGCGTGAACAACTTCGCGCGCTTCGCGCAGCCCACCGAGCTCGACCTCCGCGAGTTCAGCGGACGCCACCCGGTCGAGCTGTTCGGCGGAGTCCGTTTCCCGGCCATCGGCGAACTGCCGTATCTGCTGACCCTCGGGGGCCACGGCTTCTACTGGTTCCGGCTCACCCGAGTCGCATCCCGCATCGGCCGACGCCTTTCGGCGTGAGCTTTGAGCGTGTGCCGAGGAAAGGACGCGTCACCATGCAGAAGACCGCAACTCCCCGACCGAGCCGTACGGTCGACGCCGGCCCGATGGCCTCGCTCACCGGGCTGCTGCGCGAGTGGCTGCCACGGCAGCGCTGGTTCGCGGGCAAGGACCGGCCCGTCACGGACCTCGCGTTGCTGTCGATGACGGAGCTGTTCCCGGGCTGTCTGCATCTGTTGGTGCACGCCGGTCACTCGGCCGTGCCCTCGCCCGGCGGCGCTCCCCCGGCCGGCGACTGCTACCAGTTGCTGCTCGGCGTACGGCAGCACCTGTCGCCACGGCTCGGCCGCGCGCTCATCGGGCGTGCGGAGGAAGGGCCGCTGGCCGGACTGACGGTCTTCGACGCCCTGCAGGACCCCCGGTCGGCCCAGCTGCTGCTGGAGCGGCTGCGGCATCCCGGCGCGGCGGGCCCGCTGCGCTTCGAGGCGGACCCCGCCGTGACGGTGCCGGCCGGGCTCGTGCCGCGGCTGCTGGACGCCGAGCAGTCCAACTCCTCGCTGGTCTACGGCGACACGTTCATCCTGAAGCTGTTCCGGCGCATCCAGCCCGGCGTCAATCCCGACCTGGAGCTGTCCGGCGCACTCGCCGGGCAGGGCTGCCGTCGCGTACCGGCCCCGGTGGCCTGGTTCCGCACGACGCACCCCTGGGAGGCGACCCTCGGTGTGCTGCAGCCGTTCCTGCGGGACGCCTCCGACGGCTGGACGCTGGCGCTGGGCGCGCTGGCCTCGGGCGACGACTTCACGGCGGAGGCCCATCAGCTGGGCCGGGCGACGGCGGAGGTGCACCTGGCACTGGCGTCGGCGTTCCCGTCCCGGGCCCACGCCGAGAACGGCCGCATGGCGGCGGCGATGACCGAACGCCTGGAGCTCGCCGCCCACTTCGTGCCGGCGCTCCAGCCGTATGTCCCGGGCCTGCGCACCGCCTTCGGCGCGCTCGCCGGCTGCGATCCCGGCCCGCCCGCCCAGCGCATCCACGGCGACCTGCACCTGGGTCAGGTACTGCGGGCCGGCCGTGAGTGGTTCGTCATCGACTTCGAGGGCGAACCGTCCCGCCCGCTCTCCGAGCGGCGCGGCGTCCACTCGCCGGTGCGGGACATCGCCGGCATGCTGCGCTCCTTCGACTACGCCGCCCGGCAGCGCCGTCCGTGGCGTCCGGAGTGGGCGCGGCGCTGCCGGGAGGCCTACTGCGCGGGCTATGCCGCCCTCGCGGGCTGGGACCCGCGCAAGAAGCACGGGTTGCTGCGTGCTTATGAGACCGACCGCGCCGTGTACGAGGTCCTGTACGAGGCCCGGCACCGACCCGACTGGTTGCCCGTACCGATGGCGGCGATCGAACGCCTCGCCGTGAGAGGAGCCTGACCGCATGGCCCTGCACGAGACCTCGCCCCCCGAGTCGGCCGGACCCGGGCGGTGCGCCGCCGCGCCCGACCTCGATCCGGCCGACCGTGATCGCCTGCTGTCGGGCGCCCACCACGATCCGCACGCGCTGCTCGGCGCCCATCCCGCCCCCGGCGGGATCGCCTTCCGGGCGCTGCGCCCGTTCGCGCGTGCGGTGAGCGTGGTCGTCGACGGCGAGCGCACCAGGCTGGTCTCCGAGGGGGGCGGCCTCTTCTCCGGCGTACTGCCGCTGGACGCCATCCCCGCCTACACGCTGCTGGTGGCGTACGCCGAGGACGAGTCCGACGAGCGCGAGGTCCACGACCCGTACCGCTTCCTGCCCGCTCTCGGCGAGCTCGACCTGCACCTCATTCGCGAGGGCCGGCACGAGGAGCTGTGGAAGGCGCTCGGCGCCGAGCCGATGACCCACCAGGGTGTGAGCGGCACCCGGTTCACCGTGTGGGCGCCGAACGCCCAGGGGGTGCGGGTCGCCGGGGACTTCTGCTGCTGGGACGGCACGGCGTTCCCGATGCGGTCCCTGGGCGCGTCCGGCGTGTGGGAGCTGTTCCTGCCGGGCATCGGCGAGGGCACCCGGTACAAGTTCGAGATCACCTCCCGCTACGGCGGCCGGTTCCTCAAGGCCGACCCGATGGCACGCCGCGCGGAGGTCCCGCCGGACACGGCGTCGATCGTGCACGCCTCGCACTACGCGTGGGGAGACGAGCAGTGGATGGCGCACCGGGGCGACGTGCCGGTGCACCAGGCCCCGTTCTCCGTGTACGAGGTTCATCTGCCGTCCTGGCGTCCGGGCCTCGGCTACCGCGAACTCGCCGAGGAACTGCCCGCGTACGTCAGCGGCCTCGGATTCACCCATGTCGAGTTCATGCCGGTCGCTCAGCATCCCTTCGCGGGTTCCTGGGGTTATCAGGTCACCGGCTTCTATGCGCCCACCGCACGCCTCGGCACGCCCGACGACTTCAAGTACCTGGTCGACTCCCTTCACCGGGCGGGCATCGGGGTGATCATGGACTGGGTGCCGGCGCACTTCCCCAAGGACGACTGGGCGCTCAGCCGGTTCGACGGGGACCCGCTGTACGAACCCGGGGACTCGCGGCGCGCCGAGCATCCGGACTGGGGGACGTTCGAGTTCGACTACGGCCGCACCGAGGTGCGCAACTTCCTCGTCGCCAACGCCACGTACTGGTGCGAGGAGTTCCACATCGACGGCCTGCGGGTGGACGCCGTCGCCTCCATGCTCTACCTCGACTACTCGCGGGAGTCCGGGCAGTGGGCGCCGAACGCCTTCGGCGGGCGGGAGGACCTGGCCGCCATGGCGTTCCTGCAGGAGATGAACGCGACCGTGTACCGGCGCAACCCCGGGGTCGTCACGATCGCGGAGGAGTCGACCGCCTGGGGCGGGGTGACCCGGCCGACCGACAGCGGCGGGCTGGGGTTCGGGCTGAAGTGGAACATGGGCTGGATGCACGACTCGCTGCAGTACATCGCGAAGGAGCCGGTGCACCGCAAGTACCACCACAACGAGATGACGTTCTCGATGGTGTACGCCTACAGCGAGAACTACGTGCTGCCGATCTCCCACGACGAGGTCGTCCACGGCAAGCAGGCGCTGGTCTCCAAGATGCCCGGCGACTGGTGGCAGCGACGCGCCAACCACCGCGCGTACCTGGGCTTCATGTGGGCCCACCCCGGCAAGCAGCTGCTCTTCATGGGGCAGGAGTTCGCACAAGGTGCCGAGTGGTCGGAGGCGCACGGGCCCGAGTGGTGGCTGCTCGATCCGGGGTACGCGTCCGCGGGCGACCATCGGGGTGTGCAGGACCTGGTCCGGGACCTCAATGCGCTGTACCGGACGACTCCGGCCCTGTGGGAGCGGGACACCGACCCGGGCGGCTTCCAGTGGTCCCTCGGGGACGCCGCCGACGACAATGTCTTCGCCTTCCTGCGGTACGGCGCCGACGGCAGCGCGCTGCTCGCCGTCAGCAACTTCTCCCCCGTGGTCCGCCACGACTACCACCTGTGGGTGCCGGACCACGTCGTCGCCTGGCAGGAGACCCTCAACACCGACGCGCTGCGCTACGGCGGCAGCGACGTCACCAATCCCGATCCGGTGAAGCCGGAGGACGGGCACATCCGGCTGACGCTGCCCCCTCTCGCCACGGTGTGGCTGCTGCCCTGCCCCTGATGAGCCGGGGCAGGGCCGGGCTCACAGGATCAGGACGAGGGCGTAGATCAGGAAGAACGCGGCGATCACCGCCACGAGGAGAAGGATCAGGGTCAGGGGCGCCTTGGCCCAGCCCGTGGGCGGGTTGTGCGTCTCGCGGGGGCCCGCGCCGGGCATGCTGCTCTCCGCGGGCGGGGTCTCGCCCGGGGGTACGCCGCCGCCGGGTTCGAGGCCGGTGGTGCTCTCGGGCTCCGGATCGGGGTTCGGGCGCCGGTCCGGGCCGGAATTCGGATCAGGGTTCGGGTACGTCATGCCACCCGGGTTCCCCCATGGCACCGAGATCACCAAACGAGGTCAATTGTCAGTTCCCGGCACCAGGCGCTCCCAGCTGGGCTAGATTCGGGCACCGCCGATAACGGAACTCATCGGCGATGTCACACCCGGTACACATCTGGAGCAGCGCATGCGCAACCTCGGCCTCGCTCCCAGGACCGTCACGCCCCTGACCGGCGGGCTGGCCGACAGCGTCTTCGAGACGGCGGCCCGCAACCCCATGCTGCCGATGCTCGCGCGCCGCCCCGACCCCTCCTCCCCCGCCTGGGAGGAGGTGACCGCCGTGGAACTGCGCGACGAGGTGACCGACCTGGCCAAGGGACTGATCGCCTCCGGGATCACCCCCGGCCACCGCGTGGCCATCATGGCGCGCACCCGGTACGAGTGGACGGTGTTCAGCTACGCGCTGTGGGCGGTGGGCGCCGAGGTGGTCCCGATCTATCCGACGGCCTCGCGCGACCAGGTCGAGTGGATCCTGCGGGACGCCGAGTGCGTGGCCGTGCTGGTCGAGGACGAGCAGGCGGTCATGACGGTGGGCTCGGTGTGCGGCTCGCTGCCGCGGCTTCGCCACGTCTGGCAGCTGGACGCGGGAGGGCTCGGGCAACTCGTGGAGCGCGGTGAGTTCATCCCGCTCGCCACGGTCGAGTCGCTGCGCCGCATCGTGCTGCCGGACTCCACCGCCGCCGTCATGTACACCTCCGGCACAACGGGCCGTCCCCTGGGCTGCGCGCTGAGCCACCGCGGTCTGGCGAGCCCCTGCGACACCCTCCTCGCGGGCTGGGGCCACTTGGTGATCCCGCCCGGCGAGCAGCAGGGGTCGGTGCTCGCCTTCCTGCCCTTCTCCCATGTGTACGGCCTTCTGATCCAGGCCCTGTGCATCCGCGGCGGCATTCTGATGGGGCATGAGCCCGAGCTGAACGAGACGGCGCTGTCGTCGGCTCTGCGCACCTTCCGCCCCACCTACTTCTGCGCCGTACCCTCGCTCTTCGAGAAGATCTACAAGAACTTCCTGCGCGCCGCCCAACAGGGGGGCCGGGGCGCACTGTTCGAGCGGGCCGCCGACACGGCGCGGGACTTCGCGGCGGCCCTGGAACGGCAGCGGCTGGGCGGCGGGCCCGGGCCCGGCTTCGATCTGCGGCTGCAACACGCCCTGTACGAACGGACGGTGTACCGCAAGCTGCGGGCCGCGCTGGGCGGCAGGGTGATGTACGCGACGTCCGGCGGCTCGTCCCTGAACCGTGAACTCTCCCTGTTCTACGAGGGCATCGGCATCTATGTGAACGACGGCTACGGCCTCACCGAGACCTGCGGCGGGGTCACGGCGCAGCCGGTCGGCCGGGAGATGTCGGGGACGGTCGGGCGGGCGCTGCCGGGCACGGACATCCGGGTGGCCGACGACGGGGAGATCCTGGTGCGCGGGCCGTCGGTGTTCCAGGGTTACGTCAACGACGAGGCGGCCACGCGGGCCGCGCTGCGCGGTGGCTGGCTGGCGACCGGGGACCTCGGGCGGCTGGACTCCGACGGCTATCTGACGATCACGGGGCGCAAGAAGGAAGTCATCATCACGAGCAGCGGCAAGAGCGTCTCCCCGGCGGTGCTGGAGCAGCGGCTGCGCATGCATCCGCTGGTCCATCAGGCGGTGGTCGTGGGCGACAACCGGCCGTGCATCGGGGCGCTGATCACCCTGGACCCCGACTTCCTGGCGTACTGGCGCGAGGGCCTTGCTGTGCGCAGCGACGCGCGGATGCGGGAGGCGCGGGAGGAGAACGCGCTGCGGGAGGAGATCGCGCGGGCCGTGGCCGCCGCCAACAGTGCGGTGTCCCGCTCGGAGGCCATCCGGGTGTTCCGTGTGCTGCCGGAGCCGTTCGACGTGGCCAGCGGGCTGATGACGCCGTCGATGAAGCTGCGCCGGGACGCGATCGTCCAGCACTACGCGCTCCAGATCGACGCGATGTACCAGGCCCGCTCGCGGGCGCCCCGGGAGCATGTGTCGGAGGAGCTGGCGTACTGGGACGACACGGACAACGTCTTCGGCTGAGCGCGTCTACTCGCCGGTGGTGAGCCGGACGACGTCGGACTGCTCGCCGAGGACGAAGGCGCGCACCCGGAACGTGGCGCGCTTCTCCCCGGGCAGGGTGACCAGTGTGGTGGCGGTGACGTCCGGATCGACCACGGCGACGGGTTCGTACGCGGTGCTGTTCTCCTTGCGCATCTCCAGGAGGAATCCGTCCTCGTGGGAGGAGTGGTCGGTCCAGATGAATCGGATGCCGTCCGGTAGTTCGGTGCGGTCCGGCCGGGACACGGGACCGCGGTAGGTCCGCAGGCGGTAGAAGAACGTGGTGTGCGGCATGAGGTCGGCGTGGTGGTATCTCGTCACCTGCCGGGGCAGATGGTCCAGGACGGTGTAGGGGCCCGCTTCCTCGGTCGCGAACTCCAGCACGTGGCCCGCGACTCCCGGTCTGCCGTCCGTCCAGGCGAGGTCGATGTCGGTGGGTGTAATGAGGACACCTCGCAGTGGCTGCTGCGTGCCGGCGGTCTCGGCCGAGCAGGCCGGCAGCGCCAGGATCAGCGCTGCCGACGCCGCGATGCGCGCTTTTCCTCGCATACGGCGGCCGCTACTTGCGCCAGAAGCGGATGTCGCTCCACTCCACGGTGGCCGGCCCGCTGCCGCTGTTGGTGCGGTAGGCGCCAAACTTGTCGTAGAAGCTGCCGCCGGGGCTCGCGTAGGTGTGCTTGAGCGAGCCGTTGATGTAGGTGCGGTGCTCGGCGCCGACCTGGTGGACCGTGTTGACGCGCACGGTCGCCCCGACGGTCCCGGCGTTCGAGAGGGTGGCGCCGCCGTGCACCGCGTACAGCCTGCCGCCGCGCTCGACGGCGAGCATGAAGTACGGGCCGGAGCCCGACTCGTGGAACGTCTGCTTGAGGCTGATCCGGGTGCCGCTGAGGCTGGTGATGCGGAAGTAGCCCTCGAACTGGCGCGTTCCCCCGGTGTAGGTGGCGTAACGCCGTTCAGCCCGTTGGTCGCCGCTCGCGGTGGAGCAGGTGAGCCGGAACGTCAGTCCGTCGACCTGGCCGCAGCCCCGCTGCTGCACGCTGTAGCCGGGGGACACCGACTGCCAGCCGCCGGGCTCGACTTCGGCGACGGCATGCGGGGCGGCGAGCAGGGACGTGGCGCACAGCGCCGCGACGACGATGAGGGTGCGCAGGCGAACGGGCATCCTGCCTCCTGTCCATGTGGGGGGTGGGGGCCGTATGTCACGCACCCGGGATTCCCGGCTATATACGTGAACTGCGGCCTCTGATTTGGACGAGCGACAGGGACGCTAGGTCCAGACCAATCAACCGTCAAGACATCGTGCGTACACGTCTTTCACCTCCGAACCGGTGTGCCCCCGCGTGGGTTGGGGCAAGGTGGCTGTCGACGGGTTCATCTGCCTGCTGCTCCCGGCTGGCGGAACGACCGGTGGCGCGGTGGGATCGAGGCGTGCGAAGCCGCGATCCAGGGGCAGGCGAACGACGTCGAGGCAGACCGCCTGGAGCCGCAGAAGGGATGATCACCGTGACACGACCCAGGATCCTGGTGGTTGGGGCAGGCTTCGCCGGAGTGGGATGCGTTCGCCGGCTGGAACGCAAACTCTCCCCGGACGAGGCCGAGATCACCTTGGTGACGCCGTCCTCCTACCAGCTCTACCTGCCGCTGCTGCCCCAGGTCGCCTCCGGCGTCCTGACCCCCCAGTCGATCGCCCTGTCGCTGCGCCGCAGCCGCAAGTACCGCACCCGGATCATCCCGGGCGGTGCCATCGGGGTGGACCTCGCGGCCAAGGTCTGCGTCGTCCGCACCATCACCGACCGGATCGTCAACGAGCCGTACGACTACATCGTGCTGGCCCCGGGCAGCATCACCCGCACCTTCGACATCCCCGGGCTCGTCGACAACGCGTACGGCATGAAGACGCTCGCCGAGGCCGCCTACCTGCGCGACCACGTCATCTCCCAGCTGGACCTCGCCGACGCCAGCCAGGATCCGGACGAGCGCGCCGCACGGCTGCAGTTCGTGGTGGTCGGCGGCGGGTACGCCGGCACCGAGACGGCGGCCTGTCTGCAGCAGCTGACGCACAACGCGGTCAAGCGCTATCCGCGGCTCGACCCGGGCCTCATCAAGTGGCATCTCATCGACATCGCGCCGAGGCTGATGCCCGAGCTCGGCGAGAAGCTCGGCAACGACGCCCAGGAGATCCTGCGCAAGCGCGGCATCGAGATCTCCCTGGGCGTGTCCATCGCGAAGGCGGGCCCCGAGGAGGTCACCTTCACCGACGGCCGGGTGATCCCCACCCGCACGCTGATCTGGACCGCCGGTGTCGTCGCCAGCCCGCTGATCGGCACGCTGGGCGCGGAGACCGTCCGGGGGCGGCTCGCGGTCACGGCCGAGATGAACCTGCCCGGGCACGACGGTGTGTTCGCGCTCGGCGACGCCGCCGCGGTGCCCGACGTGGCGAAGGACGAGGAGGGCGCCGTCTGCCCGCCCACCGCCCAGCACGCCATGCGCCAGGGCAAGGTCGTGGCCGACAACGTCATCGCCGCCCTGCGGGGCCGGCCGCTGCGGCCGTACCGGCACAAGGACCTCGGTCTGGTCGTCGACCTCGGCGGCACCGATGCCGTCTCCAAGCCCCTCGGCATCGAGCTGAAGGGCCTGCCCGCGATGGCCGTCGCCCGCGGTTACCACTGGTCGGCGCTGCGCACCAACGTCGCCAAGACCCGCGTCATGACGAACTGGCTGCTCAACGCAGTCGCCGGGGACGACTTCGTGCGCACCGGGTTCCAGTCCCGCACCCCGGCCAAGCTGAAGGACTTCGAGTTCGTGCACGCGTATCTGACGCCGGAGCAGCTGCGGGCGCAGGTGGCAGGGAAGGACGGAGCCGAAGGGACGTCCGAGTGACGTGACGGCCGCGGCCGTTCCGCGGCACAGGGCATGCACGGGGAGCGCGTGGGAGAGAGCAAGGCGGCGTGAAGGCAGCGGGACGGCCGGTCCGGGCGCGACTGCGTGACCGTGTCGCGGCGTCGGACCCCGGCCTGCTGCGGCTGACCGCCGGGCTGCGCACGGCGGGCGCGATCGCCCTCGCGATCGCCGTGCTCGCCCTGCTGGACACCGATGTGACCCACCTGGTGGCGGGCGCCCTGGCGGCGATGGTCGCCACCTTCGCCATCCGGGAGAAGCAGCGCGGGCAGCAGGCCGGCACGCTCGCCCTGGGCCTGCCGGTGGCGCTGGCCTCCATGACACTGGCGGCGCTGCTGCACCGCCATGTCCTGGTCGGCGACCTGGTCTTCGTCGCGCTCATCTTCTGTGCCGTCTACGGCCGCAGATTCGGCGACCGCGGCACCGCGCTCGGTCTGATCGGCTTCCAGATCTACTTCGTGTCCCTCTTCGTCGGTGCCACCGTCTCCGACCTGCCGGAGTTGTACGGCGCGGTCGCCGTGGCCTTCGCGTGCAGCGCGCTGGTGCGTTTCGCGCTCGTCCCGGAGACGCCGGCACGAGTGCTTCAGCGGCTGCGCGAGGCCTTCCGGGCCAGGCTGGCCCAGCTGCTGTCGGCGCAGCTCGACCTGCTCGACGCCGGGCCCGAGGAGGCGGACGGGGCCCTGGAGCAGGTGCGCGAGGGCACCGCGCGCCTGCACGAGACGGCTCTGCTCATCCAGAGCCGGCTGGCCGAGGGGACCGCCGACGAGGCCGTGGCCCGGCTCGTCCAGCGGCGCGTCGCGGATGCCGAGATCGCCGCCGAGCGCCTTGGCCTGGCGGTGCTCCGGGCTCGCGGAGCCGAGCGGGTGGACACGCTGGCCCTGCATCTGCCGGGCGCCCCCGTCCCTTCGGGCGGGCGGCAGCCCGTACGGGACGAGTCGACCACCGTGCTGCGCCGAGACCTCCGGGCGCTGCGCCTGCTCGTGCTGCGCCCCGTCGACCAGGCTCCGGGAACCGCGGTCTCGCACGTCCGCAACCGGCTCCTCGGCTACCGCGACGACGAGAACCTGCCCGACGCGCCGCCCGCCGTGCAGGACGTCTTCCGGGCCGTCGGCGAGGCCGCCCGCGCGGTCCTCGGACTGCGGATCGCGCTCGGCGGGGCCCAGGACGAATCGGACGACACTCCGGCCACGGCCCGCTCGCGCGAGGAGCTCGACGCCGAGGACGCCGTACTCGACGCCGCCGACCAGGAGCCCCCGGAGGAGCCCACCGGGCTGCGACGGCCCACGACACGTGCCGCCGTGCAGGTCGCCGTGGGGTCGTCGCTGGCCATGGTCGGCGGCGAGCTGCTGTCCCGGGACCGCTGGTACTGGGCGGTCCTGACCTGCTGGATCGTGTTCCTCAACACCGCCTCCACGGGCGAAATCCTCGTCAAGGGCTACCGCCGCCTGCTGGGCACCGTCCTCGGGGTCCTGGCCGGCATCGTGCTGGCGGGCGCGGTCGGGCGGCACACCTGGACGGCGTTCGCGCTGGTGCTGCTGTTCGTCTTCGCGATGTTCTACTCGGCACCGCTGTCCTACACGCTGGTGTCCTTCTTCGTCACGGCGGCACTGGGGCTGCTCTACACCCTGCTGCACACCTACAGCCTCTCGGTGCTCGTGCTGCGCATCGAGGAGACGGCGCTGGGCGCGGCCTGCGGGGTGATCGCGGCCGCGTTCGTGCTTCCGGTGCAGACGGACCGCCGTACGAACGAACTCCTCGCCACCGTGCTGGCACGGCTCGGCGACGTCACCCGCGGCGCCGTGGACCAGCTCAGCGGCGGCCCGGCCGACGAGCTGCTCGACCAGGCGCGCGATCTGGACCAGGCGCTGGCCGATCTGCGGGCGGCCACGCAGCCTCTCACGCACCCGGTGACGCCACTGCGGGCCCGGCGGGAGACCGCCCGCCATGTCGTCGCCCTGCTCGAGACGTGCGCGTACCACGCGCGGTCGCTCGCCGCGACCGCCGAGCTGCTGCCCACCCACCCCTCGATCGCGGCGGACCCTCGGCTGCGCCGGGCCGCCGGGCGCATCGCGCACAACCTCGAGGCGATCTCCGCTCATGTCACCGACGAACACGCCACGGACAGGATCGAGACCGGCCCGAGCATCGCCTCCCTCCTGGGACCGGCCGGCGCCGGCGCACCGCGCTACGGCCGGGTCACCGACCGCGTCCTGCGGCATCTGCAGCGGCTGGACGAGGGCGTGACGGGTCTGGCGAGGCCGCTGGGCGTCCCCGTGACGGCGCCGAAGAGCTGAACCCGGGGGTGGCGACCGGCCGCGGACCTGCTCACCGACGCCGATACGGGGTACGCGGATGTCATGACCGATGTCGTGGACTCAGACGAACTGTTGCGGCGCATGCAGCGTGCCAGGGCCTACGCACGACGGGAGGAGCGGACATGGCGGGCCCGCAGCGACGAGCTGGGGCAGGCCGACCCCGCGGGGGCCCGTGACGCCGCGGTGCGGACGCTGGCCTACGAGACCGTGATCAGGGTGCTGGACGAGTTCCTGACCCCCGGCAAGCACGACCAGGAGGACTGACCGGGCGGATTGGCGTCGCCCCTGGCGGGAACCCGGGTGTGCATGACAGCCGATCACACCCGAGCACCGGTCCTGGAGGCGCTGGCCGACTACCACCGCCGTGGGCGGATGTCGTTCACGCCGCCCGGTCACAAGCAGGCGCGCGGCGCCGATCCCGCGGTGCGGGAGGTGCTGGGCGACGCGGTGTTCCTCGGTGACGTGCTGGCGTCGGGCGGCCTGGACGACCGGCTCCACCACGGCGGCGTCCTGGAGCACGCCGAGGCACTGATGGCCGACGCGGTGCACGCGCAGCACACGTACTTCACCACGTGCGGCAGTTCCCTGTCCGTCAAGGCGGCGATGCTGGCCGTCGCGGGCCCGCACGAGAAGCTGCTGGTGGGCCGGGACGCGCACAAGTCGGTCGTCTCGGGTCTCGTCCTGTCCGGTATCGAACCGGTCTGGGTCGAGCCGCAGTGGGACGCCGAACGGTATCTGGCCCACCCGCCGTCCGCGGAGGCGTTCGCCAGGGCCTTCGAGGAGCATCCCGACGCCAAGGGCGCGCTGGTCACCAGTCCGACGCCGTACGGCAGTTGCGCGGACCTGGCGGCGATCGCCGAGGTCTGCCACGGCCGCTCGCGTCCGCTGATCGTCGACGAGGCGTGGGGCGCGCATCTGCCGTTCCATCCCGATCTTCCGTCCTGGGCGATGGACGCGGGTGCCGACATCTGCGTGACCAGCATCCACAAGATGGGCAGCGGCCTGGAGCAGGGTTCGGTCTTCCATCAGCAGGGCGACCTCGTCCCGGCTCAGCTGTTGCAGATGCGGGCCGACCTGCTGGGCACCACCAGCCCCTCGGTGCTGATCTTCGCCGGTATGGACGGCTGGCGCCGGCAGATGGCCCTGCGCGGCAAGGAGATCATGGGGGACGCGCTCGATCTCGCGGCAGAGGTGCGCGCCGCCATAGAGCAGATCGACGGGATGCACGTCAACGACCGGGACGACTTCTGCGGTGCCGGCCTCGCCGCCGACTTCGACCCGCTGCCCGTGGTCATCGACCTCGACGGCCTCGGCATCTGCGGATACCAGGCCGCGGACTGGCTGCGGGAACACCGCAACGTCGACGCCCACCTGACCGACCACCGCCGCATCGGCACCCAGGTCACCCACGGCGACGACCACGGGACGACCGGCGAACTGCTCGCCGCGCTCAAGGCCCTCGCCCAGGCGGCGCCCGAGCTGCGCCCGGCGCCACGGATCGAGGTGCCGTCGCCGGCCGACCTGCGGATGGCACAGGCCGACACGCCGCGGGACGCGTTCTTCGCCACCACCGAGGACGTCCCGGTGGACGAGGCCGCCGGCCGCGTCGCCGCCGAGATGATCACCCCCTATCCCCCCGGGATCCCGGTCGTCCTTCCCGGCGAGCGGCTGACCGAACCGGTCCTGCGCTATCTCGTCACCGGCCTGGCCGCGGGCATGAATCTGCCCGACGCGAGCGACTCCCGGCTGGAGCGGATCAGGGTCGTGGCAGGGAACGGCCACTGACGCCGAACAGCCACTCAAACCTCTACGAGCGTGAAACCGGTCACTCACCCCGGTCTCGGTTACGCAGAACCCCCGTACATGGTTTACGGTTCATCCATAAGTGGTCACGGGGTAGACCTCAGCCGTCCCCCGCGCACCACCACCTACGGCCCTGGCTGGCCTCCCCCGTCCAGCCAGGGCTTTTTCATGCCCTCGGCGACCCGCCGACCGACAGTCCCGGCCGAAACCACGCTCCGCCGAGGTGCTCACCACGCCCGCAGCGGCTGAAATGGACGCAGGCAAGCACCGGAAGCTCAGTCCTCGGCGAGGAGCCCCGTGTCATGACCAAAGCGATCAAACTGCTCACCGCCCTTCCCCCACCTCAGCGAGAGCGCCTGATGTCGCTCGCCCGGGAGGTCGCCTTCCCGGAGGACGCCCGGATCTTCGAGGCGGGCGGCACGGCCGACCGCTTCTGGGTCATCCGCTCGGGCGCCGTCTCCCTCGACCAGCGCGTGACGTCGATCCAGCGGGTCACCGTCGCCAGCCTCGGGGCGGGCGACCTGCTCGGCTGGTCCTGGCTGTTCCCGCCGTACCAGTGGGACTTCGGCGCGGAGGCCTTCAGCCCGGTGCGCGCCTACGAGTTCGACGCGGCGGCGGTGCGGCGGCTGTGCGAGGAGGATCCGGCGCTCGGGCTGTCACTGGTACGGCACGTCGCCGAAATCCTCGCGCACCGGCTGGAGAAGACCCGGGGCAAGCTGATGGAGCAGTACGGGCAGCACCGGCGCAGCGTGCTCTGAACGTCGTACGGGGTGCGCTCTGCCGCGTCGTACGGGGTGCGCTCTGCCGCGTCGGACGTGGTGGATCTGCCGCGTCGGACGTGGTGGACCTGCCGCGTCGGACGTGGTCCGCTCCGGCGCGTCAGACGCGGTAGCGGCGCAGGGCCGGCAACGCGGCCGCGAGGCCCAGCATGAGGACGACGACCAGCAGCCCGCCGCCCACGGTCGCCGTCCGCGCGCCGAAGGCCGAGCCCGCCGTGCCGTGCAGGACGTCGGCCAGGCGCGGGCCGCCCGCGACGACGACCGTGAAGACACCCTGCATCCGGCCGCGCATCTCGTCGCTGGCCGCGGACAGCAGGATCGCCCCGCGGAACACCATCGAGACCATGTCGGCGACCCCGGCGAGCGCCAGGAACACCACCGCGAGCCACAGGCTGCCGCTCAGCCCGAAGCCGGTGATGGCGGCGCCCCAGACGACGACCGCGCCGATCACCATCCAGCCGTGCCGGCGGGCCCGGGAGAACGTGCCGGAGAACAGCCCGCCCGCCACCGCACCGATCGGGATCGCCGCGAACAGCAGTCCCAGAGCGAGCCCTTCGCCGTACGACGCGTAGGTCTCGCTCGCGAGTTGCGGGAACAGGGCGCGGGGCATGCCGAAGACCATCGCGATGATGTCGGCCAGGAAGGACAGCAGCAGCACCTTGTGCAGGGCGATGTAGCGGAACCCCTCCGCGATCTCGCGCACGCCCGCGCGTCGCTTCGTCGTGGTCTCCGCGCCGGTCAGGGGCGGCAGCGCGGGCAGCCGTACGACCGCCCAGACGGTGACGCACAGGGCGAGTGCGTCGGTGAGGTACAGCTCGGCCAGGCCGATGACCGGGATGAGTACGCCGGCCAGCAGCGGGCCGACGACCTGGCCGGTCTGCATGACTGTGGAGCCGAGGGCATTGGCTGCAGGCAGTTCACCGGCCGGGACCAGGCGGGCGATGGAGGCGTTGCGGGCCGGGGCGTTGAGACCCCAGAACGCCTGCTGCACCGCGAGCAGCACCATCAGCACGGCCACCGAGTCGACGCCGGTGACGGCCTGGAGCCAGAACAGCACCGAGGTGACCGCGATGCCGCTGTTGGTGATCAGCAGCAGCTTGCGCCGGTCCATGCTGTCGGCGATCGCCCCGCCCCACAGCGCGAACACCGCCAGCGGCAGCAGTCCGGCGAGGCTCGCGGCGCCCACCCACGCCGAGGAGCCGGTGATGTCGTAGATCTGCTTGGGCACGGCGACCGCGGTGAGCTGGCTGCCGACGGCCGTGACGACGGTCGAGGACCACAGGCGGCGGTAGGCCGGGCGGCGCAGCGGCCGGGTGTCCATGGCCCACCGGCGCCGGCCGCGCCGGTCGGGTATCGGCGCCTCGCCGGTCGACGCCGGCTGCTCCTCGGTGCTGCTCTCACTCGTGTCCACGCGCTTCCTGGTTGCTCGTTACACCTATCCGGACCAGGGTTCACTATGGCACCAGGTGTCGAGCATGCGGGATTCGATGTCTCAGCTACCGGACGCGCGCAGGGATTTCGGACACGGTCAGGCGCCCGCGATGAGCATGACTCCGAGCACGATCATCGTCGCGGCGACCAGTCCGTCCAGGACGCGCCAGGCCCCGGGCTTGGCGAGATGGCGGCTCAACAACCGCGCCCCGAAGCCCAGTGCGGCGAACCAGCACAGGCTGGCGAGTGCGGCCCCGAGACCGAACGTCCAGCGCAGCGGGCCGCGGTCGGCGGCGACCGTGCCGAGCAGGAAGACGGTGTCGAGGTAGACGTGCGGGTTGAGCCAGGTCATCGCGAGGCAGGTCAGCACGGCCCGCCGCCGTGACCCCGCCGCCTCGCCCTCCGTCAGCAGGGCACCGGCCGGCCTGAAGACGCGGCGGGCGGCGAGAGCGCCGTAGCAGAGCAGGAACGCCCCGCCGACCCAGGCGACCGCCGTCAGCACCCCCGGCCAGGCCACGACCACCGCGCCGACGCCGGCCACGCCCAGGGCGATGAGGAGCGCGTCGGACAGGGCGCAGATGCCGACGACGGCGAGGACCGCGTCCCGGCGGATCCCCTGGCGCAGGACGAAGGCGTTCTGGGCGCCGATGGCGACGATGAGGGAGAGACCGGTGCCGAATCCGGCGGCCGCGGTGGTCAGGGCGTTTGTCATGCCTTTCACGCTATGAAAGTGATCTCCTCGCGTACAGCTAAAGATTCTTAGGTATCTTTAGCTACCGTGAAGACAGAGCTGACCGAGCTTCCCCTCGACCAGGTGCGCACCCTGCTCGCGGTGGTGGACGAGGGCACCTTCGACGCGGCCGCCGCCGCGCTGCATGTGACGCCGTCGGCGGTGAGTCAGCGGGTGAAGGCCCTGGAGCAGCGCACGGGGCGGGTGCTGCTGGTGCGTACGAAACCGGTGCGGCCGACCGAGTCGGGCGAGGTCGTCGTCCGGTTCGCCCGCCAGCTGGCGCGGCTGGAGCGCGACGCGCGGGCGGAGCTGGGCATGAGCGGGGCCGGGGACGCCACCCGGGTGTCGATCGCGGTCAACGCCGACTCGCTGGCGACCTGGTTCCTGACGGCACTCACGCGCGTGCCGGAGGAGCCACCGCTCTGCTTCGAGCTGCGGCGGGAGGACGAGAGCCGTACGGCGACGCTGCTGCGGGAGGGCCGGGTGATGGCCGCGGTGACCTCGTCGCCCGACCCGGTGGCGGGTTGTTCGGTACGCCCCCTGGGCCGGATGCGCTATCTCGCCGCGGCGAGCCCGGAGTTCGCCGAGCGGCATCTCGGCGGCTCACTGGGCGACGCGCTGGTGCGGACGCCGGTGATGACCTTCGACCGGAGCGACGACCTCCAGGACGCGTTCGTCCGCAAGGTGCGGCGCAGCCGGACCGGTGCGAGTGCCGTACGTCATCATGTCCCCACCTCGGAGGGCTTCCTGTCGGCCGTGGCCGCCGGACTGGGGTGGGGCATGGTCCCGGAGGTGCAGGCGGCGCCGCTGTTGGAGGACGGCCGCCTCGTGGAGCTGGCGCCGGAGCGGCCGCTCGACGTGCCACTGTACTGGCAGCAGTGGAAGCTGGACTCGCCGGCGCTGGCCGCGGTGACGGAGGCGGTGACCGCCACGGCCTCCGAGGCACTGCGGGCCTGAGCAGGTCGAGGACGGCTCGGCAGCGCCCTCAAGAGGCGCGGGGAACTGCGCGACCAGCCACAAGATGCCCGCAGCCGACCAGCGACACAGCGCGGCACTACCTGCGCAGAACTACAACTGGGCTGCCACGCTGTCCAACAGCATCTCCAGCGCCGTCGGATAAGCACTGGTCACCATCCGCGTCGCCAGCAGCGGCGCCGCCTCGGCAATCCGCGGATGCGTACTGCGGGGCAGCCGCGCATAGGTCGACCGCCACATGTCCTCGTCGGCCCGCAGCGCCGCACTCGGCAGCGCCAAAGCCGCCGCGTCGAGGGCCGCGAAGGCCAGCGTCTGGTCGATGAAGGCGTGGTAGATGCGCACGGTGTCCGGCAGCGGGAACCCGGCCGTGCGCAGGATGTCCAGCACGGCCTCGTCGGCGGCGAGTTCGTTGACCCGGCCGGTGACGCGGCTCGTCGTCAGCACGGCGGCCTGCGGATGGGCGACGTACACGCCGTGGATGCGCAGCCCGACGGCGCGCAGGTCGGACCGCCACTCCCCCGTCGGCTCCCAGCCCCGCAGGGCCTCGCCGATGAGGGCGTCGCCGATGGCGAGGGTCAGGTCGTCCATGCCGCGGAAGTAGCGGTACAGCGTGCTCGGGTCGGCGTCGAGGGCGAGGCCGAGGCGGCGGGCGGTGAGACCGGCGCTGCCGTGTTCGCGCAGCATGCGCAGCGCCGTCTCGACGATCAGCCGCTCCGACAGGACGGTGCCGCTCTTCGTGGGACGGCGTCGACGCCGCTTCTCCTCCGGGACGACCGGTTTGGGCACCATGACCTCCGCCACTTATGCCAACGCCATTGACCTTACGTGAAGGCGCGGCGTTGTATCTCCGGCGGGGCCCCACCACGTCGTAGACCTTCAGTCGAGGGAGTCTTGTCATGCGTGTCCTGCTTGTGGGAGCCGGCGGGGTGGGTACCGCCGTCACTCGGATCGCGGCCCGGCGTCCGTTCTTCACGGCGATGGTGGTCGCCGACCACGACCTCGCCCGCGCCGAGGCAGCCGTGGCGGCCCTCGGCGGTGACGCCCGCTTCCGGGCCGAGCGCGTCGACGCCGGCGACGAGTCGGCGGTGGCCGCGCTGCTGGAGCGGCACGCCTGCGACGTGCTCCTCAACGCCACCGACCCGCGGTTCGTGATGCCGCTGTTCCGGGCCGCACGCACGGCCGGGGCCACGTATGTCGACATGGCGATGTCGCTGTCGCGGCCGCATGCGGAGCGGCCGTACGAGGAGTGCGGGGTCAAGCTGGGCGACGCCCAGTTCGCTCAGGCGGCCGAATGGGAGAAGGCGGGCGCACTGGCCCTGGTCGGCATGGGCGTGGAGCCGGGTCTGTCGGACGTGTGCGCCCGGTACGCGGCCGACGAACTCTTCGACGGGATCGAGGAGATCGGCGTCCGCGACGGCGCGAACCTGACCGTGGACGGCTACGACTTCGCGCCGTCGTTCAGCATCTGGACCACGATCGAGGAGTGCCTCAACCCGCCGGTGGTCTACGAGGCCGGGCGCGGCTGGTTCACCACCGAGCCCTTCAGCGAGCCCGAGGTGTTCGACTTCCCCGAGGGCATCGGCCCGGTCGAGTGCGTGAACGTGGAGCACGAGGAGGTGCTCCTGGTCCCGCGCTGGGTCGACGCGCGCCGGGTCACCTTCAAGTACGGCCTGGGCGAGGAGTTCGTGCGCACGCTGAAGACGCTGCACCTGCTGGGCCTGGACCGCACCGAACCGGTCACCGTGCCGAGCCCGGCGGGACCGGTCCAGGTGTCTCCCCGGGACGTGGTCGCCGCGTGTCTGCCGGACCCGGCGACGCTGGGCGAGCGGATGCACGGCAAGACCTGCGCGGGCACGTGGGTGCGGGGCGTCAAGGACGGGGCGCCGCGCGAGGTGTACCTGTACCACGTGGTCGACAACCAGTGGTCCATGGCGGAGTACGGCTGCCAGGCGGTGGTGTGGCAGACGGCGGTCAACCCGGTCGTCGCGCTCGAACTCCTCGCCACCGGTGCCTGGTCGGGCGCGGGCGTGCTCGGCCCGGAGGCGTTCCCGGCCCGCCCGTTCCTGGATCTGCTGACCGCGTACGGCTCTCCGTGGGGCATGCGCGAACAGTGACCGAATTCGCTGGGACCCCACGGGGTTTCACTTGCGCATCGACAGGCGACTCGAAAACGAGTAATGCATCCACCGAGGGCACGTACGACGATCGCAGGTGACATTGATGGACGACTGGCGAGACCACGCCGCCTGCCGCCATGAGGACCCCGACCTCTTCTACCCGATCGGCACGTCCGGACCGACCGTATTGCAGACGGAGCAGGCGAAGGCCGTCTGCCGACGCTGCTCGGTCCGGGAACAGTGCCTGCGCTGGGCACTCGACATGGACCAGTTCATCGGGATCTGGGGCGGCACGAGCGAGGCCGAGCGACGCGCGCTGCGGCAGCGGGAGCGACGCGCTTTGCGGCAGCGGGCCGGATAACCGGCGGATCGGGGCACCGCCATCGGATCCGCTCGGCTCAGTCCGGCGCGGCGGCCGCCGGCAACCGCAGGGTGAACACGGAACCGGTACCGGGCTCGCTCGCCACGTCGACCGTACCCTCGTGCGCGGCGACCAGGTGCCGGACGATCGGCAGGCCCAGCCCGCTGCCTCCGGTACGCCGGCTGCGGGACTTCTCCGCACGCCAGAACCGGTCGAAGACGTGCGGCAGGTCCTCGGAGTCGATCCCGGTCCCCGTGTCGGTGACGTCGAGGACGATGTCGTCACCGTCGCGCCGGGCGGCGAGCGTGACGGTGCCGCCGGCCGGTGTGTGGCGCAGGGCATTGGAGACGAGGTTGCCGAGTGCCTGGCGCATGCGGACGGGGTCGGCGTCCAGCCAGGGCGTGCCGTCCGCGGCCGTACGCAGGGTAACGCCCGCCGTGTCGGCGGCGACGCGGTGGGCGGCGGCGACCTGGTCGAGGAGTTCGTCGGCCCGGACGGGCTCGCGGTGCAGACGCAGCGCCCCGGCGTCGGCGGCGGCCAGGTCCTGGAGGTCGTCGATGACGCGCTGGAGGACGAGCGCCTCCTCGTGCAGGGAGGCGAGCAGGGCGGGGGCGGGGTCGACGACGCCGTCGCGGGTGACTTCCAGCCAGCCGCGGATGTTGGTGAGGGGGCTGCGCAGTTCGTGCGCGATGTCGCTGACCATGGCCTTGCGCTGGGCCTCCAACCGCTCGCGCCGCTCGGTGAGTTCGTTGAACGCGGCGGCGAGGATGCCGGTCTCGTCGCGGGTGGTGACGGGGACGCGCACATGCAGCTCCGGCGGCTGCTGTGCCGCCTCGGTCAGCGCCCGCAGCGGCCGGACGAGCCGGGTGGCGACGACGGCGGTCACGGCCACTGTGACGGCCAGCACCAGCCCCGCGGCCCCGACGACCTTGGCCTTGTTGGCCGGGGACATGTCGAACCGGACGGCGGTGGTGTCTCCGACGCCGAGGAACAGTTCGGCGACGGGGGCGACGTAAGGGTCGAGTTGGGCGCGGCGCGCGGCGTCGACACAGCTCTGCGCCTCCCGCACGGACCCGCTGTCGCCCGGTCTGAATTTCCCCAGGGGGTACCGGGTGCCGATGCGCTGCTCGGTCACGTCGACCGCGACGAAGGGCGTCACGCCGGTGCTCAGGCCGTGCCGGTCCAGACAGGCCCGGGAGCGCTCGGCCAGTTCGGCCAGGGCCTTCTCCTCGGTGGGCGTCGGGGTGTTGAGGAGCCCGTCGGCGCACGCGTCGGGCACCTGCCCCGCCGAGACGGGGCCGTCGTGGTCCGTGACGACGGGGCGGCCGCTCGGAGTCTGGACGACTTCGGCGTCGTAGCCGTTGCGGGCGAAGCACTTCTGCCGGATCAGGGCGAGCTTGTCCAGCCGGGCCCGCTCCTCGTCCGTCACCCGGTACGGGCCCACCACGCGCGGATCGATGCCGCTGCGCTGCGCCCCGCGTTCGGTGTAGGTGTCGGTGCGCAGGGGGTCCACCGTGGCGGCGGCGCGGGGCGGCAGGGCGGTGCCGGACGGTGCGGAGTCGGCGATGGTCCTGCGGTCCGGGGTCGTCAGGGCGATACGGCGCCCGGTCCGCTCGGACAGCGCGCGTACGGTCTTCTCGACTCCCGTCCAGTCGGCGTGCGTCGCGGCGTAGCCGCTGAGCCGGGCGAGGACGTCCATGTCCTCCGCGAGCACCTGCCCCTGTTCCTCCCGCAGCGCCCGGGTGGTGGTCTCCACGGCCAGCCAGGCCGTTGCCGCCACCGAGCACACGGCGATCAGCACCGTCGCGATCAGCAGCCGGACCAGGAGGCGTTTGCGCAGCGGGATGCGCCGGCTCATCCGCGGCCGCCGCTGAGCTTGTAGCCGACGCCGAACACGGTCAGCAGCCGTACGGGCCGGCGCGGGTCGGCCTCGATCTTCCTGCGCAGGTTCATGATGTGGACGTCGACGGCCCGTTCGGTGGAGGACCGGTCGGTGCCCCGGGTGCATTCCAGCAACTGCCGCCGGGAGAAGACCCGTTCGGGTTCGGCGGTCATGGCCAGCAGGATCTCGAACTCGGCCGGCGTGCACTCCACGGACGCCCCGTCGCACCGCACCTCGTGCCGCACGGGATCGACGGTGAGCCCGGCGGCGCGGACGACGGGATCCTCCCGCCGGTCGGCGGCGCGCCCGCTGCGCCGCAGCACCGTTCGGATGCGGGCCATCAGCTCCCGTGGGCTGTACGGCTTGGTCATGTAGTCGTCGGCGCCGAGTTCGAGGCCGAGCAGGACGTCGTCCTCCGTCGACCGGGCCGTCAGCATCACCACGGGGATGTCCGTGTCGTCGTGGTTGCGGCGCAGCACCCGGCACACCCCGAAGCCGTCGATCACCGGGAGCATCAGGTCCAGCACGACGAGGTCGGGCCGTTGCCGCCGGACCGCGTCCAGGGCGGCCGACCCGTCGTGGACGACGGTGGCGGTGTGCCCCTCCGACAGCAGGGAGCGGCGTATGAGTTCGGCCTGCATCTCGTCGTCCTCGGCGACCAGCACATGTGCGCACACGCGGCGGATCCTAAGCTGTTGGGGGATTTCAGCGGGCCAGCGACGTGGCGTCGCCCATGACGACGACGGGGTGGAGGTCCGGGTCCAGCGCCAGCAGCAGTTCCTTCATGTGCTCCTTCGCGATGCTGACGCAGCCCTGGGTCGGACCGTCGTGGTCGACGTGGAGCCATATGCCGCCGCCGCGTCCGGCGCCGAGGGGGCGGGTCCAGTCGAGGGGTGTGGTGCCGGGCTTGCGGTTGTAGTTGATGGCGATCACGTAGTCGAAGGAGCCCGCGAGGGGCTCGCCCTCGAAGCCGGTGCCGGTGCCGGTGAAACCGGGGCCGTGGTCGTACGGCAGCCTGGTGCCGGGGTCACGGAGCAGGCCTCCGGCGTCGGTGAGTGTGAAGACCCCGACGGGTGAGCGCAGGTCGCCGGCACGGTGGTGGTCGCTCCAGCCGCGCAGAGCGTTGTGGGCGGGCCAACTCTCGCCGGCCTCCCAGCCGACGTCGCTGCGCTCGTACAGGACGACCGTGGACCGCGAGGAGTTCTTGCCGCTTCCGGTCACGACGACGGCCTGCCGGGCGTCGGACGGCACCTGGGCCCAGGTCCTGGGTCCCAGACCGGGCAGTTGCTGTGGGGCCACTTCGAGGGGGGTGTCGGGTGTGGGGGTGCTCGTCGTCGCCGTGGCCGTGGCCGACTCGGGTGCGGGGCCGGTCGTGGCCACGGCACCACCGCCGCATCCGGTCATCAGCAATGAGGCGGCCAGGAACGCGACACGAGGTCTGTGCGTGATCATGCCTCGACCTTGACGGACACTTGTGAGGAACTCGTCAGCTCCGAGGAAAGGCCCGGCCATGAGCGTTCGCATCCGTCGCGTCTACGAACCCCCCGAGTCCGAGGACGGCGTCCGGGTCCTGGTGGACCGGCTGTGGCCGCGCGGCCTGTCGAAGGACGCGGCCCGTGTGGACGAGTGGCCGAAGGCGATCACGCCGTCGACCGAGCTGCGCCGCTGGTATCACGCGAGTGAGAGGTCGTACGAGGAGTTCGCCAGCCGTTACGAGGCGGAGCTGGACGCACCCGAGGCGACCGAGCTCCTCGATCATGTGCGGGAGCTGGCCGGCAAGGGTGCGGTGACGCTGCTGACCGCGTCCAAGTCGCCAGAGCAGAGCCACGCCGCCGTGCTGGCCCGTCTCCTTCAGGAGTGAGGAGACGGGCCCTCCGGCACGGTCAGGCCGTCTGCCGCGCCGCGGCCCGGCCCGCCGCCCGGCCCGAGAAGAGACAGCCGCCGAGGAACGTGCCCTCCAGGGCGTTGTAGCCGTGGACGCCGCCGCCGCCGAATCCGGCGACCTCACCGGCCGCGTACAGACCGTCGACGGGCGTGCCGTCCGCTCCCAGTGCGCGGGAGTCGAGGTCGGTCTGGATGCCGCCGAGGGTCTTGCGGGTCAGGACGTGCAGCCTGACGCCGATCAGGGGGCCGGCCGCCGCATCGAGGATGCGGTGCGGGGTGGCGACGCGGCCGAGGCGGTCGCCGATGTAGCGGCGGGCGTTGCGGATGCCCTGCACCTGGGCGTCCTTGCTGTAGGGGTTGGCGATCTGCAGGTCGCGGGCCTCGATCTGGCGCCGGACGGTCTCGGCGTCGAGGAGTGGCTTGTCCGTCAACTGGTTCATCTTCTCGACGAGTTGCTCAAGGGCAGGTGCGGTCACGAAGTCCGCGCCGTTGCGCAGGAACGCCGCCACCGGTCCAGGGGCGCCCTTGCCGAGCACCCGCTCCTTCAGGAAGCCCGCCCGGTCCTTGGCGGTGATGTCGGGGTTCTGCTCGGAGCCCGACAGCGCGAACTCCTTCTCGATGATCTTCTGGGTGAGGATGAACCAGGAGTGGTCGTACCCGGCGATGTCCTCGGTCGTGCGCAGGTACTTCAGGGTGCTGAGGGTGTCGTAGCCCGGCAGGCACGGGTCGGGCAGGCGGCGGCCCAGGGCGTCCAGCCACATCGAGGACGGTCCGGGCAGGATGCGGATGCCGTGGCCGGGCCAGATCGGGTCCCAGTTCTGCAGGCCCTCGGTGTAGTGCCACATGCGGTCGCGGTTGACGAGCCGTACGCCCGCCTGAGCGCTGATGTCGAGCATCCGGCCGTCGACGTAGGCGGGCACGCCGGTGACCATCTCGGTGGGCGGTGTGCCGAGCCGCTCGGGCCAGTAGCGGCGGACGATCTCGTGGTTGGCGCCGATGCCGCCGGTGGTGACTACGACGGCCTGGGCGGTCAGTTCGAACTCGCCGGCGCGGTCGCGGTTGGAGGCGACGCCGCGGGGCGAGTTGTCCTCGGCGAGCACCGTCCCCCGCACGCCGCGCGCCGCGCCCTCCGCGACGACCAGCTCGTCGACCTGGTGCCGGTGGTAGAAGGTGAGCAGCCCATCGCTCGCGGCCTGCTTGGCGTACCGGACGAACGGCTCCACGACGCCCGTACCGGTGCCCCAGGCGATGTGGAACCGGGGCACCGAGTTGCCGTGGCCGTGGGCGCGCAGGTCGCCGCGCTCCGCCCAGCCCACCGTGGGCAGGAACTTGATGCCGTGTCCGTCCAGCCAGGCCCGCTTCTCGCCGGCCGCGAACTCGACGTACGCGCGCGCCCAGCGCACCGCCCAGGAGTCCTCGTCGTCCGTCCGGTCGAACTGGGCGCTGCCCTGCCAGTCGTTCCAGGCCAGGTCGAAGGAGTCCTTGATGCCCAGGCGGCGCTGCTCCGGGGAGTCGACGAGGAACAGCCCGCCGAACGACCAGAAGGCCTGCCCGCCGAGGTTGGCGGCGTTCTCCTGGTCGACCAGCGCGACCCTGCGACCCCGGCTGGTCAGTTCGTGCGCGGCGACCAGGCCCGCGAGTCCCGCTCCGACGACGATGACGTCGGCATCCATGGCGACCGTCCCTTCCTCATACGGTGGTGTCGCTATTCGTTGGTGCGCTGTGCGGTGCTGTCGCTGCCGTCGGTGAGCAGCGCGGTGAGCAGTTGTTTCAGCCAGGCGCGGGCGTGCTCGACGTCCCTGTCCAGCAGCAGTTGGGTGGTGACCCCGTCGTATGCGGCGACCACGGCGTGGGCGGCGCCGTCGATGTCGCCGAGCACGGCGGGCAGTGCGGTGTGTCCCCGGGCGCGGGCGAGCCGGTCGGCGATCGCCCCGCGCAGCCGCGCTCGGTGTTCCAGCAGGTTCTGGGCGACGGCCGGGTCACGGGCGGCGTGCACCAGGAAGTCCGTCTTCACCAGCAGCCAGTCGCGGTCCAGGAGCAGCACCTCGGTCACCCGGTCCACGGCGGCGGGCACGTCCAGGTCCGGCCCGTCGAGGGCGAGCGCGCCGGACACCTGCTCCGCGATCAGGTCCGCGCGCTGCTGGTAGAGGGCGAAGAACAGCTCGTCCAGGCTGTCGAAGTTGGAGTAGAAGGCGCCCCTGCTGTAGCCGGCGGCCTCGCAGACCTCCTCGATGGAGACGCGGCCGAACCCCTTGGCGGCGAACACGGCGAACGCGGCATCGAGGAGATTGGCCCGCGTGCGGACCCGGCGCTTGGTGACGCGCCCGGCCGTTTCCTGCACCGCCATGTCCGGACCTCCATTCGATACATGAATGTATCCGATACAGGACTGTATCCAAAGAGGCGGATCGAGAAGAGCAGTCGGGCCTTCGAAGGCTGCGAACGCGATGGGAACGTATTTTCGATTCAGGGGTACGCTGGAAGCATGGCCACGCACCTCCAGGGCTCCCTGTTCGACCAGACCGACGAACTGCGGCTCGGGTCCCTCGCCGCGGTCCGCCGCACCCGGCTCGCCCATGGCGCCTGGATCGACGTCCTTCCCGGCTGGCTCACCGGGGCCGACGCCCTGTTCGAGCAGCTGGCCGCCGAGGTGCCGTGGCGTGCGGAGCGCCGCAAGATGTACGACAACGTGGTCGACGTACCTCGGCTGCTCGCCTTCTACGGCGCGGAGGACGCGCTCCCGCATCCCGTGCTCGCGGAGGCCCGTGACGCGCTGTCCGCGCACTACGCCGAGGAGCTGGGCGAGCCGTTCACCACGGCGGGGCTCTGCTACTACCGCGACGGCCGGGACAGCGTCGCCTGGCACGGGGACCGGATCGGGCGGGGCGCGCGCGAGGACACGATGGTGGCGATCCTCTCTGTGGGCGCGCCCCGGGATCTGCTGCTGCGCCCCGCGCGGGGCGGCGGCGAGACGGTACGCCGTCCGCTGGGGCACGGCGACCTCATCGTGATGGGCGGCTCCTGCCAGCGGACCTGGGAGCACTCCATACCGAAGACCACGCGCGCCACGGGACCGCGCATCAGCATCCAGTTCCGCCCGCACGGCGTGCACTGAAGCGGAGAGGCGGCCGCTTCGGGTGCGCGCGGGGGCTGCCTCCGGCGGACGGTGCCGGAGGCAGCCCTTCCTCTGGGCGAACCCGTGTCGTGCCCCCACACTGGGGCGGATGAGCGCGCAAACCCGGGCACCGGCCACCGCTCCCCGGCGCGGCGAGTTGGACACGCTGCGGGTCTTCGTCGTGCTCGGGCTGGTCTTCTTCCACTCCGGCCTCGTCTTCTCGCCGGACGACGACTTCTACGTCAAGAACGCGGAGACGACCGATGCCGTGACCGTGCTGGCCGGGTTCGGGGTCGTGTGGGCGATGCCCATGCTGTTCCTCGTCGCCGGGCTCGGCTCGCGCTACTCGATCCGGCGTCGCGGAGCTGCCCGCTTCATGCGTGAGCGCTTGTTGCGCCTGGGTGTTCCGCTGGTCTTCGCGACGCTCGTGCTGTGCCCGCTCCCCCAGTGGTTGCGGCTGCGGGCCGCCGACCCCGGCTACGACGAGTCGTACGGACGTTTCTGGACCCGTTTCCTCACCGTCCACCTCGATGCGGCCGACTTCCCCTTCGTCCTCGAAGGGGAACACTTCGAGACCGGCCATCTGTGGTTCGTCGTCCTCCTCCTCGTCTTCAGTCTGCTGCTCGCCCCGGTCGCGGCGCCGCTCGCGGCCCGGTCGGAGCGTGCGGCCCAGGCGGTGGTCCGGCGCCCGGCCCTGCTCCTGCTGCCCGCGCTGCCGCTCGCCGCGATCAACGCGTTCCTGGGCATGGAGGAGGGCTTCGCGGGCTGGAACCGCTGGGCCTACCTGGTGTTCTTCCTCTTCGGTTACGCCCTCGCCGACGACGGGCACGTCCGAGCCGCGCTGCGCCGACTCGCCCTGCCGACGGGCGTGTTCGGGCTGCTCCTGTTCGCGGGGACCGCGCCCGGGTTTCTCTCCCTGGACGACCCGTTCACCGAGGGGAGCCCGTTCGCGCTGGTGACCCGGGCGGCCTTCGGGGCGGCGGGCTGGTGCTGGGTCGTCGCGATCCTCGGGCTGCTGGACCGGCCGCGGGAGCCCCGTCCGCCGTCGCGCGCGATGATGTATCTCGGGCTCGCCGCCCTGCCGTTGTACGTGCTGCACCAGCCGGTCGTCGTCGCCCTCGCGTACGCCGTGGTGGGCTGGTCCGCGCCGATCCTGATCAAGTACGCGGTGATCGTGACGGGTTCGCTGGCGGTGATCTTCCTGGTGTACGAGGTCCTGGTGCGCAGAACGCGGGTGACGCGGTTCCTGTTCGGAATGCGTCCCGACCCGGCGGTCACACCGTCCCCCTGATCTGCTTTGCTGTGTCCGTCGGGCACGGACCTCACCACGCGGGACGATCATGCGGGCAGATGTGCAGCAAGTCGCGGACGGCACCTACCTGGTGCACGGCAGCAACACGAACTGGGTGATCCTGACCGAGGGGGACGAGGTCACGCTGATCGACACCGGCTATCCCGGCGACCGGGCAAAACTCCTCGCCTCGCTCGCGGAGGTGGGCAGTGCACCGGAGGCGGTCAGCGCCGTACTGATCACCCACGCGCACACGGACCACCTGGGCAACGCCGAGTACCTGCGCACCACGTACGGCACGCCCATATACCTCCACCAGGCCGAAGTGCCGCACGCCCGGCGGGAGTTCCTGCACCAGGTGAACGTGGGGACGGTCCTCAGGAACGGCTGGCGGCCGGGCGTCCTGCCCTGGGCGGTCCACGCGATCCGCTCCGGCGGCACCGCGCACGTGCCCGTCACCACCCCCGAGCCGTTCCCGTCGGCAGGGCGACTCGACCTGCCGGGCCGCCCCGTCCCGGTGCACACGCCCGGCCACACCGACGGCCACTGCGCCTACCACCTGCCGGACATCGGCGTGCTGATCGCGGGCGACGCCCTGGTCAGCGGGCACCCCACCTCGCGGATCAAGGGGCCGCAGCTGCTGCCGGACATGTTCCACCGCGAGCGCACCCAGGCCGTGGCCTCCCTGGACGTACTCGAAGGCCTCAAGGGCGATGTCCTGCTGCCCGGGCACGGGCCGCTGCACCGCGGCTCGGTGCGAGAAGCTGCTCTTCAGGCCCGGGAGCGCGCGCTCTAGGGTGAGGTGACGATCACCGGCGAGGCAAGGACGAGCGGCCCATGGCACTGCAGATCAGCGCGACGAACCCGGAGCACCCCGCGCTCCTGCTGGAACTGCCCTGGCATCTGCCCCTGGAGGAGTGGCCGGAGGATGTCCTCGTCCCGCTGCCGCGCGGTATCTCACGGCACATCGTGCGCTACGCCCGGGCCGGCGACGAGGTGATCGCCGTCAAGGAGCTCGCCGAGCGCCCCGCGCTGCGCGAGTACGAGCTGCTGCGGGACCTCGACCGGCTCGGCATCCCCGCGGTCGACCCGCTGGCCGTGGTCACCGGCCGCACCGACCCCGCCGGCGACGCGCTGGAGTCGGTGCTGGTCACCCGGCACCTGCGCGGCTCGCAGCCGTACCGCTCGATGTTCGAGACGACGATGCGCCCGGCGACCATGCACCGCCTCATGGACGCGCTGGCCGTGCTGCTGGTCCGCCTCCACCTCGCCGGGTTCGCGTGGGGCGACTGCTCGCTGTCCAACACGCTGTTCCGGCGTGACGCGGGCGCCTACGCCGCGTATCTGGTGGACGCCGAGACCGGCGATCTGCACCCCCAGCTCAGCACCGGCCAGCGCGACTACGACCTGGAGCTCGCCCGGGTCAACATCAGCGGCGAGCTGCTGGACCTGGAGGCGTCCGGAGCGCTGCACCCGTCGGTGGATCCGATCGAGTTCGGCATGGAGATCTGCGCGCGCTACGGCAGCCTGTGGGAGGAACTGACCCGCACGTCGGTGTACCCGGCGGGCAAGTACCACTACATAGAGCGCCGGATCCGCCGCCTGAACGAGCTCGGTTTCGACGTGGCCGAGATGCAGATCGAGCACGCGACCAACGGCGACACGGTCACCTTCGTGCCCAAGGTCGTCGACGCCGGCCACCACCAGCGTCAGCTGCTGCGCCTGACGGGCCTGGACACCGAGGAGAACCAGGCCCGCCGGCTCCTGAACGATCTGGAGAGCTGGATGGCCACCCAGGACGACTACGCCCCGGGCGACCCTCTCGGCGCCCGCCCCGAGGTGCTCGCCCACCGCTGGGTGCGCGACGTCTTCCGCCCCACCGTGCGGGCCGTACCGCTGGAGCTGCGCGGGTCGATGGACCCGGCCGAGATCTACCACGAGCTGCTCGAACACCGCTGGTACCTGTCCGAGCGGGCGCAGCACGACATCGGCCTGGACACGGTGGTCGAGGACTACATCGAGAACATCCTCCCCAAGGCGCGGGAGACGCTGCAGCCGACGACCTCCGACTGACCCGATCGTCCGCGGTGATTCGGTCGTGTGCGGTGATTCAGTCGTGCGGCACGACGGCCACCGGGCAGTCCGCGTGGTGCAGGACGCCGTGCGCCACCGAGCCGATGCGGGCGCCCACCGCCGTACGGTGAGCGCGGCGCCCGACCACCATCAGCTGGGTCCGCCCGGCCACCGACAGCAGCACCTGCCCGGCGCTGCCCATCTCCACGTGCTCGACGACGTGGACGTCCGGGTAGCGGTCCCGCCACGGCTTCAACGCCTCGCCGAGGGCCTTCTTCTCGTACGGCTCCAGGCCCCCGGCGTCGTCGAGGAGCTTCATCGAGGCAGGGCTGTAGGCGAACAGCGGCGGCAGGGTCCACGCCCGTACCGCACGCACGGTCGCCCCGCGCGCCGCGGCCGTCTCGAACGCGAACCGCAGCGCGGCGGCGCTGTCCTCGGGGTCGCCCTGCTGGCCGACGACGATCTCGCGTCCGGCGGCCTCGGCGGACGCCTGGTCCCCGGCGCGTACGAGGACGACGGGCCGCGTGGCCCCTGCGATCACCTGCTGCCCGACGGAACCCAGCAGGAACCCGACGACCGCACCGTGGCCCCGCGAGCCCAGCACCAGCATCTCGGCGTCCGCCGCGGCTGCGACCAGCGTCTCGACCGGCCCGCCGTCGAGGACGTCGATGGTGAACTCGAGGCCCGGATGCCGCTCGGTCACCGAACGGGTCGCCTCCGCCAGCCCCTCCCGCACCCACTGGGCCTGGGTGTCGGCGTCCTTGGCGTACCCCGCGTCGATCCCCTCGTGCGGCTGGAACCGCCAGGCGTGCACCACCCGCAGGGCGAGCCCCCGGCGAACCGCCTCCCGGGCGGCCCAGGCCAGCGCGGCGAGGCTCTCCTCCGAGCCGTCCACCCCTGCCGTGATCGGGCGCGTCATTCCGGCTGCCTCCTCATGTAATGGTCATGCCGTCGAACCCAGTCTTCACCACCGTGCGGGCAGGGCGGTGGAGTGGGAGCAAGTGCACGCCACGCGGACGTCGGGCGGACCGGCGAGGGGTCGTGGGTGATGCGGGCGGACGAGTTCTGCGTGCTCGGGGCGTGCCGAGACTGACACCGGCAGGGTCTGGCATACCCGCGCGAAGCAGGGCGATCGAACATACGATGGGCGGGACCGGGCCGGTGACGACGCAGGCGCCGTGCCCTGACACCGGACCTCGGGGTGGGAGACGTATGGCACAGGCCGCCGACGCAGCGCGGACCGTCATCCTGACCGTGGACGACGACCCGGGAGTCTCCCGGGCGGTCGCCCGCGATCTGCGGCGGCGCTACGGCCAGTCGCACCGGATCGTGCGCGCGGAGTCCGGCGAGTCCGCGCTGGAGGCGCTGCGCGAACTGAAGCTGCGCGGCGATCTCGTCGCCGTGATCCTGGCCGATTACCGCATGCCGCAGATGAACGGCATCGAGTTCCTCGAACAGGCCCTGGACGTGTATCCCGGCGCCCGCCGCGTGCTGCTAACCGCGTACGCGGACACCAGCGCGGCGATCGACGCGATCAACGTCGTCGACCTGGACCACTACCTCCTCAAGCCGTGGGATCCACCGGAGGAGAAGCTCTACCCGGTCCTGGACGACCTGCTGGAGGCCTGGCGGCGCAGCGACTACCGGCCGGTGCCCAGCACCAAGGTGGTCGGCCACCGCTGGTCGGCGCGCTCCTCCGAGGTGCGGGAGTTCCTGGCCCGCAACCAGGTGCCGTACCGCTGGTACTCGGCCGACGAGCCGGAGGGGCAGCGCCTGCTCGCCGCCGCCGGGCAGGACGGGCAGCGGCTGCCGCTGGTGATCACGCCGGAGGGGACACCGCTCGTGGCGCCCGAGGCACCCGAGCTGGCCGCGCAGGTGGGCCTGGCCACGACGCCGACGGCCGACTTCTACGACCTCGTCGTCATCGGCGGCGGACCCGCAGGGCTCGGCGCGGCCGTGTACGGGGCGTCGGAGGGGCTGCGGACGGTGCTGGTGGAGCGGTCGGCGACCGGCGGGCAGGCCGGGCAGAGCTCCCGGATCGAGAACTACCTCGGCTTCCCGGACGGTGTGTCGGGGGCGCAGCTCACCGACCGGGCCCGGCGTCAGGCCGCGAAGTTCGGCGCCGAGATCCTCACCGCGCGCGAGGTGACGGGACTCGAGGTCAGCGGCGCCGCCCGGATCGTACGGTTCTCGGACGGCTCGGCGGTCGCCGCGCACAGCGTGATCCTGGCGACCGGCGTGTCGTACCGGCAGCTGGCGGCGCCCGGCTGCGAGGACCTCACCGGCTGCGGGGTGTTCTACGGGTCGGCGCTGACGGAGGCGCCCGCCTGCCAGGGCCAGGACGTGTACATCGTGGGCGGCGCCAACTCGGCCGGACAGGCGGCGATGTACCTGTCGCGGGGCGCCAAGTCGGTGACCTTGCTGGTGCGGGGCTCGTCGCTGTCGGCGTCCATGTCGCACTACCTGATCCAGCAGATCGACGAGGCGCCGAACATCTCGGTGCGCACGGGCACGGTCGTCGACGCCGCGCACGGCTCCGACCACCTGGAGCAGCTGACCCTGCGGGACGTGGAGAGCGGGAAGACCGAACTGGTCGACGCCCAGTGGATGTTCGTGTTCATCGGCGCGGCCCCGCTGACCGACTGGCTGGACGACACGGTGCTGCGCGACGAGCGCGGGTTCATCCTGGCCGGGCCCGACCTGACCGTCGGCGGGCGGCCGCCGGCGGGCTGGGAGTTGGACCGGCCGCCGTACCACCTGGAGACCAACGTGCCCGGCGTGTTCGTCGCGGGAGACGCGCGCGCCGAGTCCGCGAAGCGGGTCGCGTCCGCCGTCGGAGAGGGAGCCATGGCCGTCATGCTCGTCCACCGGTATCTGGAGCAGTCATGAGCGGGCAGTTGATGCCGTGCAACCCGCAGGAGATCGGGTCGCTGTTCCTGTTCGAGAAGCTCACCCCCGAGCAGCTCGGCAGGCTGTGCAGCGCGGGCCGGGTGGAGCGGTTCGAGCCCGGGCCCGTCTACACCGAGGGTGAACCGGCCACCTGCTTCTACGTGATGGTCGAGGGCACGGTCGTCCTCTACCGCCGGGTCGGGGGCGACGACGTGGAGGTGACGCGGACCTCCCAGCGCGGGGTGTACGCGGGGTCCATGCAGGCGTACCTCGGCGACCGGGTGCGGCAGGTCTACAACAACTCCATGCGCGTCACCGAGCCGACGCGGTTCTTCGTGCTGCCCGCCGACACGTTCGCGGAGATCATGCAGGAGTGGTTCCCGATGGCGGTGCATCTGCTGGAGGGGCTCTTCTTCGGTTCGAAGAGCGCCCAGCGGGCCATCGGACAGCGCGAACGGCTGCTGGCGCTGGGCTCGTTGTCCGCCGGGCTCACGCACGAGCTCAACAACCCCGCGGCGGCAGCCGTACGGGCGACCGCGACTCTGCGGGAGCGGGTGGGCAAGATGCGGCACAAGCTCGCCGTCATCGCGCAGGGGTCCTACTCCCCCGAGGTCATGGCGAACCTCATCGACCTCCAGGAACGCACCGCCGAGCGGGTCGCCAAAGCGCCCACGCTGAGTCCGCTGGAAGCCTCCGACCGGGAGGACGCGATCACCGACTGGCTCGACGACCACGGCATCCAGGAGGGCTGGCGCATCGCGCCCACCTTCGTCCAGGCCGGAATCGACGAGGACTGGCTGGACCAGGTCGCCGCGGCGGTCGACGAGGAGATCCTGCCGAGCGCGATCGGGTGGCTCAACTACACCGTCGAGACCGAGCTGTTGATGGACGAGATCAGCGACTCGACCACGCGTATCTCGCATCTCGTCGACGCGGCCAAGCAGTACTCCCAGCTCGACCGCGCGCCCTTCCAGAACGCCGACGTGCACGAACTCCTCGACAGCACCCTGCTGATGCTGTCGGGCAAGATCGGCCCGCAGATCAAGGTCGTCAAGGAGTACGACCGTACGCTGCCGAAGATCCCGGCATACCCGGCCGAGCTCAACCAGGTGTGGACCAACCTGATCGACAACGCCGTCTCCGCGATCAACAGCGCGGGCGGCGAAGGGACGTTGACCGTGCGCACGGCTCCGGACCACGACCGGCTGCTGGTGGAGTTCCGGGACACGGGGGTCGGTATCCCGGCGGAGAACCGGGGGCGGATCTTCGATCCGTTCTTCACGACCAAGCCCGTGGGTGAGGGAACCGGGCTCGGGCTCGACATCTCCTGGCGGATCGTGGTGAACAAGCACCACGGGAACATTCAGGTGGAGTCGGAGCCCGGTGACACGCGGTTCCAGGTGCTGCTGCCGATCGCATCGGTCGAGGAGGAGTCTGCATGACCAGCGACAACGGGATCGATCCGGGTGTTCCGCCGAGTGGGAGCGGGTGTGTCGAGTGCGATGCGGTGGGTGGGTGGTGGTTCCATCTGCGGCGGTGTGCTCAGTGTGGGCATGTGGGGTGTTGTGACAGTTCGCCCGCGAAGCATGCGACGGGGCATTTCCGGGAGACCGGGCATCCGTTCGTGCAGAGTTTTGAGCCGGGTGAGGAGTGGTTCTGGAACTACGCCACGGATGAGTTGTACGAGTCGGGGCCTGAGTTGGCGCCTCCGGTGAGTCATCCGGTGGATCAGCCGTCGCCGGGTCCTGCGGGGCGGGTGCCGGCTGACTGGGCCAAGACGTTGCGTGCCTAGGAGCTCGGGGGCTTGTGTCGGGTGGCGGCTGCGGGTTGATTGTGGCTTGTCGCGCAGTTCCCCGCGCCCCTGAAAGGTCGGCACAGGCACTGTCAGTGGTGAATGACAGGATGGAAGCGTGTCGCAGACCTCTTTCACCACGCCGCTGATCGGGCGGGACGACGAGTTCGCCCGGCTTTCCGGGGTGCTGGAGCGTGCCCGCAGTGGTGAGGCCCGTGCCGTTCTCATCGCCGGAGACGCCGGGGTTGGCAAGACCCGGGTCCTGGACGAGGTCGCGGGGCGTGCCGCTGCGGACGGGATGACCGTGCTCGCCGGGCACTGTGTCGATCTCGGTGACGTCGGGCTGCCGTATCTGCCGTTCACCGAGGTGCTGGGGGAGCTTGCCGGTGATGAGCGGTTCGCGGGTGTGCTCGCCGCGTATCCGGTGGTCGACCGGCTGCTGGGGGGCCGGACCGACGCCGTGAGCGACCGGCTGCGGTTGTTCGAGGGCATCGCGGGGCTGCTGGCCGATCTGGCGGACGTGGCGCCGGTGCTGCTCGTCCTCGAAGACCTCCACTGGGCCGACCACTCGTCCCGGGATCTGCTGCGGTTCCTGTTGAGCCGGGGGATCCTGCAGCGGCCCGCGGGTGGGGCGCCCCGGCACCGGCTGGCGGTGTTCGCGTCGTACCGGGCGGATGATCTGCATCGGCGTCATCCGCTGCGGCCGTTGCTCGCCGAGTTGGTGCGGCTGCCCGCCGTCGAGCGGCTGGAGCTGCGGCCGATGGCCGATGCCGAGGTGGCCCGGCTGGTGCGGGCCGTGCAGGAGCGGCCGTTGGCGGAGAGCACGGTCCGGCGGATCGTCGAGCGGGCCGAGGGCAACGCCTTCTATGCCGAGGAGCTGGTGGCGGCCACGGACACGGAGGCCGGCGGTGTGCCCAGCGGGCTGGCCGATGTTCTTCTGATCCGGTTCGAGCAGCTCTCCGACACCGCGCAGCAGGTGCTGCGCACGGCCGCCGTCGCGGGGCGGCGCGTCGAGCACGAGTTGCTGCGGGGTGCCGTGGGCATCCCGGAGGACGAGCTGGAGTCGGCGCTGCGTGAGGCCGTCGGGCGGCAGCTGCTCGTGCCCGGTGACGGCGACACGTATGCCTTCCGACACGCGCTCGCCCGCGAGGCGGTGTACGCCGACCTGCTCCCCGGTGAACGGGCCCGGCTGCACGGCACGTTCGCCCGGCTGCTCGCCGGGCGTGGCCGTCCGGCCGAGACGGCGGCCGAGCGCGCCCACCACTACCGGGAGAGCCACGACCTGGCCGAGGCACTGGCGGCCTCGCTGGAGGCCGCCGACCATGCGCACGGGGTCGGGGCGCCCGCCGAGGAGCTACGGCATCTTGAGGCGGCCCTGGACCTGTGGTCCTCGGTGGAGCCGTCGGCGCGGCCCTCCGGAGAGGGGAACGACCGGGTGACGCTCACGCTGCGCGCGTCGGCGGCGGCCGCTCACGCCGGGGAGTCGCACCGCGCCGTCTCCCTCACCCGCTCCGCGCTCGCGGACGTCGGCCAGGAGACGGACACGGAGCTCGCCGCCCGGGTCCGCTACACACTCGCCGACAATCTGATGAGCGTCGACAGTCTGACGGCAGCGTTCGCCTACAGCAGCGAGGCGCTCGCCCTCATCCCCGCCGAGCCTCCGTCGCGGACATGGGTGTGGGCGGCGGCCACGCATGTCCTCGCGGCACGCCACATCGGGGAGGACGAGACCGCGCTGCGGGTCGCCCGCGAGGCCCTGAGCATCGCCGAGAACCTCCGGATCACGGATGCCCGGGCGGATCTGCTCATCTCGCTGGCCATTCTCGAGGGCGGCGGTCGCCGCACGCCGGAAGGCCGTGAACGGCTCCGCGAGGCGCGGGAGTTGGCGCGGCGTTCCGGCAACGCGCCGGTGGAGATGCGCGCCCTGTTCAACCTCGCCGTCGGCTGCTACGAGTCCGGTGACCTCCAGGCGTGCCTGCCCTGGTTGACGGAGGGGCTGGACCGGGCCCGGCGTGCCGGGTTGCTGTCCTCTCTGTATCCGCTGGAGATGCGGTATCTGCAGCTGCTGGTGCTGTACACCCTGGGCCGCTGGGACGAGTGCCTGAGCGTGGCGGCGAGCGATGCCGAGGTGCTTCCGGCGGCCGGCGGTTACACGGCCGGTCCGGCGCTGTACGTCGCTCTCGCGCGCGGCGACTTCACGGCCGCCGAGCGGGCCCGCCCTCTGCTGGCGGGCCCCTTCGACTGGATGGGCACGCTCATCGCGGGCCTCGCGCTCACCGACGCCGCCGCGCTGCGCGGTGATCCGGACGCGGCCGTGGAGCGGATGCGGTCCACGGTCGCGGCCCTCACCGACGACACGGGGACGCCGCCCGATGCCACGGTCCGGCTCGCCGCCCTCGCGCTGTCCGCGGTCGCCGACCGGGCCGCCGAACTGCGTCTGACAGGTGACGAGGCGGGGGCGCGCCGCTGGGCGGACACCGCGACCGAGCTGGTCGAGTCGGCGCGGACGACGGCGGTTCGGGGCGAGGGCCGCCCGCCGCAGGGCCCGGAGGGCATGGCGTGGCTGGCCCGCGCGGAGGCGGAGTGGGTACGGGCGGTATCCGGGCCGGATGCGCGGGCGTGGGCGAAGGCGGTGGCCGCGTTCGACTACGGCGACGAGTACGAGCGGGCGCGGTGCCGTCTGCGCCACGCCGAGGCTCTGCTGGCGGAGGGCGACCGTGAGGGGGCGGCCGGCGAGGCCCGGGCCGCACGGGAGACGGCGGCCCGGCTCGGCGCGACGCTCCTGCTGGAGCGGCTGGACGCCCTGATCCGCCGCGGCCGCCTCGCCGACACCGCCGCCGACCGCTCCTCCCCGCTCACCGCCCGCGAGCAGGACGTCCTGCGCCTCCTCGCCCTCGGCCGCAGCAACCGGCAGATCGGCGAGGAGCTGTACATCACCGGCAAGACGGCGAGCGTGCACGTGTCCAACATCCTCGCCAAGCTGGGCGCCGCGAGCCGCACGGAGGCGGTGGCGATCGCCTATCGGGAAGGGTTGATCACGCGCGAGGAGACGGTGGGCTGACACCCCCGTCACGACGCCTCGTCAGCACGCCCCGTCACCACGTCTCGTCACCCGCTGGTGTCGCAGTCGAGGGCGGTCAGGTCGACGGCGTCGGCCATCGCCTGCATGCCCTTGTCGTTGGGGTGGATGTGGTCGCCGCCGTCGAGGGCGGGCAGCATCCGCGCGGGGTCATACGGGTTGCGGAGGATACGGTCGAAGTCGGTCACGGCGTCGAACTCGCCGCCGCTGCGGATGAACGCGTTGACCTCCTGCCGCATGGCCTCAGCGGCCGGGTCCCATTCGTGCCAGCCCTTGAAGGGGCCGACGGTCGCGCCGACGACACACTTGCCGGCCGCGTGCGCCCGGTCGACGATCTCGCGGTAGCCCTCGATCAGGTCCTCGGCGGTGACGCCCGTGTGGGCCTTGATGTCGTTCACTCCCTGGAAGAGGAACACGGTCCGCACGCCCGGCTGGGACAGTACGTCCCGCTCCAGCCGGTTCAGCGCGCTCTGGCCGGGGCCGTCCGCGAGGACCTTGTTCCCGGAGATCCCTTCGTTGGCCACGCCCTTGACCTCCGTGTCCGCCCGTCGCAGGCGCCGGGCGAGGTAGTCGGGCCAGCGCCGGTTGAGGTCCGTGCTGGACTGCCAGCCGTCGGTGATGGAGTCGCCGAGGGCCGCCACGGCTCCGGTGCCCGCGGGGGCGTGGACGGAGACGGCGTCGAGGTAGAACCAGGAGCCGGTCGGGACGGTCCAGGCGGCGCCGCTCTCCTCGGCGGTGTGGTCGCCCTGGGTCGCGTACGACGTCTGCAGGGCCATCCAGTGGCCGCTCGCCGGTCCGCCCGCGTCCGGGCTGTGCAGGCTGACGACGAGGTCGGTCGCGGCGGCCAGCCTGCCGGGCAGCGGGTCGCTCCATACGGTGCTGCCCGCCGGCACGGTGACCGTGCGCTCACCGCCGAAGGTCAGCCGCCGGTTGCTGCCCGGCCGCAGTTCGGCGCCCTGCTTCTGGATGCCCGCATAGACGTTGTCGAAGGTCAGCGGCCGGTCCCCGAAGGCGTTGGAGAGCCGGATCCGCATGCCGGTTCCGCCCACGCTGGTGTGCACGACCAGCCGGTAGCTGCGCCCGGCGACGCCGTCGGCCATGCGGTCGGCGCTCGCCGCCCAGGTGACGACGCCGCTCGGGTCGCCGGTCGCCCCGGCGGGCGCGGGCGCGGACTGGCAGGCGACGACCGTCAACAGGAGGGCGCAGAGCGCGAGTCGGGCCCTCACCGGGCGAAGTCCTTCAGCGTGACGGACGCGCCGGGCCGCAGGGTGACCGTGCGGGACACACCGCCGTAGCCGACCGTCGTGGTGCGGCCGCCGACGCTGTGGATCCGGGCCTCGGTCGGTGTCCCGTCGCGCCAGCGCAGGTCGACCTCGAAGCCGCCGCGCACGGCGACGCCCCTGACGAAGCCCGAGTCGGCCCAGGCGTCGGGGAGCGCGGGGAGGAGTTCGATGTGTCCGCGCCGGGAGTACAGCAGCATCTCCACCATCGCGGCCGGGGTACCGAAGTTGGCGTCGATCTGGAAGATGCCCCGGCCGTGTTCGACTTCGTAGATGTCGAAGAGGTTCGGTGCGGTGCCGTTGCTGCCTCCGGTCGACGGGCGGAGGTTGTTCACGATGAGCTGGTAGGCGTTGGCCGCGTTCTTCAGGCGGGCCCAGCACAGGCTGCGCCAGGCGTTGGCCCAGCCGAAGCTCTCCATGCCGCGTGCGGTGAGCAGGGCGGTGGTGCCGGCGACGAGGTCGGCGGGGGTGGAGCCGTCGGGGCGGACGCGGTCGCCGGGGAACAGGCCGACCAGCGGGGACAGGTGCCGGTGCGTGGTCTCGCCGAGGTTGTCGGGGGACATCCACTCCTCCAGCCAGCCGGTGGTCGGGCTGACTTGTGGCAGGTACAGCTTTCTGCGCAGTGCGGCGATCGTATCGGCGTAGGTGGCATCCGTGCGCAACTCGGCCGCCGCGGTGCAGTAGCTCCCGAAGAGCGCCCACACCAGTTCCTGAGCGTAGGTGATGCCCTTGGCGTCGAGCGGGCCGTGCTCCGGCGACCAGTCGCTGTCGGCCACGAGGACCTCCCGCGAGGTGCCGGGGAGGGTGGTGGTGAGCAGCCGGGACTCCCAGAACTCGCACGCGCCCTTGAGGAGCGGGTAGATCTTCCGCAGGTGTTCCCGCGACCCGGTGTACTCGTAGTGCTCCCACAGGGTGGTGCACAGCCAGGCATTGCCCGCCGGGTGCCACCACCAGCCGCCTCCGCCATGGGGGTTGGTGGAGATGGCGACGGTCCAGCCGGCGTTCCTGCCGCTGGAGTTGCGGTAACGGTTGCGCGGGTCGTTGAACAGGCGGCGGGTGAGGTCGGTCCACGACGGGAGTTGGGCGAGGCAGTAGTCGGTGAGGGCGTCGAAGCAGGGGAACAGGCCGGTCCGGTCGGCCATCCAGTAGTTCATCTGGATGTTGATGTCGGTGTGGTAGTCGCCCATCCAGTCCGGGTCGTTGCCGTCGAGCCACAGCCCTTGGAGAGCGAGGGGCAGGCTGCCTCGCGAGCCGGAGATCATCAGGTAGCGGCCGAACTGCAGATAAGCCGCCTCCAGTTCGGGGTCGGGTTCGCCGTCCCGGGCGCGCGCCCGGAGCCGTTCCCAGGTGTCCAGGGAGCGCTGCCCGGCGGACGACGTGCCGAGCGAGAGGTCCATCCGCCCGAACAGGGCCTGGTAGTCCGCGACATGGGTGCGCAGCAGTGTGTCGGCCGCGCGTTCGGCGGCGTCGCGGACCTTGGTGCGGGCGAGCCCCCGCGGATCGAGGGACGGGTCGCGGTATCCCTTGGCCGCGTCCGGCGCGTAGTCGGTGCCGCCGCTCACCACGACGGTCAGCTCCCGGCACCCGGCGAAGTCGATGCGCGAGCCGCTGACGGTGACCCGGTCACCACTGCCGTACGCGGTGACGGCGGCCCCGTAACGCAGGCCGTTCGGGAACGCGGCGCCGAACGACACCGCAGCCTCCTCGCCGTGCGTCCCCTCCAGCACGACGGTGCCCGTGTAGCGGCCGCCTCCGCTCTGGTCGAAGTGCAGGACGATCACGTCGTCGGGGCGGCTGGCGAAGATCCGTCTGCGGTACGTCACCCCGGAGCGGGTGTACGACGTGGTCACGAGCCCCTGTGCCAGGTCGAGGGTGCGGCGGTAGCTGTTGACGGCGGACAGGTCGTGGTCGGGGAGGTCGACGGTGAGGCGGGCGAGCAGGGTGAAGGAGCCGAAGTTGTCGCGGTCGTAGGGGAATTGGCCGTCGGCGTCGAGGGTGTCGTTGAGGCCGCCGGTCCACATCGTGGCGTCGGTGATCAGGAGGAGTTCACGGCCGGGGTCGTTTCCGGCGAGGGCGCCGAGGCGGCCGTTTCCGACGGGGAGGCCCTGCTCGATCATGGAGTGCTCGTCGGCAGGGGCCTGCCACCACAGCTGGTGGCGTGAACTGCCCGTACTCAGGAGCGCGTCCGTGGGACGTTGTGGTGCGGCCGACGCGGTGAAGGCGGGCAGGGTGGTGAGGGCTCCGGTCGCCGCGGCGAGGGCGAGCAGGCTGCGTCTGGGCAGGCGGTCGGACGGAGAGGCATCCATGTCCATGGCGGCTCCTGGCAGTCGGTCTTCGGGCTCCCGGCAGTCGTTCGTCGGGCTACTGGGGTGGTTCAGGACGACTTCGGCACGCCGACCCGGTCGATGTCCGGTGCGTAGCCTGTGCCGCTGTCGAAGGTGACCGTGTTGGCGCCCGCCTTGAGGGTCACGGGCACGCCGACCGTCTCGGCGGTCCCCCAGTCGCCGGTGGAGGGGAACTTGTGCCGGATGGCGCCGCCACCGTTCGCGGAGACGTCGACCGAACGGGGGTCGCCGCTGACGTAGGCCACCTTGATCAGATACGTGCCGGCCTTGTCGACGACGACGTCGTTGAAGCGGAGCGTGCCGCCGAGGTAGAGGTTGCCGACCTTGCGGTCGCCGGAGCAGGCGGAGCAGTCGGCGACGGAGGCGTTGCCGCCGAGGGTGTTCGCCGGGGACTCGGCCTCGTAGGCGGTCGTGGTGAGGGCGGTGCCGCGCGGGGTGACGGTGAACAGGCGGGAGCCGTGGGCGGGAAGGGCCTGGGTGATCTTGTTCTGGTAGGTGCCGAGGTTCTCGTGGTTCCACAGGTCGCGGACGGCTGCCTTGCCGGTGAAGCCGAGGGAGGCCCAGTGGGCGGTGACGGCGGCGGGGGCGTCGGCGAGGTTGAACAGGGCGACGGTGTAGGTGCCGTCGGGGTTCTTCGCGGCCCACACCTGCTGCGGGTCGGACGGGGTGACCGGGCGTGCGGGTGGCGTGGCGCCCTGGTTGACGGCGATGACCTCGCGGTTGGTCAGCAGGGACAGGCCGTAGGAGTCGAGGCGGGTGAGGTCGTCGCCGGTGTAGAGCGGGGACTTGGCGATGGCCCACAGGGTGGCGTAGCTCTGCCGTTCGGCCTTGGTGAGGCCGTCCATGGCGCCGTTGCCGACGTCGAGGGAGTCGAGGTCGTTCCAGCCACCGGGGCCGGCGTGCCGGGTCCAGCCGGGGGCGTCGTCCCAGCGGTCGTCGACGGAGTTCTCCCAGCTGACCAGGGTGTTGCAGTAGCACTCGACGTCGGTGTCGATGCGCCAGCCCTGGGAGTGCTTCTTCCAGTCGGCGACCCGTCCGATGTCGAGCGACCAGGACAGCTCCAGGTGGATGGGGCGGCCGGTGGCGGCGATGGCCTTCTGCCAGGCGGCCACGTCGGCAACGTTGTCGTACTGATCACCGCTCTTCCCGGAACCGGGGCCGACACCGTCGAGCTTGAGGAAGTCGTAGCCCCAGTCGGCGAACATCCGCGCCTGGGAATCGACGTACTTCTGCGCGCAGGGGCCGGAGAAGTCGAGCTTGTAGGAGCTGTCCCAGCCGTTGGTGGTGCGCAGGTCGTCGTGGACGATGTCGGCGGTGGTGCAGCCGTCCGCGTTCCAGATGGGCACCTTGCCGTCGCCGTACGCCTCCTTCTCCAGGCCGACCGGCAGATAGATGCCCGCCTTGAGGCCCTTGGCGTGGATGCGGTCGGCAACGGCCTTCAAGCCGCTGGGGAAGCGGACGGGGTCGGCCTGCTGGCGGCCGTACTGGTCGAAGCGGGGCTTCCACGCGTTGTCGCGCCACCAGCCGGCGTCGATGTTGACGTACTCGTAGCCGTACTTCTTCAGCTTGGCGGCCATGGCGTCGGCCTGCTTGATGACGTTCGCCTCGGTCAGGTAGCTGTAGTCGCCGTCAGGGTTGAGGCCGGGGTACTTCGACGACTGCATGCTCCAGCTGGACCAGCCCATGTACGGCTTGGCCGCGAGGGCGGAGGCGGTGGCCTCGGCGGGTCCACCGGTCTCGGCGGAAGCGGCGGGCGCGGCAGTCTCCGCCCGCGCGGCGGGGACGGCCGTGATGGCGCCGGCGGTGAGGGCCAGGACCACCGCGGCTCTCAGGGCTCGTGCGGGCATGACGGAGTACGAGGATGACCGCATGGGTCGTACCTCCCGGGGTCGGTCCAGCGGGTCTAGCGCTGGTCGTCGGCACGGATGAAGGACTGGATCGCGGTGGCCGCCGCCCCGCGTGCCCACTCCTCGAAGGGCAGCGGGCGGGTCTGTACGTCACACTCGGCGGCGGAGCCGAACGCGGCGGCGGCGAGGGCGTCGCGGATCTGTTCGGCGAACAGGTCGTAGGCGGCGAGGCCCTCGCCGGAGATGATCACGCGCTCGGGGCCGAGCAGGTTGGCCACGGTGGCGATGCCGCGGCCGATCGCCTCGCCCGCGCGCGCGTAGGCCTCACGCGCTCCCCTGACGCCGCGGTGGGCGAGTGCCACGGCTTCCGCTGTGTCGGCGACCTCGACACCCGTGGTCTCGCGGATCCGCCGGAGGATCGCGGCGTCCCCCGCGATCGCCTCCACGCAGCCGCGGTTGCCGCAGTGGCAGGGCGGTCCGGCCGGGTCGTCGACGGTCACATGCCCGATCTCCCCGGCGACGCCGTGCGCACCGGCGACCACCCGGCCGTGCACCACGAGGCCGCAGCCGATGCCGGCGCCGACGGTCACCACGGCGAAGTCGGACAGCCCCACGCCCGCGCCGAACCACTGCTCGGCGACGGTGAGGGCGCGTACGTCGTTGTCCACGGTGACCGGCAATCCGGTGGTCGTGGCGGCGAGTTCGGCGAGGGGCACGTCCCGCCACTCCAGGAACGGCGAGTAACGGACGACGCCCGCACCGCGGTCGACGTCACCGGAGACTGCGATGCCGAGGCCGAGGACCGGCACGTTCAAGTCTCCTGCGGCCGCGAGCAGTTCGCCCACCAGCTCGGCGACCGAGGCCAGCACTCCCTTCGGTGCACGGTCCCCCAGCGCCGCGTGGCGAGCGACCCGGATCCGGCAGCACAGGTCGGTGAGCACGCCGATGATCTCGTCGCCGGTCACCTTGACGCCGATGAACAGGGCCCGTCCGCCGTCCACCCGCACCAAGTTGGCGGGGCGGCCGAGTGCCGGGCGCGCCTGCTCGTCCACGTCCTCCACCAGGTACCCGGCCTCGATGAGGGGCCGGACCGCCTTGGTGACGGCGGCCGGTGACAGCCCCGCCCGCCGGGCCACCTCCAGGCGGGTCAGCGGTCCGTGGGAGAGGACCGTGGTGAAGATCTGCGAGGCGGCCGGGGTGTTCGCCGGGAACGTCTCGGCGCGACGGATCGAGGGCATGCCGGGAACCTAGAGCCATTATTTTCCGCCGTCAATAAAAGAAGCAGGATTCGATCGATGACTCGCCCCAGTGACCGCACGGCTGTCCAACTGTGCGGCGTCTGTGGCGATGTGACGGGGTGCGGGAAGTTGCTCCGGTCGAAGCCGATCGTTCTCGTATCGGCAGCACATCGACGCAGATGAGAGGAAACCGGATGGTCTCAGCAACGGTGGTCCGAGGTACGGCGGTGGCGGCGGCCCTCGTGTCGCTCCTGGCGGTGCCCGCACACGCCACGCCCCCGGCAGCACCCGGCACCACGACGGTCGACGCCGCGACGGGCGCGCTGTCCGAACCCGACGTCAGGGGCCTGTGGGAAGTCCTGCGCACGGCACGGCGGCAGGGCGCCCCCGGCGCGATCGCACGGCTCGACGACCGCGACACCATCCACTGGGCGGCCACCGGTGTCGCCGACCGCAGGACCGGACGGACCATCAGCAACGCCGACCGGTTCCGCATCGGCAGCGTCACCAAGATCTTCTCGGCCGTCGTCCTGCTGCAACTGGCCGACGAGAAGAAGCTGGAGCTCGACGCCCCCGTCAACCGCTATCTGCCGAGGCTGCTGCCCGACGACCGCATCACGGTGCGGCATGTGCTCAGCCACCGCAGCGGCCTGCACGACTACACCGACGAGATGTTCGCGCGGACGGTTCCCGGCTTCGAGGCGGTCCGCAAGAAGGTCTTCACCTACCGGCAGTTGGTGGACCGATCCCTGGACAAGCCACGGACCACCCAGCCCGGCGGCGCGTACTCCTACTCCAACACCAACTTCGTCGTCGCCGGCATGCTCATCGAGAAGCTGACCGGCCACTCCGTACGGACCGAGTACCAGAACCGGATCATCGAGCCGCTGCACCTGCGCGACACCTTCTATGTGCACCCCGGCACGAGGATTCCCGGCCGGTACGCCCGCGGCTATCTCACGCCGGACACGGCCGGTGCGGCGCTCGTCGACGCCACCGAGCAGACGGTGTCCTGGGCGCAGAGCGCGGGCGCGCTCATCTCCAGCACGCGGGACCTCAACACCTTCCTGTCCGCTCTGCTCGGCGGCCGGCTGACCTCGCGGCAGCAGCTGGACCAGATGCAGCGGTGGGTACCGGCGGGCGGCTCGCAGGCGTACGGGCTCGGGCTGCGGCGCCGCGACCTGTCGTGCGGAGTCTCCGTGTACGGTCACACGGGCGCCGTCCAGGGCTACTACACGTACGCGTTCGCGTCGAAGGACGGCGAGCGCAGCCTCGCCGCGCTCGCCAACACCTCCAACAACGGCACGGTCCTCAACTCCATGCTGGGCACGCTGGAATCGGCGTTCTGCGGCAAGAAGGCGAAGGCACGGAGGGGTTCGGGGCCCGTCGAACGCCATGAGGACATCGCGCCGGGGAGCCTCGTGCGTCCGAAGGCGCCCTGAGCGCACACGTGGGGCGGGAACCCGCGCGATCCGGTGGACGTTTTCCGGACATCCCCACCGGATCCCGAAGCACCCACCAGGACGGCACGATGAGCGAGTTGGTTCCCGGGGGCAATCTGCCCCTCCCGGGCGGCAGCGTGACCGTCCGGGTGCCCGGCCCGTTCGACGTGTCCGCGCTCATCACCGACGACAGCGGCAAGGTCCGGGGCGACGCCGACTTCGTGTTCTACAACCAGCCGTCCGCGTCGGGCGCCCGGCTCCACGGCGACACCCTGACGGTCGACCCGTCGCGGCTGCGCCCCGGGACCACCCGGGTCACGGTGGTCGTCAGCCCGGCCGACCCCGGCAGTCCCCTGGGCCGGCTGCCCGCTCCCACGCTCCATGTCAGCGACTCGGGCGGCCGCGCGATCGCCCGGTTCGCCCCACCGCGCCCGCGGCAGGAGACGGTGCTGCTGCTCGCGGAGATCTACCGGCGTGGCGGCGGATGGAAGCTGCGCGCCCTGGGGCAGGGGTACGCGGACGGGCTGGCGGGACTCGCGCGCGATTTCGGGGTGGACGTCATCGAGGACGCGACGCCGGCGCCGCCGCCACAGCCGATGCCCACCGCCCGCCCCGCGTACGCCGCACGGTCCACGCTGCACACCCAGCCCGCCGTGCGTGCCCCTGCCCCTGCCCCTGCCCCTGCGGTCCCCTCCCCCGACCCCGACGGCTTCCTCGGCCTGGTCAACTCCGCCCGCGCCGAAACCGGTTCCCCTCCCGTCACCCTCGACGTCCGCCTCGCCTCCGCCGCCCGGTCCCACGCCTCGGCCATGGCCGCGGCAGGACGGCTCGCCGTCGAGGGCCGTGACGGCGTCTCCGTGTACCAGCGCATCACCGCCGCCGGGTACACGTATGTCACCGTCGGCGAACACCTGGTCTCCGGCCCGCGCACACCCGCCGAATTCGTCGCGTACTGCCTGCGCACCGAACAGGCCCGCCACACCCTGCACGACCCGGCCTTCACCCACACCGCCCTGGCATACGTCAGGGGCGGCCGCTCCGGCGACACCTATTGGACGGCGTTGTGGGCCAGACCGCTCACGCCGGGCGACCTGTCCCGCACCGCGGCCGAGGTCGTCGACCTCACCAACCGGGAGCGCGCCAGGGCCGGACTGCGCCCCCTGACCGTCGATCAGGCGCTCACCACCGCCGCGCAGGCCTACAGCGCCGACATGGCAGCCCGCGCCTTCTACGCCCACACCTCGCCCGAGGGGAGCCAACCGTGGGACCGGGCTGCCGCCGCCGGCTCCCGCATGCGCACGATCGGCGAGAACATCGCATGCGGTCAGCGCTCCCCCGCCGAGGTCGTCGAGGGATGGATGAACAGCCCGGGCCATCGCGCCAACATCCTCAAGCGCGACTTCACCCACATCGGGATCGGCTTCGCGGGCGGCGGTCCGGCGGGCACGTACTGGACACAGCTCTTCGGCGCCTGACGGGCTCAGGACGGCGACACGCCACGACCGGCCGGCACCGGATCGGCCCGGAGACGACGCACCGCGTTCTGGTCGGAACCCGATCATCAGGGAGCGGACACACCGCGATCTGGCCGGAACGGGACCGTCCGGGACAGGATGCCCGCATGAAGGGTGACCTCTTTTCCAGCGAGCACATGGTCCAGCCCGCCACGGCGCCGGGCATGACGATCGAGAACGCCAAGTGCATCAAGTACGCGGTGAACGGCGAGATGCACGCCCGGCAGGGCGCGATGGTCGCCTACCGCGGCAACCTCCAGTTCGAGCGCAAGGGCCAGGGCGTGGGCGGCATGCTCAAGCGGGCCATGACCGGTGAGGGGCTGCCGCTGATGGCGGTGCGCGGGCAGGGCGAGGCCTGGTTCGCGCACGAGGCGCAGAACTGCTTCATCGTCGACGTCGACCCCGGCGACGAGTTCACGGTCAACGGCCGCAACGTCCTGTGTTTCGACGCCTCGTTGTCGTACCGGATAGCGACGGTGAAGGGCGCGGGCATCGCCGGCGGCGGCCTGTTCAACAGCGTCTTCACGGGGCAGGGCAGGCTGGGGCTGGTGTGCGAGGGCAACCCGCTGGTCATCCCGGTCTCGCCGCAGTACCCGGTGTACGTCGACACCGACGCGGTGGTCGGCTGGACCGCCGGGCTGCAGACGTCGCTGCACCGCTCGCAGTCCCTCGGCTCGATGCTGCGCGGCGGGTCCGGGGAGGCAGTGCAGCTGATGCTGCAGGGTCAGGGCTATGTCGTCGTACGGCCGAGTGAGGCGACGCCGCAGAAGGCCCAGCAGCACTGATGCGATCCCCGTGAGGTGATCTGCGCCTCACGGGCAACCCTGTCCGCCCTGCCGACGTCTTGATCGACAACAGGTGAAGCCCTGGCCGCGCTTTCCGGCCAGGGCCGGTTTTCAACGCTCTATACACGCCGCGTATACCCGTGACGTATACGCACCATCTATACACACAGAGTAGAGACGGCGTGTATATCGATCGAGAGGCATCGATGTACGGCAAGGCATTCGCCCCGGAGTACCAGGGCTCCCTGACCAAGCTGTCCGTGAACTCCTCGCTGACCGACGTACTGGCCGCCGGCACCGAGCAGTTGAGAGCGGCCGAGCGGGCCGGGGAGCACGGCGAGGCGGCGCGCTCGGGGCTCGCGGTCGCCGAGGCGCACCGCAGGCTGGGGCAGGTCGGGGACGCGGACCGGGCGTGGAAGGCGAGCTACCGCGCCGCCCGGGAGGCCGGTGACACCGCGGCGATGGCCTGGGCCCTGTGGAGCGGCGGCACGCTGGCCCGGCAGCGCGGTGCGTTCGCCCTGGCCCGGCGGCTGCTCCAGCTCGCGGCCGACCTCGGTGAGCGCGGCGGCGACATCGTCGTGCGCGGCTACTCGCTGGCCGGTCTGGCGGAGACCGGCCGCATCCAGGGCGACTACGAAGCCGTCCGCCGGCTGCACGAGCAGCTGCTGGCCGAGGCCCGGCGGCGCGGCGAGGCGCGGCACACCGTGTGGGCGCTGGAGGGCATCGCCCAGATCCATCGCAACACCGGGTCCTACGACACCGCGTACGCCCTGTTCGAGGAGGCGGCCGAGATCGCCGCGCGGGCGGAGGACCGGCGCGGGCACGCCTGGGCGCTGCGCGGGCTCGCCGACATCGTCTCCGTGCGCGACGGCGACACCGAGCGGGCACTGGCCCTGCTGTCCGAGGCCGAGACCACATGCCGGGCGATGAAGCTGTCCAGCGCGCTGGCCTACAACCACAAGATGCGCGGCAACGTCCTCTACCGCGCGAGGCGTTACGCCGAGGCCCGGGAGCTGTACGAGCAGGCACTGACGGAGTTCCGCGCCATGAGCGAGCCGCGCGGGGAGGCGCTGTCCCGGCTGGGGCTGGTCAAGTCGCGGGCCCGGCTGGGGCGCGACCGTGCGGAGACCGCCGCCGAACTGGCCGAGCTGGCCGTGGTGTTGGAGCGGATCGGGCTGCGGCACGCGCGGGAGATGGTGGCGCGGGCGCAGGAGGAGTTCGGCGTCTCGGACGACGCGCTGCAGGGCGCCGGGGCGGTGGTCGTACGGTGACGGCGTTCCCTTCGGCGGTTCGCACGCCGCACGACGCCCGCCGGGCCGCCTCGGCGGGGCACTCTCCGGCCGACGCCCGCCAAGCCCCCTCGTCGGCGCATGCCCCGGCCGACGCCCGTCAAGTCCTCGACCGCTGCCGTGCCTTGGTGCTGCCCGCGCTGCGGGAGGCCGTGGGACGCACGCATCCGTGGGTCGGTGAGATGGCCGGGTACTCCTTCGGCTGGTGCGAGGTGGGCGGCGCACCGGCCGACGCCTCCGGTGGGAAGGGCGTACGACAGGCGCTGGCCGTGCTCGGCGCCGAGGCGGCCGGTGCGCCCGGGCGGGTCGCGGTGCCCGGCGCGGTCGCGGTGGAGCTGGTGCACGCCTTCTCCCTGCTGCACGACGACATCATGGACGGCGACACGGCCCGGCGGCGACGCCCCACCGTGTGGAAGGCTTACGGCACGGGACCCGCCGTACTGGCGGGGGACGCACTGTTCGCCCTGGCCGTCGAGACGCTCGCCGTGGCGCCGGCGGGTCCGCAGGCGGTGCGGCTGCTGTCCGTGGCGTTGCAGGACCTGGTGCGCGGACAGGCGGACGACCTGCTGTTCGCCACACGTCCCTGGACGGGGCCGGGGCGGGTGCGGCTCGACCAGTACCGCATGATGGCCGAGCACAAGACGGGTGCCCTGCTGGGCTGTGCGGCCGCGCTGGGCGCTCTGCTCGGCGGTGCGCCGCCCGCCACCGTCTCCGCACTCGACCGTGCCGGACGGCATCTGGGCATCGCCTTCCAGGTGGTCGACGATCTGCTGGGCATCTGGGGCGATCCGCCGGTGACCGGCAAGCCTGTGTACGGCGATCTGCGGGAGCGGAAGAAGACGTTCCCGGTGCTGGCCGCGCTCGACTCCCCCGCCGCCGGCCGGCTCTCCGCGCTGCTGGAGTCGGACGCCGCACCGGATGAGGCGGCCGCGCTGATCGAGGAGTCGGGCGGCCGCTCGGCCGCGTCGGCCGAGGCACGGCTGCAGATGGCCGCCGCCGAGGAGGCGCTGGCCGGCGTACCGCTGGAGGCGGGGGTGGCCGAGGAGCTGCGGTCGCTGCTGGACTTCCTCGTGCGGCGCGACCTGTGAAAGCGTGGATCGCCCCACGCCGGAAAGGTGACTGCCTTGATCGGGATCTCGGACGTCGAAGCCGCGGCCGACCTCATCGCCGGACACGTCGTGCACACCCCGACCGTCCCCAGCCCCGGCCTGTCGGCGCTGCTCGGCGTGCCGGTCACGGCGAAGCTCGAACTCCTCCAGCGCACCGGCTCGTTCAAGGCGCGCGGGGCGACGGCGAAGCTGCTGTCGCTGAGCGACGCCCAGCGCGCCGCCGGGGTCGTGGCGGTCAGCGGCGGCAACCATGGGATCGCCCTGGCGATGACGGCCGCCGTCCTCGATGTGAAGGCCACCGTGGTGATGCCCCGTTCGGCGCCGGCCCGGGCCGTCGAGATCGCCCGGGACGCCGGAGCCTCGGTGCGCCTTACGGACGACATGGACGGCGCGTTCTCCCTCGTCACGAGGCTGCGTGACGAGGGACTGACGCTCGTCCACCCCTTCGACGACCCCCTGGTGATCGCCGGGCAGGGCACCGTCGGGCTGGAGCTCGCCGACGACGCGGGTGACCTCACGGACGTCCTCGTCAGCGTCGGGGGCGGCGGGCTCGTGGCCGGTGTCGCGGTGGCGCTGCGGGCGCGCCGGCCGGGCGTGCGGATCTGGGGTGTGGAGACCGAGGGCGCCGAGGCCATGTCCGCGGCGCTGGCGGCGGGCGGCCCGGTGCCGGTGGCGCTGTCCTCGATCGTGTCCACGCTGAGCGCACCGAGCGTGTCCCACCTGACGTACGACCATGTGTCCGCCCTGGTCGACGAGGTGCTCGTGGTCCCGGACCGGGAGGCGGTGCAGGGGGTCCTCGACCTGGCCGAACACGCCAAGGTGTGGACCGAGCCGGCCGCCGGCTGTCTGCTGCCCGCGGCCCGGCGGGTGGTGGAGCGGGTCGGGGACGGCGCCCGGCTCGGGCTGGTCGTGTGCGGGGGCAACGCGACGACCTCGGACGTACTGCGCTGGGCGGCGGATTTCGGTCTTCGCTGAAGCGCTCCAGCAACAATTCCCTTAACTTTTCGTCAGCTTACTCGCGCGTAAGAAACAAAGGAAAAGAAGCAGCGTTTAGTTGAGGATTTCGTTGAACGCATCCCGTCGCTTCTCCCGTACTTCCTGTGGGAAATGAGAGCCAGGGGTTCAGCGAGGGATGGCCATGGTCAAGGCGCGCGTCTCCACAGCCGAGTTGGTCGCCGGGAGGTATCGGCTCGTCGATGTGGTGCATCGCGAGACGAACCGCGTCAGTTACTACGGTGAGGACACGGAAACCGAACGCCCGTGCCTCCTCAGTCAGATCGGCCTGCCCGACGATTCCGGCCCGGAGGACAGGCGCCGGGCGACCTCACGGATCCTGCGGACGTCCGAACGGATGGGGCTGTTGCGTCCGGGCCGGGTTGCCACCGTCCTGGACGCCGTCGAGGAGTCCGGCAGCCTGTGGATCGTCACCGAGTGGATCGACGGTACGCCCTTGGGCGAACTCCTCACCCAGCAGGGCACCTTCAACTACGTACGGGCCGCCCGCATCGGCCTCGAGCTGCTGGACGTGCTGGAGGCGGCGCATGTCGCGGGCATCACGCACGGCGAGCTCAGCCCGGGCCAGGTGTTCGTGCGCGACGACGGCTCCGTCGTCGTCACCGGCTTCGGGCTGGCCGGCGCCACCCTCGCGCCCCGGGTCGCCGCACCGTCATACGCGTCCCCGGAACAGGCCCGTGACGAGCGCATCGGGCCGGCGTCCGATCTGTGGGCGCTCGGCGCGATCCTCTACACGATGGTCGAGGGGCGTCCGCCGTACCGCGAACGGGACCGGCCCGAGGCCACGTTGAAGGGGGTGGACCGGCTTCCGCTGCGCGCCCCGGTGCGTGCCGGGCCGCTCACCCAGGCCGTGCAGGGGCTGCTGCGCAAGGACTCCCGGGAGCGGCTGAGCAGACCCGTGGTCCGGGATGCGTTCGTTCGCGTCCTGAACGAGGATCCCGAGACGGCCTCGCAGACGACGCAACACCCACGCCTGCGCGGCCTGTACGCCGTGGGCCCGGGCTGGAGCAGACGGGCCATGGTCGTCGGCACCGCTCTCGCCGTGGTCACCGTCGCGGCCGCCGTCCTCGTGGTGGCCAATGGCCGGCCGGACGATTCGGGGCCGTCGGCGGCCGGTACGGCACCCAGTCCGTCGGCCTCGGCCGAGGCACCGACCGGACCGTCCCCCACCCCCAAGCCAAGCTCGTCCCCGTCGCAGGACGCGACGGAGCCGGGGACGCCCACCGCTCCCCCCTCCGGCACGGCCTTGCCGCCCGGCTACCGGACGTACACATCACCCGAGGGCTTCTCCGTCGCCCTGCCCGAGGGCTGGGCGTCGCTGGGCACCCAGCGCGCCTCGGACCTGGCGTACCGCGTCTTCTTCAGCGCCGACGGCGATCCGCGCAAACTGGCGATCACCTACAGCGAGGCCGTGGGTCCGGACCCCGTCGCCGTGTGGCGCGACGACGTCCAGCCCGATCTGGAGGAGCGGAGCGGGTTCCAGCGGATCGGCGAGATCGAGGCGACCACATACCAGGGATACAAGGCCGCCGACATGGAGTGGCTCTCCGACAAGGACGGCACCCGTCTGCACACCTTCGGCCGCGGCTTCCTCATCGGCGACCACCGCGGCTATTCCCTGCGCTGGACGACCCCGGAGGCCGACTGGGACGACCCGGAGAACCAGAAGGCGCTGGACGTCTTCCTGCGGACCTTCCGGGTGCCGGAGAACTGATCGGGCGGGTGTGGGGCGCGCCCCGGTCGGTTCCCGGCCCCTTCTCCCGCGCCCTCCCTCCTGCCCCGTCCGTCCCGTTTTCGTCACCCCGTGTCCGGGGGACTCGGCCCGCATGGTGCAGATCGGATACACGATGATGACCGAGCAGGCCGGCCCCCGTGACCTGGTGGACCACCTGGTCCGCGCCGAGGAGGCGGGCTTCGACTTCTCCGTGACCTCGGACCACTACTTTCCGTGGCTGCGTGCACAGGGTCACTCCCCGTACGCCTGGAGTGTGCTGGGCGCGGCCGCCCAGGCCACGTCGCGGATTCCGCTGATGACCTACGTGACGTGTCCGACGGTCCGCTACCACCCGGCGGTCGTGGCGCAGAAGGCGGCCACGATGCAGCTGCTGTCCGAGGGCCGGTTCCGGCTGGGGCTCGGCTCGGGCGAGAACCTCAACGAGCATGTCGTCGGCGGCGGTTGGCCGCCCGTGGACGTGCGGCACGAAATGCTCGAGGAGGCGGTGGGGATCATCCGCGCACTCTTCAAGGGCGGACATGTGAACCATCGCGGCACACACTTCGACGTGGAGTCGGCTCGCCTGTGGGACCTGCCGGACCAGCCGCCGCCCATCGGCATCGCCGTCTCCGGGGAACAGTCCTGTGAGCTCGCGGGCAGGCTCGGCGACCTGGTGATCGCCACGGAGCCCAAGGCGGGCCTGCTGGAGGCGTTCGACCGGCACGGCGGCGAGGGCAAACCGCGCGTGGGGCAGCTGCCGGTGTGCCACGACCCCGACCGGGAGACCGCGATCAAGCGCGCCCACTCCCAGTTCCGCTGGTTCGGCGGCGGCTGGAAGGTCAACTCGGAGCTGCCGCACCCGGACTCCTTCGAGGCGGCGACCCAGTTCGTCACCCAGGACGACGTCGCCGACTCCATCCCGTGCGGCGACGACCCGGAGGACTTCGTCGAGGCGGTACGCCCGTACGCGGAGGCCGGGTTCGAAGAGATCGCCCTGGTGCAGATCGGGGGCGAGGCGCAGCTGCCGTATCTCGACTGGGCGGAGAAGACGCTGCTGCCCGCGCTGCGGGACGCCTTCGGATGACGGCTCGCGCACCCTGACCGCGCCGGGCGGCACCCGGGACGGACCGAGCGCGGTGCGCAGGTGTCATAGGCTGCTGGTCTGCATTTTCGCCGTCCGAGCAGTCCGTACAGGAGAGTCATCCGTGAGCCTGGCGATCGTCCCGTCCGATACGTCCCCCGTGCCCCTGTCCGACCTCGTCGCCCGGGACGCTCGGGAGTTCGGCGTCTACGCCCGGACCGGAGGGTGGGCCTTCGGCCTGATGGTGGCGCGCAGCGTGCGGCCCGGCGGCCAGGGCGCGGACGAGACGCCGAAGGTGTCCGCGAAGGAGTTCGCCGAGCTCGCCGGGTGCTCCCCCGAGCGCGTCATGCGGTACTACAAGGCCTGGGACCGGGCCGCCGACGACGGCCTCGTCCCGCACTTCGAGGCGCTCACGCCGGGCCAGGAGGTGGAGCTGCCGGACGCCGATGTGTGGCTCAGCTACTACGTCTCCCGCAACAGCGCCAGCTCCGAGCGCGGCACGGCCATCGCCGAGGCCGCCGAGGCCGAGGGCATCCGCCCGACGAAGGCCCTGGAGGTCGCCGAGAACCCCACCGCGCTGCGCGCCGCGATCCTCGCCGATCCCTCGACCGCCCGCGCGGCCCGCCAGGCGCTCCTGGACCGGGTCCGCGAAGACCCGGAGCTGCAGGCCGAATTGGCGCGGGACGTGGTCCGCACCGAGGAGCTGAAGAAGGCCGTGGCCGGCGAGAGCCGGGCGGCCGACCGGATCGGCTACGTCCGCCAGATCGCCGAGTCGGGCCAGATCAAGACCCCGGCCGGGCAGACCGTCGACGCACCCGTCGACCTGCGCCAGGAGGCCGAACGGCACCTGTCGCTCATCGAGGAGCTGGACGACGACGAGGACAGCGGCGAGTGGGCGAGCGAGGCCTACGACACCATGAAGTCCCTCGTCGTCGAGGCCGTGGAGGCCGACCCGGAGCTGCGGGTGCAGGAGCGGAGGACGAAGTTCTACAGCAGCCTGCAGCGGGCGACGAAGGTCTTCGAGGAGCTGACCTTCGACGATGTGCAGGAGTTCGTCGAGGACGACATGGTCGAGCAGCTGGAGGACCTCCAGCAGGCCATCGCCTCGTGCATCGCGGCACTGCGCGGGGCGCGGGGAGGCACGGCACCGCAGTCGTAGCCGGCCTCATACGGTCCGGGACACCGTCCGAGCGCCACCGCTCACTCCGTGTAGCGGTGGCGTGTCCACAGGGGCAGCACGAACCAGCACACCACGTACCAGACGACCACGCCCGCGACCAGCCAGGGCACGGAGCCGTCGTGGGTGGCGACCCGCAGGATCAGCAGCAGCGACGCCGCCATCGTGACGAGGAGCAGGACCAGCCCGACGAAGGTCAGCCGGGAAGCCCACTCCACCGCCTGCGGCTTGATGCGCCGCCCCGACACCAGGCGGTGCAGGGACACGGGACCGATGAGGGCGCCGGTGGCGGCGGCGCCCAGCACGACCGTCACGATGTAGATGGCCCGGTCCGTGGGATTCAGGTCGTCGTACTTCGGTGTGAACACGACGGTGAGCAGGAAACCGAACAGGATCTGCACGCCCATCTGGGCCACGCGGACCTCCTGGAGGAGCTCGACCCACATGCGGTCGGCTCTCTCCTCCTCGGTCTCGTTGCGTCCCCTGCGCCTGGTCTCCCCGCTCTCGGTGGCCGTCACCATGTCCTCCCGGATTCGAACTACCTGAGTCCTGTCCCGCGAGTACCCCGTGAGCGGGGATTCTGTCCGGCCGGCCGCCGAACGTCCTACCAGCGGCCCTCGACCTGGTCCTTGATCCGCCGGTCGTAGAGGTCCCGGATCGCGGTGAGCGTGTCCTGCGACAGTTCCGGCAGCGCGGCGGCGGCCGCGTTCGCTCGGGCCTGCTCCGGCGAGCGGGCTCCCGGGATCACGGTGGTCACGCCCGGCTGCTGGATGATCCAGCGCAACGCGAGCTGGGCGGGGGTGAATCCCTCGGGGGCGAGGGCGGCGAACTCGGCGGCGGCCTCGACGCCCGTCGCGTAGTCGACACCGGAGAAGGTCTCCCCGACGTCGAAGGACTCGCCGTGCCGGTTGTAGGTGCGGTGGTCGTTCGCGGGGAAGACGGTGTCCTTGGTGTACTTGCCCGACAGCAGACCGGAGGCCAGCGGGACGCGGGCGATGACACCGACGCCCGCCTCCCGGGCGGCGGGCAGCACCTCGCGCAGCGGCTTCATCCGGAACGGGTTCAGGATGATCTGCACACTGGCCACGCCCGGCCGGGCGATCGCGGTCAGCGCCTCCTCGCAGGTCTCCACGCTGACGCCGTACGCCGCGATGCGCTCCTCCTGGACCAGGGTGTCCAGGGCGTCGAACACCTCGTCCGTGGAGTAGACGGGCGTCGGCGGGCAGTGCAGCTGGACCAGGTCGAGGCGGTCCACGCCGAGGTTGCGCCGGGAACGGTCGTTCCAGGCGCGGAAGTTGTCGAGGACGTAGTTCCCGGGGATCTGGTCGACGCGGCGGCCCATCTTGGTCGCCACGAAAATGTCCAGCCCGGGCCTGCCGCGCAGGAAGGCGGCGATCGTCTGCTCGCTGCGCCCGTCGCCGTACACGTCGGCGGTGTCGAAGAAGGTCACCCCCGACTCGACCGCCGCCTCCAGCACCGCCAGGGCTTCCTTGTCGTCGACGTCTCCCCAGTCGGCGCCCAGCTGCCACGTCCCGAGACCGACGACGGATGCCCGCTGACCCGACCTACCGATTACACGCTCGTCCATGGCGTCAGTGTGTCATTCGTCATGCCCGTGCACGGAACGGGACCCTCCGCCCGACCACCTGTGAAGCCATCACTCACATAAGTGAATCATTTCGACAGGCCGACGGAACATGTCAAACCGGTCCCTAACGTGGACCCGTGACCGACGCCTTCAGCCGCAGAGGCTTCCTGCGCACCGCTGCCGCCCTGGCCGCCGTACCGACTCTTCTCCCGGCGGATCCCGCCGTCGCGGCACAGGAGTTACCGGATTTCCCGCCCGAAGTGGCCCTGTACCGCTCGGCGTACCGGAACTGGGTCGGCGAGATCACCGCCGACGGGCTGTGGGCCTGCGCGCCGGCCGCCCCGGACCAGGTGGTCGCCGTCGTCAACTGGGCCTGGCGGCACGGCTGGCGGGTCCGTGCCCGCGGTTCCTCGCACGGCTGGTCTCCGCTGACCATCACACAGGACACACCGCCGGACACGCCTGTCCTCCTCGTCGACACCGCCTCTCATCTCACCGGCCTTTCCCTGGAGTCGCCGGGCTCCGTGCGCGCCGGCACCGGCGTCACCCTGGAGGCCCTGCTCACCTTCCTGGAGGAGCACGGTCTCGGCGTCACCGCTTCCCCGGCGCCCGGCAACCTCACCCTGGGCGGCGCCCTGGCCGTCGACGCGCACGGCACCGCCGTGCCGGCGCGGGGTGAACAGCGGCTGTCCGGGCACACGTACGGCTCGCTCAGCAATCTCGTGCTGTCCCTGACGGCCGTCGTCTGGGACGAGGCCGACGGCGCGTATGTGTTACGGACCTACGACCGTGACGAGGCCGACTGCGCCGCCCTGCTCACCCATCTCGGCCGGTCCCTGATCACCGAGGTCCTGCTGCGCGTGGGCGCCGACAGCAACCTGCGGTGCGTCAGCCGTACGGACATCCCGGCCGGGGAGCTCTTCGCCGCGCCGGGCACGGACGGACGCACGCTCGCGAGCTTCCTGGACCGGGCCGGGCGGGTCGAGGCGATCTGGTTCGCCTTCACCGAGTGCCCGTGGCTGAAGGTGTGGAGCGTCTCCCCCACCCGGCCGCTGACCTCGCGGCACGTGGCGACGCCGTACAACTACCCGTTCTCCGACAGCGTCCCGCGCCCGGTGGCGGAGCTGGTCGGGCGCATGGTGTCGGACGGGGCCTGGTATCTGGCGCCGGTGCTCGGCAACGCGCAGTACGACGCGGCCGCGCTCGGCCTGGTGGCGACGCTGTCGGCGGACATCTGGGGGCCGTCCAAGAACACCCTGCTGTACCTGCGGCCGACGACGCTGAGGATCGCGACGAACGGCTACGTCGTGCACACGAGCAGGGCTCAAGTGCAGCGGGTCGTCGCCGAGTTCACCGCCTTCTGTCGGGAGCGCCTGGCGGAGTACGCCGGCCGGGGGCAGTTCCCGGTCAACGGCTCGGTGGAGATCCGCGTGACCGGCCTCGACGATCCGGCGGACGTCGGTGCGGACGGTGCGCGGACCCCGCTGTTGTCGGCGCTCCGCCCGCGCGGCGACCGGCCCGAGTGGGACACCGCCGTGTGGCTCAACGTCCTGACGCTGCCCGGAACTCCGCACGCGGAGGCGTTCCTGCGCGAGATCGAGCGGTTTCTGCTGCGTACCTTCGACGGCGGGTACGCCATGCCCCGGGTCGAGTGGTCGAAGGGCTGGGCCTACACGGACGAGGCCGCCTGGAGCGACGCCGAGGTGCTGGACACGGTCGTGCCCGGGTCCATCGGTGAGGACACGTGGGGGCAGGCCTCCGGGGTGCTGGACCGGCTCGATCCCCACGGGGTGTTCGGCAACGCCTTCCTCGACCGGCTGCTGAGGTGAGGTGCGGCTACCTGCCGGACGCCAGTTCCCTGGCGTGCACGGTGCGCGCGGCCTTCGGGCCCAGCCAGCGCTTGAAGCGGCGCAACGTCTCCAGTCGCCCGGCCGCCCTGTCGAGCCGGTAGTACAGCCGGGGCGGCATGTGGGGCAGCAGGGGTGAGTGGCGCTGGCCGAGCAGGGCGAACATCTGGTGCGGGGGCAGATGGATGTAGCGGGGCAGGTTCTCGTACCACCGGGCGCTGTAGCGGGCCGCGCTCTGCAGGGGCAACAGGGCTTGTCTGCGCTCCTGTTCGTAGCGGGCGAGGGCCTGCGGGAGGGCGGGGTGCTCGTGCAGGGAGCGGGCCAGGGCGATGGCATCCTCCAGGGCGAGGGTCGTGCCGGCGCCGACGGAGTAGTGCGTGGTGTGGGCGGCGTCGCCGAGCAGGACGAGGTTGCCGCGGTGCCAGGTGCGGTTGGTGAGGGTCCGGAAGGTCAGCCACTGGGCGCTGCCGTCGGCGGACCCGCGGCCGGTGAGGGGATGGCCGTCGAGGACCTCGGCGAAGAGCGTCTCCAGCAGGGTCAGTCCGTCCGCCTCGTTCGCCGTGTCGAGGCCCAGGCCGGTCCAGGCCTCGGGGGCGCATTCGACGACGCAGGTGCCGGTCTCGGGGCCGAAGCCGTAGCCGTAGCACCAGATCCAGCCATGGTCGGTCTCGACGAAGGCGAAGGTGAAGGCGTCGAAGACCTTGCTGGTGCCGAGCCAGATGTAGCGGTTGCGGCCTGCCGTGATCCGCGTGCCGAAGTGGTCGGCGTGCCGGGTGCGCAGGGCACTGTGGACGCCGTCGGCCGCCACGACCAGGTCGGCTGCGGGCAGGCGGTCCGGCGTGATCTCGTGCTCGAAGGCCAGGCGTACGCCCAGTGAGCGGGCGCGGGCGGCGAGGATCTCCAGCAGCTGGTGGCGTCCGATCCCGTGGCCCTGGTCACCGGGCCGACGGGTCGTCAGGTGCCGGATGTGGGCGACTCCTTCGCTCCAGCGGACCGAGTTCTCGTCGATGGCGCGGGCCGTCTCGGGGTCGTGCGCGTGCAGTTGGTCGAGCAGACCGCGCCAGTAGGTGACGCCCCAGCCGTAGGTGGAGCCCTCCGGGTTGCGCTCGTGGACGGTGATGTCGTGGGAGGGGTTCCGCAGCTTCAGCAGGATCGACAGATACAGGCCGGCAGGCCCGCCGCCGACGCAGGCGACCTTCACGCACATCCCCGAATATTCCCCAAATCGGACATTCTGGTTCGGGGAGAGTAACAGGCCAGGTGTACCGTCCCGCCGCATTCCGGATCGCGCCAGTTTCGGCGAGTGAAGCAGACCACTGGTGACTCACCCGCCCGCGAAAGATCACCCGGAACGCGGCCCACAGGGGAAGGAATTCCCCGTTCCGGTAACTCACGAGTACGGCCCGTAGCAAGATCACCTTGATTCAACTTTGCACGACATGTAACTACTTGTCCGGATCGGAGCCAACCACTGCCGACCGATTTCTCCCGCTCTCGTGCGGCCCGATAGGCATGCGGAGTCGTCAACCGAACGAACCCAGGAGATCCGTATGCCGGAACTCAGCCGTCGCCGTGCGCTCACCGCCGCGGCCGCCCTCGCCACCGCGGCCGGTGTCCAGGCCGTCGCCGCCCCCGGCGCGACCGCCGCCGGGCACGACCACCACGCCCCGGCGTCCTTCGACGAGGTCTACAAGGGCCGCCGAATACAGGGCCGGCCGGTCTCGGGCTCCGGTCACGAGCACCACGGCGCCGGATACGCCGTGTTCGTCGACGGGGTGGAGCTGCATGTGATGCGCAACGCCGACGGCAGCTGGATCAGCGTCGTGAGCCACTACGACCCGGTGCCCACCCCGCGCGCCGCCGCCCGCGCCGCCGTGGACGAGCTGCAGGGCGCAGCCCTCCTGCCCTTCCCCACCAACGCCAACTGACCTGCCGCAAGCGCACTTTGGAGCACCCGCTACCATGACCGTCCGCAAGAACCAGGCCCTGCTGACCGCCGACGAGAAGCGCCGATTCGTCGCCGCCGTGCTGGAGCTGAAGCGCAGCGGCCGCTACGACGAGTTCGTCACCACGCACAACGCCTTCATCGTCGGCGACACCGACAACGGGGAACGCACCGGCCACCGTTCACCGTCCTTCCTGCCCTGGCACCGCAGATTCCTGCTCGAGTTCGAGCGTGCGCTGCAGCAGGTGGACCCCTCGGTCGCGCTGCCGTACTGGGACTGGAGCACCGACCGCTCGATACGGTCCTCCCTGTGGGCCCCCGACTTCCTCGGCGGCACCGGGCGCAGCCTCGACGGCCGGGTGATGGACGGGCCGTTCGCCGCGTCGACCGGCAACTGGCCGATCAATGTGCGCGTGGACGGGCGCACGTTTCTGCGCCGGTCCCTGGGCGCCGCGGTACGGGAGCTGCCGACCCGGGCCGAGGTGGAGTCCGTGCTCGCCATGGCCACGTACGACATGGCGCCCTGGAACAGCGCGTCGGACGGTTTCCGCAACCATCTCGAGGGCTGGCGCGGCGTCAATCTGCACAACCGGGTCCACGTCTGGGTCGGCGGGCAGATGGCGACCGGCGTGTCCCCCAACGACCCGGTGTTCTGGCTGCACCACGCCTACATCGACAAGCTGTGGGCGGACTGGCAGCGCCGGCACCCCGGCTCCGGTTATGTGCCGGCCGCCGGGACGCCGAACGTCGTCGATCTCAACGAGACGATGAAGCCGTGGAACGACGTGCGTCCCGCCGACCTGCTGGACCACACCGCGCACTACACGTTCGACGCGGCCTGAGACAGCGCCCGGGTCCGCCGCCGGTCCGCGCCGCCCGTCCCGCCGGTCAGGCCTCGGCGGTACGGCACTCCGGGTGGCCCCAGCCCTGGGCGTTCTTGGCGATGGGCTCGCCCGCCGCGTAGGAGCGGCCGCAGACGCAGCGGCCGGGGAACTTGGCCTTGATGGTGCGCGAGGAGCTGCCGTTCTTCCGGGGCGCCGCGGACTTGCGGCGCGGTGCCTTGGCCGGCGGGGTGTCCGGGGAGGGCGGCGGCTCCGGTGAGCCGAGACCGCTGCCCGCCGGCTCCTGCACGGTGGCCGCCTGGCTGGCGGCACGGTCGGCGAAGTCGTTCAGGGGGTCGCCGTCGACCTGGTGGGCGGGGACGTAGCGGAACTCGACCGTGCGGCCGGCGAGCAGTTCGTCGATGCGCACGACCAGGTCCTGGTTGGCGACGGGCTTGCCGGCGGCCGTCTTCCAGCCGTTGCGCTTCCAGTTGGGCAGCCAGCTGGTGACGGCCTTCATGGCGTACTGCGAGTCCATGCGGATCTCCAGCGGTACGCCGGGGTCGGTCGCCGTGAGCAGGCGTTCCAGCGCGGTGAGTTCCGCGACGTTGTTGGTGGCCTTGCCGAGCGGCCCGGCCTCCCATCGGGTCGGAGTCTCCGTCTCGTCGGCGACGACCCAGGCCCAGCCCGCCGGCCCGGGGTTTCCCTTCGAAGCCCCGTCGCACGCTGCCACAACACGTTCACGCATGCGCCGATCATGCCACGGTCCGGCGGGCCGCCCGGCCGCAGGTGCCGTCGAGGATCAGGAGACGTCGGTGGTCTTCGGCATCTCCCCCTCGGTCGTGGTGACGTCGATCACCGAGAAGTTCGCGCCCTGCGGATCGGTGAGCGCCGCGAACCGGCCGAACGGCGAGCTCATCGGCCCGAAGCGGAGCACGGCGCCCTGCTTGGTGGCCTTGGCCACAGCGTCGTCGCAGTTGTCGACCGTGAAGTACACGTTGATGTAGGAGGGGACCTCGGGCGGGAACTCGTCCGTCATCTGCATACGGCCGAGCGCCATGTCGTCTCCGAGCGTGAAGAGCCGGAAGTCGATCGCGTCGTCCTCCATCTGCTTCGCGCCGTACCCGAAGACGGCCGGGAAGAAGGTGTCCGTCTTCTGCCGGTCGCGGGTGAAGACCTCGGCCCAGCAGAACCCGCCCGGCTGGTCCATCGGCGCCTCGAAGCCCTCGTGGGTGCCCGCCTGCCAGAGGCCGAAGACGGCACCGCTGGGCTCGCGGGCCAGGCACATGCTGCCGAACTCGCCGACCGCCATCGGTTCCATCAGGATCTCGCCGCCGTTGTCACGGATCTTCGCGGCGGTGGCGGCGACGTCGGAGGTGGCGAAGTACAGGCACCACTGCGACTGGCCCTCCTGGCCCGGCATGGGCGGGACGACCGCGGCGGCGGCCTTGCCGTTCGCGTAGGCCTGGGTGTAGTTGCCGTACTCCGACGACGCCTCGCCGAAGGTCCAGCCGAGGACGTCGCCGTAGAAGCTCTTGGCTCCCTCCACGTCGCTGAACATCGCGTCGGCCCAGATGGGGGTTCCCTCAGGTTTCACGGCCATGGTTGCGGCCCTCTCCCGGCTCGGTGAGTTGTCCGGATTCTTACGCTAGCCACCCGGCAGTACCGTCGCGCGCCGAATGCTCGCTTCCGTTCCAGACTGGGGCATACGGCGGCCGGTCGAAGGACGGGGCTCGGGATGGCGGACAGGTCGATGCGCGCGTGGTCGGTGGTCGAGCCGGGGCCGGTCGAGGCGGGGTCCCTGCGGCTGGTCGGGAAGCCGGTTCCGGTGCCGGGAGACGACGAACTGCTGGTGGGGGTGCGGGCGTGCGGGGTGTGCCGTACGGATCTGCATGTCACGGAGGGCGATCTTCCGGTGCACCGGCCGGCTGTGACACCGGGGCACGAGGTCGTCGGCGTGGTGGCCGGATTCGGGGCGGCCGTGCGCGGCTTCGCCGTCGGGGAGCGGGTGGGGGTGGCCTGGCTGCGGCGCACCGACGGCACCTGCGCCTACTGTGCGCGCGGGGACGAGAACCTGTGCCCGGCCTCGCGGTACACGGGCTGGGACGCCGACGGCGGATACGCGCAGTACACGACCGTACAGGCGGCGTACGCCTACCGGCTGCCGGGTGACCTCGACGACGTGACCCTCGCCCCGCTGCTCTGCGCCGGGATCATCGGCTATCGCGCGCTGCGGCGGGCGGCGCTGCCTCCGGGCGGGCGGCTCGGGCTGTACGGCTTCGGGGGCAGCGCCCATCTGTGCGCGCAGGTGGCGATCGCCGAGGGCGCCACCGTGCACGTGCTGACGCGGGGCGCGGCCGCCCGCGAGCTCGCGCTCGGCCTGGGTGCCGCCTCGGCCCGCGATGCGTACGAGATGCCGCCGGAGCCGCTGGACAGCGCGATCCTGTTCGCGCCGGCCGGCGATCTGGTCCCGGTGGCGCTGCGGGCCCTCGACCGTGGCGGCACGCTGGCCGTCGCGGGCATCCACCTCAGCGACGTCCCGGCGCTGCGCTACGAGAGCGAGCTCTTCTACGAGAAGCAGCTGCGCAGCGTCACCTCCAACACGCGCGAGGACGGCCGTGAGTTCCTGGCGCTCGCCGCCCAGCACGCCGTACACGCCACGACGCACACCTATCCGCTGTCGCGGGCCGACGAGGCGCTGCGGGATCTGAAGGCGGGCCGGTTCGACGGGGCGGCGGTGCTGGTGAACGACCTGTTCTGAGCGCGGCCACTCGGGCGTGCGGGAGCACGGGAGGGGAGCAAGGTCACTCAGGGTGCGTCCACTGCCTCACACGGCAGGTTTGCACCTCCAGGGTCTGAAGCCGCCCCTTTCACGCCCTGATCAGGCTGTCACAGCGGCTGTTTGGCTAGGACGCGCGCACGGCCAGCCCGCTCACCTCCCGGGAGGGAATGTGTCCACACCGGACAGCGCCACCGGTCCCGCCATCGAAGAACCAGCTCCCGATCCACAGTCCGACGGTCAGCTCACCAGTCTCAGCACCCAGGCGGCCCGGCAGCTCGCCACGACCACCAAGTCCGAACCCCAGATGCAGGCCATCAGCTCGCGCTGGCTGCTGCGGATGCTGCCCTGGGTGGACGTGAAGGGCGGCACCTACCGGGTCAACCGCCGTCTGCAGCTGCGCGTCGGCCGGGGCCGGGTGCAGTTCGACCAGAACGGCGCCGACGACATCAAGGTCATCCCCGAGACCCTCACCGAGCTTCCGGTCCTGCGCGGCTACGCCGACATGGACGTGTTGCGGGAGGTCTCCACCCGCTTCCGGGTCCGGGAGGTCCGGGCCGGCCAGGTCCTCGTCGAGGCCGGGCAGCCGGTCACGGAGGCCTACCTCGTCGTGCACGGCCGCTTCACCCGCTTCACGGAAGGCAAGTACGGCGAGGAGGAGATCGTCGGGGTCGTCACCGACGGCGACCAGATGGGCGACGAGGCCATCGGCCACCCCGATCCTCTGTGGCTGAGCTCGGTGCGGGCGGAGACGGCCGGCGTGCTGCTCGTGCTCCCCTGGGCCGTGGTCGACGAGTTCACCGAGCGGGTGCCGTCCCTCGCCGCGCACCTGGAGGCCTACGCCGCGCGGCAGAGCCTGCCCATGAACCGCAAGGGCGAGGCCGACGTGCCGGTGCAGGCGGGCCATGTCGGCGAGCCGACGATCAACGGCGGCTACGTCGACTACGACCTCGCCCCGCGCGAGTACGAGTTGTCCCTGACCCAGACCGTGCTGCGCGTGCACACCCGGGTCGCCGACCTCTACAACAACCCGATGGACCAGACGGAGCAGCAACTCCGCCTGACCATCGAGGAGATCCGCGAACGCCAGGAGTGGGAGCTGGTCAACAACCGGGAGTTCGGGCTGCTGCACAACGCCGACTACGGGCAGCGCATCAGCACCTTCACCGGGCCGCCGACCCCGGACGACATGGACGAGCTGCTGTCGATGCGCCGCAAGACCAAGCTGTTCATCGCCCATCCGAAGGCGATCGCGGCGTTCTTCCGGCAGTGCAACCGGCGCGGCCTGGTGCCCGGCACGGCGAGCGTGGAGGGGCACGAGATCCCCGCCTGGCGCGGTGTCCCGATCTTCCCCTGCAACAAGATCCCGATCAGCCGGGAGCACACCAGCAGCATCATCGCGCTGCGCACCGGGGAGGGCGACCAGGGCGCCATCGGGCTGTACCAGACCGGGATCCCGGAGGAGTACCAGCCCGGTCTGAACGTGCGGTTCATGGGCATCGACACCAACTCGATCATCCGCTACCTCGTCACCGCCTACTACTCGCTGGCGATCCTCGTCCCCGACGCGGTCGGAATCCTCGAGAACGCCCAGATCGGCCGGACGGCCGAGTGACCGTGTGGAGCACCCGATGAGCACGTCCTCCCCCACCTCCGACTTCGCGCTGCCGGGGCCACCGAACATCGCGAGCACGCTGCGCACCCGGCGCGGCGGGGCGATCCCCGGGCTCCGGTACCGGCAGGTCGCCCCCGCCGACCCCGTCAAGGCCGCGGAGGTCGACCGCAGGCTGGAGGCCTGGGCCCGCCGCCTCGATCTGTTCCCCGAGGCGTGGAAGGGCGACTTCTCGGGGTTCCAGTTCGGCCGGGCCGTGGTGCTCCAGCACCCGGAGGCGCTCGATCCGGACCGGCTGACCGCCGCCGGCGAGTTGCTGCTCGCCGAGAACGTCGTCGACTCCTGCTACTGCGAGGAGGACGAGGGCCGGGGCGGAGCGCGCCGGGGCCTCGGCGGCCGTCTGATCATGGCCCAGTCGGCGCTCGACCCCTACCACGGCATTCCCGAGCTGGAGGAGGAGTGGCGCCACGGCGTGCGCGCCGACGGTCCGCTGCGCTCGTACCACTTCGCCCTCCAGGACTACGCCGCCTTCGCCACACCGAGCCAGACCGACCGCTTCGTCCACGACATCGCCCGGCTGCACCTGGGCTACCTCGCCGAGGCGGCCTGGGCCGAGACCCGGTACGTGCCGCGGGTCTGGGAGTACCTGGTGATGCGGCAGTTCAACAACTTCCGTCCCTGTCTGTCGATCGTGGACGCCGTGGACGGCTACGAACTGCCCGAGGCGCTCTACGCCCGCCCGGAGATCCAGCGGATCACGGCGCTCGCCTGCAACGCGACCACGATCGTCAACGACCTGTACTCCTTCACCAAGGAGCTGGCGAGCGACCCCACGCATCTCAACCTGCCGCAGGTCATCGCCGCGAACGAGCGCTGCGGGCTGAAGGCCGCCTATCTGAAGGCCGTCGAGATCCACAACCGGATCATGGAGGCCTTCGAGGAGGAGTCCGCGCTGCTGTCCGCCACCTCGCCCCTCGTGGAGCGCTACGCGCGAGGCCTGTCCGACTGGGTGGCAGGCAACCACGAGTGGCACGCGACCAACACCCACCGCTACCACCTGCCCAACTACTGGTAAAGCGCGACCGCATGACAGAGCGTCACAGCAACCAGCACGAGGAGTCACCGTTGACCATCGCCCCCGAAGCCGGCACCAAGACCGTCCCGGTGCCGTCCCAGTCCACGTACCAGACCCGCGTCGCGGACTACTGGAACGCCGAGGAGAACCCGGTCAACCTCGAACTCGGAAAGATCGACGACCTGTACCACCACCATTACGGCATCGGCGACGCCGACCGCTCCGTGCTCGACGAACCCGACCCCGTCCGGCGCCGGGAGCGCATCACCGCCGAACTGCACCGGCTCGAACACGCCCAGGCGGAACTGCTCGCCGACCGGCTCGGCCCGCTGACATCCGACGACCGGGTCTTCGACGCCGGCTGCGGACGCGGGGGCGGCAGTGTCGTGGCCCATCTGCGCTACGGCTGCCAGGCCGACGGGGTCACCCTCTCCGCCAAGCAGGCCGAGTTCGCGAACGAGCAGGCCCGCAAACGGGGCATCGACGACCGGGTGCGCTACCACTGCCGCAACATGCTCGACACCGGGCTGCCGTCCGGGACGTTCGCGGCCTCGTGGAACAACGAGTCCACCATGTACGTCGAGCTCGACCTGCTGTTCGCCGAGCACGCCCGGCTGCTGCGCCGCGGCGGCCGCTACGTCACCATCACCGGCTGCTACAACGACACCTACGGACGCGCCTCCCGCGAGGTGTCCCTCATCAACGCCCACTACATCTGCGACATCCACCCGCGCTCGGCGTACTTCCGCGCCATGGCCCGCAACCGGCTCGTGCCGGTCCATGTGCAGGACCTGACCGAGGCGACCATCCCCTACTGGGAGCTGCGCCGCGAGGCCGACCACCTGGTGACGGGCATCGAGGACACGTTCCTGACCGCCTACCGCAACGGCAGCTTCCAGTACCTGCTGATCGCGGCGGACCGCGTCTGAGCGACGGCCGGTCCCGCGTCGGCCACGGACGTTCCGTGGCCGACGCGGGTCTTCCGCCCTGGGCCGGGCTGTGCTTGCCTGGGGAGCCGTTTTCGGTGTCCGGGGCGGGAGTTGCCGTATGCGCAAGCCGTGGCTCGTCGGGGTGCTGCTGGCCGCCGTGCTGCTCGGCGCGTGCGGGGATCCCGCGTCGGAGCCGGAGGCCGGGCCGCCTCCGGAGATGCCGGGTGCGTCGGCCACCACGCAGCAGCAGGCGCCCGCGTCGCCGAGCGCTCAGGGGCGGAGTCCGAGCGTTTCCGCGCAGGCGCCGAGCGTGCTGTATCTGGGCGACTCGCTCGCGATGGAGGCGCAGAAGGTACTCGGGCAGGAGCTGCGCCGCGAGCTGGGGGCGGCGTACACGAGCGCCCCGTATTCGGGAACCACCCTGTGCGACTACCTGGAGGGCACGGGCAAGCGGTCCCTCGTGCCGGTCGCGGACAAGGCGGCCGCGCTGGTGCGCAGGCTGCGGCCGGACTTCGTGGTGCTGCAGTTCTGGGGGAACGCGTGGGGTTACACGCCCTGCATGGACGGCATCACCCATGACGCCTCCCCCGACAAGTACTTCAGGCGGTACCAGGCCGACCTGAAGCGGCTCACCGACCAGATCTCCGCGGCCGGGGACGCCCGGATCGTCTGGGTGCTGCAGGGCCCGGACCCGATCACTCCCGACCGGGTCCGGCGCGTCAACGCCCTGTACGAGCTGCGGGCCGGCGCCTCGGGCGACCTGCTCGCGGACGCGGCCAAGGTGCTGAGTGCGCCCGGGGCCCGCCACAGCTGGGTCCAGTACCTGCCGTGCACGGCATACGAGCACGCACACGCCGAGTACTGCACCCGGCCGGACCGCGACCGCACCGCCCTGCACCGCGACGACGACTACCTGCACTTCTGTCTGGCGCCCACGACCTCGACGCCGAAGCCGTGCCCGGTCCGCTCCCCCGGGATCATGCGGGTCGCCCGGGAGATCACCCGCGTGATCCGCGAGAACCGGTAGGGCAGGGTTCACTCCCCCGCGTAGGCCTTGTCCAGGGCGGCGATGTCGAACTTGCTCATCGCCATGAACGCCTTGGTCACGCGGGCCGCCTTCGCCGGGTCCGGGTCGGTGATCATCTCGTCGAGCCGGTCCGGGACGACCTGCCAGGACACGCCGTACTGGTCCTTGAGCCAGCCGCACGGGCCGGGCTCGCCGCCGTTCTCGGTGAGCTTGGTCCAGTAGTAGTCGATCTCCTCCTGGTTCGCGCAGAAGATCATGAAGGAGACCGCCTCGGTGAACTTGAACTGGGGTCCGCCGTTGAGCCCGAGGAACCTGTGGCCGTTGGCCGTGAACTCGACCGTCATGACGCTGCCGGCGGGCTGCATCGCGCCCTCGGGGTAGCGGGCGACCTTGCCGATGCTGGAGTTCTTGAAGACCGAGACGTAGAAGTGGGCGGCCTCCTCGGCCTGGCCGTCGAACCAGAGACACGTGGTGAAACCGTCGGATGCCATGAGTACCTCCTGGAGCGTGGATGCGCTGTCATCTGTATCGACCGGTCCTCGCCGTGAAACTCATCGGTCGCGTGGCCGACAATCCAGGTGGCCGTTACACCGTTCGGACCTAGCATCGCGGTCATGACGTCTTCGCCCGCCGACAACGGCAACAGCGTGCACCCGTTCCGCATCGACATTCCGCAGAGCGACCTCGACGACCTCCACGACCGCCTCGACCGGACGCGGTGGCCCGACGAGCTGCCGGGGGTGGGATGGGCGTACGGCGTTCCGTCGGACTACCTGCGAGAGCTGGTGCGCTACTGGCGGCACGAGTACGACTGGCGGGCGGCGGAGGCGCGGCTGAACGACTGGCCGCAGTTCACGACCGAGATCGACGGCGCCCACGTGCACTTCGCGCACATCCGCTCACCCGAGCCCGACGCGACCCCGCTGATCATCACGCACGGCTGGCCGGGGTCGTTCGTCGAGTTCCTGGACGTCGTCGGTCCGTTGACGGATCCGGCCGCGCACGGCGGCGACCCTGCCGACGCCTTCCACGTGGTCCTGCCGAGCATTCCCGGCTTCGGGTTCTCCGGGCCCACCCGCGAGACCGGCTGGGAGGCACGCCGGATCGCCGACGCGTGGGCCGAGCTGATGACGCGCCTCGGCTACGAGCGGTTCGGCGCCCAGGGCGGCGACTGGGGTGCGGCCATCTCCCGCGAGCTGGGCCGTGTCCACCCCGACCGGGTCATCGGCATCCACCTCAATCTGCTGCCCGGCGCGCAGGCGGCCGCCGAGCCGACCGCTGAGGAACTGGAGGCGCTGAGCCCCGCCGAGCGGGAGCGGACGCTCACCTCGTGGCGCCGGTGGGCGCAGTGGTTCCGGGACGGAACGGGTTATTTCCACATGCAGTCCACCCGGCCGCAGACCCTCTCGTACGCGCTCACGGACTCGCCGGTCGGCCAACTCGCCTGGATCGTCGAGAAGTTCCAGGAGTGGACCGACTCAGAGCACCTGCCCGAGGAGGCCGTCGACCGGGACCTGATGCTGACGAACGTGATGCTGTACTGGCTGACGGGCACGGCGGGTTCGTCCGCCCGGGTCTACTACGAGCGCGCCCGCGCCCAGGGTGATCGGGTCGCCGCCCCGCACGAGCCCTCGACCGCCCCGACCGCGGTGGCCTCCTTCCCCGGCGACCCGCAGATCCCGCTGCGCCACAAGGCGGAGCGGACGGAGAACATCGTCCGCTGGACGGAGCTCGACCGGGGTGGGCACTTCGCCGCCATGGAGGAGCCCGACCTGCTCGTGGACGACGTACGCGCCTTCTTCCGGCAGCTGCGCGAGAAGGGCTGAACGCCCGCTCTGCCCGCAGCGAATCTGCCGCGGGCAGAGAAACCGCATTCCGGCCTCGTCCGAGGTCAAGAGTGGAGTCGACGGCAGTTCCCGCCACCACGAGGAGAACCGATGACTCCATTTTCCACGCTCACCCCCCGCGCCGAGGAGGGCGACGCACCGCCCACCCGGCTCGACGACCATCTCGCCGCCCAACTGCTCGGACAGCGCATCGTGTTCCTGGGCACGGAAGTCACCGAGGCCTCCGCCAACCGGGTCTGCGCCCAACTGCTCCTGCTGTCGGCGGAGGACCCGCGCACCGACATCAGCCTGTACATCAACAGCCCCGGCGGGTCGGTGTACGCGGGTCTGGCCATCTACGACACGATGCGGCTGATCCCGAACGACGTCTCGACGCTCGCCATGGGCTTCGCGGCGAGCATGGGCCAGTTCCTGCTCTGCGGCGGCACGCCCGGCAAGCGGTACGCCCTGCCGAACGCGCGGATCATGATGCACCAGGGGTCGGCGGGCATCGGCGGCACCACCGCCGACATCGAGATCCAGGCGGAGAACCTGGAGCACAGCAAGCGGACCATGGAGCGGCTCCTCGCCGAGAACACGGGCCAGACCCCGGAGACCATCGCCCGGGACGGCGACCGCGACCGCTGGTTCACGGCCGAGGAGGCCAGGGAGTACGGCATGGTGGACCGGGTCCTGGAGTCCCTCGCGGACGTCCGCCCGGCCGCCTCCAAGCGACGGATGGGGCTGTGACATGGGGAACTACACGATTCCGTACGTCGTCGAGCGGACCGCGCACGGCGAGCGCTCCTCCGACGTCTTCAGCCGCCTGCTGTCCGAGCGGATCATCTTCCTCGGCACCGAGATCGACGACGGCGTCGCCAACGTCGTCATCGCGCAGCTCCTCCATCTGGAGTCGACGGCACCGGAGAACGAGATCGCGATCTACATCAACTCCCCCGGCGGATCGTTCACTTCGCTCATGGCGATCTACGACACCATGACGTACGTGCAGGCGCCGATCTCCACGTTCTGCGTGGGGCAGGCGGCGTCCACGGCCGCCGTGCTGCTGGCCGGCGGGGATCCGGGGCGGCGGTTCGTGCTGGAGCACGCGCGCGTGCTACTGGGTCAGCCCGCCACCGGCGGCAGCCGGGGTGCGATCTCCGACCTCGCCCTGCAGGCCAAGGAGATGGTCCGGATCCGCTCGCAGGTCGAGGAGGTGCTGGCCCGGCACACGCACCACGACATCGCGACGCTGCGCGCGGACATGGACCGCGACAAGGTGTTCACCGCGCAGGAGGCCGTGGAGTACGGCTTGGCGGACGAGGTGGTGAGCCGGCGCCTCGTGCGGGTCTGAGGCGCCGGCGCGGCCTCACGCCGCCAGGCACAGCCCGTCGTACGACGAACCGGCCCTGCCACGGCTGCTGTTGGGCACCCGGCGGCCGCTGAGCCGGACCAACTCGCCCTGTGCCAGCGACAGCAGGTCGCCGAGGCCGAGCCCGAGGGCGTGGGCGGCGGCCGCGAGGACCTCCGAGGAGGCCTCCTTGCGGCCGCGCTCGACCTCCGAGAGGTAGGGCATGGAGATGCGGGCCGCGTCGGCCACGTCCTTGAGGGTTCGCTCCTGGGCGAGGCGCTCACGGCGCAGGACGTCGCCGACCAGGTCGCGCCACAGGGGCTCTTTGGGCGCGGGTGCGGTGGGCTCGGGTGGCCGGGGCGCGGCGGAGGGCTTGGCGGCGGGCGGGGTCGGGGGTGCCGCGGTGGCAGGGCGTTCGGACGCGGGGCGGGTCGTTCCCCGGCGCACTGACGGCGCTCGCAGGGGGATGACGCGGGCTTCGTTCGTCGCTTGTTCGCTCACCCGCCCAGCCTAGAAGCGAGGGGCGCCCGGGGAAGGGGGGCAGCGTTCTGCCCTGGGGGAAATCGCGCCCGTCACTCGTCGCTCAGCCGCAGCACCGCACGAACCCGCTTGCCGACCGGCACCCGTTCCACGGCGACCTCCGTCGCCAGCGCGTGCACTATCTCCAGACCGTGCCTGCCGACCCGCTCCGGATCCCTGGGGAAGCGGCGGGGCAGGGCGGAGCTGCTGTCGTACACGCAGACCGTCACCGCGTCGTCCGTGCCCTCCAGGTCCAGGATGTACGGGCCGTTGCTGTGCCGGTCGGCGTTGGTGACCAGCTCGCTGACGACCAGGAGCACCTTGTCCTGGGCGGACTCGCCGATGGTGGCGCACCACTCGGTCCTGAGCCGGCCGAGGAACAGCGCGGCGAAGGACCGCGCCTCGGCGATGCATCCCGCTTCACCGCTGTAGTGCGCCGCCCGCCTGAGCGGTTCCACGGGCACGTCGAAACCAGTTGGAATCACTGCCCCGTCCACGTGCTCGATCATGCGTTTCTCTCTCGGAAGCCGGACTGGCCGGACACTACTGCACCAGTCCTCGTACCCAGAGCAGAGCCGCGCAGTCACCGCGCAGGTGGCGCCGTACGTCACAGCGGCGGCGACCCCGACGCGCTCGCGGTGGACGCCGACTGTGACGTCGTGGTCGTGTCCTCGTCCGGCGGCGGCTCGGAGGTCGTCGTCGCGGGCGACTCCGGCTCCGTAGTGGACGTCTCCGGGCTCGACGACGGCGAGGACGGGGCGGTCGACGTGGGCGGGCAGGGTGACACCAAACCGGCGGCCGTCTCCGTGGCGTCGTCGGGCAGCGGGACGCATGTGGAGGGCGAGCTGGGTGAGGTGGGCGGCTTGGGCGTCGACACGCTGACCGACGGGGAGGGCTTCACCGGCGGGTGGGTCTTCTTGTCCTTGTCGCCGTCGTCGCCGCGGTGCCGGGAGATCCACTCGTCGCGGTCGGGGTCGAAGATGACGAAGACGTTGATGACCGTCGTCGAGGGCGAGACCACCACGACGTTCGAGGAGCGGTACGACGGCCAGGAGTCACCCGTCCGCTTCGGTGTGCCCTGCAGGGCGACCGGCGGCGTCAGCGGGTTGCCGCAGGCGCAGCGCACCCGGGGCACTCCGCGGGCGTCGACGAGGACGGCGGTGCCGGCTTGGAGGACGGCCTGGTAGGCGGTGGCCGCGCCGTCGCGGTAGCCGTGGTTGGTGACGCGGGTGTCCATGCGCAGCTGGACGGGGGTGAGCGAGCGCAGATAGGTGGGGACGTCGGAAGAGTCGACGCGGGCGACCGACGCGAACGCCCTGTTCTTCTCCGGGGCCGTGCGGAGATAGTCGATCTGCTTCTCGACGTCGCAGGCGGCGACGTTGCGGGTGCCGCCGTACAGGCCGGCCGCGCCGCCGTCGACCCCGCGGACGGCGTTGGACGGCGCCGACTCGGTGGCCGCGGACGGGGTGACGGGCGGGGCGGAGCTGTCCTTCGCCGTGGACTCGGTGAACGGGTCGGGGCCCGTCTTGCCGGCCGCCTGGAGGAAGACCTCGCCGCCCTGGGCTGTGCCGCCACCACCGCCGCGCGACAGGACGACGGCGACGATCACCGCGGCCACCACCACGGCGGTCAGCGCCGCGAGGCGGGGCACCGACCTCCACCAGGGGTGGTGGGGTTCGGGGCCGGGTGCTCCCCCGCCGCCGCTGCCCGGGGGCTGCGAGGGCGGGCCGGAGGGCGGCTGGGAGGGGCCCGACAGGGGGCCCGAGGGCGGTCCTGTGGGGCGGCCGGACGACGGAGGTTCGACGCTCACGAAGCCTTCTTCCCTACGAAGTACTGGTTACTTGAGAGAGATTTGCCGCTTTTATCACTTTCTGCGTTGATCCATTCTGTGCCCGGGTCCCGCGCCGCCCGCAAGCCGACGCGGACGGACCTCCCGGCGGGCGCGTCCGAGGGGCGCTGCTTAGCGTGGGCAGAGTGAGCGTGCTGACAGCCTCTCGACCGGCCGTGGCCCGTCATGGCTGGGTTCAGGCCGTCGCAGCGGTGCTGGCCGGCCTGGTCTCGATGGGCGTGGTGGCCGCGCTGGGGCTGTGGGCCGCCGGGGCCGCGGAGCTCCCGGACGGCGCCTTCCCGAGGGTCGTGGCGGCCACCGTGGTCACCGCGGTCGGCGGCACGATCGAGCTGTCGGGGAACGCCGGAGGACTGGCCGAGTCCGATGCCGGGCTGACCGTGATCCCGCTGTCGGTGACGCTCGTCGGCGCCCTCGTCCTGGCCGCCGGTTTCCTGCGGCCGCTGCGGCACCGGGCGGTCGCCGGGGCCGCGGAGCTGGCCGGGTGGGCGGCCAGGATCGCCGTACTCTGGCTGATCGGCCTCCTGGCGCTGTCCTTCGCCGCCCGCCAGACCTTCTCGCTCTCCCTCGGCGACCTCGGACGGGACGCGCTCGGCGACCTCGGCGACCTGCTCGGCATCTCGCCGCAGGTCGGTTTCACCACCGACGTCCCCGCGACACTGTTCTTCGGCCTGCTGTGGCTGGCGGGCGTGCTGGTGCTGGCCCTGCTGGTCTCGCGCGGGGCTCCGCTTCCGGGCCGGCTGCTGCGCTTCCAGGAGTCGGTGCGGCCGGCCGCGTACGCGATGGTGGCGCTGCTGCTCGCCTGGGTCGGACTGGGTGTCGTCATCGGCCTGGTCGTCGCGGCGACCCGCGGACATGCGGCCGAGACGCTCGCGGTGATCCTGCTCGGCCTGCCGAACCTGGTGTGGCTCGCCCTCACGATCGGCCTCGGCGCGACCTGGGACGGCCGGGTGGAGGGGCCGTTCGGGCTGCCCATGCCGCATGTGCTCGACGAGGTGCTGCGCGGCCGGGAGACCGCCGAGCTGAATCTGGGCACGCTCGCCGAGCACGACGGCCGGGTGTGGTGGCTGGTCGTCGTGGACGCGGTACTGCTGCTGACCGCCGCTTTCGTGATGGCGAGGCGTTCACCGGCGCGGATGCGCGCCTGGCAGCACGCCGTGCACCTGGCGGTCGCGCTCGCGCTCACGGTGCTGATGATCTGCCTCGTCGGTCGGATCTCGGCGCACTACGGCCTGTCGGTGCTCGGCATCGGCGACCTGGGCGGGGATCTGGGCGGCGAGCTGTTCCTGAGGCCCGAGGCGTGGTCCGCGATCGGCCTGGCGCTGCTGTGGGGGCTGGTCGCCGGGTTCCTCGGCGGGCTGCTCGCGCGGCGGGTACGGCACCGGGGCGAGGTCACGTCACGTCCGGAAGGGTGAGCGGGCCGGCGTTCACCGGGGGAAGACCGGCCCGGCCCAGCGGGGTGGCGGTTTCGGCGGGGCCTGCGCGGGCTCCTTCGGGACTCCTACGACCCTGAGGTCCACCTCTGTGGGCGCATGCCCGGCCGCCGCACCCCCGGCCACGGCGGCGCGCAACTCGGCGACGAAGGCGAGGCAGGAGGCCTGGCGGTCGTCGGGGCTCTTGGCCAGGGCCCTGGCGAACACGGCGTCCACGGGCGGGGCGAGGTCCGGGCGCGCCTCGGTCAGGGGCGGCGGCTCGTCGTACTGGTGGGCCCAAAGCAGGGCCATGTCGTCGTCCCGGCGGAACGGCGGGTGGCCCGCGAGGCACTCGTAGATCACGCAGGCGAAGCCGTAGACGTCGCAGCGCGCGTCGACCGGCTTGCCCGAGATCTGCTCGGGGGCCACGTAGTCGAGCGTGCCGACGAACTGGCCGACGGTCGTGAAGCCGGTCAGGGACAGCGACTTCTTCGTCAGGCCGAAGTCGGTGAGGTAGACGTGCTCGGGGTGGTCGCTGTCGGTGCCGCGGGCGACGAGGATGTTGCCGGGTTTCACGTCCCGGTGGACCAGCCCGTGCTCGTGCGCCGCGTCGAGGGCGGAGGCGACCTGTGCCCCGATGCGCAGGGCCCTCGTGGGCGGCAGCGGTGCCTGGCGGTCGAGGAGATGGCGCAGATCGCTGCCGGAGACGTAGCGCATGGCGATGTACAGGACGCCGTCCGTCTCGCCCGCCTCGAAGACCGGCACGATGTGCGGGTGGTCGATCGCGGCGGCCGCCCGGGACTCGTGGGTGAAGCGGCGGCGGAAGGTGTCGTTCCGGGCTAGTTCGGGGGCGAGGAGCTTCAGCGCGACGGTGCGTTCCAGGCGCAGGTCCCGCGCCCGGTAGACCACGGCCATGCCGCCCCGGCCGATCTCGCGCTCGATCCGGTAGCCCGCGACCTGCCGGCCGATCAGCTCGGAGGGCCGGCCCGAGAAGAGGCTGGTGTCACGGGCCATCGGGGGTCACGACCTGGGTCGGGGCGTGGTCGGGGGCCGCGGTCGCGCGGGGGCCGCGGTCCTCCGCGGCGCGGGAGCCCGCGTCTTCGGTGGTGCGGGGGCCGTCGTCCGTGGCGTAGGTGCTCAGCCGCGCGCCGTCCGCGTAGACCCACCGCGCGTGCTCGGCGTCGTACAGCCACACGGACTCCCCGTCGACGACCACCCCGATCCGCAGCCCCGACGTGCGGACGCGGAAGGTCTCGCCGTCCAGTCCGCCGGCCGCCAGGTCCTCGACCGCGGACCGGTAACCGGCCAGCACCCGCTCGACGCGGGCGAGCAGCGGGCGCGGATCGGCGGTGCGGGTGAGCGGGCCGCCGTCGGCGGTGGGCGGGTCCTGGGGTACGGCGACCAGGAAGCGGCCGTCGACCCAGGCCGACCAGCCGTTGGCGCACCGGATGTGCCCCCAGTCGCCGCGCCGTTCGACGAGCTGGACCGGCAGGAACGGGTCGAGAGGCACGGTCGGCCGGGCCGGGTCGGGCGCCTCCCAGGCGGGCATGCCCTGCCGGGGGACGACGTGGGTGGGCCGGAAACCGGGGGAAGCCATGGACGGGCGCCTACTTCCGCATCACGACGGGTTCGTGCCGGCGCAGCAGCCGGGAGACGAGGTAGCCGAAGGCCACGGAGAGCACGACCAGCATGGCCACGTTGAGCAGCCACACGCCGGCCGAGTGCTCGAACAGCGGATCGTCGGCGAGGTCGCCGGGCACGATCCGGGACAGCCCGACGGTGCCGGCCATCGCGCCGAGCGCCCACCGCGAGGGCACTAGCCAGGACAACTGCTCCAGGCCGGGCACGCCGTGCAGCTTGAGCAGGGCGCCGCAGAAGACGACCTGGACGATGGCGAGCAGCACCAGCAGCGGCATCGTCACCTCCTCCTTGCGCACCAGCGCGGAGACGACCAGGCCGAGCATCATCGCCGTGAAGGCCAGCAATGCCACGGCGACGGTGATTTCGACAAGGGGCGGCATCAACACGCCTTCGCCACCGGGGGCGTTGAGATCGACGCCGAGCAGCGCGACCAGGGTCAGCACGATCGCCTGGAGCACGGTGATCGTCCCCAGGACCACCACCTTGGACATCAGGTACGCCGATCTGGACAGGCCGACGGCCCGCTCCCGCTGATAGATAACACGCTCCTTGACGAGCTCGCGCACGGCGTTCGCCGCGCCGGTGAGGACGCCGCCGACGCACAGGATCAGCAGCGCGTTCATCGCCGTCTCCTGGGTCAGCTTGCTGCCCGCCAGGGCGCGGGCCATGGCGCCCATCACGAACGGCAGGGCGATCATGATCGCGAGGAAGGTGCGGTCGGCGCCGAGCGCGGTGGCGTAGCGGCGGATCAGCGTGCCGAGCTGGGCGCCGCGGCTGCGCGGCCGGGCCGGCGGGGCGATGACGACCGGGCCGGTGCGGTGCTGCCGGGGCTGTCCGGTCGCGTCGGTGATGTACTGCTGGTGGAAGAGCGAGGTCCGGTAGTCGCCCGCCCAGTCCCGGTCCTGATCGCGTTCGAAGGCCTCGAAGGCCTCCGGCCAGTTCCCGAAGCCGAAGAAGAGCAGGGCCTCCTGGGGTGTGCCGTAGTAGGCGATCCGGCCGCCGGGCGCGAGGACGAGGAGCCGGTCGCAGACGTCGAGGCTCAGCACGCTGTGGGTGACGACGATGACGGTGCGGCCGTCGTCGGCCAGGCCGCGCAGCATGTGCATCACCGAGCGGTCCATGCCGGGGTCGAGCCCGGAGGTCGGTTCGTCGAGGAACAGCAGCGACGGCTTGGTCAGCAGCTCCAGGGCGACGCTCACCCGCTTGCGCTGCCCGCCCGACAGGCTGTGCACGGGCTGCCCGGCGCGCTGCTCGAGGCCCAGTTCGCGGATCACCTCGTCGACCCGGGCCCGGCGCTCGGCCTTGGCGGTGTCCTGGGGGAAGCGCAGCTCGGCGGCGTAGGACAGGGCGCTGCGGACGGTGAGTTGGGCGTGCAGGATGTCGTCCTGCGGGACCAGGCCGATGCGCTGACGCAGCTCGGCGTAGTCGCGGTAGAGGTCGCGGCCGTCGTAGAGGACCGTGCCGTGATCGGCGGGGCGCTGTCCGGTCAGGGCGTTCAGGAGCGTGGACTTGCCGGCGCCGCTCGGGCCGACGACGGCGAGCAGGCACTTCTCCCCCACCGGGAAGGAGACGTGGTCGAGCAGGGTCTTGCGGCCGTGGTCGACGGCGACCGCGAGGTCCTGCACCTCCAGGGAGATCTCACCGGTGTCGACGTACTCCTGCAGCTGGTCCCCGACCAGGCAGAACGCGGAGTGGCCGATGCCGACGATGTCGCCGGGGCCGACCGGTGCGCCGGTGACCCGGCTGCCGTTGAGGTAGGTGCCGTTGTGGCTGCCCAGGTCGGCGATCTCGTACGTCCCGTCGGGCAGGGCGCGCAGTTCGGCGTGGTGGCGGGAGACGATCAGGTCGTCGATGACCAGGTCGTTGTCGGCGGCGCGGCCGATGCGGACGGTTCGGGCGGGCAGCGGGTGGACGGTGGTGGGCCGGCGGAAGGTGCCGGTCAGGCCCGGCATCGAAACGGCCGAGACGGCCGAGGGGCGCTCGGGCGCGGCCGCCGGGGCGGGCCGGTTGTCGAGCAGCACCGCGCGGGGGCCGTCGGAGGGGTTGCCGAAGCGGATCACGGTGCCGGGGCCGACGTCCCAGGCGTGGACGCGGTGGCCTTCGGTGTAGGTGCCGTTCGTGCTGTTCTCGTCCTCGAGGGTCCAGTGGTCGGCCTCGGGGCGCAGCACGGCGTGGTGCCAGGAGACGCGGGCGTCGTCGATGACGATGTCGCTGAGCGGGTCGCGTCCGACGTGGTAGTCACGGCCCGGGGTCATCACGGTGGAGCCCGACTCGGTCTCCACGACGAGTACGGGCGCAGTCGGTGCGACCGGTCGCTCCGCCATGCCAGGATTCTATCGATCTGTCCATGTATGCGCCTGCCTGCGCCCAGGGCCGGGAGACCTCGCGACAGCGGGTCAGGCGACGGGTACGACCAGCGCCGGGATGGTCCGCTGCATGCGCAGCGCGTCCACCGACTCGGCGAGCAGCTCGTACTCGGTGGTGTCGTCGCTCACGGCGATCCGCACCAGGTGCCCGGCCGCCAACTCGTCGGCGACCAGGTCCTGTTGGCCGACGTCGCCGCACCAGGCGCGCAGCACGGCCGGTACGTCGAGCAGGGTGTCGGCGACCGGGACGAGCGCGCCCGGCGGGAAGTGCTCGGCGTCGGGTTGCGGGTCTAATCGCTCGGCGATCCAGGAGGCACGGTCGCGTAACCACCACAGGGCCAGGGCCAGGGTGGGCGCCCGGTAGGTTCCCAGGGGTACACCGATGCGCCGGCCTCCGCAGACTCCGTATGCGGTGACATGGCACAGGAACTCGTCGTGCACGTAGCCTCCCCCGCGTTGCCGTGTTCGCCTGCCGGCGGGCCTCGCTTTCCATGCGGCTCGTGAGCGGTGTGTAAGGGCGCCGTCGCCCCATGTGAGGCTCCCTCGTAGTGAGTATGTTCACTACTGAAACACTGTCACCACGACTTTCCGGCCAGTCTCCTGGCATATTCACAGCCCATGTTGGCCGAAACGCGACGGGGACACGTCAACGCCGCTTTTCATTACCCCACGGGTAATCGAACTTCCCGGCGAGTGCGGGCATCGTTGCGGTCACCGGGTCACCGCGACCGGGATCCGGTTCCCGCCGCCAGTGCCGACCTCATCGGAGGCTGATCGACCATGCCCGCGTCCACCGACCGTTACGAGATCGCCGTTGCCCGCTACTTCGAGGCCTGGAACGCCCGCGAACCCGACGCCCTGTCCCGGGCGGTCGCCACCGCATGGGCCCCGCTCGGCAGCTACACCGATCCCCTGTCCGACGTGCGCGGACACGAGGGGATCGTGGCCGTCGTCGCGGCCGCGCACGCGCAGTTCCCCGGCTTCGTCTTCCGCCTCACCGGCTCCGTCGACGGCCACCACGACACGGCACGCTTCTCCTGGGAGCTGGTGAGCGAGACCGACGGGGCGGCGCCGGTGGCGGGGTCCGATGTGATCACCCTGGACGCCGAGGGGCGGATCATCTCCGTCCTCGGATTTCTGGACCGGGTGCCCGCCGGGACGTGAGCGATGAATTCCGCGCCGTGCGGCGGTCTTGACCAGTGAAGGCCGGGAGAGGCCGGGAAAAGACCGCCGCGAACGGAGAACACCATGACCCCCAGCGGAAAAGTGGACGCGGAATTCACCGCCGTCCTGCGCAAGAGCCCGAGCAAGGGCGGCTGGACCTATGTCGTCTGGCCGGAGTCCGCCGACTTCTTCGGGACCCGCGGACTGGTCAAGATCCGCGGGACCGTCGACGGACATCCGTTCCAGAGTTCGTTCATGGCCCTCGGAGACGGCACCCACAAGCTCCCCGTCAGGGCCGATGTACGCAAGGCCATCGGGAAGCAGGAGGGCGACCGGGTGACCGTTCACCTGACGGAACGGCTCAGCCCTTGATCACCGCGACGGAACGGCTCAGCCCTTGATCACCGTGACCGAACCGCTCAGCCCTTGATCACCGCGTCAATCCGGGCCAGCTCCTCCGCGTCGAAGTCCAGGTTGCGAGCAGCGGCGACGCTGTCCTCGATCTGCTGCGCGCTGCTCGCGCCGACCAGCGCGGAGGTCACCCGGCCGCCCCGCAGGACCCAGGCCAGGGCCAGCTGGGCCAGGGTCTGACCGCGGGACTTGGCGATGTCGTTGAGCTCGCGCAGCTTGCCCACCAGCTCCGATGTGAGCGCGTCCGAGTTCAGGAACGGGCTGTCGCTGGCGGCCCGCGAGTCCTCAGGGATGCCGTCGAGGTAGCGGCCGGTCAGCACGCCCTGCTCCAGCGGGGAGAAGACGATGGAGCCGACCTGGAGCTCGTCCAGGGCGTCGAGGAGACCCTCGTCCTCGGGGCGGCGGTCGAGCATCGAGTAGCGCGGCTGGTGGATGAGGAGCGGGGTGCCCAGCTCGCCGAGGATGCGGGCGGCTTCGCGGGTCTGCTCGGCCGAGTAGTTGGAGATGCCGACGTACAGCGCCTTGCCCTGCTGAACCGCCGAGTGCAGCGCGCCCATCGTCTCCTGCAGCGGAGTCTCCGGGTCGGGGCGGTGCGAGTAGAAGATGTCGACGTACTCCAGGCCCATCCGCTTCAGGCTCTGGTCGAGCGAGGACAGCAGGTACTTGCGCGAGCCCCACTCGCCGTACGGGCCGGGCCACATCAGATAGCCGGCCTTGGTGGAGATGATCATCTCGTCCCGGTACGGCGCGAGGTCCGTCCGCAGTGCCTCGCCGAACGCCGTCTCGGCGGCCCCGGGCGGCGGGCCGTAGTTGTTGGCGAGGTCGAAGTGGGTGACACCGAGGTCGAAGGCGCGGCGCAGGATGGCCCGCTGGGTCTGGACCGTGCGGTCCGCCGGGCCGAAGTTGTGCCACAGGCCGAGCGAGATCGCAGGGAGCTTGAGGCCGCTGCGTCCGGTGCGCCGGTAGGGCATGTCCGCGTAGCGGTCGGTGTGTGCGGTGTACAACGCGACTCCAGAGGGGTTGGCAGACGGGGGACGGCTCCGAAGAGCCGGTAATCCAGTCGGCATCCACTCTCCCGTGACCTGCGGGCAGTGGTCCAACAGGTAAATCCGATGGGATTCAGCGGTTACGCTGCTCAATCATGGAACTGCGCCATCTCCAGCACTTCGTGGCGGTCGCCGAGGACCAGCACTTCACCCGGGCGGCCGAGCGCCTCATGGTGTCCCAGTCGGGCCTGTCGGCATCGATCCGGGCACTGGAACGGGAGTTGCAGACCCCGCTGTTCGTGCGGACGACCCGCCGGGTGACCTTGACCCCGGCCGGCCGTGCCCTGCTGTGCGAGGCGGAGCGGATCCTGGCGCAGGTGCGGGCTGCCCATGAGGCGGTGGCAGCGGTGCAGGGCGTGCTGCGCGGGATGCTGGCGCTCGGATCGGAGCAGTGCATCGCCGGGGTGCATGTGGCGGGGCTGCTCGCGGCCTTCCGGCGCCGGCATCCGGACGTGGAGATCTGCCTGCGGCAGGCGGGTGCGGGCGCACTCGCCGAGGAGGTCGCGGCCGGCCGCCTTGACCTGGCCTTCGCCGTGCGCACTGCCGAGGAGGACACCGACCAGCTGCGGGCCGTGCCGCTGACCGGCGAGCCGATGACCGTCCTGTGCCATCCGAGCCACCCGCTCGCGGCCGCCGGCGCCGCGGTCACTCCGGAGGAACTGGGCGGGGAGGTCTTCGTCGACTTCCACCCGGACTGGGGGCCGCGCCGCACGACGGACGCCGTGTTCGCCGCGGCGGGCGTACGGCGGTCGGTCGCCCTGGAGGTGAACGACGTGCACAGCCTCCTGGACCTGGTGGACGAGAACCTGGGCATCGCGGTCGTACCGCGCCACTTCCGGGAGAAGCGGCGGTCACTGACCGCCCTGCCGGTGAAGGGCACCGGCGAGACCGTCTACCAGACGGTCGCCCTGCTGCCGCCCGCGCAGGCCACCAGCCCGGCGGCCCGGGCGCTGATGACCCTGCTGGAAACGGAAGGCGCGTGAGGCGCGAACAGAAGGCGCGGGACGCACGGGTGCGCGATGGTGGAGCCATGCATGCCAAGGACATCCTCATCGACGGATTCAGCCGTATCCAGGAAGAAGTCCACGCCGCCGTCGAGGGCCTCGACCCCGACGACCTGCACGCCCGCCCGTCCGCCGGCGCCAACTCCATCGCCTGGCTGGTCTGGCACCTCACCCGCGTCCAGGACGACCACATCGCCGACGCCTTCGATCTCGACCAGGTCTGGCTCACCCAGGACTTCCAGAAGACCTTCGGGCTCGACCTGCCGCGCCACGACACCGGCTACGGTCACACCGCCGCGAAGGTCGCCAAGGTGCGGGTCGACTCGGGCGACCTGCTGACCCGCTACTACGACGCCGTGCACGCCCAGACCCTCGGCGCGCTGCGGGAGGTGGCCGCCAAGGATCTGGAGCGCATCGTGGACGAGCGCTGGGATCCGCCGGTCAGTCTGGGCGTGCGGCTGGTCAGCGTCCTGTCCGACGATCTGCAGCACGTCGGACAGGCCGCCTATGTGCGAGGGCTCCTGCAGAACTCGTAGCCCCCGGGCCGCTTCAGAGCGCGGCCGCGTAACCCGGCAGCACGACGTCCTCGATGAGGGCCTTGCGCTCGTCGAACGGGATGAACGCGCTCTTGAGGGCGTTCACGGTGACCGTGCGCAGGTCCTCGACCGTCCAGTCGGCCTGCTCCACCAGCAGCGACATCTCGCGCGTCATCGTCGTCCCCGACACCAGACGGTTGTCGGTGTTGAGGGTGACGCGGAAGCCGAGGTCCTTCAGCGCGGTGACCGGGTGCTCGGCGATCGAGGTGGCAGCGCCGGTCTGAAGGTTGGACGTCGGGCACATCTCCAGGGCGATACGACGGTCACGGACCCAGCCGGCCAGGCGGCCGAGCTTGCCGTCCACGATGTCCTCGGTGAGGCGCACGCCGTGGCCTATGCGCTGGGCGCCGCACACCTGGAGCGCCTGGTGGATGCTGGGCAGGCCGTGCGCCTCGCCGGCGTGGATGGTGAACGGGACGCTCTCGCGGCGAAGGTGCTCGAAGGCGTCGAGGTGGTCGGCGGGCGGGAAGCCGTCCTCGGCACCGGCGATGTCGAAGCCGACGACGCCGGCGTCACGGAAGGCGACGGCGAGGTCGGCGGCCTCGCGGACGCGGTCGAACATCCGCATGCCGCACAGCAGGGTGCCGACCCGGACGGGCGTCCCGGCGGCGGCCGCCTTGGCCATACCGGCGGCGAGGCCCTCCTGGACGGTCTCCACGACCTCGCCCATCGTCAGCCCGCCCCTGGTGTTCAGCTCGGGGGCGTAGCGCACCTCGCCGTAGACGACGCCGTCCGCGGCCAGGTCCAGGACGTACTCCTCGGCGGTGCGCAGCAGGCCCTCGCGGGTCTGCATCACGGCGAGGGTGTGCTCGAACGTGGCGATGTAGCGCACCAGGTCGCCGGAGTTCGCGGCCTCGAAGTACCAGGTGGCGAGCTCGTCGGGGTCGGTGGTGGGCAGGGTGTGGCCGACCGCGTCCGCGAGCTCGATGACGGTGGCGGGGCGCAGGCCGCCGTCGAGGTGGTCGTGCAGGACGGCCTTGGGGAGGCGGCGGATCAGGGCGTCATCTACGCGCGTAGCAGTCATGGTGTGGTCCGTGGTCTTTCTTCGAGCGGGGCGATTCGAGCGACGGGCGGAGGTTCAGCCGGCGGGCTGGAGCAGGTCCCAGCGGTTGCCGTACAGGTCCTGGAAGACGGCGACCGAGCCGTACGGCTCGTGTCGGGGCTCCTCCAGGAAGGTCACGCCCGCGGCGAGCATGCGGGCGTGGTCGCGGGCGAAGTCGTCGGTGTGCAGGAAGAACCCGACACGCCCGCCGGTCTGGTCGCCGACCCGGGCCCGCTGCTCGTCGCCGTTGGCCCGGGCCAGCAGCAGCGAGGTGCCCTCGTCGCCGGGCTGAACGACGACCCAGCGGGAGCCGTCCGGGCGCGGGGTGTCCTCGACGAGCCGGAAGCCGAGGGCTTCGGTGTAGAAGCGGATCGCCTCGTCGTAGTCGTCGACGACGAGGGTGACCAGGGCGATGCGTCTCATCGGGGCCTTCCGGGAGGTGCGATTGACCGGAGAGGTTATACGTAAAACTTCACCGGCGCCAGTCGCCTCCGACAGAGGCGCCTGGTCCTAGGACTCGGGCCGCACCCGAGACCGGGCCCAGGCCCGATCCGCACCGTCGGCGCTCCCGATACCGTCCCGGCCATGAAGATCACCGAGCAGCCCCGCAGCCCCGGACAGCGCAAGCGCGATCTCCTGGCCCGCCTGGAGAAGGAGATGGACATCTGGGTGGCCACGGCCGACGCCGGCGGGCTGCCGTGCCTGGTCCCGCTCTGGTTCCTCTGGGACGGCGATTCCGTGTGGCTCGCGACCCGGCCGACCACCGCGACCGGCCGCAACCTCCGGGACGGCAGGCGGACTCGGCTGGCGCTCGGGGACACCCTGGACGTCGTCCTCATCGACGGCCGGGCCGAGATGTACGGCGCCGACGAGGTACCGGCAGCGGCGGCCGAGGCGTTCCTCGCGAAGACCGGCTGGGATCCCCGGGCGGACGAGGCCCCGTACGTCTATTTCCGGGTACGTCCGCGCACGGTGCAGGCGCGGAACGGGGAGCACGAGATGCCCGGCCGGCATCTCATGCGCGAGGGCGTATGGGTGGTCTGATCCCGGTGTACCGCTGCCGGACATTCTTTCCCTGCACGGGAGTTACCTGAGAGTAATCTGTGGTGGTTTGATGTGCGGCGCCACTCAGCCCCTCACCCTCAGGGAGATCCAGTGACGCTCTCAGCACCGCGCCGCACCCCGGGCGCAGCCGTGCTCGCCCTCGCGCTCGCCACGACCGGGCTCGCGGGTGCGGCACCCACTGCCGCGGCCGCCGACCAGGCACCGCCGCTGCGGGTGCTGTCGTACAACGTGTTTCTCTTCAGCAGGACGCTCTACCCGAACTGGGGCCAGGACCACCGGGGCGCGGAGATCGCGAAGGCGCCCTTCTTCCGGGGGAACGACGTCGTGGTGGTGCAGGAGGCGTTCGACAACTCGTCGTCGGACGCGCTGAAGTCCGCGGTGGCGGGCGAGTACCCGTACCAGACGCCGGTGGTGGGGCGGACCAAGGACGGCTGGGATGCGACGGGCGGTGCGTACTCGGCGACGACGCCCGAGGACGGCGGGGTCACGGTCCTCAGCAAGTGGCCGGTGCTGCGCAAGGAGCAGTACGTGTACAAGGACGCGTGCGGGGCGGACTGGTGGTCCAACAAGGGCTTCGCGTACGTCGTGTTGAACGTGAACGGCACCAAGGTCCACGTCGTCGGCACGCACGCGCAGTCGACGGATCCGGGCTGTGACGCCGGTGAGGCCGCCGCGATGCGCAGCCGGCAGTTCAAGGCGATCGACGCGTTCCTGGACGCCAAGAACATCCCGGCGAGCGAGCAGGTCCTGGTCGCCGGCGACCTGAACGTCGACTCGCGTACGCCCGAGTACGCCTCGATGCTCACCGACGGGGGGCTGGTGGGCGCCGACGCGCGCACCGGGCATCCGTACTCCTTCGACACGCAGGACAACTCCATCGCCCACGACCGCTACCCCGACGACCCCCGCGAGGACCTGGACTACGTCCTGCACCGAGCGGGTCACGTTCGTCCGGCGGTGTGGAAGAACGAGGTCGTCAAGGAGGAGAGCGCGCCCTGGACGGTGACGAGCTGGGGCAGGGACTACACGTACACGAACCTCTCGGACCACTATCCGGTGACCGGGTACGCCGGCTGAGCAGCCGGGCGAAGGCTCCGGCTCAACCGGTCTGCCGACGGGCCGCGTCGAGCCGGGCCAGCTCGTCGTCGGTGAGGCGGAGCGCGCCCGCGGCCACGTTCTCGACGAGGTGGTCGGGGTTGCCGGTGCCGGGGATGGCGAGGACGTGCGGACCCTGGTGCAGGGTCCAGGCGATACGGACCTGGGTGGGGCTCGCGCCGTGCGCCCGGGCGACCGCGAGTACCTCCTCGTCGTGGGCGGTGGTCGCGCCCCGTTCGCCGGCCTCGCCGGCCACGGCGTAGAACGGCACGAAGGCGATGCCCTGCTCGCCGCACAGGCGCAGGAGTTCGTCGGCCTCGGGGTCGGGCCGGTCGAGCGCGTACCGGTTCTGCACGCACACCACGGGCGCGACGGCCTGCGCCTCGGCGAGATGCCGTGGCTCCACGGCGGAGATGCCGAGGTGCCGGATCAGGCCCGCCTCGCGCAGTTCGGCCAGTGCGCCGAAGTGCTCGGCGATGGAGTCCTGCCGCATGCGGCGCAGATAGACGACGTCCAGGTGGTCCCGGCCGAGTTGGCGCAGGTTCTCCTCGACGTGGCCGCGCAGTTGGTCGGGGCGGGCCGAGGCGCCCCACTGCCCGTCGTGGTCGCGGTAGGGGCCGACCTTCGTGGCGATGACCAGGTCGTCCGCGTACGGCGCCAGCGCGCTGTTGATGAGTTCGTTGGCCGAGCGCAGGGCGGAGAAGTAGAAGGCGGCCGTGTCGATGTGGTTCACGCCGAGTTCGATCGCCTTGTGCAGTACGGCTGTCGAGCGGTCGCGGTCGCTCGGGGTCCCGTGGTGGAAGGCGGCACTGCCCGTCAGCCGCATCGCGCCGAAGCCGACACGGTTGACGGGCAGGTCGCCGAGCTTCCGGCTTCCCGCGGCGTCCGCGGTGATCGTTGCGGAGGTCATCGGCGGAGTCTCGCACATGTCGCGGGACGCATGGTCGTCAGCGGTAGTTGCCGCCCGTGGCGGTGCCGACGCTCTCATGCCAGTGCGTTCACCGCCGCCGCGAAAAGGCGTGGCAGGCGTGCGGCCGTGGGCACGATGTGTGCGGCGAGTGCGGGCTGCTGACGGGCCCTGACCAGGAGCTCCGTCAGGAGACGGTGGGAGCGGGTCGCTCGTCTCCAGTCGGTCTCGTAGCGGCTCGGCGTGCCGCGGCACACGTTGCCGATCAGCGCCTCGGCGCCGGCGAGGGCGAGGGAAACGCCCTCGCCGGTCAGCGCGTCGATGTATCCGGCGGCGTCGCCGACGAGCAGGACGCGTCCGTGGGCGCGGGTGCGGGCCCGCTGGCGCAGGGGTCCGGCGCCTCGTACGGCGGTGGCGGCGGCTTCCGGAGGGAGGCGGGCCGCCAGGTCGGGGAAGCTCTCGAGCTGGGTGGTGAACGGGGCTCGCCGGGCCGTCAGCAGGGCGACGCCGATGAGTGCGGGGCCGAGCGGGGTGACGTACGCCTCCGCGTGCGCTCCCCAGTACACCTCGACGTAAGGCGACCATGGGGCCACCGCGTAGTGCCGGCGCATCCCGTATCGGGGTGTCCCGCGGGTCTTCGCCCCGAGGCCGAGGCTGCGGCGCACGGGTGAGTGCAGGCCGTCCGCGGCGACCAGCCACCGGGCGCGCAGGCCCGTGCCGGGGACGGTCACGCTCGAGGTGTCCTGCCGTACTTCCCGCACCCGCAGGGGTAGTACCGGCACCCCCGCGTCCAGGACGGCCCGGTGCAGGGCGCTGTGCAGGTGGGTGCGGCGCGCGCCGAGTCCGGGCCCGTGGCGGAACGCGGCCTGGACCCGTCGGGGCCCCTGGATGTAACGGATGCCGGTGAGGGGGTGGCCCGGGATCTCCAGGCCGAGGGCGGTGAGGGCGCGGACGGCGCCGGGCATCAGCCCCTCACCGCACGCCTTGTCGACCGGCGCGGGGCGGGGCTCGGCGATGACGGTGTCGAGGCCGGCGCGCGCGGCGTACAGGGCGGTCGCCAGGCCGGCGGGCCCGCCTCCGACGATCAGGAGGTCGTGGCAGCGGCTCACGCGGTCGCCGCCCGGGTGAGGGCCGCGTTCTCGCAGCGGACGCGGATCGTGAGGAGCACCGCGTTGGCGAGGGTGAACGCCGTGGCGGTCAGCCAGGCGGAGTGCACCAGGGGCAGGGCGGCGATCTCCACGACGACCGCCAGGTAGTTGGGGTGGCGCAGGAAGCGGTAGGGACCATTACCGACCAGGCGCGCTCCCGGAACGACGATGACCCGGGTGTTCCAGTACGGTCCGAGTGTGGTGATGCACCACCAGCGCAGGGCCTGGGCCGCTGCGGCGAGCGCCAGCATGGGCCAGCCCAGTGCGGGCAGGAACGGCCGGTCGGCGAGGACGGGTTCGAGCAGACAGCACAGGAGCAGGCCGGTGTGCAGGACGACCATGACCGGGTAGTGGCCACGGCCGTGCTCCACACCGGCGCGGGCGAGTGTCCAGGCCGCGTTGCGCCGGGCGACGGCGAGTTCGGCGAGGCGTTCGGCGGCGACGGCCAGGACGAGCAGCGTGTACCACGGCATGGGGAACATGAGGGCCACCCACTCACCAGCGCAGCAGGACGAGTTCGGAACAGAATCCGGGGCCCATCGCCATGAGGAGCCCCCATGTACCGGACTCGGGCCGACGGGAATCCCACGTGTTCCGCAGGACGTGCAGTACGGAGACGGAGGACATGTTCCCCGCCGTCGCCAGCGAGCGCCACGCGGAGTCCAGGGCGTCGCCGGGCAGGCCGAGGGAGTCGGTCACGGCGGTGAGGACCCTCGGGCCTCCCGGATGGCACAGCCAGGTCCCGATGTCGTCGGTGGTGAGGCCGTGTTCGGCCAGGAAGGCCCGCACGTGCCGGCCGAAGTGGTCCCGCACGATGGCGGGAACACCGGCGTCGATCACGACGCGGAAGCCGCTCCCGGTGATGTCCCACCCCAGGAGCCGTTCGGTGTCCGGGTAGAGGCGGCTGCGGGTGGCGACCACCGAGGGCCCGATTGCGTGCGGCCCGCTCCTGCCGCCGCGACTGCCGCTGCCACGTGCGACGAGCACTGCCGCACCGTCACCGAACAGGGCGCCGGCCACGAGGTTGGCGCGGGAGTCGTCGCGCTTCTGCAGCGTCAGCGAGCACAGTTCGACGGTGAGCAGCACAGCGGTGTCCTCGGGATGCCCGCACAGGTAGTCATGCACCCGGGCGAGGCCGGCGGCGCCCGCCACGCAGCCCAGGCCGAACACCGGAAGCCGTTTGACGTCGGGCCGCAGTCCGATGCGCCCGGCCAGCCTGGCGTCGAGCGACGGGGCGGCGACCCCGGTGATCGAGGTGCACACCAGGAGGTCGACATCGGCCGGTCGGAGCCCCGCCTCCGTCAGCGCGGCGGTGAGGGCCTCCTCGGCCAGTTCGAGGCCCACCGCCATCCAGGCGTCGTTGCTCTGGCCGAAGTCGCCGAGAGCGGCGTACCGCTCGATCGGCAGGGCGAGGTGACGCGTGCGCACACCGGCGGACGCGTGCAGGCGGCGCAGCACGGCGCGATCCGCCCCCGGGGGCAGGCACAGGTCGCCGATCGGCTCGGTGAGGTCGTCCTGGGTGTATCGGTGCGGCGGCAGCGCGGTGCGGACGGCGGTGATCGTGGTCACCGCCGGGGGCAGGGGCGTCCGGCGCCGCGCAGTGGGCCGAGCAGGGGGATGATCGACGATCACGGGGACACGCATGTCGTTCATGCCTTCCTCGCCTCGGGCACCCGACTACCTTGCACACGTGTCTCTCCACCCGTCTGGGGTTCTCTCTCGTACGAGCCACCGCCTGCCGGTGCTGCTGCGCTCCTGCCATCCGGAGCCCGCTCTCGCCGTGACGGTGTTCGTGACCACCCTGGCCGTGACGGCGGGCCGCGGTGCGGCAGGGGCCGCGGCGGTGGCCGGGGCCGTGCTGGCCGGTCAGCTGTCGGTCGGCTGGTGCAACGACGCGCTCGACGCGCAGCGTGACACGGCATGCGGGCGCCCCGACAAGCCGGTGGCCACCGGCGAACTCACGCCCCGGACGGCGGCTCTCGCGGCGGGAACGGCCCTGGGAGTGTGCGTGCCGCTGTCGCTGCTGAGCGGCGTCGCCGCAGGAGCGGCACACCTGGCGGGGGTGGCCGCCGGCTGGGTCTACAACCTGCGGTTGAAGCACACGGTGCTCTCACCGCTGCCCTATGCCGTGGGTTTCGGCTCGCTTCCGGCCTTCGTCACCCTCGGTCTGCCGACGCCGTCCTGGCCCGCCTGGTGGGCGCTGACGGCGGGCGCGTTGCTGGGCGTGGGGGCGCACGTGGCGAACGTCCTTCCTGACATCGAGGACGATCTCGCGACCGGAGTCCGCGGGCTGCCGCAGCGGTTGGGCCGCCCGGCCTGCCGGTGGGTGGCCCCCTTCGTCATGCTGGCGGCCGTGGGCGTGGTCGCCGCCGGTCCGCCGGGGCCGGCGAGAGGCTCGGACTGGGTACTGGCGGCCGCGGCCGGGAGTGTCGCGGTCGCGGGTACGGCGTTGCCGTCGGGGGCCCGGAGCCGGTGGCCGTTCCGGGCGGCGATCGCGGTGGCCGGCATTGCTGTGGCTCAGCTCCTGCTGCGGGGCTCGGGCATGGCCTGAGCCGCACCCGGGCACTGGGACGGGTACGGCCTGCGCCCGTCGGAGCGTGCCGGGGACATGGGCGCAGGAAGTCACGGGGCACCTGCGGCGCGCACCGCAGGCGTGTCTCGCATCGTCGACGTGTGCCGGGCAGGACGGCGGCATTGAGCCATCCCGCGAGACGCGCCGACCGAAATGATGCCTGAACCCACGCCCGGGCTGGGTTAGCCTCGTCTTCCCTTGCGAGCGAACTGACGTACGTCGAAAGTCACTTCGGGAGAGCCGTGTCAGAACAGCGGCCGGTTACACCGGACTCAGCGACGAGTGAGGCTGCCGTGCTGCGGCAGACCGGTGCTTCTCCCCTGCGCGTGGGCGACCCGGCCCGCATCGGCCCTTACGTGCCGCTGGCGCTGCTGGGCAGCGGTGGCATGGGACGGGTCTATCTCGCACGTCCCGCCGACGGCGGCCCCGATCCGGTCGCCGCGAAGGTGATCAGGCCCGAGTACGCGGAGAATCCCGACTTCCGGCGCCGGTTCGAACGTGAGGCGTCGGTGCACGAACAGGTCCGCACACCGCACACGCCGAGTCTGTGCGGCACGGGCTTCCAGGACGAACTGCTGTGGATGGCCACCGAGTACATACCGGGACTCGATCTGGCGGACGCCGTACGCCAGGAAGGCGCCCTCGAGACCGCCGCGGTCTGGCGCCTGGTGGCGGACCTGGGGCGGGCGCTCGCCGGCCTCGCCGCCGCGGGGATCGTCCACCGGGATCTGAAGCCGTCCAACGTCCTGCTGTCCGTCGGGGGCACGTACGTCATCGACTTCGGCCTTTCGAAGGCCGTGGACGCGAGCGCACTCACCGGCACCGGCAACCGGGTCGGAACCCCGGCCTACATGTCGCCGGAACATCTGAGGACGGGCACATGCGACACGGCGTCGGACATCTTCTCCCTGGCCGGGACGCTGGTCTACGCCGCGACGGGGCGTGCTCCGTTCGGCGACGGCACCGGTGTCGACGTCATGCACCGCGTGGCGTTCGAGGAACCGAATGCCCAGCTGCTCGGTGAGATCTCGGCGGCTGACGCGGCGCTCGGCTCACTGCTGTCAGCCTGCCTGGCCAAGGAGCCCGAGCGGCGGCCCTTTCCGCAGGATCTGATCGACGCGGCCGGGGCACACGCCGGGACGACTCTCTGGCCCGAGCCGCTGCGCGGCAGCGTGCTGGCTCGACAGCAGGCGTACGAGGCGCTGCGCCGCCTCCCCGTCGAAGGCAAGGCCCACTCGATCTCCCCGGACGATCGGCCGAAGGCGGTGCCGTCGCTCCCGACCGATCCGGCGAGCCATTCCGCTTCGCCCGACTCCGGACCACCGGCGGAGGGGGCAGGTCCTGCCGCCGGCACTCCGGCCGGGCCGTCGCGTGCGGGAGGAGGCCGTCCGTGGGCAGGGAAGCGCCCGATGCTGGCCGTCGCCGCGGGCATCACCGTCTGCGCGGTGGCCACGGGTGTCCTTCTCCTCACGCGTCAGGACGTCCCTGCCACCGCCCTCTCCCCGGAGGCCGGCGCGACCACCGGTGCCACCCTTCCCGGCGGTGCCGCCGCCCCGCCGATGCCCGGGGCCTCGAGCAGGACGTCCGGGCCCGGCAAGAGCGTCGACGGCGCCGCGTTACCGGAGAGCGACGCCTCGCGCCCCACCGACAGCGACGCCTCGCGCCCCGGTGTCTCCGGCTCCCCCGGCGCCGGTCAACAGAGCGATCCCTCCTCTCCTGGTGTCGGGCCCAGCGCTCCCGTCGACGCGTCTGCGTCCCCGAGCAGTCCGCCCACCGAACCCGCGACCCCGCCCTGGATCTCCGACTGCACCCACTACGCCGGCAACGGGCGCACGCAACAGGGCGACAGCGGCAAACGCGTACTGCAGGTGCAGTGCATGCTGACAAAGCGCGGCTACAGCGTGGGCAGCACCGGCGTCGACGGAGAGTTCGGCCCCGGAACGGAGTCCGCGGTCCGGCGCTTTCAGCACAGCAAGGGGCTGGACGCCGACGGCATCGTGGACCACGCGACCTGGTCCTCCCTGCGCAGCACCGACTGACGTCCCCGGCCCGCCTCGGAGTGCGCCCCCGTGCCGACCTTCGCGGGCTGATCTCAAGTACCTACGGCCTCACGGCGGCCGCCGCCGCGCTCGACGCGAGCCGCGCGTGCAAGATCGTGCCCCTGCCCCAGTCGGCCACGGGCCGGATCCCCGAGGGGCGGGCCGCAGGTCGACCAGTGGTCCGCCCCTCGGCCGTTCCCTGCCTGCGACCGCTCAGGTGTCCGCCGGAAACTCGCCCGTGAAGGCGGCGGCCATACGCAGCCAAGGTGCCGCCTCCTCATGGCGCCCCTGGCGTTCCAGGGTGCGGCCCAGCATCAGGTGGGCGTAGTGCTCCACCGGGTCGCGCTCGACGACCTTGCGCAACTGTTCCTCGGCGCGTCGCAGTTGCGCGGAGTGGTAATAGGCGCGGGCCAGCAGCAGCCTGGGTCCCGTCTGCTCCGGGACCTCCTCGGTGACGTCGGCGAGCAGCTTCGCGGCACCGATGTAGTCCCTGGCTTCGAAGAGCAGTTGAGCCCTCTCCCAGCGCTCGAGGGTGGTCTCCTCGTGCGGCACGCCGACGCCGTTGTCGAACAGGTGCAGGGCGCTCGCCCAGCGGTCGGGGGCGACTCCGTCGCTCGCCGGGTAGTCGTTGAAGCTGTCGGTCATCGTTCCTCGTTCCTCCCTGCTCGGGTGGGCAACCGCCGGCCCAGGCCCCCGAAGCCTGACCACAGCCACCGCTGCACGCCCGCCCCGGCCGCGCTCCGCTCTCTCGAGGCGTCATGCCGCCGATTCGGCGGAGTGAGCGCGCTCGGTCCCTCGGATGGCGAGCAGGGACGTGTGCCTGGGCATCGGGACGCCGGTCGGCCGACTCTTGGCGAACTCCTCGTGCGGGCATCGCGGCCGCCGTCGGCTTCGGCAATAACGATGATCGGCGCTACGGCATTCCACGCCAGAGCCAGCGCCTGCACCACCCCCGACACCCGGGGGAACGCCATGGCACCCGTCATCCTCGTGGTGGTCTGCGCCGCCAGGCCGTGGCTCTCGGCCCGGCCATGTGAGCCGGTCCGGTGAGGCCGCCTCCAGCCATCCGCGCGGCGACCGGGGACGCCGACTCAGGACTGATCTTCGTCCAGCTTGGTGACCACGCGCTCGGAGATCTCGCCGAGCGTCCGCAGCTCCGCGGAAGTGACATGGTCGAGGAACAGCGAACGCACCGCCTCAACATGGAGCGGAGCGGCCGCCTCGATTGCCGCCCGCCCCGCATCCGTGATCACCACGAAGGCGCCCGGGGCGTCCTCCAGGCACTCCTCGCGCACCACCGGCCCCTGGCCGGCCATCCGCGCGATGTGATGGGACATGGCTTGTCTCCCACTCCAGCTCCCGGCCAGATCCTGATAACGCTGCCGCCCCTCGGGCACATCCGTCAGCTGAACCAGCCCCGCCAAGTCGGCAGCCGACAGGTTCGACTGCGCCATGTCGAGCATCTTCCCGACGCCTCCGTCGAGCACGATCCGGTCCGCTGCGAAGGCGAACTCCTACACCTGCCCGGCCGAGATGTGCGGCGGCAGGTCGTGCACCTTCACCGTGAGCAGCCCACAGCCGCCCACCCATCAGCACGCCGAGTCCCCCGCCTCCCGACATCGAAATCACCTGGCGTCCGCGGTCGGCGAACTGCACGCCTGCGCCAGGAAGCCGTTTGTACGGCAAGCCGGTGCCCAGCAGGACCACCACGTCGGCTCGTGCAAGACGTCGCCGGTGATGCCTGTCCGCGGGGATCCGGCAAGTGACCGAGTGATGCCGCGCACACAGGCCCGGGGCTGCGATCTGGCGCGTGTTAGCGTCCGGCAGTGATTTTCCCGGCTCTGGACACACTCGCACCCGGCAGTGCAGCGACAAGGGGCGGTCCCGCGGCCGGCCCCGGACCTGCCGACGCCCGTGATCCGCTCGGACTGCTCGACCTGTTCGGCGATTCCTTCGTCCGTAACCCCTACCCGTGGCTGGACCTCCTGCGGTCCGAGTCTCCCGTGCACCACGACCCCGTCACGGGACTGTGGCTGGTCAGCCGGCACGAGGACGTACGCCAGGTACTGCTTGACCCGGATGTCTTCCTTCCGGACAACGCCCAGGACGCCGTCACCCCGCTGCCCGTCCCGGTGTTGCGCATCCTCGTCCGGGCCGGCTTCACCCTTCCGCCCGCGCTCGCGAACAACGGCAGCCCGAGCCATGCCGGCCTGCGCCGCGTGGTCACCCGGTTCTTCAACGCACGGCGTGTCGAAGCCGCCGTACCGGTGATCGAGCGCATCGCCGGTGAACTGCTCGACGGGGTGCGGTCGCGGCTCGACTCGACCGGCGGTTGCGACCTGTTCACCGCGTACGCCCAGGTCCTGCCGTGCAGGGTGCTGATGGAGCTCCTCGGCATCCGGGGCGTCGACCCGGACACGCTCATCCGCTGGAGCGACGCGTCACTGGAGCTGTTCTGGGGCAGACCGACACTCGAACGGCAACTGGAGCTGGCAGAGCCCGTCGCGGCTTTCCACCAGTGGCTCACCGAGACCGTGCGCGGCGGCACGGCCCCTGCCGACTCGTTCATCGGGGCACTCACCCGCCACCGCCTGCCCGACGGCAGGCCGCTGGACGTCGAGACCGCGGTCGGCGCGTGCTTCTTCGTCTTCATCGCCGGGCAGTCCACCACCGGGCAGCTCATCGCCACGGTGCTGCGCCGGGCGCTGACCGAGCCCGGCACATGGCCACGCGCGGCCGGGGAAGCGGGCCTGGCCGAGGCCTGGGTGGAAGAGACCCTGCGGCGCGAGCCGCCCGTGACTACCTGGCGCAGGGTCACCGGCCGGGCCACGGAGCTGGGCGGTGTGCGGCTGGCGGAGGGCGCTCAGCTGCTGCTGATGCTGATGGGCAGCGGATCCGACCCGGAGGTCTTCCCGCATCCGGAACGGATGTGCCCGCACCGCGAGAACATCCGCCACCACCTGGCCTTCGGCGTGGGCCGCCACCGCTGTCCGGGCGCGTCCCTGGCACGCACGGAGGCAGCGGTGGCCCTGCGGGCGGCGGCCCACGCCCTCCCGGAGGTCCTGCCCGCAGCGGAAGCGGCGGAGCCACCGATGCTCGGGCTGTTGTCCTTCAGGGCGCCGCTGAAGGTGGCAGTGGAACGGCGGTAGCCGTCACGCGAACACGCGTACGTCCCATGCGTCCAGTTCCACCTCGGAGCCCGCCGGGATCCCGTCGTCGCCCAGGATGTCGGTCAGATCCACCGGGGCGACGACACGGACCGGCTCCCAGCTCCAGTTGTGGACGACGTGGACACGGCGGCCGTCGGCCGAGGTGCCGGTGGTCACGGTCACGGACGCGGGAAGGTCACCCCAGCCGTGGCGGGCGGTGGGTGCCGGCCATGCCGCCAGTGGGCGGGCGAGCGTGCGGCCGGGCACGGTGCCGACGCAGGTGACGCGGCCCGCCCCGTGGCGTCGGGTGGTGACGGCGGCCCAGCGGCCGAAATGCGGGTGGTCGTACTCGGCGAGCACCTCGGCGTCGACGACGTTCAGGCACTCGATCCAGTGCGTCGCCGTCGCCGTACCGTCCTCCGGCAGGTCGAGCGGACCGCCCGCCGACGCACGCACCGGGACGTCGCCGGCGAGGTCGCTGAATTCGTCGTACGTCACCCCCGCCACGTCGGCCAGCACCAGAGCGACGTGCGGACGCCCGCGGAGCACGGCACTCCGCGGGCGCACCGCCGTCAGCAGTAGAGGTTGCCGCCCGGGGAGACCCCGAGGATCGAGGTGAACCGCTTGTACGCGTCCACGCGGCTCTGCACCTGGGCCGGGTTCTTGCCGTCACACTCGAGGGAGCCGTTGATGCTGCGGATGGTCTGGCCGAAGCCGGCGGTGTTGACCATGGCGTTGTGGGGGGTCATGGTGCCGGGGCCGGTCTGGGTGTTCCAGTACCACAGGCCGGTCTTCCAGGCGACGGCCGCTTCGTTCTGGACCCGCCAGGGGTTGTTGAGCAGGTCGATGCCGAGTGCGTCACCGGCCGCCTTGTAGTTGAAGTTCCAGCTGAGCTGGATGGGGCCGCGTCCGTAGTAGGCGGCTTGACCGGCCGGGCAGCCGTACGGCCTGCTCCAGTCGCAGTAGTGCGGGTAGTTGGCCTGGTTCTGCTCGACGATGTGGACCAGGCCGCCGGTCTCGTGGTTGACGTTGGCGAGGAAGGCGGCCGCCTCCTGCTTCTTCACCGTGTCGCTGCCGGTGTTGGCGAAGCCGGGGTAGGCGCTGAGGGCGGCGGTGAGGCCGCTGTACGTGTAGAACGAATTCCGGTTCGGGAACATCTGGTTGAACTGCGACTCGCTGACGACGAAACCGGCGGCGGACGCGCTCGGTGCCGGCTGGAGCACCAGGGCGGCGCTGCCCAGGGCGAGTGAGGACAGTACTGCGGCTATGCGGCGCCTCGACACAGGATCAACTCCTCTGCGGAGCACGGCCGCTCCCGGGCAAGGGCAGGGCGAAGCAGAGCCTTGTGCGCACGCGCCGACGAAGCCGGCCACGGCGTGGGGGCGGCCGTGGTGGGGGGTGTGGAGGCACACTCAACCGCGTTGGTCTGTACCAGTCAAGGGTGTAGACCAGTCAACTTGACCGGGATTTCGAACGAGTTGAGTCCAGGCAAGGAGGAGTCGGACGGGCGATCAGGTGGCGGTCCTCGCCGTACCTTCGAGCGCCCCGATCGTCCTCTCCAGCAGCGCGCGCAGCAGTTGGTCGTCGCCGTCGCTCAGCACCGGCCACTCGGCACGGACCTCGCGGTCGACCCGCCGCCAGTAGGTCTCCCCGCGCGGCGTGAGAAAGGCGAGGACACGACGCCGGTCCCGCGGATCGACGCGCCGGTGCACGAGGTTCCGGTCGACGAGGTGGTCGACCAGCTTGGTGAGCGTCGCCGGTGGCAGGAAGGCCGCTTCGGCGACCGCCGTCATGGAGTGGCCCTCGCCATCGGCGAGTTGGGCGAGCACCCGCCAGGCGTCGAGCGAGCAGCCGTGCTCGTCGAGGACACCTTGCAGCCTGCGCGCGGCCAGTCGTTCGGCGCGTGTCAGCAGCTGCATCAGATCCTGGGGCTGACGCGGAGGTGGCGTGGGCATCCTGCTCCTCGGTCCCTGGGTGCCGTCATCGTACAAGTGCCGCTTCACCGAACGATCGTCGCCGTGTCACCGAAGGACAAAGGCGTCCACGACTTCCCCACCGCCCGGACCGCGAGACGGGCTGGAGTTCACCGTACGGACCCGGAATCATGACCGCATGTTCCAGCTCGACCCCTCTCCGCTCGACTGGTTCACCGTCGACGACTCCGTGCTCAGCGTCGCGCTAGTGTTCCCCATGCAGGGCGCCGCGGGCATCTTCGGCCCGGCCTGCGAGCTGTGCGCACAGCTCGCCGCGGAGGAGGTCAACCATGCGGGCGGCGTGCTCGGCAAGGAGCTGCGGCTGCTGCCGGTGGACGGCGGCGGCGAGCCCCGCGAGATCGCCGACCGGGTCGCGGCGCTGGTGGAGCTGGGCGTCGTGCAGGGCGTCACCGGCTGGCACATCTCCTCCGTCCGCCAGGTGCTCGCCCCGCGCATCGCGCACCGGGTGCCGTACGTGTACACGGCGCTGTACGAGGGCGGGGAGCGCACCGCGGGTGTCTTCCTGGCCGGCGAGACACCCGACGACCAACTGCGGCCCGCGATGCGGCTGCTGGCCGGCGAGCGCAGGGTGCGCCGGTGGTTCGTCGTCGGCAACGACTACGTCTGGCCGCGGCGCACAGCGCGGGCCGCGTGCGCGTACGCCCGCGAGTGCGGGGGCGTCGTCTGCGGGCAGGCGTATCTGCCGCTGGGCACCCACGACTTCGACGGGGTGCTGCGGCGGATCGAGCAGTCGGAGGCGGACGCCGTCCTGATGCTCCTGGTGGGCAACGACGCCGTCCGCTTCAACCGGGCCTTCGCCGCCGCCGGACTCGACGAGCGCTGTCTGCGCCTGAGCACGCTCATGGACGAGAACATGCTGATGGCCAGCGGGCCCACGGCCACCGCCGACCTGTACAGCACCGCCGGCTTCTTCGCCTCGCTCGCCAACCAGGACACCCTCGACTTCCACAGCCGGTACGCCGGGCGGTACGGCATCCAGGCGCCGGCGCCCGGGAGTCTGGGCGAATCGTGTTACGAGGGTGTGCTGTTGCTCGCCGCGCTCATCGCCCGGGCCCGGACACTGGACGTCGCCGCCATCGGCGCGGCGGCGGACTCGGTGTCGTACGAAGGACCGCGCGGACTGCTGCGGCTCAGGGGCGGCCATGTCAAGCAGCGCATCTACCTCGCCCAGGCGGACGGCATGGACTTCGACGTCCTCACCCAGCTCGGCCTCGACACCGCCCGCTCCTGACCCGCACCCGGCCACACCCCGTGGCCACGTCCGCAAAGCGCTCAGCGTGTGAGGGTCTCCATGCGCCGCTGCAGGAAGCCGCGCTCCGCCGGGCTTTCGGTGAGGGCGATGGCCGCCCGGTACGCCCGTACTGCCTCCGTGTCCTGTCCGAGCCGGCGCAGGAGGTCGGCTCGCACGGCGTGGAAGACGTGGTAGCGGTCGAGGTCCAGGGCGTCCACGAGGTCCAGGGCCGGCCCCGGGCCCTTCGCCTCGGCGACGGCGACCGCCCGGTTCAGCGCCACGACAGGGCTGGGGGCGATGGCCATGAGCTGGTCGTACAGCTGCAGGATCTGCTCCCAGTCGGTGGCGTCGGCGGTCGGCGCGTCGCTGTGCACGGCCTGGATGGCGGCCTGGATCTGGTACGGCCCCGGCCGGTTGCGGCGCAGACACCGCCGGACGAGCTCCTGCCCCTCGGCGATCAGCTGCCCGTCCCACCGGTCGCGGTCCTGCTCGGGCAACGGCACGAACTCGCCGTGCTCGCCGTGGCGGGCGTCCCGGCGCGACTGGACCAGCAGCATCAGCGCCAGCAGGCCGGTGACCTCGGGTTCGTCCGGCATGAGCTCGGCCAACAGGCGTCCGAGGCGCACGGCCTCCTCGCACAGGCCCGCCTCACCCTCGTACCCCTGGTTGAAGATCAGGTAGACGACGGCCAGCACCCCCGTGAGCCGGTCGGGCAGGTCGGCGTCGCGGGGCACCCGGTACGGGATCCCGGCGTTGCGGATCTTCGCCTTGGCCCGTACGAGTCGCTGGGCCATGGTCGGCTCGGGCACCAGGAAGGCACGCGCGATCTGGGCGGTGGTGAGCCCGCCGAGCAGGCGCAGGGTCAGGGCGACCCGCGCCTGCACGGCGAGGGCCGGATGGCAGCAGGTGAAGATGAGCCGGAGCCGGTCGTCGCGCACGGGGCCCTCCTCGGACGGTGCGTCGGGGGCGTGCAGCAGGGCCGCCTGGGCCTGGCGTTCGTCCCGCTTGGCCTCGCGGCGCAGCCGGTCGATCGCCCGGTTGCGGGCGGTGGTGATGATCCACCCGGCCGGGCTCGGCGGCACGCCGGTCTCCGGCCAGCTCCGCACGGCCGTGGTGAAGGCGTCCTGGACCGCTTCCTCGGCGAGGTCGATGTCGCCGAGGAAGCGGACGAGGACGGCGACCGCGCGGCCGTACTCCGCACGGAAGACGTCTTCGACGTCCATGGCCGCCATCAGTCCTCGGCTTCGCCCATGAACGGCCGCACCTCGATCGGCAGGGTGGTCGCCAGGGCCAGCTTGCGGCCCCATTCGAGTGCGGCGTCCAGGTCGGGTGCCTTGATCAGGCTGATGCCGCCCAGCATCTCCTTGCCCTCGGCGTACGGCCCGTCCGTGACCAGGACGTCGCCGTCCCGGGGCCGGAGCACGGTGGAGGACTCCGGGCCGTGCAGTCCCCCGGCGAAGACCCAGGCGCCCGCCTCGCGCAGCTCGCGGTTGAGGGCGTCGAGCCTCTTCTCGATCTCACCGAGGACGTCCGGGGCGGGCGGTTCCCCGACGGGCTGCATCACATTGAGCAGGTAGTACTTCATGACGGCCTCCTCGGACCTTCGTCGTGGTCTCTCACCTCCTACACGAACGGCCCGCCCCCGGATCGACACCCCGCACGCGGGCACCGGAGAAACTTCCGGAGAGCGGCTCCGCTTACATCGTCATGAACCCGTCGAGCTCTACACATAAAGAAGAAATAAGCGCAGAATGTGCCTAGGCGGCGCTTACCGCATACCGCACCAGACGCGGTCAGGCCTGCGAGTCAAAGGAGACGAGTCATGGCCAATGTGCAGCCCACCAGAGGTGACATAACCGCTCACCCCGATGTATCCGAAATGCGGCAGCGCTACGACCGCATGCTCGGCGGTCGTGACGTGGCGCTCGTGGACGGACCGGTGTTCCTGCTCGGTCTGTACTGTGCGGTGTCCCCCTGGATACTCCACTACACGACCAGCCAGCCGCCGCTCGTGACCCACAACCTGATCGTGGGGATCGCGATCGGCCTGCTGGCCCTCGGGTTCACCCGGGCCCCGGAGCGCATGTACGGCCTCAGCTGGGCCTTCTGCGCGATGGGCGTATGGATGATCATCGCGCCGTGGATCGTCGGCGACAGCCCTGACGCGGGCGTCGTCGTCAACAACATCATCATCGGCGCGCTGGCCGTGATACTCGGGGCGATGTGCGCCGGTACGGCCGCGAAGAGCGCCCCAAGGCCGTAGAAGTACACCCGAGAGGAAGCCATGCCGGCCGGTCCGCGCCCGCGGACCGGCCTTCTCGCGCCCTCCCACGGCAGCCCCTTCAGCGGGCCGGCATCAGCCACGGCTCCTGCGGCAGGACGTGGCCGGTCTCCAGGAGCGACTTGAGGTTGGACAGCACCGCGGGCCAGCCGGACGACACGTCGGCGTGCGCACTCTCGTCCGGCAGGTCCTCGTGGGTCACGGTCAGCCGGACGATGTCGGCGTGCTGCTCGATGTCGAAGGTGACCCGGGAGTACTTGTCCTCCTGCCGCTCCTCGTCCGGCGCCGCCCAGGTGGTGACCAGGCGGGTCGGACGCTCGCTCTCCACAACGGTGCCGACCACGTCGGCGACGCCCGAGCCGTCCGTACGCACGTGTTCCCAGCGGGAACCCGGCCGCCAGTCCGAGACGTTGCTGTGTCCCCAGTAGGCGGCGGTCAGGTCGGCGTCGGTGAGCGCGTCCCAGACCTTCTCGGGCGTGCTCTCGATGTAGGTGACGTACACGAACGTGGGCTTGTCGGTCATGGCTTCCTCGGCTCGTCGTTTCACTGCCCCGAGCACGCGCAGCCGCGGGCGCTCGAACTTGTCGATCCACCGCTCCTGGATCTCGTGGAGCGGGACCGGATTGAGGTAGTGCAGCTTCTCCCGCCCCCGCCGCACCGTGCTGACCAGGTTGGCGGCCTCCAGGACGGCCAGATGCTGGGTCACCGACTGGCGCGCCATGTCGATGCGCGCGCACAGCTCGCCCAGCGTCTGCCCGTTGTGCTCGTGCAGCCGGTCCAGGAGCCGCCTGCGCGTCTCGTCGGCCAGCGCCTTGAAGACCTTGTCCATTCCGGGGTCGCTCTCTGATCGCACACTCAAAGTTATGCAGGTAAGTACCTGCATGTCAATCGGCCCTCGTTTGTCCGCTTCGAGCCATATACATCGATCAGCTGTTACACGACGTATGGGCCTCCTTCATGGACGGTCCGTAGCGTCGAACGCGCAGGAACGAACCCCACCGAAGGAACGACTCGCCGATGCGTGCTCCCCGCACCCTGCGCACCACCGCCCTCGCCGCCGCAGTCATCAAGCGTGTCCACGTGAAGACGGTGCAACTCGCGGACGACGTCAGCCAGGCGCAGGTCTACAAGATCGGCAAGAAGCGCTACGAGGCGGAGATCTGGGCCAAGGGCACCGCACACGGCACCCTGTACGCGGAGGGCAGGGCCGCGCGCGGCCTGAACAACGGGCTGCACATCACGCTCCACCCGGACGGCGAGGTGACGTCCTCGGTCGAGCGGGCCGAACCCCGCCCGGAGCCCGAGCCCGTGGTCCAGCGCGTGCTGGTCGCCACGGCGACGCTGGCGGACGGCGTGACGACGGCGCATCTCCACCGGCTCACCGCCGAGCACCACGAGGCCGACATCCTGGCGAAGGGCGTACGGCTGGACACACTCGTCGCGAACGGCCGCGCCGCACACGGCGAGAACAACGGGCTGCACGTCACCCTGCGGCCGGACGGTCAGCTGACTTCATGGGTCGACGACACGCCGGCGCCCACGCGCTGACGCCACCGCCCTTCGCAGGGCGTCAGGCCAGGAACATCCCCAGCTCGCGCCGGTGTTCGGCGACCCATGCGTAGGCGTCCCGCACCTCCTCGACGGCCCCGCGTTCCCGCAGCCCGACCATGCCGGGCTCACCGCGCGCCGCACCGGCCTCGATCCCCCTCCAGCAGCGGTCCTGCCACCACAGGACCACGTCGACGATCCCTTCACCGCCGCCGCCCGGCCCGTACGCGTCGCAGACGAGCGCGATCCGCCGGGCCGCCTCGAGCACATCCGTGACGGCCGGCCCCAGATCCAGGTACTGCCAGCACACATGGGCGAGGTCGTGGACACGCTCGCCGGGCGCGGCGAGGTCCCAGTCGATGAAGGCGGTCGGCCACCACTCGGCGCCGTCCAGCGCATAGACCGTGTTCTTCGGAGCCAGGTCGTTGTGGCATACGACGTCCTGGTCGCCGGCGAGGGAGGTGCCGTGTGTCATGTCGTGGAAAGCGCGCACGAGTTGAGCGACGCGCACGAGCCCCGCATCGGTGCGCGCCGCCGCCCGCTCGCGAGGAGTGAGCGCGGCCCGCCCCTCGAGGTATCCGAACACCTCCCGCCCCCGCTCGTCCGTCCCGATGTACCGCGGGGCACCTTCCCAGCCTCGCGCCTCGAAGAACGCGAGCAACTCCCGCACATGTCCTGAACGTTCGTGCGGCGCACATCGGACGGTCGTCCCGACCCGCACGACCTCGTTGACCGCTCCGCCACCGAGCACCCGCTCCTCCATCCACACCTCCGCCGACCAGGACGATCCCGAGCCAAAACCACTCGCCAAGCATGCCCGTTCCCCGCCACGCTGCCCGTATGGATCACGCGGAGGTACTGCTCATCGGAGGCCGGGCCGGGGTCGGCAAGACCACGGTGGGCTGGGAGGTGTCGGCCCGGCTGCGGGCCGCGCAGGTCGCGCATGCCGTGATCGACGGCGACTTCATGGGCGCCGTCCATCCGGCCCCGGACGGCGACGCGCGCCGGGCCGGCATCACGGAACGGAACCTGGCTGCGGTGTGGGCGAACTACGCCGAGCTCGGATACCGGCGACTCGTCTACACGAACACCGTCAGCGTGCTCGACGAGGCCACGCCCATGTTCCGCCGGGCCATGGGCGAGGAGGTCCGGCTCGTACGGGTTCTGCTCACCGCCACCGACGAGACCGCGGAGCGGCGGCTGTTCGGGCGTGAGCTCGGCTCCGAGCTGGAGCAGGAGGTGAGGAGCAGTGCCCGCAAGGCACGGCTCCTGGACGAGCGTGCGCCCGCGGACGTGCTGCGCGTGGTGACCGACGGCCGCACGGTGATCGACATCGCCGCGGAGGTGGTGGCCGCCACCGGGTGGGGGCCGGGCGGGGTCACGAGTGGCTCGCTGTCGGTCGCCGGTTGAAGCGGACCCGACTGTCCCTGCGTCCAGGGGGAACCCGAACCCTGCGGGGACAGGAGGAAGAGGGACGAAATGGAGATCTCGGGCATCATCAGTGCCATTGTTATCGGCATCATCATTGGTGTGCTGGGGCGTCTCGTGATTCCGGGCCGTCAGCGCATCGGGGTCCTGTGGACGATCGCCGTCGGCATCGTGGCCGCGCTGCTCGGTTCGGCACTCGCGGCCGGCCTCGACGTGGCCGACACCGACGGCGTCGACTGGATCGAGTGGCTCATCCAGATCGGCCTCGCCGCACTGGGCGTGGCGGCACTGGACCGGTCGAAGGCACGCCGCTGACCTCGTAGACGGACAGCGAGGCGCAACGGCGTGCAGGGGACGTCACGCGTGCCCCACGGCCCGCACAGCGGCGAGACCGTCGCGGACCGTGGGGCGCGCGGGCGTCCGGCCCGAACTCCCCTGCCACGTAGCGGACATGGCCTCCGAAATCCGTCGGAGGGCGGTCGGGAGCGTGGGCGCAGCCGCCGGGACCGGGCGCGCCCGCTACGGCACGTACACGTACGGCGTCGTGGTCGTCAGCGGCGCGAAGCCGAGCCGCTCCAGGATCGGGCGGCTGGTGCTCATGGCGTCGACCTGGAGGTAGCGGTAGCCGCGGTCCGCGGCCGCGCGGGCCCGGTGGGCGACCAGGGCGCGGTAAATGCCGCGACCCCGCCAGGACTCGACGGTGCCGCCGCCCCACAGTCCGGCGAACCGGGTACCGGGCACCAGCTCCATGCGGGCGGCGCTCACCGGTGTGTCCCCGGCCAGCGCGACCACGGCGACCACGGTGTCCGGGTCGGCCGCGAGGCGGGCGAGCAGCTGGTGGCGCATCCGGGAGCTGTCGGTGCCGAACGCCTTCTCGTGCACCTCGGCCACCAGGTCGACGCCGTGCGCGTCGGTCACGGGCAGGACGCGGATGCCCTCCGGCGGCTCGGCGTCCAGGGTGAGACCGGCGACCTCGCCGACCATCAGGGTCTCCTCGGGCTGGGCCGTGAACCCGGCGTCCCTGAGCCGCTGTCCGAGGTCCACCGGAAGGTCGTGCCCGTAGAGCTTCCACTCGAACTCGCGGCCGAGGCCGGTGAAGTGGGCGATCTGCTCGGCGATCACCGCCTCGGCGCTCGTCTCGTCCAGGTCGGACCACACGACGCCGTTCCATCCCCGCACCGAGGAGACCTGGCGGACCACGCGCCCGATCCGCTCGACCCGGGCGTCCGGGCTGTCCGGCTGTGCGCCTTCGCGCATGTCCCGGTCGTACAGGGCGAGTATCGCGGCATGATCCATGGGTTCACTCCAGCATCGGGCGGGGCCCGGGGCAACCGCTTTACCGGTCAACCACGTCTTCGCCACGCTCCGGCCGCACCGCTGCCAGGTAAGCGCTCAACCGGTCGCGATTGCGCGCCAGACAGTCGATGCGGGCCTGGATGCGATCGATGTGGCCCTGCAGGAGGGCGGCCGTCTCCGGCGTGAGGTGCTCGGCGGGCAGCAGGATCTCGTCGGGGCCCGAGAGGTAGGGAAGGATCGTGCGGATCATCTCCGTGGTCAGGCCGGAGTCGAGGAGTCCGCGGATCTGCTGGACGTCCTGGACGGCCGACTCCGAGTAGTCCCGGTAGCCGTTGTCCGAGCGGTCCGGCTGGAGCAGGTGCTGTTCCTCGTAGTAGCGCAGCAGCCGGTTCGGGATGCCGGTGCGGCGGGAGAGTTCGCCGATCTTCATGTCTGCCTCGCCGGGTCCGCCCTTGCCTTCACACTGATGTGAGGGTTCGAGCATGGTCGCATGTCCACCGCATCCATGGCCAAGGGCCGAGCCCTGCCCACATCGCTGCCCTGGTCCGGGCTTCTCGCCCTGTCCACCGCCGCCTTCACCGCCGTCCTGACCGAACTCCTCCCGGCGGGACTGCTGCCGCGGATGGCGCCGGCGCTGGGTGTGTCCGAGGCGCGGGTCGGCTTTCTGGTCACTGCGTACGCGGTCGCCTCCTTCGCGGGCGCGATCCCGCTCACCGTCCTGCTGCGGGGCCTGCCTCGGCGGCCGGTGCTCATCGGCACACTGCTGGGCTTCGCGGTGAGCAACGTGGTGGTCGCGCTGTCGTCGTCGTACGGCCTCACCTTCGCGGCGCGGCTCGTGGCCGGGCTGACGGGCGGCACGCTGTGGGCGATGCTCGTCGGGTATGCGGCCCGGATGGTACCGGCCGAGCGGCGGGGCCGGGCGATCGCGATCGTGCTCGCGGGCATCACGCTCGCGCTGTCACTCGGCGTACCTGCCGGAAACGCGCTGGCCCAGGCGGTCGGCTGGCGCGCTGCGTTCGGCGCCCTGGCGGGGCTCGCGGTGCTGCTGGTGGGATGGGTGCGATGGCGGGTCCCGGGGTTCCCGGGCGAGCCGCCGGGTGCGCGACTGCCACTTCGCGCCGTGGCCGGGCTCCCGGGGATTCCGGTCGTCCTGTCCGTCACGCTGTTCCTGCTGCTGGGCCACCAGGTGATGTACACCTACGTCGCCCCGTTCGCGGCGCAGGCGGGGTTCGGGCGTACGGGCCTGGTGCTGACGGTGTTCGGGACCGCTACGGTCGCCGGGATCTGGCTGACCGGCGCCCTGGTCGACCGGCGTCTTCGGCCGGCCCTGCTGGGCGCGCTCGCCCTGTGCTCGGCGGTCATGGTCGTCCTCGGCCGCTTCGCCGGGTCCCCCGCGGTACTGCTCGGCTGCGTCGCGCTGTGGGGCGTCGCTTTCGGCGGGGCGCCGACGCTGATCCAGACCGCGCTGGTCGACGCCTCGGGTCCCGCGCACGCCGACGTGGCCACGTCCTTGCAGACCACGGTTTACAACGCGGGCATCGCGGCGGGTTCCCTCACCGGTGGAGTGGCCCTGGAGCACCTGGGCGCCGGTGCTCTGCCGTGGGCCTCGCTCCCGCTGGTCGCGGGCGGGTTCGTCACGGTGGCGCTCGGGCGTCGGCACGCCTTCCCGGCCGTGCGGCGGCGATCATAGGGTGCGCACGGAGGGATCGCATCGCGAGGAGGGCCGTACGCCATGGTCGTGAAGGACGCCGAACTGCCGTATCTGCGCCGCTGTGTCGAGCTCGCGACCGAGGCGCTTCAGGCCGGGGACGAGCCGTTCGGCTCGGTGCTGGTGGGGGCGGACGGGTCGGTGCTCGCCGAGGACCACAACCGGGTTGCCTCGGGCGACCGCACCCGGCACCCCGAGTTCGAGCTGGCACGCTGGTCCGCCGCCCATATGACGCCCGAGGAGCGGGCCGCGGCGACCGTGTACACCTCAGGCGAGCACTGCCCGATGTGCGCGGCCGCGCACGCGTGGGTCGGCCTGGGACGCATCGTGTACATCGCCTCGTCGGAGCAACTGGCTAGTTGGCTGGCCGAGTTGGCGGTGCCTGCCCCGCCGGTGCGGACCCTGCCGGTCCAGGAGGTCGCGCCGGGCGTGACCGTGGACGGGCCGGTGCCCGAGCTCGCGGAGGACGTCCGCGCCCTGCACTTCCGGTTCCACCGGCGAACGGGCTGACCCGGGCAGACGTTTCGAGCGCCGCAGGCCGGCCCGCTCAAGATGCAGGCGCCTGGCCGGGGTGCCTACGATCAGAAGTGGACCCAGACCAGGTGGACGGCCCGGTCTCCTCCGACGGGAGGAGGCGCTCTTGCTGCCGGCTCGGCGGCTGATCGCCGCCTACATCACGCTGGTCGCCGTGGCCACGATCGTCTACATGACGGTCCCCGCCGTGCTCGCCCCCGTGTGGGCCGTCATCGGTCTGGCCGGTGTCGCCGCCGTGCTGACCGGCACGCAGCTGCACCGCCCCGCGCACCGCTGGCCCTGGTGGTTCCTGGCGGCCGGTCTGCTGTCCTTCATCGCCGGCGACACGTACTACAACGTGGTGGAGGAGTACTTCGACGCCTCCAACCCGTTCCCCTCCCCCGCGGACGCCCTGTACCTCGCCTGCTACGCGTTCTTCGCCATCGGCCTGTCCGGCCTGGTGCGATACCGCTGGGAAGGCCGCGACCTGCCCAGTCTGCTCGACGCGCTGATCTTCACCGCGGGGCTCGCCCTGCCGGTGTGGGTGTTCCTCGTCCAGCCGCTGACCGAGATCCAGGGGCTGACCTGGCAGCAGCGGGCGATCAGCATCGCCTATCCGCTCGGTGACGTGCTGGTGCTGGCCCTGCTGGCCCGGCTGCTGACGCCGGGCCCGCTGGCCGGGCACAACCGGTCGGTGGGACTGCTGGTCGTCGGCACGCTGACGCTGCTCGGTTTCGACATCGCGTACGGCATCCTGCAGCTGAACGAGATGTGGCAGACGGGAACGCTGATCGACTCCGGGTGGATCGCCTTCTACACGGCGTGGGGCCTGGCCGCGCTGCACCCCGACATGGTGAAGCTGACCGCCTCCGTGCCCGTGCGCGAGTCCCTGCTCCCGCCGCCGCACCGGGTGCTGATGCTGGCGGTGGCCACCTTCATCGCCCCGGCGATCCTGCTGCACGAGGGGATCAAGGAGCAGCCGCACGGCGTTCCGGTGATCGCCGCCTTCTCAGGGGTGCTGTTCTTCCTGGTCATCCTGCGCCTCGGGGGCATGGTCGTGGCCCACCGCCGGGCGGTGGAGCGGGAGCTGGCGCTGCGCGCGGCGGGTGCCTCGCTGGTGTCGGCGGTCCGGCACGAGGAGGTCGCGCGCTCCTGCGAGGCGGCCGTCGACCGGCTGCTCGGCCCCACCGTCCGCCACCGCACGCTCGTGCTGCCGGCCGAGCGGGCCGCCGCGCTCGCCCCGCGCCACGGCCGGCTGGTCGGCGCCGACGCCCTGGATGCCGACGTCGCGGCCGAGCTGCGCGACTTCACCTCCGTCCTGGTGTGCCCCATGACCCCGCCCGACCGTCCGGCCGGGGACCTCCCGGGAGTGCTGCTGGTCGCCGGTCCGCCCGGACGGCTCAGGGAGACGCGCAGTTCACTGGAGATCCTGGCCTCGCACGCGGGCCTCGCCACGGAACGCGTCACGCTGCGCCAGGAGGTCATCCGCCGGGAGAGCGAGGCGTACTTCCGCACCCTCGTGCGCAACGCCTCCGACGTCATCCTGATCCTGGAGGACGACGACACGATCCGGTACGCGAGCCCGTCCGCCGCGTCCGTGTTCGGCAGCACCGACCTGGTCGGCCGGCCGCTGCCGGACCTGGTGGACCCCCGGGACCGGCACCGGGCGGCCCGGCAGCTGGCCGCCGTACGCGAGATCGGGCCGCGGGCCACCCACGACCACTGGTGGGTGCGGCACCCGGACGGGCGGGTCGAGGTGGAGGTGCGGTGCAGCGACTTCCGGGACGAGCGCACCGTGGCCGGACTGGTCGTCACCCTGCGGGACGTCACCGAGCAGCGCCGGCTGGAGCACGAGCTGACCGAGCGCGCCTTCCACGACTCGCTGACCGGCCTGCCGAACCGGACGCTGCTGCTGGAGCGCATCGAGCGCGCCCTGCTGCGCGGTCGCCGCGAGGCCTCGCTGACCTCTCTGCTCTTCATCGACCTGGACGACTTCAAGCTGGTCAACGACACGCTGGGGCACTCGGCGGGCGACCAGCTGCTGAGGGACGTCGGCAGTCGGCTGTCGCAGATGCTGCGGCGCACCGACACCGCGGCCCGGCTCGGCGGCGACGAGTTCGCCGTGCTGATGGAGGGCGCACGCGAGCCGCTCGACGCCGAGCTGCTGGCCGCGCAGGTGATCCAGACCCTGAGCAGGCCGTTCAGGCTGGGCGGTGAGTCGGTGACCGTCTCCGCCAGCGTGGGGGTGGCGACGGCGCACGACAGCACCGACGCCGACGAACTGCTCGGGCACGCCGACCTCGCGCTGTACTCGGCGAAGTCGGCCGGCAAGCGGCAGTGGCGCCGCTTCCAGCCCCTGCTGCACACCCGCATGATCGAGCGGCACGACCTGCAGAGCCGGCTCGCCCAGGCGGTCAGCGGGAAGGAGTTCGCGCTGCGCTACCAGCCCGTCGTGGACATCACCGTGGGCGACGTCGTCGGCTTCGAGGCGCTGGTCCGCTGGCCGCGTGCCCCGCGCCGGCCGGTGACGCCGGAGCAGTTCATCGCCCTGGCCGAGGAGACCGGGCACATCGCCGTGCTGGGGTCGTGGGTGCTCGAGAACGCGGTGCACGACATCGCGGGCCTGCAGCGGCTTCCAAGACAGAGCGGTCCGCCGTACGTCAGTGTGAACGTGTCCGCGCGCCAGTTCCGTGACACCGGGTTCGTGGACCAGGTCGGCCAGGCGCTGCGGACACCGGGCCTCGCGCCCGGCTCGCTGCAGCTGGAGCTCACCGAGACGGTGCTGCTGCGCCGCGACGCCCAGATCCAGGCGGTACTGCACGCCCTGAAGGACCTGGGCGTGCACATCGCCGTCGACGACTTCGGCACCGGGTTCTCCTCGCTGCGGTATCTGCGGGACTTCCCCATCGACGTACTGAAGATCGACAAGTCGTTCATCGACGACATCACCCGCGACGCCCAGCAGGTCGCGCTGGTCGAGGGCATCGTGCGCATCGCCGACACCATGGGGCTGCAGGTGATCGCCGAGGGCATCGAGGATCCCGCCCAGCGGGATCTCCTCGCCGGGATGGGGTGCCGGTTCGGGCAGGGCTTCCTGTTCGCGCGGCCGATGACGCTGGAGCAGAGCGGGCGGGTGCTGCGGCGCGACGGGAACCGTTTCGCGCCGGGTGCCGGCGTCCCGGAACGGCCTCCCGACCACCGGAACCTGCCGTTGCGCAGCAGGCGGGAGGCGCGGTGGTCGGAACTCGACCATCTGCGGCGCACGAGTCCCATGAGCGACGCCGTCCTCGACGAGGTGCGGGGCCGGCACATCCGCAGCCGGGACCACTGGCTGATCGACTTCGCCTCCTGCAACTACCTCGGTTTCGACTGGGACCCGGAGATCGCCGCCTGTATCGGTCCGGCCATACGACGGTGGGGGACGCACCCGAGCTGGTCGCGGCTGCTGGGCAGCCCGCGGCTGTACCCGGAGATCGAGGAACGGCTCTCGGCGCTGCTGGGCGCCCCGGACACGCTGCTGCTGCCGACGCTGACCCTCATCCACGCCTCGGTGATCCCGGTCCTGGCCGACGAGGGCCATGTCTTCGTCGAGGCGGCCGCGCACCGGACGGTGTACGACGGCTGTGTCGTGGCCCGCGGCCAGGGCGCGACCCTGCGCCGTTTCCACGGCGACCGGCCCGACGAACTCGACTCCCTGCTGGCCGCGGTCCCCGCCGGCGCCCCCCGCCTGGTCTGCCTGGACGGCGTCAACAGCATGACCGGCAACATCCCCGACCTGCCCGCGCTGGCCACGGTGTGCCGCGAACGGGACGCCACGCTGTACGTCGACGACGCGCACGGCTTCGGCGTGATCGGCGAACGCGGTCCGAACGAGCCCTGTCCGTACGGCATGCGCGGCAACGGCCTGGTCCGGCACACCGGCGAGTCGTACGACCGGATCGTCCTGGTCGCGGGTTTCTCCAAGGCGTACTCCTCGCTGCTGGCGTTCCTCGCCCTGCCCACCGAGCTCAAGAACCGGCTGAAGACGGCCGCCGCGCCCTACCTCTACTCGGGGCCGTCGCCCACGGCGTCCCTGGCCACCGCGCTCGCCGGCCTGGACATCAACGACCGCCGCGGTGACGCCCTGCGCGCCGACCTGTACCGCAGGACGGCCCGCGTCCTCGACCACCTGGACGCCCTGGGTGTCAGCACCCTCAACACCGACCGGCTGCCCATCATCGAGATTCCCCTCGCCGATCCGGCCGACCTGGAAGCGGTCGCGGCGTTCCTGTGGGAGGAGGGCATCTATGTGACGCTGGCCGCCTATCCCCTCGTGCCCCGCGACCGGGTGGGCTTCCGCGTCCAGATCACGGCGCTCAACTCCGACGCCGACATCGACCGGCTGACCACGACCCTGACCCGTCTGTCCGCACGCTTCCCGCTGCGCCCGAAGAGCTGAGCCCACCATGATCACGCACAACGACGACGTGGACTGGGACAGCTGGCCCGTGGTGGACTACCTCGCGGAGAACTACCGCGACGTGCACCCCTCCGACGCGGCCGTCATCGCCCACCACTCGGCGTTCTACCGTCGGCTCGCCCCGCGCTCCCTCGGCTGCTCCGTGGAGTTCGGCGCCGGCCCCAACCTGTATCCCCTCGTCCTGGCGGCCGCGGCGAGCCGCCGGATCGACGCCGTGGAAGCGGGGGCCGGCAATGTCGCCTATCTGGAACAGCAGATCCTGGTCGAGCCCGACGCGAGCTGGCTGCCGTTCCACGCGCTGTGCCGCCGGCTCAACCCCGACCTGCCCGCCACCCTGGCCGGGGCGCTGGCCCACGTGAACGTCGTCCACGCGGACGTCCGCGGCCTCCCGCCCGGCGGCTACGACCTGGGGTCCATGCACTTCGTCGCCGAGGGCGCCACCGAGGACCGCGCCGAATTCGCCGAGTTCTGCCGGGCGTTCGTACGGTGCGTGACGCCGGGCGGGTACCTGGTGGCGGCCTTCATGGAGAACATGCCGACCTACCGCATCGGCCCCGCCTCACGCTGGCCGGGCTGCCCGGTCGACCCGGACATCGTCACCGACGTGTTCACCCCGCTGACCCGCGAGCTCGCGGTCACCCACATCGACAGCGACCCGACGCTGCCGGACTACGGGGACTCCGGGATGGTGCTGCTGACGGGGCGCACGCGCTAGCCCAGTTCCAGGGTGGTGACGCCGAAGACGCGCTCCTGGGCGTACGGCCGCACGGGGCCCGTGTACATGCGGGCCGTTTCGAAGGAGGGCGTGAATCCGGCCTCCTCGGCGAGGGCGACGGCCGCCTTGTTGGTCTCGGGCACGTCGATGGCGACCTCGCGGCCGGCCGCCTCGGCGGTCAGGGCGGCGAACAGGGCCCGTGCGTCCTCGGCGGTGTCGGCGAAGAGCGGGCCGATGCGCGGGCAGTCCTGGCCGGGGCGGATCACGCCGTAACCGGTGACGCGGTCGCCGCTGCGGCGGACGACGGTGTGGTGTCCGGGGGTGGTGAGCCAGTGCGCGAGGAAGCGGGGGCGGTCGGCGGGGGTGCAGGCGCTGTCGTACGCGGTGATGTCCGCCAGGTCCCCGGGCACTGCGGGCCGCACGTCCGCGGCCCCGGTGGCGGGCGCGACTCCGGTGAACCGGAAGGTTCGGTGGGCGAGTTCGAAGCCGGAGCGGCGGTAGTTGTCCTGCTCGGCGACGACTCCGTCGAGGCCCACCGTGCGGTTCCCGGCGTGCGCCAGCGCGGTCTTCCAGGTGGTGAGGCCGAAGCCACGGCCGCGTGCGTCGGGGCGGACCAGATACCAGCCCAGGAAGGCGTAGTCGGAGCCGTAGTTGACCACGGAGATCGCCGAGACGGGCTCGCCGTCGATCCGGCCGATGAAGAAGCCCTCCGGGTCCTGCGCGAAGAAGGCCGCGCTGTCGGCGACTCCCGGGTTCCAGCCCTCGTCGACGGCCCAGGCGCGGACGACCGGCCAGTCGTCGAGGCCGGCCTGGGTGACGACGAGGTCTTCGGGGGCCGGAGAGGCCATGAGGGTGCTCCATTCCGTCGGCTGCTGCGTGCGCACGGTGATCGACCGTGCCCGCAGCATCCTTTCGGATCGTCCGGGAGGGCGTCACGGCATGATCAAGCCGTTGCCGCACAAGGGGGCATGCCCGCACGGGTGTTCGCGCCACGAAGGCCCCACCGCTCGACCGCCCGGTGGGGCCTTTCGTGCCGCTCGTGCCGGCTCGGGGTCAGCGCACCGCCTGTGGGCGGAAGCGCCGGTACAGGACGGCCCCGCCCAGCAGGAGAACCGTGCCGCCCGCCGCGGCGATGACGGCCTGGTCCGCTCCCGTGTGGGCGAGGGAGCCCTCGGGCGCATGGGGGACGACCGCGGGTGGCACCGTCTTCGGCCGCGGTGGCTTGGTGCGCGGCTCGGACGGCTTGGGCGCCGGCTTCGTCGAAGGGCTGCCGCCGGGGCCGTTGACCGACTCGTTGCCGGTCGCCGGGTTGCCGACGCCGACCACGTTCACGCTGTTCCCGCTGACGTTCACCGGGAGGTGGACGGGCAGCTGCACCACATTGCCGGACCCGACGCCCGGCGAATCCTTTCCGCTCCCTTCGGCCGAGGCTCCACTGCGCGACGCGGCGCCGTGCTTGCCTCCACCGTCCTTGTTGGCGCACGTGTTGCCCGCGGCGGGGTTGAGCAGTCCCACCACGTTCACGGTGTTCCCGCACACGTTCACCGGGACGTGCACCGGGAGCTGGACGGTGTTCCCGGAGAGCAGCCCCGGCGAGTCGGCCGCGGCTCCGTCCGCCGCGGAAGCTGCGTGTGCCGCAAAAGCAGCGGACACCGGCACCGCCACTGCCATCGCGCCGGTGGCGGCGAAGGCGATCACACCGTTTCGGGTAACCCGTTTCATAGGTTCCCTGCCTTCCAGACATGGTCGCGGGCCCTCGCCCGCACCGGATAAAACGCAGGCGAACCATTGGAGTTATGGCTTATCGGCCTTTCACCCCATCGAGTGGCACGCTTGTCGAACTAGTGGCAAAAACGCCCGATAGCCACGCAAGGGGCGCAGGGTACGGCGGCCCGGGCGGTCCCGCACGTCCGGAGGCGGGTGTTCCGGGGCCCGCTTATCGTGATCGAGGACGCCGTATCCCGGTCCGCGACGGGCGTCCCTGGAGGCATCGATGCCGGCAAAGCTGTCAACGCGGCCCATGCTGCGGCGCTGCGCGGTCACCGGCGCGGTCGGAGTGGTCCTGCTCGGCACCGGTCTGCCGACGGTCACGGACGACGCCGAGCCCGACCTGACCCGGTTCTACCGGCAGAAGGTCGCCTGGGGGAAATGCCCGGGCGAGGGACTGCCGAAGGACATGCAGTGCGGCAAGGTCACCGTTCCCCTCGACTACGCGCACCCCAAGGCGGGGACCCTCGATCTGGCGCTCGCCCGCTACCGGGCCACGGGCGAGAAGCGGGGCTCGGTGCTGCTCAACTTCGGCGGGCCCGGCGGCGCCGGCATCCCCGAATTCGCCGCAGGCGCAAAGGACTTCCTGGAGCTGACGGACGGCTACGACATCGTGACGTTCGATCCGCGCGGCGTCGGCAGGTCCTCGCCGGTCAGCTGCGGGGACGGCGAGGAGAACGTCGACATGACGGACGACGGCACGGATCTCGGCCGCGATCCGCAGTCCGTCCTCGCGCATGTGAAGCAGGCCGCCGAGGCGTGCGCCCGGCACTCCGGGCCCGTGCTGCCCCACATCGGCACGGTCAACGCCTCGCGCGACATGGACGTGATGCGCCAGGCCCTCGGCGACAAGAAGCTCAACTACCTCGGTTTCTCCTACGGAACGCGGCTCGGCGCGGTGTACGCCGCCCAGTTCCCCGAGAAGGTGGGCCGGTTGGTGCTCGACGGCGTCGACACGCTGACCGAACCGCTGACCGAGCAGGGCGTGGCGAGCGCCCAGGGACAGCAGAAGGCGCTGGAGGAGTTCATCAACTGGTGCGTGAAGGACATCGCCTGTCCGTTCGGGCAGGATCCGCGCGAGGCCAGGAAGCAGGTCGTACGACTCGTCGACTCGCTGGACGAGGACCCGGTCCCTTCGGCGTTCGGCGAGCCGTTCACCGGGCAGGACCTGGTCGGCGCCATCGGACAGGCGCTCTACAGCGAGGAGTTGTGGCCCTCCCTGGAGCGGGCCCTCGCCTCACTGGTCGAGGACGGCGACACGCACGCCGTCGAGACCTTCGCGTTCGGCGGAGCCGCGCCCACCGGCCGCCACGAGACCGAGGACCCCGACGGCGGTCTCGTCGACGAAGAGGACATCCCCCTCGACAACGCACCCGCGGCGCTGATGGCGATCAATTGCGCGGACGATCCCGACCGTCCCGCGGCGAAGCAGATCATCGGCGATCTCGACCGGCTGCGCGCCGAGTACGCGCAGGCGTCGCCGGTCTTCGGCCCCTACCGGCTCACCGGGGTGCTGATGTGCTATGGCCGCCCCAGGGGCACGGACTTCATCCGGGACGAGGTGAAGGACCTGCGCACGCCGAAGATGCTCCTCGTGGGCACCCGCGGCGACCCTGCGACGCCGTACCGCTGGACCGTGCAGACCGCGAAGCGGCTCGGCACCTCGGCCGTGGTGCTGGACAACAAGGGCAGCGGCCACACCGGATACGCCTCCTCCAAGTGCGTGCACGGCAAGGTCGACGCGTTCCTGCTGTACGGCACGCTGCCGCCCGACGGCAGTTCCTGCGGGCCCGAGGACGACCGGGAGTAGGGCCGCGGCGATGCACTGGATTGCCCCTAATGCCCGATCGGCGAATCGGTCCTATCGTGCTGTTATGGAGCACGCACTCAGTCCCACGACCCTCACCGAGCTGCGGCGCCCGCGCCCCTATCCGGCCGTGTCCGTGCTGACGCCCACCCATCGCCGAGAGCCCTACCGGGCGCAGGACCAGGTCCGGCTGCGCAATGCCGTGGCCGCGGCCAAGAAGCAGCTGGAGGCCGATCCGTCGGTCACCCGCGAGCGCCGGGCGGAAGTCGAGCGGCAGCTCGACCAGGCCCTCGCCGAGGTCGATCTCACGTACGCCGAGGACGGCCTGGCGATCTTCGCCGCGCCGGGTGAGCACCAGGTGTGGTCGCTCGCCCGCACGGTGCCCGAGCGCGTGGTGCTCTCGGACACCTTCCTGACCCGCAACCTCGTCTCCGCACACGCCGCCGAGCGGCCGTACTGGGTGCTCTCGGTCTCCGCCGACCGCGTCACCCTGTGGAACGGCAGCCTCGACCGCATCACCGAGGCCCGCATGGGCGGCTTCCCGCTGACCAGGAGAGTCGAGAACTTCGACGCCGAGCGCCGGGAGCGGATCGGCGACATGCCGAGCACGTTCCGCGACGAGGACACCCGCCACTTCCTCAAGGACGCGGACTCCGCCCTGAGCGCGATCATCCGGCGCGAACCGCGGCCGCTGTACGTCACCGGCGAGCCGGCGGCGCTGTCCCTGCTGGACGAGATCGGCGGCGTCACCAAGGACGCCGTGCACATCCCGCACGGCGGGCTCGCCCACGGTACGCACGACGCCGTGTGGCAGGCGATCCAGCCGGTGATCGCCGCCCAGGCCCGCAAGGACACCGACGCCGTGGCGCGGGAACTCGAGTCGGCCATGGGCCACAAGGCGTTCGCGGCCGGTGTCGACGAGGTCTGGCGCAGCGCCCGCGAAGGCCGGATCCGGCTGCTGGCCGTCGAGGAGAACTACCGCGTGACGGTACGGGGCGAGGACGGCGACCATCTGATCCCGGCCGAGAGCGACGAACTCGACGCCCGCGAGGACATCGTGGACGAGATCGTCGAGCAGTGCCTGGAGACCGGCGCCGAGGTCCGCTTCGTACCGGACGGCACGCTGGGCGATGCCCAAGGGATCGCCGGGGTGCTGCGGTACTGACGCCGGAGCGGCGAGGAGGCACGGCGGTGGTGCGGTTGCCTCCTCGTCCGGCGGGCGTCCTCATACACCCCCGAAGAGCGCGCTCAAGCCGCGTTCCACGACCGCCTCGAGGTCCTCCTCGCCGGCCGGGACCACCGCATACGTCCGCAGCAGGAAGCGCTGCAGCGCCGGGGTGTCGAACTGCAGGAGCGCCATGCCGTGGGGCGAGTGCAGCTCCACGACCGTGCGCTGCGGCCCGCACGGCCAGAGGTGCACGTCCCCGTCCCCGGTCGGCTCGCGCAGCCCGGCCTCCAGCAGGCCGCGGGCGAAGGTCCAGGTGGCCCCTTGCCCGTCGAGGGAGACCTCGCCCGGGAAGTCGAGGTGCACGGCCAGCGGGTCCGTGGACGCGTACCGCAGCTTGGCGGCAACGGGGAGTTCGCGCTCCTCGCCAGTGATCAGACGGGCGCGGGCGGGCTGCTCGAGGGCGATGTCCATGGGCGATCTCCCCTGCGGGTCGGAGGTCGGGCTGTTTTGCCGCTGTGCCTTTAGGACCCCGCAGGCGCCCCTCGCATTACGCCGAAGTCGACTTCATTTATGTGATCTGCATCACTGCCGAGAAATGCAACCGTACGACCGACACCCGCCGCGGCCCCACTCCTAGAACGTTCGACCGTCGAACACTCGAATGAGCGCCGCGCGATCGCCCGCACGGACCATCAAATCGCGTACCCTGCCTACGACTTGACCCCTTCAATGACGTACGCCATTCGCACGGCACGAGCCCTCCGTGAAGACTCTGGCATATGCCAGACGCACCACCGTATCGGGTGTTGCCAAATCCCTTACAGCGCGTCGCGGGCTGTGCAACAGTCGTAACGGTCCTTCCGTCAGCCTTGGTCGTACCGTCCCCGCATCGGAGTGCGTCATGCCGTCCCATCTCTCTGCGGACCGCCCCGCCGCTCAGCCGCCCGGACGCGGCTCGGTCGACGCGCTCATATCGCAGACGCGACGGCTCAAGGGCGACGTCGACGCCGTACGGCAGGGCACGCAGAGCGACGGTTCGGACCCGCAGGAGCGCTGGCAGCGGGCGTTGTGCGACCTCGCCCTGCACCAGCTCAACGACCTCGACGAGCACCTGGCGCAGCTGCGGGACGGCCCGGCCCTCGCCTCCCCGGCTCCGGCGGCCGCGCCGGCCGACGGGACCACGGCACCCGCTCCCGGGCGCGGCTCCCTGCTCAGCCGGGTAGGCAGCGCGGAGTGGAACCTGCTGACGGACGAGGCCAGTTGGTCCGGCGAGCTCTACCAGATCCTCGGCCGTGACCCCGCCGCTGCGCCGCTCACCCTCGACGAGCTGCCGTCCCTGGTGCTCGACGAGGACCGGCCGAAGCTGACGGCGATGGTCACCCACTGCCTGGTCGACGCCAAGCCCATCGACGGGGAGTTCAGGATCGTGCGGCCGGACGGCGAAGCCCGGACCGTGCACATGATGGGCGAGCCCGCGCTCGACGCCGACGGCAGCACCGCCTCGATGTGGGCCGTGCTGCGGGACGTCAGCGAACTGCGCCTGAGCCAGAGGGCGGTGAGCGAGACCCGTGACTCGCTCCAACGCCGGCAGCACCAGGCGCAGACCGAGCACCGGCTCGCGGTCGAGCTGCAGGAGGCCGTGCTGCCGCCGTGGCGCGGCTCCCTGCGGCTCCCGCACCGGGGCCCGCGGACCCTGGACCTCGCCGCCCGCTATCTGCCGTCGTCGACGAGCGCGCTGATCGGCGGCGACTGGTACGACGCCCTCGAACTGGCGGACGGGGACACGCTGTTGAGCGTCGGCGACCTCACCGGGCACGGCGTCGCCGTGACATCGGGCATGGCGACCCTGCTGGGCGCCGTACGCGGCATGGCGATGGCGGGCACCCAGCCGGGGCAACTGCTGTCCTGGCTCAACCAGTTGCTCGACGCGACCGTCCAGCCGGCCCTCGGCAGCGCCGTCTGCTGCCGCTACCGGCCCGAGACCCGCACCCTGACCTGGGCACAGGCCGGACACCCCGCCCCGCTGCTCTTCCGCGACGGGACGGGGCGCAGGCTGAACGCGCCGGACGGCGTCCTGCTCGGCGCCACCTCGGGTGCCGTGTACGCACAGGCCGAAGAGACCCTCGAGGTGGGCGACCTGCTCCTGCTGCACACGGACGGACTGGCGCCCAGGCACCAGGGAGCGGACGCCATGAACCGCCTCCTCGACCTGGCCCCCCGCATCGACGGGACACACAGCGCACAGGACTGCGTACGGCTGGTCGTGGAGGAGTTCGGTGAGAGCGAGCGCGAGAACGACGCCTGCGTGCTCGTGGCCAGGGTGATGTCGTAGAAGGTCCGGCCAGGTTGATGTCGTAGAACGTCGGTGACGTCCCGGAGCGTACGGGGATCGATCGGTCGCACAGGCCCCCTGTGCCTGTGCGCTATGCGCGTGCGCTGCCGCCGCCCGGCTTCTTCGCCTTGGGCAGCGCCAACCGGATCTCCTCCCGCAGTTCGTGGATCTTCGGGTAGCTGGAGTACTCGGCGGTCAGCCGGTACATCTGGCGCAGCCGGTCCCAGGTGCGGCCGGACGAGTTCGAACCCATCGACATCAGGGCCAGCCGTGCGTAGCGGTCGGCCTGTTCGGGGTCGTCCGCGATGAAACAGGCGGACGCCATGGACAGATGGTCGAAGATCTTCGAGCGCTCCCGGCCGTCGACGCGCAGGGCCAGGGCCTTCTCCGCGTAGTGCTGGGCGTGGACGGCCGCGCCCGGCTCGAACTCGGCCAGCGTGCGGTACGCCAGGGCCTGCATGCCGTACAGATCCTCGTCCTTGAAGGTCTGCATCCAGCTCGGCGGCGGCACGTCGCCCCGGTCGGAGACGAAGAGGTCCTCCGCCTGTCCGAGGGTGCGGCGCATGGCCTGGCCCTTGCCCATCGACGCCTGCGCCCAGGCCTCGATGGTGTGGAACATGGCCCTGGTGCGCGGCAGCACCTGGTCGCCGGAACCGGACTGGGCGAGTTTCATGAGGTCGAGTGCGTCGTCGGGCCGGCCGAGGTGCACCATCTGGCGAGCCGCTCGGGAGAGCGCCTCCCCGGCGCGGGGCCGGTCGCCGCCTTCTCGGGCCGCGTGGGCGGCGATGACGAAGTACTTCTGGGCCGTGGGTTCCAGGCCGACGTCGTGCGACATCCAGCCCGCGAGGACGGCCAGGTTGGCGGCGACGCCCCACAGGCGCCGCTGCAGATGGTCGGGGTGACGGTAGGCGAGCATGCCGCCCACCTCGTTGAGTTGGCCTACGACTGCCTTGCGCTGCAGCCCGCCGCCGCGGGCCGCGTCCCAGGCCCGGAACACCTCTACCGAGCGCTCCAGTTCCTCGATCTCCTGCGACCCGATGGGGGCGGCCTCGTAGCGGTCGAACCCGGCGGGGTCGGCGTGCAGGGGGTCGTCGATCTGGGGGGCGTCGGCCTTGAGGGCCGGGTCGGTGTGCAGCCAGTCGTGCATGGCGCTGCTGAGTGCGGATCCCGCGGCGAGCGCGGCACCCGCGCCCACCAAGCCGCGTCGGTTGAGCATGAGGTCCATTCCCGTGAATTCGGTGAGGACCGCAGCCGTCCGCTCGGGCGCCCACGGCACACCGTCGGGATGCTCCGCACTCCCGCCGTCCTGCCGTTTCCCCGCACGCCCGTGCCGGACCAGACCGAGGTCCTCGATGGTCACGACACGGCCGAGACGCTCGGTGAACAGGGCCGCCAGCACCCGCGGTACCGGATCGCGCGGGATCTCTCCCATGTCGATCCACCGCCGCACCCGCGAGGTGTCGGTCGCCAGCTGGGGGTGGCCCATGGCCGCCGCCTGCCGGTTGACCAGCCTCGCGAGTTCGCCCTTGGACCAGCCGGCCAGGCCGAACAGGTCCGATAGGCGGGTGTTGGGTTCTCCGCTCACGTCAAGCCCCCAGGTTCTCGGCTGAGTTGACAGTAGCCGGGTGAGAGTTGCCCCGGGACTATTCGCCAGGGTTCGCCAGGGTGCGCCAGATGGTGTGCCACCGGGCATCGGGTGTCAGGTAGGAACGCGCCACCCCGACCCGGTCGCCTTCTTGCCACGGCTGGTGCATTCCCCAGGGTGCACCCGGGCGGCCGGATCGGGCAGCGCTTTGACATCTCAGGCACACGAAGGGATCTGTCTCTCCCATGTACGCAGCATCGTCCTCCGTGTCCGCCCCGCCCCGGTCGCTGCGAGCCCGCCCGGCGGGCAGCGGCCCCTACCTCGATCCCGTGCGGCCGGCGGCCGCGCCCGTGCTCGGTGCGGGCCGGCCGCGCCGTCCCGCGGGGATCGGCACCCAACCGCTCAGCGGGAGACTCGACTTGTCCGGCCCTCAGGGCGCCCAGCTGCGTACGGCGATCGCGTCGGTGCACCGGATCTGCCCGGAGTTCACTCCGGTGCAGGTCCTGCGCCGCAGCGGGCGGTCCGTGCTCCTGGTCGGCACGACCGGGCGCAGCACGGCCGTCGCCAAGTGTTTACTCGACCACTCCCCGGCGTGGGCCGAGCGGATCCGGCACGAGATAGCGGCATACCGCTCGTTCGTCCGGCACCGCCCCCCGGTGCGGGTGCCGAGACTGATCGCGGCGGATCCGGACAACTGCACGCTGGTCATCGAGCGGATGCCGGGCCGGGTGGCGGCCCTGCAGCGGCACCCGCTGGAGGCGCCGCCGCGTGCGGACATCAGGGCGGCACTCGGAGCGATCTGCCGGCTGAACGCGTGGCGGCCTCCGGCGGGCACGTTCGACGCGCCGCTGGACTACGCGACGCGGATCTCCCGGTACCACGAGCTGGGTCTGCTCACCGACCGGGACATGGGCGATCTGCAGAAGCTGCTGCACGGCATCGCGGCGACCGCGGGCCGGCAGGGCATGGGCCAGTTCTGCCACGGCGACGCACTGCTCTCGAACATCCTGCTCTCACCGGCCGGTCCAGTGCTGGTGGACTGGGAGCACGCGGGCTGGTATCTGCCGGGCTACGACCTGGCGACGCTGTGGTCGGTGCTCGGGGACGCGCCGGTGGCACGGCGGCAGATCAGTCAGATCGCCCAGTCGGCGGGTCCGGCTTCCCGGGATGCGTTCCTGGTGAACCTGATGCTCGTGCTGACCCGTGAGATCCGTACCTACGAGACGGCCGTGCAGCGTTCGATGCACGACTCGACCCCGGCGGCACCGGGTCAGGCCCACCCGGGTGCTGCGCCGTCCGGCGAGGAACAGCGGCTGCTGCTGCGGCGGCTGCACGACGACTGCCAGCTGGCCCGGCGGGCCGTGCGCGCGGCGGTCGGCACTCGCTGACGGGGACGGTGGTCCGCGGTGAGCCGGGAGAACGGCGCACCGCGGACCTTCGTATGTCTGCTCGCATACGCCCTTCGGTGGACGCTGCTCACCCCCATTGGTGTGTGCCACTGACGCGCCGCAGGCCCGCGGGCCGTCGCCGCGAAACTCCCGGGACCCCCGGTTGACAAGGGAAGACGCCTGTCTCTTGGCATGATTGACGGATCGTCGGACAGCCGGTACCACTGACGCACGCCCGGCCCCGCACGGCTCATCGCGCCCGACCGTCCCAGGAGGCTGCAATGCGCGGATCCGTCACCGACCCCGGCAGAGCGGCCGGGCACCGACGCAGGCGGACCACCGTCGGCGCGCTGGCCTCCGCGGCGCTGTTGCTGCCGCTGCTCGGAGCAGCTCCGCCGCCGCCCGATGACCGTTCCTCGACGGACAGCCTTCAGCGGGCGTTCGCCTCCGCCGCAGCCAAGTACCACGTGCCGCAGAGCATCCTGCTCGGTGTCTCCTATCTGCAGTCCCGCTGGGACACGCACGGCGGAGCCCCCAGCGTGACCGGCGGCTACGGCCCGATGCACCTCACCGACGCCCGCACCGCGCTCGCCGGGACGGTCCCGCATCACAGTGAGGGCTCGGAGGACCCGCGCGGCGACAGCGCCCGAGCGCCCCTGTCCCCCACGGCGAAGCTCCCGGACACGGCGAAGATCCCGGCGCGCCTCAGGACCCTGCCGAGGGCGGCGGAACTGACCGGGCTGAGCCCGCGGGAGCTGCGTACGGACCCGGCCGCCAATGTGGCGGGCGGGGCCGCCCTGCTCGCCGCCGAGCAGAAGGCGCTGGGCGCACCCCTGAGTTCCGATCCGGCGGACTGGTACGGCGCGGTGGCCCGCTTCTCCGGCGCCGACGACACCGCGACGGCGGCGGCGTACGCGAACGACGTCTACGACGTGCTGCGCACCGGCCTGCAGCGCCGCACGGACGCGGACCAACGGATCGCCGTGACCGGCCGCCCGGGCCTCTCCCCCGACACCGGGCAGCTGAAGCGGGCGGGACTGCGCACCGTCGAATCCGATGAGACCGAGTGCCCGTCGACCGTGGCCTGCGAGTGGGTCCCGGCGCCGTACGAGCAGTTCGGGGAGGGCGACTACGGCAACCACGATCTGGGGGACCGTCCGGCGGCGCAGGGCATCAGGTACATCGTCATCCATGACACGGAGGGCTCCTGGGAGGGGGTCCTCAAGATGGTGCAGGACCCGACCTACGTGTCCTGGCAGTACTCGCTGCGCTCCACCGACGGCCACATCGCCCAGCATGTGAAGGCCAAGGACGTGGCCTGGCACGCGGGCAACTGGTACGTCAACGCCAAGTCGATCGGCCTGGAGCACGAGGGCTTCCTGGCGCGGCCGGACGCCTGGTACACGGAGGCGATGTACCGGTCCTCGGCACGCCTGGTGACGTATCTCGCCGACAAGTACGGCATCCCGCTGGACCGGCAGCACATCCTCGGCCACGACACCGTGCCGGGCCCGACCGCGTCGAACATCAGGGGTATGCACACCGACCCGGGCCCGTACTGGGACTGGCGGCACTACTTCGAGCTGCTCGGCCGGCCCTTGGTGCCCACCGCCGGCCCGTACGGCGGCCTGGTGACGATCCGTCCCGACTACGCGACCAACCGGCCCGAGTACACGGGCTGCGTCTCCGCGGGCGAGCCGTGCGCGGCCCACGGTTCGAGTGCGGTGCGGCTGTACTCCGGGCCCGGCGCGTCGTATCCCCTGATCAAGGACGTCGGTCTGGGCACCACTCCGAGCACCGGGGTGAACGACCTCTCCTCCCGGGTCTCGACAGGTCAGCAGTACGCGGTCGCCGGGCGGTCGGGCGACTGGACGGCGATCTGGTACCTGGGCCAGAAGGCATGGTTCAGGAACCCGAAGAAGAACCCGACCGCGGTGAACGCGGCCGGGCTGGTGGTGACGCCCAAGGAGGGTGTGCAGAGCGTCCCGGTGTACGGGCGTGCCTATCCCGAGGCCTCGGCGTATCCGGCGGACGTTCCCGCTCAGACGGTGTCGCCGCTGCCGTACACCTTGCCGGCCGGGCAGCAGTACGCGGTGGGCGACAAGGTACCGGGCGAGTACTACTACGCGGTGACCTTCGACGAGGGCTCGCACCGGGTCGTGGCCGGCAAGGACGAGTACTACGAGATCCAGTTCGGTCACCGGGTCGCGTTCGTGCGGGCGGCGGATGTGCGGGTGGTGCCGTCGGGCTCCTGACGGCACCACCGGGCGGCGTCAGCCCTCCCTCTCCCAGGTGTACCGACGCCCGGCGACCGCCCTGAAGGTCAGGTCACCGTCCTGGAACAGGTCGCTGCGTACGGTGAGTTGACGCGTCCGGGACGCCTTCAGGGCGATGCGGGTCGCCCGGCCGTCGGTCCACGTGATGTCGAGGGTGGCGCCGCCGCGGGCGCGCAGGCCGCGCACCGAGCCGGCCGGCCAGGCGGCGGGCAGGGCGGGCAGCACCTCGATGGCGTCGTGCTGGCTCTGCAGGAGCATCTCCACGATCCCGGAGGTGGCGCCGAAGTTGCCGTCGATCTGGAACGGCGGGTGGGTGTCCCAGAGGTTGGGCAGGGTCGAGGACTTCAGCTGTTCGCCGAGCATCTTGTGGGCGTGGTCGCCGTCGCGCAGCCGGGCCCAGAAGTTGATCTTCCAGGCCTTGGACCAGCCGGTGCCGCCGTCGCCGCGTGCGGTCAGGGAGGCCTTGGCGGCCTCGGCCCACGTGCTGCCGGGTTCGATCTGCCGCCCGGGATGGAGGGCGAACAGGTGTGAGACATGCCGGTGAGTGTCGGTCGGGTCGTCCAAGTCCTGCTTCCACTCCTGGAGTTGACCCCAGGAGCCGATGTGCAGGCCGGGGTCGAGCCGGTTCAGCGCGTCCTCGACGCGGCGGCGGAAGTCGGGCGTGTCGCCCAGGGTCCGGGCGGCTTCGAGGGTGTTGGTGAACAGGTCGTGGACGATCTGCTGCGACATGGCGGCGCCGGCGGTGAAGTCGCCGTGCTCGGGCGAGTAGCTGGGGGTGACGACGAGGGTTCCGTCGCGCGGGTCGGTGCGCAGGTTGTCGAGCCAGAACTCGGTGGCCTCCTTCATCACCGGGTATGCGGTGGTGCGCAGATAGTCGGTGGAGCCGCCGAACCGGTAGTGCTCGTAGAGCTGCTGGGTGAGCCAGGCCGCCGCTTCGGGGAACCAGAACGCGGTCGCCCAGTCGTGCACGCCGGTGAAACCGTACGGGTTGGTCTCGTTGTGCACGACCCAGCCGCGCGAGCCGAACATCTCCCGTGCCGTACGGCGTCCGGGCGCGCGCAGGGCCTCGACGAAACGGTCGTACGGCGCCGTCGTCTCAGCGAGGTTCGCGGCCTCGGCGGGCCAGTAGTTCATCTGGATGTTGATGTTGGTGTGGTAGTCCGCGGACCAGGGGGGCGTGGTGCTGTTGTTCCAGACGCCCTGGAGGTTGGCGGGCAGGGAGCCGGGGCGTGAGGAGGCGATGAGCAGGTAGCGGCCGTACTGGAAGTAGAGGGCTTCGAGGGCGCGGCCCGCGGCGCTCGTGCCGCCGGTGTACCCGGCGAGGAGCGCGTCGGTGGGCACGTCTGCCGGGAGTGACTGGCCGATGTCGAGGGCGACCCGGCCGAACAGGGCGCGGTGGTCGCTGAGGTGCCGGGCCAGCAGGGCCTCGTAGCCGCCTTCGACCGCCTGCTGCACGGCACGGGCGACGGCGGTGTGCGGGTCCGGGCCGCGGTAGTCGGGGTAGGTGTCGGCGTAGTCGGTGCCCGCGGCCAGGACGAACCAGGCGCTGTCGGCCCCCGTCACGGTGACCGTGCCATCGGCGTCGGAGGTGACCGTGCCGCCCCGGCTGCGCACCCGGACCTGCGCTTCGAAGCGCAGTCCGTTGTCGGCGAGCGCGCCCCGCACGGTCAGGGTTGCGTCGGCCGCGGTTGCGGTGAAGTCGGCGCGGGGCGAGGTATAGCGCAGGGTGAAGGTGACGCCGCCGGGCCGGTCGGCGGCGAGGCGGCCCACGATCACACTGTCGGGGTGGGAGGCGAAGAAGTCCCTTTGGTGGCGGACGCCTTGGTGGGTGTAGGTGACCGAGGCGACGGCGCGGTCGAGGTCGAGCTCGCGGCGGTAGTCCTCCGGCGTCGCCGTCGGCGCGCCGGGCAGGTCGAGGTGGAGGTCACCGAAGGTCTGATGGGCGCCGTAGCCGATCCGTGGCTGGCCGAGCCGGTCGGCCACGGACTCGGGGTCGAGGGTGGTCCGCGTGTCGAGGTCGTCCTGGACGGCGGCGATCGCGCCGGGGCGGGGTGCGCGCCAGTTGCCGTGGTCATAGCCCTGGGCGGAGCCGGGGCCGCCGGTCCAGAGGGTCTTCTCGTTGAACTGCAGCCGCTCGGAGGCGAGGGTGCCGAACACCATGGCACCGAGGGCGCCATTGCCGATGGGCAGGGCCTCGCGTTCCCAGTCTGCGGCCGGGGAGGCGTACCAGAGCACGGACGACTCGCTCGATACATCGGATGAATCGGCGACGGCCGCCTCCGCAGCTCCGGCACCCAGGGCCAACCCTCCCGCCCCTGCAGCCGTTGCCTTCAAGGTGGTCCTTCGAGTGATCCCGCGCGACTCATAAGACATGACCCCTGACGCTAGAGGTCCGATGACTCAGCGGCAAGGGTCATGACAACACGAGCAAGGCACCCCACAGCGGATCACTGGCGGGGCGTGGCGGTGCGGTGTGATTCAGCCCTGCTGGAAGAGCTCCGCGGGCAGCGGCTTCAGGAGGGCGTACAGGTCGTCGGTGATCGGACGGTCCCAGGCGGCGATGGTGACCAGGACGTTGTCGCTGCGGTCGAACTGAACGCAGGAGATCCGGCTCTCGGAGAGCTTCAGACGGCGCACGATCAGCAGGTTGTCGCCCTGCATCACGGGCACGTCCTCGCTGCCGACGACGGTGACCTCCTCGTCGTTCTCCAGGGCCAGCAGCAGTTGCGCCACCTCGAAGGGGATCTCGCCCTCGGCGACCTCGCGGGCCGGCGAGCCCTCCGGGAGGTTGCCGATGATCATCGCCGGGCCGCGGCCGCCGAAGAGGTCGTAGCGCAGGAAGACGCCCTGGCAGCTGCCGTCGGGGGCGGGCAGCAGCCCGGCACCCAGATTGCCGGGCCAGTCACCCGGGTCCATGGCCAGTACGTCGAAGTCGGGCCCGGCGGGCGTGGCGCTGCGGCGGCGGAGGAACGACATGTCGCCATGGTACGTGGCCGGACCAGGTCCGTGACGTGCGGGCGGAGGTTCACGCGCGGTTTCGCCGTGCCGTCGTACGCCCCTGGTTCGGGACGGCATGACACGCCCTGCGGCCGTCACTCCTCCGGCGGTGCGGGCGGCACCACCGCCACGGGGCTCGCGGCGTGCAACAGGACCGCCTGGGCCACCGAGCCCATCATGCGGGCGGGGGCCAGGAGGCGGCGTCGGTGGCGGCCGACGACGACCAGATGCGCGTCCCGGGAGGCCGCGACGAGGAGGCCGGCGGCGTCGCCCGGAGCCACGTACGGCTCGGCGTGGACTTCCGGGTGGCGTTCGCGGTGTGGGGCGAGGAAGCCCTCGGCGAGGGCGCGGGTCTCGTTCTCGACGGCGTCCTGGTCGACGGCCGGCGGCAGGACCACGCCGGGGGCCGCCGTCCAGATGTGTGCCGGCCATGAGTAGGCGGCGACGGCCTGGAGGCGGGCGCCGCGCAGGGCCGCCTCGGTGAAGGCGAAGGAGAGCGTGGCCTCGTCGGGACCGTCGACCTGCAGGCCGACGACGACCCGCGGCCCCGGCTCGATCGGCATGGCGTCGTGCACCTCGCGCCCCGGCTTGGGCACCACGACGACCGGGCATTCGGCGTCACGTGCGGCGGCCATGCCGTTGGAGCCGAGCAGCAGACTGGCGAACCCACCGCGGCCCCGGGAGCCGAGCACCAACAGGTCGGCGGTGGAACCCAGTTCGGGCAGCACCGCGCCGGGTGCGCCCTCCAGAGCGACGTATTCCATCACCGGTCGCTCGCTCCGCCCCGCCAGATACCGGCGTACCTGGTCGAGCACGGGGTCGTCCTCCGGTTCCGGCCGTCCGGCGGGCAGGACGTCCGGCTTGGCCCAGGCGGGGTACTGCTGTACGTGGACCACCCGCAGCGGTGCCGCACGTGCCAGGGCGGCCTCGACGGCCCAGTCGAGCGCGACCAGGCTGTCGTCCGATCCGTCGACCGCCGCGATGACCGGCAGGGTGCTCATGGGGTTCCTCACCTCCGGAAGACGACCTTCGCCCCTCCCGGGGCCAGCCTCGCTCAAGGATCGGCCCCAGGAGGCTTCTCAAGGTCGCGTGTCCGGAAAAACGGGCGGAACGCGCCCGGATCGGCCCGACGGCGGCCGGCGCGCGGAGCGACCGCCCGCCGGCTCACCCGGACCCGCGCTTCACGTCAGGTCGAACTCGCCCTCCCTCGCGCCCGACACGAAGGCACCCCACTCGGCGGGGGTGAAGATCAGGGAAGGGCTCTCCGGCCGGCCGCTGTTGCGCATCGCGATGAATCCCTCGACAAAGGCGATCTGGACATCGCCCAGGCCGCGGCTGCCCGAGTGCCACTCGGCGTTGCTGAGGTCCAGCTCCGGCTTGTCCCAGCCCGCGAACGGCTGCTGCTGGATGGTGCTCTCGGCCACGTCCGTGCTCCTCCCGATTCGTCCGTCCGCGGGCCAGCCTAGCGATCGGGTCCGGGTGTCGACAGGCCACGTGAGGGGGACCTTTGCGGAGGCCTCTCCACCGCCGTCCGGCGAGCCGTCTCAGGCGTCCGGGGGCGCGGAGCCCACGAGCCACATCGAGAAGAACTGGGACCCGCCGCCGTAGGCGTGCCCCAGCACCTTGCGGGCCCGCTCCAGCTGGCGTTCCCCGGCCTGTCCGCGCACCTGAAGGGCCGCTTCGGCGAACCGGATCATCCCGGAGGCCCCGATGGGGTTGGTGGACAGGACGCCGCCCGACATGTTGACGGGCAGGTCACCGTCGAGTTCGGTCACCCCGGACTCGGTGAGCTTCCAGCCCTCGCCCTCGGCGGCGAAGCCGAGGTTCTCCAGCCACATCGGCTCGTACCAGGAGAACGGCACGTACATCTCGACGGCGTCGATGTCCCGGCGCGGATCGGCGATCCCCGCCTGCCGGTACACGTCGGCCGCGCAGTCCTTGCCCGCCTGCGGCGACACGGCGTCCTTGCCCGCGAAGAGGGTGGGCTCGCTGCGCATCGCGCCGCCCAGCATCCAGGCGGGCGGCCTGGGCGCCCGTGCGGCCCCGGCGCGGTCGGTGAGCACCATCGCGCAGGCGCCGTCGGAGGACGGGCAGGTCTCCGAGTAGCGGATCGGGTCCCACAGCATGGGCGAGGCCTGGACCTTCTCCAGGGTGATGTCGTGCTCGTGGAGGTGCGCGTACGGGTTCTTCAGTGCGTTGCGCCGGTCCTTGTACGCCACCAGCGAGCCGACCGTGTCGGGCGCGCCGCTGCGTCGCATGTACGCGCGCACGTGCGGGGCGAAGAACCCGCCCGCCCCGGCCAGCAAGGGTTGCTGGAAGGGGATCGGCAGGGACAGTCCCCACATGGCGTTCGACTCGGACTGCTTCTCGAAGGCGAGCGTCAGGACGGTGCCGTGCACGCGGGCCGCCACCAGGTTGGCGGCGACGAGGGCGGTGGACCCGCCGACGGAGCCGGCCGTGTGCACCCGGAGCATGGGCTTGCCCACCGCGCCGAGCGCGTCGGCGAGGTACAGCTCCGGCATCATCACGCCCTCGAAGAAGTCGGGCGCCTTGCCGATGACGACGGCGTCGATGTCGGCCCAGGTCAACTCCGCGTCGTCGAGCGCCCTTCGGGCGGCCTCCCGGACGAGCCCGGCGATCGACACGTCCCGGCGCGCCGCGACGTGCTTGGTCTGGCCGATGCCTACGACGGCCACGGGCTCCTTGCTCATCGCGGATCCCCTTCGAGTACGGCGACCAGGTTCTGTTGCAGACAGGGGCCGGACGTGGCGTGCGCGAGCGCCCGGTCGGACTCGCCCCGCTGGATACGGGCCGCGGCCTCTCCGACGCGGATGAGTCCCGCGGCCATGACGGGGTTGGCGGCGAGCGCTCCGCCCGACGGGTTGACGCGCACGCCGTCGTCGAGCTTCAGCGCCTTGCGCAGGACGACCTCCTGCGAGGTGAAAGGCGCGTGCAACTCGGCGGTGTCGACGGGCCGTTCGAACGCACCGGCCTTCTCGGCGGCGAGGCGGGTGGAGGGTGAGTCGGTCAGGTCACGGACACCGAGGCCGTGTGCCTCGATGCGGTGGTCGATGCCGCGGATCCAGGCGGGCCGTGCGCACAGCTCGCGGGCCCGCTCCCCCGCCGCGAGGATCACGGCGGCGGCGCCGTCGCCGATGGGCGGGCAGTCGCCGGTACGGAGCGGTCGTACGACGTACTCGCCGTGCGGCACCGGACCCCGCAGCTGGGCATGGGGGTTGGCGAAGGCGTCGGCGCGGCTGCGGGCCGCGACCGCGGCGAGCGCGGGCTCGTCCGTGTGGCCGGCGTCGATGAGGGCCTGCGCCTGGAGGGCGGCCAGGGCGACGGAGTCGGGCCACAGGGGGGCGAGGTAGTAGGGGTCGAGCTGCCGGGTCAGGACGTCGCGCAGGGGCCCGGGTGAGGACTTGCCGTAGGAGTAGACGAGCGCGGTGTCGGCGTCCCCGGTCAGCAGCTTGGTCCAGGCTTCGTACAGCGCCCACGCGCCGTCCATCTCGACGTGCGACTCCGAGATCGGCGGCCAGGCGCCGACGCCGTCGAGGGCGAGGGTGAAGGAGAAGGCGCGGCCGGCGAGGTAGTCGCTCGAGCCGGAGCAGGTGAAGCCGATGTCGGCGGTCTTCAGGCCCGTCTGCTTCAGCACGTCGTGCAGGACCGGCATGAGCATCTCGACCTCGGAGAGCTCCTCGCTGGTGCGCCGGTGGTCGGTCTGTGCGAAGGCGACGACGGCGATCTCGCGGTTCACAGCAGCTCCCTGTAGGTGTCGTAGTCCGCGTCCGGTTCGCCCGTGGGCCGGTAGTGGTCGGGGAAGCGGGCGCCTTCCGTCCACACCGGTTCGACGCGCAGGCCCATGCGCACCTGGTCGTAGGGGATGCCGCCGATCCGGCCGTGCAGGGCGAGGTCGGCGCCGTCGAGGGCGATGTGGGCGTAGACGTACGGCACTTCGATGTCGAGGTTCTTGGCCTTGATGTTGACGATGCAGAACGTCGTGACTGTGCCGCGGGGACCCACCTCGACCTGTTCCGATGTGGCCACCCCACATGTGGGGCACGCACCCCTCGGCGGGACGTACACCTTGCGGCAGGACGGGCACCGCTCGCCGACGTTGCGGTGTACGGCCAGGGCGTTGATGTAGGCGGACTGGGCGCGGCCGGGTGAGTAGGTGTAGTCGAGTCGGGCGGGGGCGACGATGCCGGTGACCGGGTTCTCGAACTCGCCGGTGTGGGCGGCGGGTTCGGCCCGGTCATCGTCGTACGGCGCGCTTTCGGTCGCCTCGCTCTCGTACGGCTCGAAGCAGGCGATGTCGGTGATGGCGCCGGTGCGCTCCTCGGCCCACCGCACGCGGACGCGCATGCCGGTGTGCACGGCGTCGGGGCCGGGGGCGTCGAGGGCGTGCAGGAGGGCGGTGTCGGCGCCGTCGAGGCGCACCAGCGCCCAGGCGAAGGGGGTGTCGAGGGGCTGGTCGCGGCGGGGGGCGTGGTTCCAGGCCCAGGTGGTGACCGTGCCGGTGGGGGCGACCTCGACGAGGTCGCGGATCTCCTCCGCGGTGACGGGGTCGTACTCGACGGGTGGGACGAGCGTTCGGCCGTCGCTGGTGCGCACCCCGAGCACGACGCGTTCGCGCAGGCCGGTGAGGAAGGCGCTCTGGACGGGACTGAGGGAGCGGGTGAACGGGAACTCGACGGTCAGCGGGGCCTTGAGGACTTCGGGCACGGTGACTCCCTCGTCAGGAACGTTTGTAGACAGGCGGTCGCTTCTCCGTGAAGGCGCGGGCGCCCTCCTTGGCGTCGGCGGTGTCGAAGATCGGCCAGCCGCGCTTGAGTTCGGCGGCGAGGCCGTCGGTCTCGGTCATCTCGGCCGTGTCGTACACCGACGCCTTGACGGCCTCGACGGCCAGCGGACCGCAGGCGTTGATCTGTTCGGCGATCTCCAGGGCCTTGGTCAGGGCCGTGCCGTCGGGGACGACGTGGCCGATCAGGCCGATGTCGGCGGCTTCCCGGGCGCTGTAGGGGCGGCCGGTCAGCAGCATCTCCAGGGCGTGGGTGCGGGGGATCTGCCGTTGCAGACGGACCGTGGAGCCGCCGATCGGAAACAGGCCTCGCTTGACTTCGAAGAGCCCGAACGTCGCCGACTCGCCCGCGACCCGGATGTCCGTGCCCTGCAGCATCTCGGTGCCGCCCGCGACGCAGTACCCCTCGACGGCGGCGATCACCGGCTTGCGCGGGCGGTGATGGCGGAGCATCGCCTTCCAGTGCAGGTCGGGATCGGCCTTGAGCCGGTCGCGATAGTGCTCTCCCTCCAGGCCGCCGTTCCCGGCGAGGGCCCTGAGGTCCATGCCCGCGCAGAAGCTGCCCCCCGCTCCGGTGAACACGATCGAGCGGACCGAGTCGTCCGCGTCGGCCTCGATCCAGCCGTCGTAGAGACCGACCAGCATCGGCAACGACAGCGCGTTCTTCGCCTCCGGCCTGTTGAGCGTGAGCACCAGCGTGGCGCCCTCGCGCCGCACGGTGAGGTGTTCCGTCCCACCCATGACCCGTCTCCCCTCTGCCAGAACGAGAACAGGTTGCAGTAGGCGCGGAGGCACTTCAAGGGTTTTCTGACAGACAGTCAGATTCTTTTGCGCGGAGGCTTCACAGTTGTGCCGCCCTTTGCTCTGATGACCGGCGAACCGTCGGAGAGCCAGGCCCCTGTCGAGGTCAGGAGGAGCGGTGGAGTACAACCTTGCCGACCTGTTCGAGTCGGTCGTCGACGCGGTGCCCGACCGCGAGGCGCTCGTGTACGTCGACCACCCGGGCACGGGCGCGGAGCGCCGGCTGACGTACGCGGAACTGGACGCGGCCGCCAACCGGATCGGCCACCATCTGATCGACAGCGGGATACGCCCCGGCGAGCACCTCGGGCTCCACCTCTACAACGGCGTCGAGTACCTGCAGACGGTGCTGGGCTGCCTGAAGGCACGGATCGTTCCGGTCAACGTCAACTACCGCTACGTCGAAGAGGAGTTGGTGTACCTGTACCGGGACGCCGATCTGGTGGCGCTGGTCTTCGAGGCGGAGTTCACGGATCGGGTGGCGGCGGCGCTGCCGCAGGTGGACGGGGTACGGCATCTCGTGCGGGTGGGCACCGCGGCGCCGGGTGCGGCCGACGCGCCGGTCGTGCCCGCCGTGGCCTTCGCGGACGCCGAGGCCGCCGGGTCGCCCGAGCGCGGGTTCCCGGTGCGGTCGGGCGACGACCAGTTCATCATCTACACCGGTGGCACCACCGGCATGCCCAAAGGTGTGATGTGGCGCCAGGAGGACCTGTTCTTCTCGGGGCTCGGCGGGGGTGCGCCGACCGGCGAGCCGGTGAAGAAGCCGGAGGAGCTGGCCGAGCGCGTGGCGGCGGGCGGAGACGGGATCACGTTCTTCCCCACCGCTCCGCTGATGCACGGGACGTCCACGCTGACCGCCTTCATCGGCTTCAACTTCGGCCAACGCGTCGTGATTCACCGCAAGTTCGTGCCGGAGGAGGTCCTGCGGACGATCGAGAAGGAGAAGGTCACCAGCGTGTCGCTGGTGGGCGACGCGATGCTGCGGCCGCTGGTCGACGCGCTGAACGGGCCCATGAAGGGCACGGACTGCTCGTCGATGTTCAGCGTCTCCTCGTCCGGGGCGATCATGTCCGACACTGTGCGCCGGCAGTTCCAGGAGCTGGTCCCGAACGTGATGCTGCTGAACAACTTCGGCTCCTCGGAGTCCGGCTTCAACGGCACCGCGACCGAGGACTCCGGACCCGAGCGCGGCTTCCGCATCCGCGTCAACTCCCGTACGCAGGTGGTCGATCCGGCGACGCACGAGCCGGTCGCGGTGGGCGAGGTGGGCCGGGTCGCGCAGTGCGGCCACGTGCCGCTGGGCTACTACAACGACCCGGCGAAAACCGCCGAGACCTTCTTCGAGAAGGACGGCGAGCGGTGGGTGCTGCTCGGCGACATGGCCACGGTCGACGAGGAAGGCGTCGTCACCGTGCTGGGCCGCGGCTCGCAGTGCATCAACACCGGTGGCGAGAAGGTGTACCCGGAGGAGGTCGAGCAGGCGCTCAAGTCCCATCCCGACGTGTACGACGTGCTCGTGGCCGGGGTGCCGGACCCGAAGTGGGGGCATCACGTGGCGGCCGTCGTGCAGTTGCGCGCGGGCGCGGTGCGGCCGTCACTGGCGGACATCCAGACGCACTGCCGCTCCCACCTCGCGGGGTACAAGATCCCACGCCAGCTGGTGATCACGGAGTCGATCCGGCGCTCGCCGAGCGGCAAGGCGGACTACCGGTGGGCGCGGGACGTGGCGGTGGCGGCGGACGGATGAATTCCGGGCAGGTCCGATTGAACCTAAGGTGACGTGCGGACGTACTCGTGGTGGCAGGCTCGGTCATCGGGCGCTGTTTGCCATGCCATCGCAAGACCGCACGGGAGGACCTCCGGGTGTCGCAGGAGGCAGCAACAGAGCAGGCAGAACGAGAGACAGAAGAAGCGGAGACGGCAGAGGCGGTCGAGACAGCCGACGGGGTCGAGGGGTCCGAGGCGCCCGAGGCCGCCGAGCCGCTTCCCGAGGCCGCCGAGGCACGTGACGAGACCAGCGCGCCTGCGCCCCGCCGCGCGGACAGGCCCGGCTGGTTCGGCTGGCGCCGTCGTTACCCGCGCGCCGCATATGCCGTGCGGATGGGGACGCATGTCCTGGCCGGTGCGCTGGTGCTCGCCGCGCTCCTCGTGCCGAACCGCCTCGACTGGATCACTGTCCAGCAGTTCCTCCGTCTCCCCGTGGAGGCGATCTTCCTGGCGGCCGTCCTGCTCGCGCTGCCGTCGAAGGCACGGCGGGTCACGGCCGTCGTCCTGGGGGCGTTCCTCGGGATGTCCATCGTTCTCAAGTGCCTCGACATGGGCTTCCGCCAGACCCTGGCGCGACCGTTCGACCTGGTCTTCGACTGGGTTCTGCTGAACGACGCGGCGGACTTCCTGAAGGACTCGCTCGGCCGCTCGGGAGAGCTGCTCGCGGTGGCCGGGGTGATCGTCCTGGTCGTCGCCGTGCTCGTGGTGAGCGCGCTCGCGGTGAGGCGGCTGGCGGACGTACTGGCCCGGCACCGTCCCGTGGCCGTACGCACCACGCTGGTCCTCGGCGTCGTATGGACCATCTGCTTCACCCTGGGGCTGCAGTTCGGCGGCACCACGGTCGCCACCAAGAGCTACGCCCAGTACCTCGCCAACCGTGTGCAGTACGTCCGCGACGGCCTCGGGGACGCCGAGGACTTCAAGAAGCAGCTCCCGGTCGACGCCTTCGCCGACACGCCGCCCGACCAGCTGCTGACCGGACTGCGTGGCAAGGACGTCATGTTCACCTTCATCGAGAGCTACGGCCGGGTGGCCATCGACGATCCGGCGATGGCACCGGAGGTCGACGCGACGCTCAAGGAGGGCGACGCCAGGCTCGAGTCGGCCGGTTTCGAGGCGCGCAGCGGCTGGCTCAGGTCGCCCGTGACCGGCGCCGGCAGCTGGCTCGCCCACTCGACGTTCCTGTCCGGGCTGTGGGTCAAGAACCAGCAGCGGTACCGCACACTGACCACCAGTGACCGCGCGACCCTCACCAGCTACTTCCAGAAGAGCGGCGCCTGGCGGACCGTCGGCATCGTCCCGGGCGTCCGGAAGTCCTGGCCCGAGGGCAAGTACTTCGGCCTCGACCACATCTACGACTCCACCCACCTCGGCTACCGGGGCCCGTACTTCAGCTGGACGCCGGTGCCGGACCAGTTCAGCCTGGAGGCCTTCCAGAAGCTGGAGCACGGCAAGAAGAACCGCGACCCGATCATGGCGGAGATCATCCTGGCCTCCAGCCACAACCCCTGGTCCCCCATCGCCCACATGGTCGACTGGAACGACCTCGGGGACGGCTCGGTCTTCCACAAGATCAAGAAGGAGGGCACGAACCCCACCGAGGTCTGGAAGAGCTCGAAGCGCGTGCGGACCGAGTACCGCAAGGCCATCCAGTACTCCCTGGACAGCCTGACCCAGTGGGTCCAGCGGTACGGCGACGACGACACCGTCCTCGTCTTCCTCGGCGACCACCAGCCCGTCCCGACGGTCACCGCGGGCAGCACGAACCGGGACGTGCCGGTCACGATCGTCGCCCGCGACAAGAAGGTTCTGGAGCGGATCGCCGACTGGGGCTGGACGGACGGCCTCAAGCCCGCCGAGAACGCACCGACCTGGGGCATGGACAGGTTCCGGGACCGCTTCATGACGGCGTACGGCTCCCGGACGGGCTGAGCAACCGGGGTTGGGCCGTTCGAGGACACTCGAGGTGCGAAAGGGTTCGTACGGCGTAGCAGGACGCGACGGTGCGCGGGTGGCGTCCCTACGGTCGCAATGACGGTCGTCGAGACCGCAGGACCGAAAGGGAACCCCCGTGAAGATACGCATCCGCGCGATATGCACGACTGCGATCACCGTTCTCGTCACCGCCGGACCGGCGGCCCCCGTTGCGCACGCCCGGGGCGACCTGGACTGCAGTGACTTCACCTTCCGGGAAGACGCACAGGCGGAGTTCAACCGCGACACCCGGGACCCGCACCGTCTGGACGAGGACCATGGGGTGGACGACGGCATCGCCTGTGAGACGCTGCCGCGCCGGGACGTTGACGTCAAGCCAACGATGCCCACGCTGACGCCCATCCCCACCCTGACGCCGATCCCCACGCTGACGCCCCTCCCCACCCGCTCGGTGATGCCCACGCAGGGCGTCAGGGGCGGCCTGGGCGGCGGGAGAGGGCCGGCGGACTTCGAGGTGGCGCTGGGAGCCGGCCTCGCCGGCGGCGCCCTGGCTCTGACCCTCGGTTACGTCATGTACCGGCGCCGGGCCGGCCGCTGAGTCGGCTCGCCGCCGTCACTCCCCCAGAAACGCCTCTACGGCCACCAGGAACTCCTCGGGCCGGGTCTCGTGGACCAGGTGTCCCGTGTCGAGGGTCACCAGTCGGGTGTCGGGGATCATGTCGGCGAGCACGGCGATCTGCGCCTGCGGAATGAGGCTGGTGGGGCCGCCCCCGATCAGCAGGGTCGGCATGGTGATCCGACCCATGTGGTCCCACCACACAGGATCGGGGGCGTTGCGCTGTTCGTCGGTCGCCCGCACCATGGCCCAGTCGAACGGCAGCTCCCCGTCCGGCCGTTCAGCGGGCGGGCGTGGCGGATCGAGCGGGAACGGTGCCGGTACGTCCTCCAGGACGAGCCGCCGTACGACCTCGGGTGACTGCTGAGCGAGGAGGTAGGCGACCGCGCCGCCGAGCGAGTGGCCGACGACGTCGACCCGGTCCAGGCCGAGGGCGAGGAGGAAGGCGCGTATGTCGTCGCGCATCACCTCGTACCGGTACGCCTCCGGGCCCGCGACCGGATCCGTGCCCGGCCAGTCGCTGCGCCCGTGACCCCGCAGATCAGGCGCGTACACCCGACGTGGCCGCGGCTCGGCGGCCAGCCCTTGCGCGATCCGCGCCCAGTCCGCGCCGTCGGCGCCGCGGCAGTGCAGCAGGAGGACGGGCGGCGCATCCTCGGGGCCCCAGGCGCGGTAGGCCAGGGTGATGCCGTTTGCCTTGACAGTGCGGGAGGTTGTGTCCACAACGGTACGGTACCCGAGCGGAGTTGGGCCATCCGGAGCCGTTGGAGAGCCTGGCCGAGCGCGTCAGCCGCAGGCGCACAGCGCTATCGCCGCAGTGAAGGGCCTGCACCTGCTCCGGCGGCCGCTCTCGAGTGCCCGGTCCGGGCCGCGGCCCCGGGGCTGACCGGGCCGCGGCCGGGGGCCGTCGGCTCACCGGCTCACCGGCTCATGACCGGCCCAGCACGTCCCGGCCGTCCACCGCGTCGTGCGGAGCCTGCGCCGTCGGGTCGAGTTCGGGCCCGCCCCCAGCGGCTGCCGGACGCGTCGACGCGCGCCGGCCCAGGCGCTCCGTCAGACGGGTCGCCAGCGGCTCCGTGTAACGGGCGGTGAGCGGACCCAGGATCACCAGGATCAGGACGTAGGCGGTGGCCAGCGGGCCCAGCGACGGCTCGATGCCGGCGGTGACGGCAAGTCCGGCGATGACGATGGAGAACTCGCCGCGGGCGACCAGCGTCCCGCCCGCACGCCAGCGGCCCTTGGCCGAGATGCCGGCGCGTTTCGCCGCCCAGTAGCCGGTGGCGATCTTCGTGAGTGCGGTGACGGCGGCCAGGGCGAGCGCGGGCAGCAGCACGGGCGGGATGCTCGCGGGGTCGGTGTGCAGCCCGAAGAAGACGAAGAACACCGCGGCGAACAGGTCCCGCAGCGGCGCCAGCAGATTGTGCGCGCCCTCGGCCACCTCGCCGGACAGGGCGATGCCGACGAGGAACGCGCCGACGGCGGCGGAGACCTGGAGCTGCTGGGCGAGCCCGGCCACGACCAGGGTGAGACCGAGCACGACGAGCAGCAGTTTCTCGGGGTCGTCGCTGGAGACGAAGCGCGAGATGTGACGGCCGTAGCGCACCGCGAGCAGGAGGACGAGTCCGGCGACGCCGAGCGCGATGGCGAGGGTGACGCTGCCCGCGGCGAGACCGGCACCGGCGAGCAGGGCGGTGACGATCGGGAGGTAGACGGCCATCGACAGGTCTTCGAGGACCAGGATGCTCAGCACGACCGGCGTCTCGCGATTGCCGAGCCGTCCGAGGTCGCCGAGGACCTTCGCGATGACACCGGACGACGAGATCCAGGTGACACCCGCCAGGACGAACGCGGCGACCGGGCCCCAGCCGAGCAGCAGGGCCAGGCCGGCACCGGGCAGCGCGTTCAGCACGGCGTCGACGAGTCCCGCCGGGTACTGGGACTTGAGGTTGGAGACGAGGTCGGTGGCCGTGTACTCGAGGCCGAGCATCAGCAACAGCAGGATCACGCCGATCTCGGCGCCGATGGCGACGAACTCCTCGCTGGTGCCGAGGGGAAGCAGCCCTCCCTCGCCGAAGGCGAGCCCGGCCAGCAGGTACAGGGGTATCGGCGAGAACTTCAGGCGCCCGGCGAGCCGGCCCAGCAGGCCGAGACCGAGGATGATCGCGCCGAACTCGATGAGGAAGACCGCGGAGGAGTGCATCGCGGCTCACTCCCGCCCGAGTATCACGGCAGCCGCCTCCACACCCTCGCGGGTGCCGATCACGATGAGGGTGTCGCCGCCGGCCAGCCGGAAGTCGGGCGTCGGCGAGGGGATGGCCTCGGCGCGCCGCAGCACGGCCACGATGGACACGCCGGTCTCGGTGCGCATGCGGGTCTCGCCCAGCAGCCGTCCGTTCCAGTGCGAGGTGGCGGACAGTTCGATCCGCTCGGCGACGAGGCCCAGTTCGGTGGTGGACAGCAGGTTGGGGCTGTGGTGCGCCGGCATCAGCGCGTCGATCAGCGTGGCCGCCTCCCCCGCACTGAGCCGCACCGACAGCGCGCACGCGTCCGGATCGTCCTTGCGGTAGGCGCTCAGCGTGCGAGATCCGTCCCGGTGGGCGACCACCGACAGGCGGCGCTGCTCGCGCGTGGTGAGGTCGTAGCGGACCCCGATACCGGGCAATGGCGTACTGCTCAGACGTGGAGCGCTCACGTGGTCCCCTGGGTCGTTCAGGCGTCCGGTTCTTTACCGAACCCTAACCATTGCCGACGCCCGGACCGACGGGTGCTCCCCCGTTCAGAAAGGCCACGACACGCCGTACGAACCACTCCGCGTCGTCCAGCCACTGATGGTGCCCGGCGCCGGGCTGCACGGCGACCTCGGCGTGCGCGCAGACGTCGGCGGTGCGGTCGAGCTCGGGGCCGGGGCGACGTCGAGTTCGCCCGCGAGGACGAGGAGGGGCGGATGGGGGCCGGCCCCATGTGGGCGCGCACCATCTCCCGAACGTCCTTGCCAGAAAGTGCGGCCCGCCCTCTTGCCTGATCATTCACCGCCTGGATTACTGATCCCGAACACCCATACCGAATGATCGGTCGTCCGGATTGATGCGGTTGGCGAGGGAGAACTCCCCATGGCGGATGCGACGGAGCTGCTGGACTCGGGGGAACGGCTCGACTCGGAGGCGCTGCGGGCGTTGCAGCTGGAGCGGCTCAGAGCCTCACTGCGGCACGCGTACGACAACGTGCCGTTCTACCGGGAGTCCTTCGACAAGGCCGGCGTACGGCCCGACGACTGCCGTTCGCTCGCCGATCTGACCCGCTTCCCGTTCACCACCAAGGCCGACCTGCGCGAGAACTACCCGTACGGGATGTTCGCCGTGCCCCAGGACCGTATCCGCCGCATCCACGCCTCCAGCGGCACCACCGGACGCCCCACGGTCGTCGGCTACACCGACGCCGACCTTTCCCTGTGGTCCGACATGGTGGCCCGGTCGATCCGGGCGGCCGGTGGGCGACCCGGGGACAAGGTCCATGTGGCGTACGGCTATGGGCTGTTCACCGGTGGACTGGGCGCTCACTACGGGGCCGAACGCCTGGGTTGTACGGTCATCCCGGCGTCCGGCGGGATGACGGCCCGCCAGGTGCAGCTGATCCAGGATCTCAGGCCCGAGATCATCATGGTGACGCCGTCGTACATGCTCACCCTCCTCGACGAGTTCGAGCGGCAGGGCATCGATCCGCGCGGTACCTCGCTGCGGGTCGGCATCTTCGGTGCGGAGCCCTGGACCGAGCAGATGCGGCGCGAGATCGAGGAGCGGTTCGCGATCGACGCCGTCGACATCTACGGGCTGTCCGAGGTGATCGGGCCGGGGGTCGCGCAGGAGTGCGTGGAGACCAAGGACGGGCTCCAAGTGTGGGAGGACCACTTCTTTCCCGAGATCGTCGACCCGATCAGCGGTGAGGTGCTGCCCGACGGTGAGGAGGGCGAGCTGGTCTTCACCTCGCTCACCAAGGAGGCGATGCCGATCGTCCGGTACCGGACACGGGACCTGACGCGGCTGCTGCCGGGCACGGCGCGGGTGTTCCGGCGGATGGAGAAGGTGACGGGGCGCAGTGACGACATGGTGATCCTGCGTGGGGTGAACCTCTTCCCCACCCAGATCGAGGAGATCGTGCTGCGCACGCCGGGGGTCGCACCCCATTTCCAGCTGCGTCTCACCCGGGAGGGCCGTCTGGACGCGCTCACCGTGCGGGCGGAGGCCCGCCCCGACGCGTCACCCGATACCAGGGACGCCGCGGCGCAGGCCATCGCGGCGGCCGTGAAGGACGGCATCGGTGTGTCGGTCGCCGTGGAGATCGTCGAGCCGGAGTCGCTGGAACGCTCCGTCGGCAAGATCCGGCGGATCGTGGACCTGCGGCCGCGCTAATCAGCGGCAAGACGGTCCCGCAGCTCCCGCTTGAGGATCTTGCCGCTGGCGTTGCGCGGCAGCTCGTCCACGAACACCACCCGCTTCGGCGCCTTGAAGTGGGCGATCTTGTCGCGGGCGTGGTCGATCAGTTCGGCCTCGGTCACCTCGCCGCGCGGCACGACGACCGCCGTGACGGCCTCGATCCACCGCTCGTCGGGCAGGCCGATCACGGCGACCTCGGCGACGCCCTCGTGCGTGTACAGCGCGTCCTCGACCTGGCGTGAAGCGACCAGGACGCCACCGGAGTTGATGACGTCCTTCACCCGGTCGACGATCGTGTAGTAGCCGTGCGGGTCGCGCACCGCGAGGTCGCCGGAGTGGAACCATCCGTCGCGGAAGGCCTCGGCGGTCTCCTCGGGCTTGTCCCAGTAGCCCTCGCACAACTGCGGGGAGCGGTAGACGATCTCACCGGGGGTGCCGTCGGGCACGTCCTCGCCGTTCTCGTCGACCACACGGGCGTCGACGAAGAGGACGGTACGGCCGCAGGAGTCCATGCGGCCCTTGTGCTCGTCCGGGGCCAGGACCGTGGCCAGCGGGCCGATCTCGCTCTGCCCGAAGCAGTTGTAGAAGGCCAGCTTCGGCCATCGCTCCCGCAGTCGCTCCAGGACCGGCACCGGCATGATCGAGGCGCCGTAGTACGCCTTGCGCAGTCCGTCGAGGTCGCGGGTGGTGAAGTCGGGGCGGCCCGCGAGCCCGATCCATACCGTGGGCGGGGCGAAGAGGCTGTCCGCGCGGCCTGCTTCGATCAGGTCGAAGAGCCGGTCGCCGTCAGGCGCGTCGAGGATCGTGTTGGTGGCGCCGACCGCGAGATACGGCAGCAGGAACACATGCATCTGCGCCGAGTGGTACAGCGGCAGTGAGTGGACGGGGCGGTCGCCGGCGCTCAGGTCCAGGGCCGTGATCGCGCTCAAGTACTCGTGCACCAGGGCGCGGTGGGTCATCATCGCGCCCTTGGGCAAGGCCGTCGTACCCGAGGTGTAGAGCAGTTGCACGAGGTCCTCGCTGCGCGCCTCCGGGCCGTCGTACGCGGGCGCCGTGGCCTGTCGCGCCAGCAGGGAGTCGTCGGCGTCGCGCAGGGGCACCGTACGAACGCCGTCCGGGAGCCGGTCCGCCAGGTCCGGGTCGGTGAGGACCAGGGAGCTGCCGGACTGGCCGACGATGTAGGCGAGGTCGTCGCCGGTGAGGTTCTGGTTGACCGGGACGTGGACGAGGCCGGCTCGGGCGCAGGCGAGGAAGGCGATCAGATAGGCGTCCGAATTGTGGCCGTAGGCGCCGACCCGGTCGCCGGGGGTGAGGCCTTGGCCGAGCAGGACGCTCGCCGCGCGCGATACGGCCTCGTCGAGTTCCTCGTACGTCCAGGAGCGGTCGTGGTAGTCGACCGCGACGCGCGCTGGGGTGCGCCGTGCGCTGCGTCGCAGGACCCCGTCAACCGTGCTGCCGTGTCCAGGCGTCATGACACATGATCCTCGGTGCGTCGCACGGACAGGTCAAGCAGGACACCGAACACGACACGGAACACCGTGCCGGGGACACATACCCGTTGGTACGCTCAACGGCTCCTTCCCTCAATGACGTTGGGAGGCACGATGCGCACCCGCCCCAGACGGCTCGTCGTCGCGGCCGTCGCCCTGCTCGCCGCCACGGCGGCCGGGCTGCCCGCGACCGCGGCCGAGCGGCAGGACTCGCAGGACCGGCAGGACTCGCAGCACCGGCAGGAACAGCTTTCGCACGGCGGTCTGTCCGCCGTCATCCGCTACACCGAGTACGGCATTCCGCACATCGTCGCCAAGGACTACAAGAACCTTGGCTTCGGCACCGGTTGGGCGCAGGCCGCCGACCAGGTGTGCACGCTCGCCGACGGGTTCGTGACCGTGCGCGGCGAGCGGTCTCGCTTCTTCGGGCCGGACGCGGCGACCGACTTCTCGCTCTCCTCGGCCACCAGGAACCTCTCCAGCGACCTGTACTTCCGCGGCGTACGGCAGGCGCGCACGGTGGAGAAACTGCTCGCCGAGCCGGCACCGCAAGGTCCGAGCCGTCAGGTGAAGGACCTGATGGGCGGCTTCGCGGCCGGGTACAACGCCTGGCTGAAGCAGAACCGGATCACCGACCCCGCGTGCAAGGGAGCCGCCTGGGTGCGGCCCGTCACCGCGCTCGACGTGGCCGCCCGCTTCTACGCCGTCGCCGTGCTCGGCGGCCAGGGCGGCGCCGTGGACGACATCACGTCCGCGCAGCCGCCCACCGGATCCGCCGCCCGCGCCCAGGGCACCGCACCCCGTCCGGACGCCGAGACCCTGGGACGGGCCGTGCGCGAGCGGACCGCCGACGCGGAGATGGGCTCGAACGCGGTCGCCTTCCACGGCGACACCACAGCGAACGGCCGCGGTCTGCTGCTGGGCAACCCGCACTACCCGTGGCACGGCGGACGCCGGTTCTGGCAGGCGCAGCAGACGATTCCCGGCGAGCTGAACGTCGCGGGCGCGTCGCTGCTCGGCTCGCCGACGATCTCCATCGGTTACAACGCCCATGTGGCGTGGAGCCACACCGTTTCGACCGGTGTCCCGTTCAACCTGCACAGGCTGACGCTGGATCCGGCCGACCCCACCGTCTATCTGGTGGACGGCAAACCCGAGCGGATGACCAAACGGACGGTGACCGTCGCGGTCAAGGACGGCGCACCGGTGACCCGCACCCAGTGGTGGACCCGGTACGGCCCAGTCGTGGCCTCCGCCGACGGCGACCTCCCGCTGCCCTGGACGGCGACGACGGCGTACGCACTGGGCGACCCCAACGCGGCCAACATGAGGTTCGCCGACACCTCTCTCGGCTTCAGCAAAGCGCGCGGCACGGCCGACGTCCTCGCCTCCCTCGCCCGGCACCAGGGCCTGCCGTGGGTGAACACCATCGCCGCGGACTCCTCGGGGCACTCCCTCTACACCCAGTCGCAGGTGCTGCCCAGGATCACCGACGATCTCGCGGCGCGGTGTTCGACGGATCTCGGCAACGTCACCTATCCGGCGGCGGGGCTCGCGGTCCTCGACGGCTCCCGCGGTGAGTGCGCGCTCGGCACCGACCCCGACGCGGTCCAGCCCGGGATCTTGGGGCCCGCACGCATGCCGACGCTGAAGGACGCGCCGTACGCGGAGAACTCCAACGACAGCGCGTGGCTGGCCAACGCCGACCGGCCGCTCACCGGCTACGAGCGGGTCTTCGGCAACATCGGCACACAGCGCTCGCTGCGCACCCGAGGCGCGGTCCAGGACGTGGCGGCGATGGCGGAGCGAGGCGGCCTGACCGTCCGGGACCTGGAGCGCCAGCAGTTCGCGAACCGGGTGCCTGCCGGGGACCTGGCCGCGGCCGACGTGGCGAAGGCGTGTGCCGCGCTGCCGGGCGGGACGGCGACAGGCAGTGACGGCAAGGCGGTTGACGTCACCGAGGCCTGTTCGGTGCTCGCGGCCTGGGACCGCACGATGGACACCGGCAGCCGGGGCGCCCTGCTGTTCGACCGGTTCTGGCGGAAGCTCACGGCGAAGGTGCCGGCCGCCCAGCGGTGGAAGGTGCCGTTCTCGGCGGCGGACCCGGTGCGCACCCCCCACACCCTCAACACCGACGCCCCGGGCTTCACCACAGCCCTCGCGGACACGGTCGCGGAGTTCCGTGCGGCGGGCATCGCGCTCGACTCGCGCCTCGGTGAGCACCAGTTCGTCGTACGGAACGGTCGGCACATCCCCGTTCCGGGCGGCACGGAAGGGCTGGGTGTGTGGAACAAGATCGAGCCGGTGTGGGACCAGGCGCGCGGCGGCTATCGGGAGGTGACGACCGGCTCCAGTCACATCCAGGCGGTGGGCTGGGACGGCAGCCGCTGCCCGGTGGTCCGTACGCTGCTGACGTACTCCCAGTCCTCGAACCCCGACTCGCCCCACTTCAGCGACCAGACCCGGTTGTTCTCCGGTGAGAAGTGGGTGACCTCGCGGTTCTGCGAGAAGGACATCGCGGCTTCGCCCGCTCTGAAGGTCGTGCGCGTGCGCGAACGCTGAGTCGTTGTGGTCCCGCCCCCATGGGGCGGGACCGCAATTTGCTCCTGCGTGCTTCTGTGCGCCCCTTTGGAGAAAGGATTCGGGAAGCCGAGCACCCCTTGAACTGGGCAGGACTTGCCTCAAGTGTCAAGTCCGTGGCACGTTCAACGATTTCGCGTGTCGCGTTTGAGGGGGAGGTTTCCATGAGTCGTGCTGTGCCTGAACAGGAGCAGGCATGGAGGACTGGTACTGCTCCAGGCATATTCCCATTCCTCGGTCACGGTATCGCGTTGTTCCGTCAGCCGCTCGCGTTTCTGAATTCTTTGCCCGCGCACGGGGATCTGGTCGAAATTCGGCTGGGTCCCCAGCGGGCCTGGATGGTGTGTCACCCGGAGTTGGTCCGCCGGATGCTCAGGGACACACGCACCTTCGACAAGGGAGGTCCGCAGTACGACAGGCTTCGGGTCCTGATGGGGGACGGCGTGGTGACGTGCCGTCACGCGGCACATCAGGGGCAGCGCAGGCTGGTGCAACCCGACTTCCGCCCTTCCCGGGTAGCCGACCACACCGAGTGGATGGGCGAGGAGGCCGAGTCGGTGTGCCGCGACTGGCGGCCCGGACAGGCGATCGACGTCAGCGCGGCCATGATGACGTTCACGACAGGGGTCATCGGTCGAGTTCTCTTCTCCGACTCCCTGCACGCCACGACGGCCGCCGAGGTGAGGCACAGCCTAGCCGCCATCGTCCGTGGCCTGTTCGTCCGTACGGTGGTGCCGGTCGAGGCCCTGTTCCGTGTCCCCACGCCCGCGAACCGTCGGTACCGGCGTGCGGTCGACCGCGTGCACGCGATCATCGACGCGGCCATCGCCGAGCGCCGGCGGGGCGCTCCCCGCGACGACCTGCTGGGGACGCTGCTGGAGGCCACGCGCGGCGACGACTCAAGGAAGGCGATCACCGAGCAGGAAGTCCACGATCACCTCGTGTCGCTCCTGCTCACCGGGTCCGAGAGCCCTTCCATGTGCCTGGCCTCCGCTTTCAGCCTCCTGGCCGAACATCCGGAGGCGGAGCGCCGCCTGCACGCCGAACTGGACGCTGTGCTCGCCGGAGGGCGGCGACCCGGTCCCGACGATCTGCCGCGCCTCGTCTACACCCGATGCGTTGTCACGGAGACGCTGCGCCACTCACCGCCCGGCTGGCTCTTCACGCGCGTCACCACCAAGGAAACGGAGTTCGCCGGGTGCCGTCTCCCCCGGGGGGCCACCGTTCTCTACAGCCCCTACCTGCTGCATCACGATCCCAAGTGGTTCCCCGACCCGGACCGATTCCTTCCGGAACGCTGGCTTCCGGGGCAGGCCACCGACGAGCAGTACGGTGCGTTGATCCCGTTCGCCGCGGGCAGCCGCAAGTGCGTCGGCGACGTACTCTCCATGGCGGAGATGACCGTGGCCCTCGCGACCGTCGCCGGCCGCTGGCACCTGCGTCACCTGCCCGGTTCGGTCGAACGACCGCGCCCCGGCGCGACGCTGGGGCCGAGGTCGCTGGTGATGATCTGCGAACCGCGCCCACACACGCCGGTCGGCCCGTCGCCTCGCGCGGCTTCTCTCGCACCCCGGACAACCGCCGCGCCCGGCACCGTCGATTCCGGAAGGGCAGGTGACGACGGTGTCCACGACGCATGAGGAAATCGTGCTCGACGCGCAGGACGGAATTCCGGCTTCCAGCCTCAAGGACCTGATCGACGCCCATCTCTACATGCCTTTCCCCTTCGTGCGCAATCGCCACGCATCCGAAGCGGCCGCCGGTGTGGACGCATGGTTACGCTCGTGCGGGCTGACCGAGGAAGTGGGAGTGGCGGCGATGATCGCCTTCACTCGGCCGGCCGAACTCGCCTCCTACAACAGCCCCACGGTGGAGTTGGACGTCCTCCAGATGGTCGCCAATCAAATCGCCTATCAATTCGTCTTCGACGACCGGGCGGAAGAGATCGGCCGGCGGTCGCCGGACCGGCTGCTGTCCATGCTGTGCGAGAGCGTCGGAATCCTGCGTGACGGCTCTGCGCCCCGCACTCCACTGGGGGCGGCGCTGGCCGATCTCCACCGGCAGGTCCGGGAGCGATGCACACCCGCACAGGCTGCGCGGTGGGCGTGGAAGAGCCGCGAATACGTACACGGTCTCCTGTACGAGTCGGTGGCCCAGGCCCAGCCCCTTGCCCCGGGCATGGGACTGAGCACCTCGATACGGTCCCTCACCGCCGGCGTCGAGCCCTTCTACCCGTTGACCGAGGCGGCACAGCCGTGCGAGCTGGCTCCCCACGAGCTGCATCACCCCGTCATGCAGCGCCTGAGCCGACTGTCGGCCGATGCCGCAGTGTGGATACCCGACCTCTTCTCCGCCGTGAAGGAGCAGCGGACGGGCGGAATGATCAATCTGGCCCTCGCCCACCAGCGGACCCACCGGTGCTCCCTGCCGGTGGCCGTGCTGCTGGCCATCCGGCAGATCAACAGCACGATCAGGGAGTTCGAGCGGCTCTACGAGGAGATCAAACCTGAGTTGAGCCCTGCCGGGATCGGCTATGTGGAAGGCATGGTCGGCTGGATCCGCGGGTGTTACTACTGGGCCCGCACGGTGCCGCGCTATGTGGACACGGCGCTGACGCCCGCTCTCACCTGATGCACGGTGCGCCCGCCAGTGCCACGTGGCGGGCGCACGGCTCGTCGAGGTAGCCCGCAACCAGTTCTCCGCAACGGCCCGCACCGACAGGGCTGATTCGGATCTCATTACCCGAAGGGCGGACAATCGAACCACTTCGGCGCGGGATTCATCCTTCTCTGTCATTCCCCTCCCCGAACACCACCACCGGGTGCTCATCCCGGGCATACGCTCTCGCTGTCCTCCGAGGATCAACGACAGGAAGCGGTAGGGCACATGGCGCATGGGTCGTGGCAACCGAACACCGAGCCCCGCCCGTTGCTCGAGCGCCAACGGGAACTCCATGCGCTCGACTCCGCATTGTCGGACCTCCGTGACACCGCCGACGGCATGCAGCGAGCACGGCCCACCGGACTGCTCGCCTTCACCGGTCCGGCCGGGCTGGGCAAGACGGCACTGCTCACGAAGGCACGCGTCCGCGCCACGGCACACGGATTCCATGTGCTCTCGGCCCGGGCCGGTGAGAAGGACCAGGAGCTGGCGTTCCGTCTGGTGCGCCAGCTCGTCCAACCGGCGCTGGCCACGATGGACGAGACGGAACGCCGTGCCTTTCTGGGCAGTTGGTACGACATCCTCGCCGCCACGCTCGGCCTGGAGGCCACGGACACCGCCCACACACCGGACCCGACCGGGGTGCGCGACGGCCTCGACTGGGTCATGACGCGCCTCGTGGCGATGAAGGCGCCCCTCGTCCTGCTCCTGGACGACCTGCACTGGGCAGATTTCGAATCACTGGGCTGGCTCGCCTCCTTCGCCCCCCGTGCCGCCGATCTTCCGCTCCTGATCGTCGTCGCCTACCGGCCCGACGAACTGCAGCCCGATGCAGCCCCCTTCCGCACGGTCGTCGAACGTCACGGGGACCGCCCCTACCCGCTGGCGCGGCTCAGCGCCGCCGGGGTGGCCAAGATCGTCCGGGACGAGCTGGGAGAGGGAGTCGAGGACGAGTTCTGCGACGAGTGCTGGTCGGTGACCGGCGGGAGCCCGTTCGAGACCGTCGAACTCGCCATCAGGCTCGGCGAACGGAATCTGATGGGCGCGCAGGACGAGCTGCCCGCGATGCGGGACCTGGCCGCGGCGGTCAAGGGCCCTGGACTGATCGAGAGCCTGCACGCGCTGGGCACGACCACCGTCCGCTTCGCCCATGCCGCCGCCGTACTGGGCCCACCGGTGTCACGGGAGGTCGCGGCCACTCTCGCCGTGATCGGCAGCGAGGAGGCCGTGGAGGCAACCGAGAAGCTGCGCGCCGCCCGGATCCTCGCCGAGGCCGAGGGGCCCGGGGGAGGCATCGAGTTCGTCCACCCGCTGATCGCCACGACGATCTACCGGTCCATCCCCTCGGGCCTGCGGGTCGGCCTGCACGACAGGGCCGCGGAGGCCGTCCGCGCGGCGGGGTACGGCCCGACCGCCGCCGCCCGGCATCTGCTGGAGGTCCCCTGCGAAGGCAGGCCCGAGGTCGTCGCGTGCCTGCGCGAGGCCGCCCGCGAATACCTCCGGGCCGGGGCTCCCGAGGCTGCCCGACGCGTCCTGTCCCGAGCGCTGCAGGAGCCACCGCACCCGGAACACCGGGCCGCACTGCTCCACGAGCTCGCCGGCTCGACCTTCCTGATCGAACCCACGGCCACGGTCAGCCATCTCCAGGAGGCGCTGGCGGAGCCCGACGTGGATCCCCATCTGCGGGCCTCCATGGTCTACCGGCTGACCCAGGCGCTGGCCCACACCGACCGGCTGGCCGAGGCGGCGACCGTGTCCGCCGACGAGGCACGGCTCGCCACCCATCCGCGCATCCGACTGCGCATGCAGGGCGATCACTTCGTCTGGAGCGCCTTCCGCGCCGACGAGCCCGACTCCTTCGCCCGCTCACGCAAGCTGGCCCGCCTGGCCGAGCGTCTGACCGGCCGCGGCCTGGAGGAGCGGTACATCCTGGGTTCGCGTGCGTGGGACGCCATGGTGCGCGGCGAACCTCGGCACACCGTTCTCGCGTGTGCGGAGGAGGCCCTGCGCGGCGGACTGAGCTGGACCGACGAGACCCGGGGCTTCGAGGTTCCCGTGTCGGTCGCCCTGGTGTTCATGTACAGCGACCAGCCCCGACGGGCCGAGGAACTGTTCACCGACGGCATCGCCGAGTGCGAGCGCAAAGGCTGGCGTGGCTCCCACCTGGCCCTGGGACAGACCCTCTACGGCTACATCCGCTACCGTCGCGGCTGCCTGGCGGACGCCGAGCAGATGGCACGTGAGGGCCTGCGCATCGCCGACCGGGTCGAAGGCGCCGTCCCCGCCCAGTGGTTCGCCATCGGCATCCTCATCCAAACCCTGCTCGCCCGCGGCCGCACCACCGACGCCCGTCGCCTCGCCGACAACTACCGCTACGGCGAGATCGTCCCGAACGCCGTCATCTACCCCGACCCCCGCACGGTGTACGCCGAACTGCTGCTGGCCGAGGGCCGGCATGCCGAGGCCGAGAGCCTGTTGTCCGCCGTCGGGGACTGGCTCGACGCACGGGGCGTGCGCAACCCCTCCTGGTGCCCGTGGCAGCTGCACCTGGCGTCCGCCCTCGCCCCCACCGCCCCGGAGGCCGCGGTCGGTCACGCCCAGGACGCCGTCAAGCGCGCCCGGGACTTCGGCGCCGCCTCCACGATCGGCCACGCCCTGCACACCCTCGCCGAGGTGACCGGCGGTCCGGCGGCGGTCGACCTGTACGCCGAGGCCGTGGACCACTTGGAGCAGTCACCCGCCTCCTACGAGCTCGCCCGTGCCCTGGTCGGCCACGGTGCCGCCCTGTCCCTGGGCGGCCGGGTCCAGGAGGCCGCCGATCGGCTCTACCGAGGTCTGGAAGGTGCCGTCCACTGTGGGGCGGAGGCGCTGGCCGCCCGGGCCAGAAAGGAACTCTCGGCGGCCGGGCTGCGGCCGCTGCCGCTGCGGTACACGCAGGCGGACACGCTGACGGCCCAGGAGCGCCGTACCGCCGAACTGGCCGTCCAGGGCCATCCGGCGGCCGTGATCGCCAAGGAGCTCCGGCTCACCGAGCAGGGTGTGCGGCAGTTGCTGTCCAGCGTCTACCGGAAGGTCGGCAGCGACGCCGCCGGCCTCGCCAAGGCGCTGGCGACCTTTCCTCGCCCTCGCTCCTGAGGCCCCGGCCGGCCGCCGATCCCGGACGAGCGGCCGGGCCGTGGTCACACGGGACGCGCCCGTCCCGCCCAGTACGGGTCCCGCAACCGCCGCTTGTACAGCTTGCCGTTGGGGTCGCGCGGCATCTCGGTGATGAAGTCGACGCTCTTGGGCCGCTTGTAGCCGGCGAGTTGATCGGCGCAGTGGTCGAGGATCGCCGCGGCGAGGGCAGGGCCCGGTTCGTGACCGGGGGCGGGCTCGACGACGGCCTTGACCTCCTCGCCCCAGTCGTCGTGCGGGATGCCGAAGGCGGCGGCGTCGGCGACGGCGGGGTGTTGGAGCAGCACGGACTCGATCTCGGCGGGATAGATGTTCACCCCACCCGAAATGATCATGTCGATCTTGCGGTCGCGGAGGAAGAGGTAGCCGTCCTCGTCGAGGTAGCCGAGGTCGCCGACGGTGAAGAAGTCGCCGATGCGGTTCTTCTTCGTCTTGGCCTCGTCCTTGTGGTACGCGAAGCCGCCGGTGTTCATCTTCAGGTAGACGGTGCCGAGTTCGCCGGGCGGGAGCCGGTTGCCGTCATCGTCGAAGACGGCGAGTTCGCTGATGGGCCAGGCCTTGCCGACGGTGCCGGGCTTCTTCAGCCAGTCCTCCGCGGTGGCGAAGGCTCCGCCGCCCTCACTGGCCGCGTAGTACTCCTCCACGCACGGGCCCCACCAGTCGAGCATCGCCCGCTTCACGTGGTCGGGGCAGGGGGCGGCGCCGTGGATGGCGTGCCGCATGGAGGAGACGTCGTAGCGGGCCCGCACCTCCTCGGGCAGGGCGAGCAGGCGGTGGAACTGGGTCGGGACCATGTGGGTGTGGGTGCACTTCTCACGGTCGATCAGGCGGAGCATCTCCTCGGGCGTCCACTTGTCCATCAGCACCAGGCGGTGGCCGATGTGCAGGGACGCGCCCGCGAACTGGAGGACGGCCGTGTGGTAGAGCGGCGAGCAGACCAGGTGCACGTTGTCGTCGAAGGGGCGGATGCCGAAGATGCCGAGGAAGCCGCCCAGGTACGCCTCCTCGGGGAGCTTGCCGGGCAGGGGGCGCCGGATGCCGCGCGGGCGGCCGGTGGTGCCGGAGGTGTAGTTCATGACCCAGCCGAGGGTGCGGTCGGCGGGCGCCGACTCCGGTTGCCCGTCGAGGAGTTCGGCGTACGGCCGGAAGCCCTCGACCGTGCCGATCGCGTACCGGTGGCTCGCGGGCAGGCCTGCCTCGTCGGCGGCGTGGCGGGCCGGGGCGGCGAAGCGTTCGTGGGCGAGGAGCACCTTGGCGCCGGAGTCGGCGACGATCCAGGCGATCTCGGGGCCGACGAAGTGGTGGTTGATGGGGACCAGGTAGAAGCCCGCCTGGCTGGCGGCGAGGTAGGCGGTGAAGAACTCGGCGCTGTTGGGCAGGACGACCGCGAAGGCGTCGCCGCGTTCCAGGCCGGCCGCCCGCAGCCCGTGGACCAGGCGGTTGGCGGCGGCGTGCAGACGGCCGGCGGTCCACTCCTCGCCGTCGGGGGCGACGAGGACGGTGCGGTGGGGGTCGGCCGCGGCCTGGGCCCAGAAGCCTGCCGGAGGTGTGCTGGTGCTCGTCACTCGCCGCTCCTTCCTGCTATGCGGTTGATGCGCTCGACGGCTCGCTCGAAGCCGCGGGTCAGGTCGTCGAACACGGCCTGGACGCTGCGTTCGCTGTTCATCCGGCCCACGATCTGGCCGACAGGGGTGCCGAGCAGTGGCTCGACCTCGTACTTCTGTATGCGTGAGACGGCTTCGGCGACCAGCAGACCCTGCAGGGGCATGGGCAGGGTGCCCGGTCCGTTCGCGTCGTCCCAGGCGTCGGTCCACTCGGTGCGCAGTTGGCGTGCGGGCTTGCCGGTCAGGGCGCGGGAGCGCACTGTGTCGCCGGATCCGGCGGCGAGCAGTTTGCGGGTCAGGCCGGGCGAGTGGAGGTCGGCTTCTGTGGTGGTCAGCCATATGGAGCCCAGCCACACGCCCTGGGCGCCGAGGGTGAGTGCGGCAGCCACCTGTTGGCCGCTTCCGATGCCCCCGGCCGCCAGTACGGGCAGCGGGTCGACCGCCTCCACGACCTCCGGTGTCAGCACCATGGAAGCGATCTCCCCTGTGTGGCCGCCCGCCTCGTAGCCCTGGGCGACCACGATGTCGATGCCGCGCTCCTTGTGCTTCACGGCGTGCCGGGCGCTGCCCGCGAGGGCGGCGACGAGTACACCCCGCTCGTGGGCGCGGTCCACCACATCCGCGGGGGGTGAGCCGAGGGCGTTGGCGAGCAGCCTGATCGGGTAGTCGAAGGCGACGTCGAGCTGGGTGCGTGCCACCTGCTCCATCCAGCCGGTGATGCGCCAGCCGGACGCCTCCCCCTCGGCCAGTTCGGGCACGCCGTACTTGGCGAGAGTGTCCTGGACGAACTGCCGGTGCCCTTCGGGGATCATCGCCTCGACGTCGGCCTCTGTGACGCCCTCCACCTTCTTCGCGGGCATGACGACGTCCAGGCCGTATGACCTGCCGTCGACATGTGCCTCGATCCAGTCGAGGTCGCGCTTGAGGTCGTCGGGGGCCGTGTAGCGGACCGCGCCGAGCACTCCGAAGCCGCCGGCCCGGCTGATGGCCGCGGCGACGGCGGGGAACGGCGTGAAGCCGAAGATGGCGTGCTCGACTCCCAGTCTCTTGCTCAACTCCGTCTGCATGGGCGCAGGATGCCGGAGTCCTTCGGAGACCGGAAGGGGTTTCCTGATGACCCGTCAGTTTTCTGCTCGCCTCGTGGAACGCACCCACCTCATTGACACGACCGGCACCCGACAGCAAGGTTTCACGATGACCGATGAAGTGGCCCCCAGACCTACCCGCCGCCAGCTGGGCACCTGGGCTTTGAGCGGCGCCCTGGTCCTCGCACCCTTACCCACCGCCCCGGCCGCAGCCGCCCCCACGTCCACTCACCTCACTCACCCCACTCTCCGCCACGGCTCCCCCGAGCGCGCCGGTCTCCTCCCCGCCCACCTGCGCCGGCTCGTCACCGACGCCGAGGCGTTCCTCGGCCCCTCCCCCAAGCACCCCTGGTACGCGGGCGCCGTGCTTCTCGCCGGGCGCGGCGGCACCGTGGCCCTGCACCAGCCCATCGGGACGGCGGTGCGCTACCGGGCGTACGACGAGAAGACCGACACCGGCGTCGAGTTCCCGGCCGACCAGCAGATCGCGATGGCCGAGGACACCGTCTTCGATCTGGCCTCGGTGTCCAAGCTGTTCACCTCGATCCTCGCCGTGCAGCAGATCGAGCGGGGTGCGCTCGGGCTGGAGGCGACGGTCACCTCCTACCTCCCGGACTTCGGCCGTGCGGGCAAGCAGGACATCACGATCCGTCAGCTCCTCACCCACACCTCGGGATTCCGCGCCTGGATCCCGCTGTACAACGCGCCGACGTACGAGGAGAAGCTCCAGCTCATCTGGAACGAGGCGCCACTGAACCCGCCGGGCACCAAGTACCTCTATTCGGACCTGAACCTGATCTCCCTGCAGCTGGTCCTGGAAAAGATCACCGGCCGCACGCTCGACACCCTGCTCCGCGACGAGATCACCGCCCCGCTCGGCATGCACCGCACCCGCTACAACCCGCCCGCCGCCTGGAAAACGAAGATCGCCGCCACCGAGGACGCCCGCAAGCCCTGGTCCGGTCTGGACCGGGGGCTCGTGTGGGGCGAGGTGCACGACGAGAACGCCTTCAGCCTCGGCGGGGTCGCGGGCCACGCCGGCGTGTTCTCGTGCGCCTGGGACCTCGCGGTCCTCGGCCGGACGCTGCTCAACGGCGGCGTCTACGGCAGGTGCCGCATCCTGGAACCGGAGTCGGTGGAGCTGATGTTCACCGACTTCAACACCGCCTTCCCGGGCGACGAGCACGGCCTCGGCTTCGAGCTCTACCAGCACTGGTACATGGGCGCGATGGCCACGCCGCGCACCGCGGGGCACACCGGCTTCACCGGCACCTCGCTGGTCCTCGACCCGACGACCGACTCCTTCCTGGTCGTCCTGGGCAACTCCGTCCACCCCGTGCGCAGTTGGCGCTCGGGTTCCGCGCCCCGGGTCGCCGCCGCCGACAACATGGCCCGCGCCGTACCGGTCCGCCCACGGCACGGTCGTACCGCATGGTTCTCCGGAATGGCGAACGCCACCACCGCCACCCTGTCGCTCCCCGCGCTCGACACGTCCTCGGGCCACCCATGCCTGCGCTGCTCCCTGTGGTGGGACACCGAACCGCAGTCGGACCTCCTCGCCCTGGAGACGAGCGGTGACGGCGGGACAACGTGGCAGCCGCTGGCCTTCACGACCACCCGCCACGGCGACCGACCCCAAGAGCACCCGACCGGCACGGTCACCGGCTGGTCGGGCCGCGTCTGGCACCGGCTCACGGCAGATCTGCCCGCCGCACGGCAACTCGTGCTGCGCTGGCGGTACGCGACGGACCGGCTGTACGTCGGCCGCGGGGCCTACGTCGACGGGGTGCGCGTCGAGACGGCCGACGGGGTCCTCTTCGACGATGCGCGCCCTGCGGACAGGGCGCGCATCGAGACGAAAGGGTGGACTCCGTCGGCCGACTGAGGCACTCCTCGCGACTGGACGGCTACTCGCTGAAGACGGCCTTCTGGACGTCGTTCGGTCCGTCGAAGCGGTCACGCTTCATGCCGTCGAGGCGGCTGACGATCTTCTCGTCGGCGTGGTTCTTGCGGGCTCGCTCCACCAGGTGCTGCTTGTCGGTCGGGTAGTCGGCGCCGCGGAGGGCCTTCTGCAGGTCAGTAGGACTGAGATCGGCCATGACAGCCTCCCCCTGAGTAGAGGTGATTCGAGCGAATTGTCCGTTCCGCCCAGTACCCCTCCTCGCAGGAGGCATGTACGTCACTCCTCGACGGCTTGGAGGACGGCCATCGCGGCGTTGTGCCCCGGCACCCCGCTCACCCCTCCCCCACGCACCGCGCCCGCCCCGCACAGCAACACGTTCGGGTGCCGCGTCTCCACGCCCCACCGTCCGGTGTCCTCCCGGGCGTAGGGCCAGGCCAGCTCCCGGTGGAAGATGTTGCCGCCGGGCAGGAGCAGGTCGCGCTCGAGGTCCAGCGGGGTCTTGGCCTCGATGCAGGGGCGGCCGTCGGCGTCGGTCGCCAGGCAGTCGGCGAGCGGCTCGGCGAGGTGGGCGTCCAGCTGGGCGAGTGTCGACTTCAGCAGCTCATCGCGTACGGCGTCGTTGTCGCGTGCGAAGAGCCGGGCCGGTGTGTGCAGGCCGAAGAGGGTGAGGGTCTGGTAGCCCTGGGCGACGAGGCCGGGGCCGAGGATCGTCGGGTCGGTCAGTGAGTGGCAGTAGATCTCGGACGGCGGCGCGGCGGGGAGTTCCCCGGCGGAGGCCTGGGCGTGGGCGGCGGCCAGCTGGTCGTAGCCCTCGGCGATGTGGAAGGTGCCGGCGAACGCCTCGCGGGGGTCGACGGAGCTGTCGCGCAACCGGGGCAGCCGCTTGAGCAGCATGTTCACCTTGAGTTGGGCGCCCTCCGCGGCGGCGGGGGGCGTGTCGCCGGTGAGGGCGGCGAGTTCCTGCGGGGAGGCGTTCACCAGGACGTGCCGGGCGGTGGCGACGCCCTCGCTGTCCGCCGTGCGATAGGTGATCTCCGCCGTACGGCCGTCCGTGTCGATGCGTACGGCCTCGTGGCCGGTGGCGATGGCCGCGCCCGCCTGGCGGGCCGCCGTGGCCAGGGCGTCGGTGAGGGCGCCCATGCCGCCGACGGGGACGTCCCAGTTGCCCGTGCCGCCGCCGATCACGTGGTAGAGGAAGCAGCGGTTCTGCTTCAGCGACGGATCATGGGCGTCGGCGAAGGTGCCGATGAGCGCGTCCGTCAGGACCACGCCCCGCACCAGGTCGTCCGCGAAACGCTCCTCGATCGCGGCGCCGATCGGCTCCTCGAAGAGGGTCCGCCAGGCCTCCTCGTCGTCCACCCGGCGGCGCAGCTCCTCGCGGCTCGGCAGGGGCTCGGTGAGCGTCGGGAACACGCGCCGCGCGACCTCGCCGGTCATGCCGTAGAAGCGCTGCCAGGCCGCGTACTCGCGCTCGCCGCCCGTCAGCCGGGCGAACGCCTCCCGGGTGCGCCGCTCGCCGCCGCCCACCAGCAGGCCGGTGGGCCGTCCGTCCCGTTCGGCGGGCGTGTACGAGGAGACGTTGCGGGTGCGGACCCTGAAGTCCAGGCCGAGATCCCGGACGATCTTCTTCGGCAGCAGGCTGACCAGGTACGAGTAGCGCGACAGCCGCGCGTCGACGCCGGCGAAGGGGCGCGTGGACACGGCGGCGCCGCCGGTGTGGTCCAGCCGCTCCAGCACCAGCACGGACCGTCCGGCCCGGGCCAGGTAGGCGGCGGCGACCAGGCCGTTGTGGCCTCCGCCGACGATGACGGCGTCGTAGGTGCGGTGTCCCGGGGATCCCTCGTGTGCGGCCATGGTTCTTCGTAACACGTGATGATCTAGGTCGGCCAGAGGTGCGGGCGTCCGGAGTCACCCGCCCCCGGTCGCCCGCTGCTGCCGCAGCACCGCCACCCTCCGGTACAGCTCGACCGCCTCCGCGCCCCGCCCGAGCTGCTGCAGGCAGTGGGCCTCGTCGTTGCGGCTGGCGAGGGTGTCGGGGTGGTCGGCGCCGAGGACGCGTTCGCGGGCGGCGGCCACCCTGCGGTACTCGGTGAGCGCGTCCGGCCAGCGGCCCAGCCAGCCGAGGCTCACGGCGACCTCGCGCCGGCTGACCAGGGTGTCCGGGTGCTCGGGGCCCAGCACGCGCTCCCGGATCGCGCACACGTCGCGGGACTCGGCGAGCGCCTCCTCCCAGCGGCCGAGGCGGCCCAGGTTGACGCCGAGGCCGTGGCGGGCGCGGAGGGTCTCGGGGTGGGCGGGGCCGTGGACGCGGGTCCGGTCGTCGATGAGTTCGCGGTAGAGCTGGAGCGCCTCCGCGCTGCGGCCCAGGCGGCCGAGGCTGATGCCGACCTCGTAGCGGGCGGCGAGGGTGTCGGGATGGTCGGGGCCGAGGGCCTGGGCGCGGGCCTCGGCGACCTCCCGGTAGGTGTGCAGGGCCTCCGCCCAGCGGCCCAACTGGCCGAGTGCGTAGGCGACTTCGTAGCGGGTGACCAGGGTGTCGGGGTGGTGCGGCCCCAGTACGCGGGCGCGGGCCGCGGCGACCTCCGCGGCCATGCGGTACGAGTCCTCCAGGCGGCCCAGCCTGCTGAGGTTGAACGCGAGATTGTGTCGGCAGCGCAGGGTGTCGGGGTGATCGGCGCCCATCGTGCGCTCACGGGCGGTGAGGACGGACGTGTAGACCTGGTGCGCGTCGAAGTGGCGGCCCAACTGGCCGAGCACGTACGCCATTTCCTGGCGGGCGGCGAGCGTGTCGGGATGGTCGGGGCCGAGGGCGAGGCTGCGGGCGCGGGCGACGTGCTTGTACTCGCGCAGCGCGTCGGCGGCGCGGCCGGTGCGGCTGAGGGTGAAGGCGAGTTCGTAGCGGCTGGCGAGGGTGTCGGGGTGGTCGGCGCCGAGGAGGTGCTCACGCTCGACGGCGACGGCCCGGTGCACTTCGCCCGCCTCGGCCCAGCGGCCCAACCGGCCGAGGCTCAGCCCGGCGTTGTGCCGGCCGGCCAACGCGGTGAGCGTCGCCGCGGACGGGGCGGGCGGTGCTTCCGGTACGGCGGTCTCCTCGGGCCTGCCGGTGGCCGGGCGGGGAATCCACTCGCCGGTGAGGCCGGCCGCGGCGTCGGGGGGTGTGGTGCGCAGCCCGGCGCCGGTGGCCTTGTGGCCGGTGGTCATGCCGCGGGTCCAGGACGGCAGGCGGGTTTCGCGGGCCACCGGCTCCGGGGGCCGCAGGGCGGGCCGAGGGCTCACCACGGTCGGCACATACGTCGGCGTCGTACGGCCCAGGCCGATCCGGCGGCCCAGCTCGCGGGCGTCGTGCGGGCGTTCCTCGGGCCGTTTGGCCAGCAGGTCGAGGATGATCCGCTCGAAGTACTCCGGCAGTTCGGCGCGGTGGCTGCGCGGCGGACGGGGCGGGGTGTCACGGTGGCCGACGAGGATCGCCCAGGGGTCGTCGAGGTCGAACGGCGGTACGCCGGTGGTGATCTCGTACAGCACACACCCCAGCGAGTACAGGTCGCTGCGCTGGTCCACCTCCTCCCCGCCGATCTGCTCCGGTGACATGTAGTGCGGGGTGCCCATCGCGATGCCGGTGCCGGTCAGGCGGGAGGTGAAGCCGATGTCGTGGCCGAGGCGCGCTATGCCGAAGTCGCAGATCTTCACCGTGCCGTCGCCGAGCCGCATGATGTTCGCGGGCTTCAGATCGCGGTGGACGATGCCCTGCTGGTGGGTGTAGGCGAGGGCGGCGGCGACCTGGTCGGCGATGTCGACGGCAGCGGAGACGGGCAGCGGGTGGTGCTTGTTGTCCTCCAGCAGCTGGCTGAGGTTGCGGCCCTCCAGCAGCTCCATCACCAGGAACAGCACCCCGTCGGACTCGCCGAAGTCGTGGACGACGGTCACCCCGCGGTGCTGAAGCGCCGCGGCCACCCGGGCCTCGCGGCGAAACCGCTCCCGCAGGACGCGGGTGAAGGACTGATCGTGCTGCGGCCCCAGCGGCTTGAGGCACTTGACGGCGACCTGCCGGCCCAGCGACTCGTCGCGCGCACGCCACACCTCGCCCATACCGCCGCGCCCGATCAGATCGAGCAGCCGGTACCGGCCCTGGATCAGCCTGCTGTCCCCCATCGTCCGCGATCGCCCCCCGTCACGGTCCGCCCCACCCTCCCCCGGCTCGTCCAGTATGGCGAGCTATCGTCCGAGTTTGTACGGTGCCGGGCGCGAGCCCGGGCCGAGCCGGGCCATGGCGCGCAGGATGTGTTTGGGCGGGAGTTGCCACCGCAGACGTGCGGGAATGCAGCGCAGCAGGGTGCCCGTGGCACGCAACTGACGGGTGACAGTGGCGGGTTTCGGGGCCGGTCTGCCGTACAACTCGTGGGCGTACGGCGGCAGGGCGGCGTACGCCAGCTGCGCCACGCGCCGCCACAGCACCTCGCGCGCCGGGACGAGGAGGGGATGCGTCGGCGGGCGGAGCAGGAAGTCGTCCACCGCGCGTGCCCCGGGCCCGCACGCGAGCTCGGGGCGCACCTTCTCGAAGTACGCCGTCATCTCCTCCTGGTTCGCCGGTACGGCATCGCAATCCAGGCCCACCAGGCGGGCGCCGACGCGCTGTTCGGCGATGTAACGGTCGGCCTGCGCGTCCGTGAGGCGGAGCCCGGAGCGCCGGGCGACCTGCAGATAGGAGTCGATCTCGGCGCAGTGCACCCACAGCAGCAGTTCGGGTGCGTCGACGCCGTACCGCTCGCCCGTGTCCGGGTCGGTGGCGCTCAGCATGCTGTGGATCTTCCGCACCCGGGCGCCGGCCTTCTCGGCGGCGTCGGTGGTGCCGTAGGTGATGGTGCCGACGAAGTTCGCGGTGCGCAGCAGGCGGCCCCAGGCGTCCTTGCGGAAGTCGGAGTTCTGCATGACACCGCGTACCGCGCGCGGGTGCAGGGCCTGGAGGTAGAGCGCACGGATTCCGGCGACCCACATCATGGGGTCGCCGTGCATCTGCCAGGTCACCGAGGCGGGGCCGAACAGCCCCGGGTCGGCATCGGTCATGCGGCCCACCTCCGCGTACGCCCGTTCGACCACGATCCCATGCTGCGAATGCGGGGTCGAGGGGCCGGTTCGGGAGCCGCCGTCACCGGTTCTGCCCTGCGTCGAAGTGGGCCGTGGCCAGGACGGCGCCGTCCGCGTCCAGCAGCCGGGCACCGGACACCGTGGCCGGGTCGACTCGTGTGGGGGCTCCCCAGTAACCCCGGCCCGCGTCGTCGAGGGCGAACTCCCCGATGGAGACCGACGTGCCGTCCGTACGGTCCAGTCGGCAGCTGACCTTTCCGGCCTCCGGGTATCCGTCGCGCGGGCCTGCGGCCTCGGGCTCGTCTCCGGCCTGGGAGTCGGATCCAGACCCCTCTCGTGCCTGCGAGTCGGATCCGGACCGCTGTCCTGCCTGCGGGTCGGATCCGGACCAGTCCCGGCCGAGGTGGACCGACATGTAGACCCAGCCCGGAGATCCGGTATAGGCGAAGATCCGGCCGACCGGGCGGCGGTCGGGGGTCAGCAGAGATGCCGCGAGCAGGTCGTCCTTCGACCCGGGGGGCTCCGAACTCCGCGAGGCGGGAGCCGACGCGCCCTCGATGGCCGTACCGACGGCCCAGCCGCCGAAACCGAACCCGAGGGCGATCGCGGCGGCGGCCCCGACCGCCACGCCCGCCCTTGGCCGCCGCCGTCGCGCCGGCCGGCTCAGGCGCAGCCCGTCCATCACCCGTGTCTCGAAGCCGGCGGGCGGCTCGCTGCCCGGCACGAGGGAGAGCAGTCCGTCCGCGACGAGCGTCAACTGCTCGACGTGCTCCCGGCAGGCGGGGCAGCGGTCCAGGTGGGCGATGGCCTCGGCGCGCTCCTGACCGGGGAGGACTCCCAGCGCCAGCTCGTCGGCGACGGCCCCCAGCCATACGCAGTCCCTGTCAGTCATGATCGGCTCGCTCGGGTCCCAGAACCGTCCGCAGTTTCCCCATCGCCGCCCTGATCCGTGTCTTCGCCGTGCCCAGGGGGATGCCTTCGAACTCGGAGATCTGCCGTGCGGTCATCCCGTAGATCCCGGCCATGACCACGGCACGCGCCTGCTGACGCGGCAGGCCGGCCACCGCGTCCCGTATCCGGGACGCCGCGTCGTCGGCCAGGGCCCACTGTTCGGGCGTCCGGGTCACGATCCCGAGCAGAGGGTCGAGGTCCTCGGGGGAGACCGGGGTCGCGTTGCGCGCGCGGACGGCGTCGATCGCCAGGTTGTGCGCGATGGTCCCCAGCCAGGTCTTCACCGATCCGCGCCGGGAGTCGTAGACCTGCGCGTGCCGCCAAGCCCTTTCGAAGGTCTGCTGGGCGATGTCCTCGGCGAGCTGGGGGTCGTCCACGACAGCGACGGCGATACCGAAGACCATGCGCTGGAACCGGCGGACGAACGCGAGGGCGACCTCCGGGGCGCCGGTCGCCATTCCCGCCAGCAGCGCCTCGTCCGACAGCCGCCCGAGGGGGAGGCCCGATCTCCGCATACCACTGGATACGGCGAACCTCGCCGAACGGATTCCCCCGCTTCCCCGCGGGATCACGGCCCCATTCTCCCGCTTGCCCCCGCTTGCCGGAAATCCCCTGGCGCGGTCCGTCCGTACCTCTGGGCAGGAACGATTTCTCACGGAGGGCCGAGACATGGCGACGACGCTCAGGACGTTCGTGCGCAGGAACGCCGGGCTCGGGCTGGCCGCCGGAGCACTGGCGGGAGTCCTCGTGGCGTGCGGAGGCGGGGACGACAACGGTGGTGGCTCGTCCTCGACAACCCCGGAGCAGAGTGGCAAGCCGGGGACCACCCAGGTGAACGTCAAGATGACCGACTTCAGGATGCAGCTGTCCAAAACGACGCTGGAGGCGGGTGACTACACCTTCGTCGCCAAGAACGAGGGACACCACGACCACGCCCTGGAGATCGAGGGCTCCGGAACGGAGGAGGAGACGCGGACGCTGGAACCCGGAGAGTCGGCGCGCCTCACCATCACGCTGAAGGACGGCACGTACGAGGTCTACTGTCCCGTCGACGGGCACAAGGACATGGGCATGAAGACCGAGCTCACCGTCGGTGGCAGCGCCTCACCGGGCGGCGGCACCGACACGAACGACCGCAATGGCTACTGAGCGCACGATCGCGCTCGTCGCCCTGCGGCTGGCCGCGGCGGGAGCGACCGTGGCCATGGGCGCGATCCACCTCCACCTCTGGTACGACGGCTACCGGTATCTGGACACGATCGGCACCTTGTTCCTGCTGAACGCGATCGGGGCCGGGCTGCTCGCGTTGTCGCTGCTGATCACGCCCACCCGCCTCTTGCCGGCCCTCGCGACGCTGGGAGCGCTCTTCACGGCCGGCACACTGGCGGCCCTGATCGTGAGCCTCACCTCCGGTCTCTTCGGGTTCGAGGAGACTCTCGAGGCGAACCTGGTCAAGCCGACCCTCGCCGTCGAAGCCGCGGGGTGCGTGCTGTTGGTGGCGCTGGCCTTGCTGAGCAGACGCGGACGGACATGACTGGTGGTTCCCGCTGTCAGAAGTTGACGTCACATCTTCACTGAGTGATGCGGGCTGGTGGCGGCAGTCCGTCGTCCACCGCGCGCGGGGCGGCGGTAACCCCGGCGGAAGGCTGCGTTGTCCCTGCCGACTGGTGGGTGCTACCCCGCCATGTGGCTGGAGCTGCCGTCCGTCGGGCCGCCGGGGCTCTGGATGGCTTTAGGGTCGATGCGGCATGGGCCGAACGGCATGAACGTAGATGAGGCGGAGCGCGCGTGATCCGGGTAGTGGTCGTGGACGACGAGGCACTGGTCCGCTCCGGCTTCGGGCTCATTCTGGGCGCGGCCGAGGACATCGAGGTCGTCGCGACCGCGAGCGGGGGCGAGGCCGTGGAGACCGTCCGCCGGGAGCGGCCGGATGTGGTGCTGCTGGACATCCGGATGCCGGACGTCGACGGGCTCACCGTCCTGCGCGAGCTGCGGACGGGGCCGGATGCTCCGGTGGTGGCGATGCTGACGACGTTCGACGCGGACGAGTACATCCTGACCGCGCTGCACTGCGGTGCGGCCGGTTTCCTGCTCAAGGACACCGAGCCGGAACAGCTCGCCCAGCTGGTGCGCACCTTGGCGGCGGGCGGCGTGGTGCTCTCCCCCAAGGCGTCGCGGACCCTGCTGCACAGCCACCCCGGCACCGAGGCCGCTGTCGACGAGGAGGCCGCCCGGGTCCGGCTGCTCACCGCCCGGGAGCGCGATGTCCTCGTCCTGGTGGCGGAGGGGCTGTCGAACGCCGACATCGGGGCACGCATCCACCTGGGCGCCGGCACGGTCAAGGACCATGTCAGCGCGATCCTCACGAAGCTGCGGGTGACGAGCCGGGTGCAGGCCGCGCTGTTGGCGCAGCGGGCCGGTCTGCTGGACGAGCGGCCGCGGCCGCAGGCCGGGCGATGAATCGCGCCCGCGCGCTGTGGGAGCGGGTTCCCGCGCCGGTCGTCGACCTCGCCCTGGTGGTGGCAGCGGCCGTGGACGTGTGGCTGAACCTGTGGGACGACACGCGCCTCGGTGTCGCGCTGGCCACGCTCGGCTGCGCCGCGTTGGCCTTCCGGCGCCGGTTCCCGCTCGGCGTGTTCCTGCTCACGCTGCCCATCGCGCTGACGCAGCCCGTCGCCGTCGCTCCGCTCGCGGCGCTGTTCACGCTGGCCGAGCGTTCTCGCAACCGCCCTCTCCTCGCGGTGTGCGCCGCCCTGACCGCCGTCGCGAACAGCACTCCGTGGCCCCTGGCCGGCCTCACCGAGGTCGGCCGGACCATGACGCTGGTCACCTTCGTGTACAGCCTGGCGACCGCCGCCGCGCCGGTCCTCATTGCACAACTTCTCCAGGCACGCCGGGACTTGGCGCAGCGGCTGGTCGAGATCGAGGAGGCCAGGGAGCACGAGCGGGCCCTGCACGCCCAGGCCGTACTCGCCCGCGAACGCGCCCAGCTGGCCCGCGAGATGCACGACGTGGTCTCACACCAGGTCAGCCTGATCGCCGTAAGGGCCGGAGCCCTGCAGGTCGTCACCAAGGACACGGACGCCAAGGAGGCAGCCCGCACGATCCGTTCGCTGAGCGTCACCACGCTCGACGAACTGCGCACCATGGTCACGCTGCTGCGCGCCTCCGGCGGCCACGCCACCGAGCTGACTCCGCAACCCACCCTGGCCGACCTGCGCAAACTGGTGGAATCAAGCGGCACTGACGCGGAGTTGTCGGGTGAGCTTCCGGCCGCCGTGGGCACACCCGCGCAACGGGCCCTCTACCGCACGGTCCAGGAGGCGCTGACCAACGTCCGCAAGCACGCCCCCGGCGCCACGGCCCGCGTCGAGTTGTGGCAGGACGGCGACGGCATCGGAGTGACCGTCACCAACACCCCTCCCACACGTCCCTCCCTGTCCCTGCCCGGTTCGCAGCAGGGCTTGGTCGGTCTGCGGGAACGGGCCGAGATCCTGCACGGATCCCTGGAGTCGGGGCCGACCGCGGCGGGCGGCTACCGGGTGCGCCTGCGGATTCCCCTCAGCGCGGACTGACCGACCCCTCATGCTGTCCCGTCGGCTTGCGGCTCACGAGGCCCACTCACTGTCCCCGGCCGGCAACGAGAAAGGGGGCGCCGGCGCCCTGGACCGTGCTCTGACGAATGCGCCCGCCGTCAGAGCACCCAGCAGGGATTGGGGACGGCTTCTCAGCGCCGCACCCTCGGCATCCCCAGACCGATCCAGGAGATGATCTCCCGCTGGATCTCGTTGTTGCCGCCGCCGAAGGTGAAGATGACGGCCGAGCGGTAGCCGCGTTCCAGCTCGCCGTGGAGCACCGCGCCCGCCGAGCCCTCTTTGAGCGCCCCTGGTGCGGCGACGATCTCCATCAGCCAGGCGTACGCGTCCCGGCGTGCCTCGGAGCCGTACACCTTGACGGCGGAGGCGTCCTGCGGGGTGAGGGTGCCGTCCTGGACGGCGCTGACCATCTGCCAGTTGAGGAGCTTGAGGGCGTCGAGTTTGGTGTGGGTCTGGGCGAGGCGGCGGCGCACCCAGGGCAGGTCGATCACCCGGCGGCCGTCGGCGAGCTTGGTCTCCATGGCCCAGCGCTGGACGTCGTGCAGGGCACGGATGGCCATGGTGCCGTGGGCGGCGAGGGTGACGCGCTCGTGGTTGAGCTGGTTGGTGATCAGCCGCCATCCCTGGTTCTCGGCGCCGACGCGGCGGGAGACGGGGACGCGGATGTTCTCGTAGTAGCTGGCCGTGGTGTCGTGCGAGGCGAGGGTGTTGATCAGGGTGCAGGAGTAGCCCGGGTCGGTGGTCGGGACGAGGAGCATGGTGATGCCCTTGTGCGGCGGGGCCTCGGGGTCCGTGCGGGTGGCCAGCCACACCCAGTCGGCGGTGTCGCCGTTCGTGGTCCAGATCTTCTGGCCGTTGACGACGTACTCGTCGCCGTCCCTGACCGCGCGCGTCCTGAGCGAGGCGAGGTCCGTCCCGGCGTCGGGCTCGCTGTAGCCGATCGCGAAGTCGATCTCACCGGAGAGGATCTTCGGTAGGAAGTACGCCTTCTGCTCCTCCGTGCCGTACTGCATGATCGTCGGGCCGACGGTGTTGAGCGCCATCAGGGGCAGGGGTACGCCCGCCTGGGCAGCCTCGTCGAAGAAGATGAACTGTTCCATCGCGGTCAGGCCGCGTCCGCCGTACTCCTTGGGCCAGCCCACGCCGAGCCAGCCGTCGGTGCCGAGCCGCCGGATCGTCTTGCGGTAGTGGCGCTTCTGGGCCGCCGGGTCCGTGAAGCGGGAGTGCGCGAGGTCCGGCGCCAACTCGGCGAAGTAGTCGCGCAGTTCGCTGCGCAGCACCTGCTGCTCGGGCGTGTATTCGAGGTGCACGGCGCCTCCAGGCTCCCAAGGCCGGTCCTGACGGCGCACACCGTAGAACGTGTTTCAGAAATTGGGAATGGCGACGCCGGGAATGCCGGCCGTGGGCCTGACGCGAAGCTCGGTCGAGCGTGCCCATGGGCCTGACGCGCACCCTCGTTCGAGCGGTGCCATGAAACTGGCGCGAGGCCTCAGTCCAGCGTGGCCATGAAGTCCGTGCAGGCCCGTGCGCAGTCCCGGCAGGCCTTCGCCGCCTCCTCGGCGCCCGAGTGCCGGTCGAAGACGTGCGCGCACTCCAGGCACACGGCCCGGGTCCACTCCAGCTGGGCGCGCAGGGCTGCCTCGTCCAGCAGGTTCTGTTCGGCCAGCACACGACAGGTGGCGTCGCACACTTCGGCGCACAGGATGCCCTTGCGCCGCAGAAGTTCCTGTTCCTCCGTCCCGTCCGGGTCCCACAGGCTCGCACGCAGGGCGCAGGCACGGGCGCACTCCGTGCAGGCCTGCGCGCATGCGAAGCGGTCCTCCAGGAACTGGACGAGCTCTTGCTGGGTCGTCGTCTGTGTCACACCGGTCGGGTAGCCGGTCCGGGGGTGCCCAAACCCGGTGCTCGCAGGGGGTCCGGCCGGTTATGCGCGCCCCGCGCCGGGCACTCGGTCGGCCCGTGCCACGACGACGGACGGAGGTGTCCCGATGCCCGGACGACAGGAACTGCCGTCGACCCTGGAGCGCTCCCCGAAGGACGCGCAGCGCACCTGGATCAAGGCGCACGACTCGGCCGTCGAGCAGTACGGCGAGGGCGAGCGGGCCCACCGGGTGGCGTTCGGCGCGCTGAAGCACAAGTACGAGAAGGTCGGCGACCACTGGCAGCGCAAGGAGGGCGGCCGCAAGGGACCCTCGGACCCCCAGTCGGCCCGGCCCCGGCAGCAGGGCGGCCGCAGCGGCGAAGGCGTCGACGAGCAGGCCTCGAAGCAGCACCTGTACGACCTGGCCCGCGATCTGCACATCGACGGACGGTCCCGGATGTCGAAGGGGGAACTGCTCGACGCGATCCGCAAGGCGAACCGCTCGAAGACCCGCGCGGCCCGATCGGGATGATCGGGTTCACCCGGGGTGCCGGGGGTACTCGCGGGCCATGGATACCGCTTGGATGGACATCGCCGCAGCCAGGGGCGCACTCGCCGCCGGACTGCTCGTCGCGGGTGTGGTCGTCGTGGCGCTGCTCGTCGGCGCCTTCGTCCTGGGCATCCGTGTCAGGCGCCGGGAACCGCGTCCGCCGCGCCCGGAGGAGCAGCCCCGGCTGCCCGCCGAGGGACCGGTCGGTGAGGTCCGGGAGCAGCGGGAGCCCGCAGAGGTGCCGAGGAGCGACCACCGGGTCACCCCGCACGATCTGCCGGCCCACGGCAACATCCCCTCCCGCCCGAGCCCGTCGAAGAAGCGGCCGCGCTGGGACGAGGGTGGCAGCGGGTCGTTCGGCAGCGGCGGCACAGGCGGTACATGACGCCGGTGGCCCCGCCCCGGGGCCGCCGTACGCGTCGCACCTGTCGCACCGAGGGAAGTGAGAACATGGCCGACCCCGCGCGCCACACCCTGCCGCTGCCCGACTACGACCACCTGCCGATCGGCGGCCTGGAGAGCCGCGTGCGGTCGCTGACCGCCGGAGAGGTCGAGGAGCTGCTGGCCTACGAACGGTCCCACGCCGACCGGCTCGCGGTGATGGAGGTGCTGGCCAACCGACTGGAGCAACTCCAGGCCGGCGCCGAGCCGACATCGGGCGATCCCGGCGCCCTGCGCCCCGAGAGCAGTGCCCGTCAAGGGGGCTCCCCGGTGTCCCCCGCGACCTCGCCGCAGCCCTTCAGCCCGCCTCCGCACGGCACTCCCGACCAGCGGGGGAAGCCGAAGGGTGATCGTACGTGACGGTCCGTTTCCCGGCGCGGGTGCGGGGGCACTCGTGATCCGTGCTGTGGAGGAGGAGAAGGGCCCGTGCCGGAGCGCGGGCCCGTCGTGCCGCTGAACGCACCGCCGACTACGTCGACGGACGACTGCCGCTCTCCGAGGGCGGCGGTCTGCTGCGCAAGGCCTTCCCCGACCACTGGTCCTTCCTGCTGGGCGAGATCGCCCTGTACAGCTTCGTCGTCCTGCTGCTGACGGGGATCTGGCTGACGCTGTTCTTCCACCCGTCGATGACGGAGGTCGTCTACCACGGTTCGTACCGGCCGCTCGACGGGACGCTCATGTCGTCCGCGTACGAGTCCACGCTGGACATCAGTTTCGATGTGCGCGGCGGCCTGCTGATCCGTCAACTGCACCACTGGGCGGCTCTGGTGTTCCTCGCCGCGATCGGGCTGCATCTGCTGCGCATCTTCTTCACGGGCGCGTTCCGCCGGCCCCGCGAGGTCAACTGGCTGATCGGCGTGACCCTGTTCCTGCTGGCGCTGGCCGAGGGATTCGCCGGCTACTCGCTGCCGGACGACCTGCTGTCGGGCACCGGGCTGCGGATCGCCCAGGGCATCATGCTGTCGATCCCGGTCGTGGGGACGTATGTGAGCATGTTCGCCTTCGGCGGGGAGTTCCCGGGCGAGGAGCTGATCCCACGGCTGTACTCGCTGCACATCCTGCTGATCCCCGGGCTGCTGCTCGCGCTGGTCTCCGTGCATCTGATCCTGGTCTTCTACCTCAAGCACACGCAGTGGGCGGGCCGCGGCCGCACGAGCCGCAATGCGGTGGGCAAACCGATGTTCCCCCAGTTCACGGCGACGTCGGGCGGGCTGTTCTTCATGGTCTTCGGTGTGCTGACACTGCTCTCCGGGGTCGCCCAGATCAACCCCATCTGGGCGTACGGCCCCTACCGCGCGGACGTCGTGTCGACGGGTTCGCAGCCGGACTGGTACGTCGGCTTCCTGGAGGGGTCGCTGCGCCTGGTGCCGCCCTGGGAGACGGCGGTCGCGGGGCACACGGTGATGTGGAACGTGCTGCTGCCCGCGGTCGTGCTGCCGGGCCTGTTGTTCGCGGTGCTGTACGCATATCCGTTCGTCGAGCGGTGGGTGACCGGCGACCGCGACGAGCACCATCTGTGCGACCGGCCGCGGGACCACCCCGTGCGTACGGGGCTCGGGGTCGCGGCGGTCAGCTGCTACGGCGTTCTGCTGGCGGCCGGCGGCAATGACATCATCGCCGACACCTTCGCCATCTCGGTGAACGCGCTGACCTGGGTGTTCCGTATCGCGTTCGTGTTGCTGCCGCCGCTCGCGTTCCTGGTCACCAGGCGGGTCTGTGTGGCGCTGCAGGAGAAGGACCAGGAGCGGCTGACGGAGGGCGAGGAGACCGGCGAGGTGCGGCAGACCATCGCGGGCGGGTACGAGGAGAGCCACGAGCCGCTCGACGAGGAACGGCGGTACGTGCTGAAGAGCTACGGCTACCGCGTCGAGGAGGAACGGGAGCCGTCCGCGGATGAGGTGGAACGCTGACGGTCCCGGTCCGCGTACTGGAAGACCATGCCGAACACCCCGTGACCGAGCACACCGACGCCCAGCAGGAACAGCCACAGACCGTAGACCACACCGAGCGCCGCGAGGACGGATCCCAGGGCGGTCGTGATCGGCCAGGGGCTGTGCGGCGGGAAGAAGTCGAGCGGGCCGGCCGTGTCGGCGATTTCGGCGTCCTGGCGGTCCTGGGCGCGCAGGCCACGCCTTCGGTACTGCATGTGCAGGAAGAACGCGACGAGCGCGGCCATCAGGAAGGCGACGACCAGTACGGCGGTTCCGGCGGGTTCCTTGGAGCGCCAGCCGTAGCCGACGGCGGTGACGAGGAAGAACCCCGCGACGCCGATGAACAGTCGGGATTCGGTCCGCATCAGCCCTCCTTGGCGATGTCCGGGTGGTGCAGGTCGAACGCCGGGGACTCGGAGCGGATCCGGGGCAGCGCCGTGAAGTTGTGGCGCGGGGGCGGGCAGGAGGTGGCCCATTCGAGGGAGCGGCCGTATCCCCAGGGGTCGTGCTCGGCCACCCTCGTGCCGTGGTGGGCGGTGCGCCAGACGTTGTAGAGGAACGGCAGGGTGGACAGGCCCAGCAGGAACGCGCCGATGGAGCTGATGGTGTTCAGCAGCGTGAAGCCGTCCACGGCCAGGTAGTCGGCGTAGCGGCGGGGCATGCCGCTCTCGCCGAGCCAGTGCTGGACGAGGAACGTCGTCTGGAAGCCGACGAAGAGGGTCCAGAAGTGGATCCTGCCGAGGCGTTCGTCGAGCATTTTGCCGGTGATCTTCGGCCACCAGAAGTAGAAGCCGGCGAACATCGAGAACACGACGGTGCCGAAGAGCACGTAGTGCAGATGGGCGACGATGAAGTACGTGTCGGTGAGGTGGAAGTCCAGCGGCGGTGAGGCGATGAGCACGCCGCTCATGCCACCGAGCAGGAACGTCACGAGAAACCCCGTCGCCCACAGCATCGGTGTCTCGAAGGACAGTGAGCCCTTCCACATGGTGCCGATCCAGGCGAAGAACTTGATGCCGGTCGGCACGGCGATGAGGAACGACATCAGGGAGAAGAACGGCAGCAGCACGGCGCCGGTCGCGAACATGTGGTGGGCCCACACCACGGCGGACAGCATGGTGATGACGATGGTGGCGCCGATGAGGCCGAGGTAGCTGAAGAGCGGCTTGCGGCTGAACACCGGGATGATCTCGGAGATGATCCCGAAGAACGGCAGCGCCACGATGTACACCTCGGGGTGGCCGAAGAACCAGAACAGGTGCTGCCACAGCAGTGCGCCGCCGTTGGCGGCGTCGTAGATGTGGGCCCCGAACTTGCGGTCCGCCTCCAGGGCGAGCAGGGCGGCGGTCAGGACGGGGAACGCGGGCAGGACGAGGATCGAGGTGAACAGCACGTTCCAGGTGAACAGCGGCATCCGGAACATGGTCATGCCGGGGGCGCGCAGGCACAGGATGGTGGTGATGAAGTTGACCGCGCCGAGCGTGGTGGACACACCGGTCACCACCAGGCCCATGGTCCACAGGTCCCCGCCCGAGCCGGGTGTGCGCACCGCGCTGTTGAGGGGCGCGTAGGCGAACCAGCCGAAGCTGGCGGCTCCGCCGGGCACGAGGAAGCCGGACACGACCATCAGGCCGCCGCCCAGGTACAGCCAGTACGACAGGGCGTTCAGCCGCGGGAAGGCCACGTCCGGGGAGCCGATCTGCAGCGGCATGATCGCGTTGGCGAACCCGGCGAACAGGGGGGTCGCGAACAGCAGCATCATGACGGTGCCGTGCACGGTGAACAGCTGGTTGTACTGCTCGCTGCTGAACAACTGCAGCCCGGGGCGGGCCAGTTCGGCCCGCATCAGCAGCGCGAGCACGCCGCCGAGCAGGAAGAAGCCGAAGGCGGTCGTCAGGTAGAGGTTGCCGATCACCTTGTGGTCGGTCGTCGTCGCCCACCGCACCAACGCCCGGCCGAGTCTCCTGCGCGGCCGGGGCGGCGTGGCCTGCGGCCGCCCGGTCCTGCTGTCCACCGCCATGCGCCGCTGGGTACCCCTGTGGCGGGGGCGTCAGTCCTGCGCCCCGGGGCATTCACCCGTGCGCCTCAGCTTCCGCCGGCGAACCTGCGCGCGAGGCCTCGATGATGCTCCGCCACCAGGCCCGCCTGGGCTCCGGTGATGACGGAGCCCGGCATGGAGCCCAGCCGTTCGGTCTCCTCGGCGAGGCGCAGGTGCTGGGTGCGGCCGTGCTCGCGGCAGGCAAGACAGGTGACGCTCTCGGGCCGCACGGAGGTCATCGCATACGGCACCCGCAGCCCACAGCCGGTGGTGACCGTCTCCGGCAGGTCACCGACGAGGCCGAAGGTGCCGGCCAGCAGGTTGCGCTCACGGGGGTCGTGGCGGGTCACGCTCTGCGCGACGTGGATGTGTGGATCGGCACCGTCCATGGGCCCATCCTGCCCGCCGGCCGACCGCCTGCGCGAAAGGCGCAGGTCGCCGTCCGGGGTGCGCGGCTCGTCACCGGTCAGTACGGTGCTGTCCTGGTGTTCGAGCTCGGCTGTGGGAGGCGGCATGGCCGGCAACAAGGCGGAGAAGCTGCCGCGCAAGACGTACGAGAAGGAACTGCTGCGTCTGCAGACGGAGTTGGCGAAGCTTCAGGAGTGGGTGCGCAAGGAGGGGGCCCGGCTCGTCGTGATCTTCGAGGGGCGGGACGCGGCCGGCAAGGGCGGCACCATCAAGCGGGTCACGGAGCACCTCAACCCGCGGGTGGCGCGGATCGCCGCGCTGCCGAAGCCGACCGAGCGCGAGCGCACCCAGTGGTACTTCCAGCGGTACATCGGTCATCTGCCGGCCGCCGGCGAGATCGTGCTGTTCGACCGCAGCTGGTACAACCGGGCCGGTGTCGAGCACGTCATGGGCTTCTGCACCAAGGAGGAGTACCAGCTGTTCCTGCGGCAGTGCCCGATCTTCGAGCGGATGCTGGTGGAGGACGGGATCCTGCTGCGCAAGTACTGGTTCTCGGTGAGCGACGAGGAGCAGCAGGAACGCTTCCGGCGCCGGCTGGAGGATCCGCTGCGCCGCTGGAAGCTGTCGCCGATGGACCTGGAGTCGATCACCCGCTGGGAGGAGTACTCCCGGGCCAAGGACGAGATGATGGTGCACACCGACATCGCCGAGGCGCCCTGGTACGTCGTGGAGAGCGACGACAAGCGGCGGGCCCGGCTGAACATGATCGCCCATCTGCTGGACTCGGTGCCGTACCAGGACGTCCTCCCGCCGGTCATGGAGCTGCCCGAGCGGCCGGAGTCGACCGGTTACCGGCGGCCGCCGCGCGATCTGCAGAACTACGTCCCGGACCACGCGGCCGAGCTCTGAGGTTCACTCCTCCTCGGTGCGGACGACGGCGACCGGGCAGTGCGCGTGGTGCAGCAGGGCCTGGCTGACCGAGCCGAGGAGAAGCCCGGCGAATCCGCCGTGCCCGCGCGCCCCGACCACGACCAGTCCGGCATCGGCGCTGGCCTCGATGAGGGTGTGGCGGATCCGGCCGCGCACCAGCCTGCGGTCCACGGCGACGTCGGGATACTGCTCGCGCAGCCCGCCCAGCGCCTCGGCGAGCACCCGCTCCTCCTCGTCGTGCAACCGCTCCTCGTCGTACGTCACGAAGGGCGGGTCGGCCGGAGCGTCGTAGACACGTTCGGTCCGGGTGCTCCAGGCGTGCAGCGCCAGCAGGTCCACGCCGTGCAGGGAGGCCTGGGCGAAGGCGAACTCGACGGCGCCCCGGGACGCGGGCGAGCCGTCGACGGCGACGAGGACGGGCCGGCCTGGCTGCGGTGTGCCGCGTACCACCAGCACCGGGCAGGCGGCATGGGCGGCCAGATGACCCGCGGTGGAGCCGAGCAGCAGGGCGCCGAACCTGCTGTGCCCCCGGCTGCCGACCACTGCCAGGGACGCCGTGCGCGACTCGATCTCCAGCACCGTCAGGGGTTCGCCGACGACGACTTCGCGCTGGATCTCCGTGCGGGGCGCGAGCGCGTGGGCGCGCCGCTCGGCCTCGGCGAGCGTGCCGTCGATCAGCTCGCGCATCCCGGCGCCGCTCGGCTCCCAGGGCCGCCCGCCCGCCGGTACGTGCGCGGCAGGCCAGCCGAAGGCGTGCACCAGCCGCAGCGCCACGCCCCGCAGCCCGGCCTCCCGCGCCGCGATCTCCACGGCCGTCAGACTCGACGGCGAACCGTCCACCCCTACGACAACCGGGCCGTTCATCACGCTCCCCTTTCCGCGCCGGAGCCACCAGGTTCTCCACGAGGCTCCCGGTCCGGGCCGCCGCGCGACGTCCTCTGGCGTCCTCCGCCCTCCCAGCCTCTCCCCGCCGGCCCTCGCCCGCACAGGGCCGGGTCAGTCGGGCAGGACCAGTCGTGCCGTCTCCCCCGGCTGGATGGACGCCTCGCGGCCCGGCAGCCGTACGTCGATCGGTGTGACGTCGTGGGACGGGACGGCGATCTCCAGCAGTCCGCGTTCCAGGCGCAGCCGTACGCCCCAGTTGCCCTGGTAGCGCAGGGAGAACCCGTACGAGGACAGCTCGGGCAGCGGCACGGGGTCGAACCACAGGGCGCCGCCCCGGGTCTCCAGGCCGGTCAGGCCGCGTTGGACCAGGTCGAGGGTGCCGGCCATCGCGCCCAGGTGGATGCCCTCGCCGGTGGTGCCGCCCTGGACGTCGGCGATATCGCCCTGGAGGGCCTCCTGGCAGAACTTCCACGCCTCGGTGCGCCGGCAGCGGGCCAGTACCCAGCCGTGGACCAGGCCGCTGAGGGTGGAGCCGTGGCTGGTGCGGTGCATGTAGTAGTCGAGGGTGCGCCGCCAGACGTCCTCGTCGAGCCGGTAGCCCAGCCGGCGGAAGAGCCCCTCCAGTTCTGCCGGTGCGAAGAGGTAGCCGAGCATCAGCACGTCGGCCTGCTTGGAGGCCTGGTAGCGGTTGACGGTGTCGCCCTCCGCCTCCAGGATCCGGTCCAGCCGCCGGATGTCGCCGTAGTGGCCGCGGTAGGCGTTCCAGTCGAGTTCGGCGAGGTCGCCGTAGCCCGCGAACTGGCTGATGACGTCGTCGTGGAAGGGGACATGGAGGGTGCGGGAGACGTCGTCCCAGCGTTCGAGTTCGCCGCCGTCCAGGCCGGCGCGCTCGACGAGTTCGCGTCGGCGGGGCTCGGGCAGGGTGTCCAGCAGCTCCATGGTGCGGGCGAGCACCCAGGCGGCCGTGACGTTGGTGTACGCGTTGTCGTCGAGGCCGGGCATGTCGGCGTCCGGGTAGGACTCGTGGTACTCGTCGGGGCCGACGACGCCCTTGATGCGGTGGCGGCCCAGGCTGTCGTCGTAGACCGCCTTGTCCGCCCAGAAGCGGGCGATCTGCACCAGCATCTCGGCGCCCTTGGTGTGCAGGAACTCCATGTCGCCGCTCGCCTCGCCGTACTGCCACACGTTGTAGGCGATCGCCGAGCCGACGTGGTGCTGGAGGTGGGAGTGGTCGGGCAGCCAGCGTCCCGAGCGCGGGTTGAGGTGGAGCTGCTGGGTCTCCTCACGTCCGTCGCTGCCGCTCTGCCAGGGGTACATCGCGCCCCGTCGCCCCGCTCGCCTGGCCGCGGTGCAGGCCTGTTCGAGGCGCCGGTGGCGGTAGCGCAGCAGGGCGCGGGAGACCTCGGGGAAGTGCAGGTTGAGGTAGGGCAGGACGAACAGTTCGTCCCAGAAGACGTGGCCGCGGTAGGCCTCGCCGTGCAGTCCCCGGGCGGGCACGCCGACGTCGAGGTCGGCGGTGTGCGGGGAGAGGGTCTGCAGGACGTGGAAGAGGTGCAGCCGCAGGATGCGGCCAGACTCGCCGGGCACGTCGAGTTCGGCGCGGCGCCAGAGCTGGTCCCAGGCGGTCCGGTGCGACCGGGCCAGGGCGTCGAAGCCGGGGGCCCGGCCCACCCGGTCGACGGCGGCGTGCAGCGGGTCGCTGATGGCCGGGTCGCGGGAGGTGTGCAGGGCGACGGTCTTGTCGACGGTGGCGGTGCGGCCGGGGGCCAGGTCGAGCGTCAGCCGCTGGATGGCGTACGGCGGTTCGTGGCGGACCGTGAGGGGTGCGTCGGCGGTCAGCCGGGCCGCGATGCCGATCCGGGTGTCGGAGGTGCGGGTACGGCAGCGCAGCCAGACCGTGTCCTCGGTGGCGGTGCCGGTGTGGACGTGGGTCAGGTGGCGGCCGTCGAGGTCCCGGTAGCGCGGGACGCCGGAGTTGGTGACCGAGCCGTCCAGGGCCGCCTCCACCTCGAGCGGGCCGGCGTACCCCTCGGTGGTGAACTCGGTGCGCAGGGCGGCCAGATGCGGGTCCGCCATGTGCACCATCCGCTGCTGACGCACCGTCAGCACCCGGCCGCCGCCGAGGTCGTACCGTGTCCGGCGCTCCAGCAGCCCCGCGGACAGGTGCAGCAGTTGCCGGTGGCCGAGCACGGTCGTGGTGTCGGGGACGATCCAGTGCTCGCCGGGGAGACGGAAGCGCAGGGGCAGCCAGTTGGGGACGTTGACCATGTCCTCGTTCTCCACCTGGCGGCCCGCCACCTCGGAGGTGAGCCGGTTGTAGATGCCGGCCACATAGGTCCCCGGGTAGTGGACCTCGTCGGCGGTGCACTCGGGAAGCACGCCCCGTGTGGCGAAGTAGCCGTTGCCGAGCGTGCACAGGGACTCCCGGAGGCGTTCGTCGGCGGGCCGGTAGCCCTCGTACTCCCAGGTCCACCCCGCTTCGGCCTCCGGGATCCGGTCGTCCGTCACTTCGGCGCTCCTCCCGCGCAGAGTTCTCCGAGGTCGTGTACGACAATGTCGGCGCCGTGCCGCAGCAGCCGCGCTCCGGTGTCGGTACCGGCGGCCCGGTCCACGCCGACCACCAGGGCGAACCCGCCGCGCCGGCCCGCCTCGACGCCGGCCAGGGCGTCCTCGACGACGGCGGACCGGTCGGCGGACACACCGAGCCGACGGACCGCCTCCAGGAACAGGTCCGGCTCCGGCTTGCCCGCGAGGCCCAGGCGGGCCGCCTCGCCGCCGTCCACCAGGACGTCGAACAGGTCGAGCACCCCTGCCCGGCGCAGCACCTCGCCGGCGTGCCGGGAGGCGGAGGCCGCGGCACGGGGCACTCCCGCCGCGCGCAGCGCCTGCACCAGCCGTACGGTTCCGGGGTAGGCGTCGACGCCGTGCTCGCGCAGCCGCTCGGTGAAGAGGCGCTCCTTGTCGGCGGCGACGGCCCGCACCGTCTCCGGCGACGCCTCGATGCCGCGCGCGGCGAGGAAGGCCGCGGCTCCGTCGAGGCGGGACTTGCCGTCGACATGGCGCAGGTAGTCGTCCCGCTCGTCGAAGGGGCGGCGTCGGTCGGGGTCGTCGGGCGGGTGGGCGCGCAGGAAGGCGTCGAAGGCCGCCTTCCAGGCGGCGGCGTGCACCCTGGCCGAGTCGGTGATCACGCCGTCGGTGTCGAAGACGACCGCACGCACGTCGCGCAGGGCGGGGGCGAGCGTGTCGCGTGCCCGGGAGGGGGTGAGGGGCTCGTGCATCGGTCACCCCCGCCGTGGCAGGTCGGCGTCCGGGCCGGGGGCGCGGCGGCACCGTGCGCGTACGGCATCCAGGGGATGTCCGCGTGCGCCGGCGTCACGGAACGCGGATCGCACGGCGTCCTCACCTCCACTCGACGGCTCTCCCGCTCCCGGCAGGGTCCGCTCATGGGTACCCGTCAGGCCCGCCTTGTCACCTTCGGCCCTCGCCTCCTGCCCGTACAGGGCCGACCGGCCCTGGCACATCCGGCGCGCACGTGGTGTGCTGGAGGTGACGGGAAGGACCCGGGAAAGGCGCGGGGAAACGGATGACGGCCGTGCACCGCGCAATCAGGATCCGCGAGAAGCGGATAGGGCCCTTCCCGCCCTGTTGTCCCCACGCCCGAGGGCCGTCGGGCCCTCAGTCCCCCCGGTACAGCGCGCTGAGCAGCTCGATAGCCTCCTGCGCGGCGGGATGCGGGTCGTCGCGCCACCAGGCCAGCCGTACGGCGATGGGTTCGGCGTCCCGCACCGGCCGGTAGGCGACGCCGGGGCGCGGGTACTGGTGGGCGGTGGCCTCGGCGGTGACGCCGACACAGCGGCCGGTGGAGATCACCGTGAGCCAGTCGTCGACGTCGTGCGTCTCCTCGGTCGCCGGGCGCGCGTCGGGCGGCCACAGATCGGTGGTCGTGGTGCCGGTTCGGCGGTCGACGAGGAGGGTCCGGCCGCTGAGGTCGGCCAGCCGGATCGCGCGGCGCCGGGCCAGCGGGTCGTCGGCGGCCACGGCGCACAGCCGCCGCTCCAGCCCGACGATGGCCGAGTCGAACCGCCGGTCGTCCACCGGTCGGCGTACGACGGACAGGTCGCAGGCGCCCTCCGCCAGGCCCGCGGTGGCCGAGTTGACGCGCACGAGCTGCAGATCGGTCCCGGGGCGGGCGGCGGCCCAGCGGCGCTGGAAGTGCGCGGTGTGCCGGCCGAGCGCCGCCCACGCATAGCCCATCCGCAGCCGGTCGTGCCCGGAGCCGGCCTCCCGGACCAGGTCGTCCACCTCACCGAGCACGCGCCGAGCGTGCGCCAGGACCCGCAGGCCGGTCCCCGTCGGGGTCACCTCGCGGGAGGTCCGCCGCAACAGCCGTACGCCCAGGGCGCGTTCGAGCGAGGCCAGCGAGCGCGAGACGGCCGCCTGGGAGACGCCGAGGGCGATGGCGGCGTCGGTGAACGTGCCCTCGTCGACGATGGCGACGAGGCAGCGCAACTGCCTCAGCTCCACATCCATGCGTCAAGCGTATAGATGGTGGCGCGAACGCATTTTGCGCAAAGATCGAACGGCCCCACGATCGGCGCATGCGCACCCGCCCCGCACCCGCGCCCGCCCCGGCGCCGGCTCCCGCAGCCCCGTTCGAGAACCCGGAGCCGACAGGCGGCCGTCTCGCCGGTGTGGCCACCATGATCGGCAGCGGTCTGTCCAACCAGACCGGCGCCGCGCTCGGCTCGCTCGCCTTCCCCGTTCTCGGCCCCGTCGGTGTCGTCGCCGTACGCCAGTACGTCGCCGCTCTCGTCCTGCTGGCCGTCGGCCGGCCGAGGCTGCGGACGTTCACGTGGCGGCAGTGGTGGCCGGTCACCCTGCTGGCCGTCGTGTTCGGCACCATGAACCTCTCGCTGTACTCCGCGATCGACCGCATCGGCCTGGGCCTGGCGGTGACCCTGGAGTTCCTCGGCCCGCTCACCATCGCCCTGGCGACCTCGCGCCGCCGCGTGGACGTCTGCTGTGCCGTGATCGCCGCGGCCGGCGTCGTCACCCTGATGCGCCCGCAGCCCTCGGCCGACTACGCCGGGATGGCCCTGGGCCTGCTGGCCGCCGTCTGCTGGGCGTCGTACATCCTGCTCAACCGCACCGTCGGCCGCCGCATCCCCGGAGCGCAGGGCGCGGCGGCCGCGTCCTGTCTGTCCGCCCTGATGTTCCTGCCGATCGGCACGGCCGTCGCCCTCCGGCATCCGCCGACGGCCGGCGCCCTCGCCTGCGCGGTCGCCGCCGGTGTGCTCTCCTCGGCCGTGCCGTACCTCGCCGACCTGTTCACCCTGCGGCATGTCCCGGCCCGGGCCTTCGGACTGTTCATGAGCGTCAACCCGGTGCTCGCGGCCGTCGTCGGCCTGATCGGACTGGGCCAGGACCTGGGCGCACCGGAGTGGGCCGGCATCGGCGCCATCGTGGCGGCCAACGGGCTGAGCATCCTGACGTCGCGGGACTGATGACACGTAATCCGCCCTCCCCTCCTGGGAGTTGTCCTCAGACTCAGGGATGAACTGTCGTACCCACAGTGAACGCACAGCGCGCGTTCCTCCTCTTGCACGGCGAAACACCCCCCACCGGAAAGGGATGTGCCGTGCGCACACGTACGCGTATACGTACGACCTCTGCAAGACAGGTGATCCTCGCCGTCACCGCGGCGGGCTCCGTACTCGCCACCCCGCTCTCCCCCGCCCTCGCGGCACCGTCGCCCGGGGCCGCGGACCTTCGCGCGGACGTCGACCGCGACGGCCGTGTCGATGTCACCGGCGACACCGACACCGCCGGCGAGGACAGTTGGTCCGCCGGCCGAGGAGCCGTCTACCTGCCCAACATCGACGACGACACCAAGCGCTGCCCGGTCAAGGGCCCGGACGGCCGGCCACTGCCGGATGCCAGGCTGGCCGCCTGCAACGACGCCTCCGACAAGAAGGTCAACGGGCGGGGCGACGCCGCCGATCTCGCCCGGATCCGGTCCGTACCGATGCCGGACGTGGCGTCCGGCGCGCAGGGCAGTGTGCAGGTGACGGCCGGGGCCAAGTACACCCGGGTGTTCCTCAAGCGTTCCGGCGCATGGGTCCTCGTCACGCCAGGCACCCGATTGTCCGCGGCCGAGTTGCGCTCCGGCGCCGAGTTCGGCGTCGAGGCCACCGACGTCGTCCGGGACACCGCGAAGTGGGACGGCCGTGCGGTGATCCGGCTGTCCGTGACGTCCGCCGGGCGGACCACGTCCGACACGGTCACCCTGCGCGTCGCCCCGCTGCTGACCCACCACCACCTGCAGAACACCCAGCAGGTCATGGTCACCAAGGTGCCCGGCAACAGCCCCGCCGACCGGCCCTACCGGCAGTTCGTCACGAACCTGGGGAACGAGGTGCGGCGCGCGGGGATCACCAAGCCGCTCGTGACCTTCGAGAAGTACGGCGACATCTGGGCGCAGGACTTCGTCGAGCCGGCCTACGTCAGCATGACCGGCCCGGGCGGGCAGCGGCAGGTGATGCGCGTGATGCTGCGCTCGGCCCAGCCCGACCGCGAGGCGGGCCGGGAGCTGTTCGAGAAGGTGCGCGGCCGCGACACCGGGGTGGTGCAGGTCTCCGGCGTGCGCGACTCGGAGGAGCGGACGCTCAACTCCATGGGGAACCTGGAGACCATTCCGCCCTACACGCACGGCGGGCGCTCCTTCCCGGCCGGCCGCATCATCATGGGCCACCGCAAGGACACGGGTTCCAGGCCGGCGCAGGCGATGCGCACCCTGCTGAAATCCCAGGGCCTGCAGGACCCGCTCCTGCTGGACACCTCGTGGCTGGGCGTCGGCCATGTCGACGAGTTCGTGCAGTTCCTGCCCGCCGACACCCCGCGTGGCTGGCGGCTCGGGGTCGCCGACCCGCAGGCCGGACTGAAGCTGCTGCGCGACGCACAGCGCGACGGCCACGGCCGCACGAAGATGTTCTCGGTTCCCGGCCTGGGGAACCAGCCGGCGCCGAGGGAGACCATCGAACAGGCCCTCGCCTCCCGGCACTTCGTGGCCGACAACACCATGGCGGCTCAGCGCATCAAGGCCAATCTCGACATCCTCAAGCGCGAGACCGGCGTCACCGACGACGAGATCGTGCGCGTGCCGGCCCTCTACACCCGGGAGGCCGAGATGTCCGCGCGCGATGGACAGGACGTGTCCGTGCCGCGTCTGACGCGCATGGGCGCGGACCCGTCGCTCGTCGGCTCCCTCGGCAAGTACGGCCAGCAGAAGTGGCTCGGCGAGAACCGCAGCGGCTCCGGCACGCGGGCCGCCGCCGTCCAGACCAGCGCCTACGTCCCCGGCGCGGTCAACGGCATCCTGCTCGCCCGCGACCGCTACCTCGCCCCGCGCCAGTGGGGTCCTGTCATCGGCGGCAAGGACATCTTCACGCAGGCCGTCACCGCGACGTACGCACGAGCGGGTCTGAAGGTGTCGTACATCGACGACTGGTACACGTACCACCTCGGCATGGGCGAGGTGCACTGCGGCACCAACACCCTGCGTGACGCCTCCGCGGCGTGGTGGAAGTCGAACTGACGGCTCTGTGGTCCGCGCCCGGCTGTCCGGGCGCGGACCACCCGTACGGCGTCACGAAGGTGACGGCACCCGGACGGACGGCTCGTCGCAGGCAGTGACCGGGTGAACCGCACGGCGCCGTCAGCTCGAGGGGCCGAGCGCCCCGGCGATCAGGCCTTCGAGTTGCTCCGCGACCTGGTCCAGGGGTTCCGCGCTGCGCTTGGCGCGGCACATCGCGGTGGCGCCCTCGACGGCGGCCACGACGAGGGCAGCCAGCCCCGGCGCCCGATCGGGGTCGGCGCCATGCGCACGCACCGCGTCGGTGAGCAGCCGCTCCCACTCCTCGAACGCCTCGGCGGCCGCCAGGAGGGCCATGGGGGTCTCGTCGGCCGGCGGCTCCTCGACGGCGACGGCCAGCACGGGGCACCCCGCACGGAAGTCGCTGTCGACGACGATGCCGCGCCACAGGGCGAGGAAGGCGCGCAGCCCGGCGACCGGCCCCGCGTCGAGTTCCTTGCGCAGTACGCGGGCGACCGCCCCACCCGAGAACCGCACCGCCTCGGTGGCCAGCTGCTGCTTGCCCTCGGGGAAGTAGTGGTAGGTCGAGCCGAGCGGCGCCTTGGCGTGCTTGGCCGTCTCCCGGATGCTCGCGGCGTTCAGGCCGCGCCTGCTGATCAGGTCGGCCGCACCGGCCACGATGCGCTCGCGCGACGGCGCACTCGACTTGGCCAAGACCGCACTCCTCTCTGGATATAACGCTTGTCATAGTCTAGCGTGACCTCCGGATATAACACTCGTCATAAACGGTGGTCCGACCGAAGACCATGCCGTTCGAACACCGTGTTCCGTTCGAAGACCGTGTTCCGAGTCCAGACCGAAGAAGGAGTTGCCCATGCCGATGATCCGGCTCACCGTCCCGACCGGTTCCCTCACCGATGAGGGCCGCGAGACCGTCCAGCGCGACCTGGCCGGCGTCCTGCTGCGCTGGGAGAGGGCGCCCGACACGGCGTTCTTCCGTGCCCAGGCGTGGAGCTACCTGATCGAGCTGCCGGAGGGGGCGCAGACCACCGCCGAGGACGACGCGCCGCGCTTCCTGGTGGAGGTGACGGTGCCGCAGGGTGCGCTGTCCGAGCGCCGCAAGGCCGGTCTGGTCGAGGACGCCACGAAGACCGTCCTCGGCGCCGCCGGGCTCTCCCAGGACGACGCCCTGCGCGTGTGGGTGCTGGTGCACGGGCAGGCCGACGGCACCTGGGGCGCGGGCGGCTCGGTCGTCCGGTACGCCGACCTGGTCGCCCTCGCCAAGGGACAGAAGGGGCAGCAGGCCGATGCGTGAGCTCACCTACGTCGCCCGCAACACCGTCGAGTGGCGCGAGGCACCCGACCTCGAGGTCCGGTCCGGCCAGGAGGCGATCGTCGCCCCCGTGGCCGCGACCTCCTGCGACGTCGACACGGCGATCCTGGCTGGGCATGGCTTCGTCGACCCGCCCTTCGCGCTCGGCCACGAGTGCGTGGCCCGGGTCGTCGAGACCGGCGACGCCGTCTCCGGCGTGGCTCCCGGCGACCTGGTGGTCGTCCCCTGGTCCATCAGCTGCGGAAGCTGCGACCACTGCCGCGCCGGCCTGACCGCCCACTGCACGGCCGTACCGCACATGGCGATGTACGGCGCGCCGATCGGCGGCAACTGGGGCGGGCTCTTCTCCGACCTGGTGCGAGTGCCGTACGCGGACGCCATGCTCGTGCCGCTGCCGGACGGACTCGACCCGGTCGCGATGGCTTCGGCGAGCGACAACTGGTCGCTGTCCTGGCGTCTGGTCGCTCCCCATCTCAAGAGCAGGCCGGGCGCGCGCGTGCTCGTGGTCGCACGCGGCAGCATCGGCCTGTACGTCTGCGACATCGCCCGCGCGCTCGGCGCCTCCGACGTCCTCTACGTCGATCCGAAGCCGGAGCACCGCGAGGTCGCCGAGAGCTTCGGCGCCCGTACGGCCGAGGCACTCGAACCCGTCCGGCACGGTTTCGACATCGCCGTCGAGGCCACGGGCCGCGTCGACCAGCTCGCTCTGGCGGTCAAGTGCCTTGTACCGGAAGGCATCTGCGAGTCCGCGGGCAACCACTTCCGCCCCGGGGAGCTGCCCCTGCTCGACATGTATCTCACTGGTGTCACCCTGCGCATCGCCCGTGACAACGTCCGCGGGCACATCCCCGACGCCCTCGGCCTCGCCCTCTCCGGCAAGGTCGACCCGGCGCGGGTCGTCTCCCATGTCCTCGACTGGGAGCGACTCCCCGACGCCCTGCCCGAGAAGCACCTCAAGCCCGTCTTCGTCCGCCAGGACACCTGACCGAGAAACCCGATGAACGCACCAGCGACCGAAGCCCCATTGACCGACGCCGACGAACTGGAGCAGCAGCGGGCGGCGATCGCCGCCCTGGGCCACGAGCTACGGGCCCTCGTCGACACCACCGTACGCACCGACGCCCCGACCGAGGTGCTGCACCATGTGACGGACGAAGTCCGTCGGCTCGCAGGGCAGTTGACAGGCCGTCGTCGGACACGGGCGGAGATCCCCGCCGTGGACGAGTTCCCCGGTGGAGTACGGATGTACAGCCCCGTGACCGGACCCGGCAGCCCGCTCGCCCCGCCCATGCGGGTCACGCCGGACGGCGACGGCGTCCTCGGCCACGGCACGCTCGGCATCGCCCACGAGGGCCCGCCCGGGTACGTGCACGGCGGCATGAGCGCCATGCTGCTGGACGAGTTGATGGGCTGGGCCTGTTACGCAGCGGGAAGCCCCGCCATGACCGTCTCCTTGCGGATGCGCTACCAGCGGCCCGTCCCCGTGGAGACCCCGCTGCGGGTGCACGCCCGCGTCACAGGGACCGAGGACCGCAAGATCTTCGTGGCCGGCTCCATCAGCGCCGCCGACGATCCGTCGGTGCCGTTGGTCACCGCGGACGGGATCTTCGTCGCGCCCGATCCGGAACGGGCCCGAGCGCTGTTCCCGGACACGCGCTGAAGCCTTCGGCTGCCGATCACCACCCGCATCACGATCGCCTTCATCGGCGCGACCGTCGTGACGCTGTTCACGGCGGTTCGAGCAGCGGGCCACCAACACCACCACCCTCGGCCTTCGCCCGGTTGCCGCGCGGGGACGCGGTCCGCGGCATGCTCGTCCCACCATGCAACTCGGCAGCGAGCTCGACAACACCGGCCGGATCAGCCGAGCCGACTGGCGCCGACACACGCACGCACGTGACCTTCGCTGCCGCAAGGTCGATACTGCCGACAGTAGTGCTGCTGCCACACGTCCGACGCGCCACAGCCACCTGACGACCCCGTCATCAAAGCCGGCAGCAGTACCGTCAGAACCCGCTTCCGACCACCACACCGCCAAGGTCGGCTACTGACCCGACTCCGTCTCACCTGCTAGAACGCAAGTCATGAGCCCATCCGCCAGTCTCACCGGGAGGTACCCATGAAGATGCTGATCAACGTCGCGGAGACCGTGGTCGCGGACGCGCTGCGCGGGATGGCGGCCGCCCATCCCGAGCTGGTCGTCGATGTGGAGAGCCGGGTGATCGTACGACGCGACGCGCCGGTGGAAGGGAAGGTCGCCCTCGTCTCCGGCGGCGGGTCGGGGCACGAGCCGCTGCACGGTGGCTTCGTGGGTCCGGGGATGCTGTCGGCGGCCTGTCCGGGCGAGGTGTTCACCTCTCCGGTGCCCGACCAGATGGTGAAGGCGGCGGCCGCGGTGGACAGCGGGGCGGGCGTGCTGTTCATCGTGAAGAACTACACGGGCGACGTCCTCAACTTCGACATGGCCGCCGAACTCGCCGAGGACGAGGGCATCCAGATCGCGAAGGTGCTGGTCAACGACGACGTGGCGGTCACCGACAGTCTCTACACGGCCGGGCGGCGCGGCACGGGCGCGACGCTGTTCGTGGAGAAGATCGCCGGTGCCGCGGCGGACGAGGGGCAGCCGCTGGAGCGGGTGGAGTCGATCGCCCGTCAGGTCAATGAGAACTCCCGCACGTTCGGGGTCGCCCTGAGCGCCTGCACCACACCCGCCAAGGGCAGCCCCACCTTCGATCTGCCGCCCGGTGAGCTGGAGTTGGGCATCGGCATCCATGGCGAGCCCGGCCGGGAGCGGCGGGCGATGATGACATCGGGCGAGATCGCCGACTTCGCCGTGGGCGCGATCCTGGACGACATGACCCCGCGCAATCCCGTCCTCGTCCTGGTCAACGGCATGGGCGGGACACCGCTGTTGGAGCTGTACGGCTTCAACGCCGAGGTGCAGCGGGTGCTCACCGAGCGCGGTGTCGCCGTCGCGCACACCCTCGTCGGCAACTACGTCACCTCGCTCGACATGGCCGGCGCCTCGGTCACCCTCTGCCAGGTCGACGAGGAACTGCTGCGGCTGTGGAACGCGCCGGTGAAGACACCGGGGCTGCGGTGGGGAATGTGATCCGGAGACCGACGATCGCAAGGCACCTGAGGCACCTGTCACGCAAGGAGATCCAGTGCTCGACGCCGATTTCTTCCGCCGTTGGATGACGGCGACCGCAGCCGCCGTCGACCGTGAGGCGGAGCGGCTCACCGCCCTCGACTCGCCCATCGGGGACGCCGACCACGGCAGCAACCTGCAACGGGGGTTCACCGCCGTCACGGCGGCGCTGGAGAAGGAGGCCCCGCAGACGCCCGGGGCGGTCCTGACCCTCGCCGGGCGGCAGCTCATCTCGACGGTCGGCGGGGCGTCGGGGCCCCTGTACGGGACGCTGCTGCGCCGGACCGGCAAGGCCCTCGGGGACGCCGGCGAGGTGAGCGAGGACCAGTTCGCCCAGGCGCTGCGGGCGGGGGTGGACGCGGTCATGGCGCTCGGTGGTGCGGCGCCGGGCGACAAGACCATGATCGACGCGCTGGTGCCGGCGGTGGACGCGCTCGGCGACGGCTTCGGCGCGGCGCGGGCCGCCGCCGAGGAGGGCGCCCTGGCGACGACGCCGTTGCAGGCCCGCAAGGGGCGGGCGAGCTATCTCGGGGAGCGCAGCATCGGGCACCAGGATCCCGGGGCCACGTCCTCGGCGCTGCTGATCGCGGGGTTGGCGGAGGCGAACGGTGAGTGACGCGGCGGTGAGTGGCGAGAAGGCGAGTGACGAGGAGAAGGGCGAGCGGGTCGTCGGCATCGTGCTGGTCTCGCACAGCGCACAGGTGGCCGCCTCGGTGGCCGAGCTGGCGCAGGGCCTCGCGGGCGGCGGAACGGCCGTGCCGGTGGCCCCGGCGGGCGGCACCGAGGGCGGCGGCCTCGGCACCAGCGCCGAGCTGATCGCCGCGGCGGCCGCCTCCGTGGACCGCGGCGCCGGGGTCGCGGTCCTCACCGACCTGGGCAGCGCGGTCCTCACCGTGAAGGCCCTGATCGCGGAGGGCGACGAACTCCCCGGAAACACACGCCTGGTGGACGCCCCGTTCGTCGAGGGCGCGGTGGCCGCGGTCGTCACGGCGGCCGCCGGCGCCGACCTCGCGGCGGTGGAGGCGGCCGCCGCGGAGGCGTACGCGTACCGGAAGGTATAGGGAGGACCGCCGGGGGCAGGGCGGCGGACTGAACCGGCTGTCCACGGCAGCCACGGTCCGCCGCGGGCCTCCCCCGCTTCCGCCCGGGGCGCTGGTGGCGGGCGCGCCCTACCCGACCCCTTCCGCCGCGATGGCCAGCGCCGAGCGCAGCGTCGCCACCAGCTCGGTCTGTGCCGTCGCCGGGTCGGGCTCGGGGTCGGTGGTGTGCCAGGCGTGGTGCTCGACCGCCGCACGCAGCGCCGCGTTGACCATCGCCGCCTGGATCGCCGGGCGCAGGTCGTCGGCGGGCAGTCCGGCGCGTTCGGCGAGGGCGCGGGCGAACGCCGGTTCTGCCTCGTCGTACGTCTGGAGCCAGATCGCGCGCAGGCCGGGCTCGGTACGGGTCAGCCGTACGAGTGCCCCCACGGTGGTGCGGTCGGGGACGGACAGCAGGCGCTCCTCGACCGCGAACTCCCGGTCCATGACCTCCTCCAGGGCCTCCCCGGGTCGCCACTGCCGCAGGCACCCGGCGATCAGGTCGATGCCGGCCGAGAACAGCGGCCGTACGCAGCTCTCCTTGCTCGGGAAGTAGCGCCACACCGTCCGCGCGGAGACACCGACCGCCGCTCCGATCTGCTCACCGGTGGTCGCCGCCACGCCCTGGGCCACGAACAGGTCCACCGCCGCCCGCGCGATCTCCAGCCGGATCTCGGCCTTGCGCTCCTCGGTCAGGGGCGGTCGTCCCGTGGGTCGTCTCGTGCCTCCGCGGGCTGCGGTCATGCGTCTCCTCCGGTCGGCCCCGATCGCTCTCCGGGAATTCTCCCCGAAGACTTTATGTCACTCAGAGACATTAAGTCGTATGGTGTGGCTCCCCGGGCGCGTTCGACAGGCCGCTCCTCGGGCATCGCATCTCGGACACGCGGATGGAGCACTTCATGAGCAGCGGACTGGACGGGCGCAGCGTCATCGTCACCGGAGCGGGCTCGGGCATCGGGCGCGCTGCCGCGCCGGCCTTCGCCAAGGAGGGCGCCCGGGTCGTGGTGGCGGATCTGAACGCCGAGGGCGCGCAGGCGGTCGTCGAGGAGATCGAGCAGGCGGGCGGCGCCGCGGTCGCCGTCGTCGGCGACCTCAGCGAGCAGGCCGTCGTCGACCAGGTGGTCGAGACCGCCGTCGAGCGCTTCGGCGGCGTGGACGTCCTGGTGAACAACGCCGGGATCATGGACCGGATGTCGGCCCTGGCGGACGTCACCGACGCCGAGTGGGAGCGGGTCATCCGGGTCAACCTCACCGCCCCGTTCCTGCTCACTCGCGCGGTGCTGCCGCACATGCTGGAGGCGGGCAGAGGCGCCATCGTGAACACGGCGTCCGAGGCCGGCCTGCGCGGCAGTGCCGCGGGTGCCGCCTACACCGCGTCGAAGCACGGTGTGGTGGGGCTGACGAAGTCGCTCGCGGTGATGTACCGCAAGCAGGGGATACGCGCGAATGCCATCGCCCCGGGCGGCACTCGGACCGGCATCGTCGTGGACGCCGCGCAGGACGCCCATGGACCGGCGGCCCTCGGCCCGCACTTCGTCAACCTCGGCAAGCTGGCCCAGCCGGAGGAGCAGGCCGCCGCCATCGTGTTCCTCGCCTCGGACGCGGCGAGCAACATCAACGGCGTGATCCTGCCGGTCGACGACGGCTGGTCGGCGGTCTGACGCCGTTTCAACCGGCGTCCACGCGCGCGTGGACGCATCACTCGCCGTACACGGACCGCTCTTCGCGCACAGCTTCCTCACGGCGCACGGCAGGCTCACCGCGCACGGAGTCCTCGCCGTGCACGGCCTGCCCACCGTCCACGGGCTCCTCGCCGCGCCCGGCCTGCCCATCGTCCACGGATTCCTCACCGCGCCCGGCCTGCCCACCACCCACGGACTCCTCGCCGCGGGGGGCTTGCGCACCCTGGACGGCCTTCCCGCCGTGCACGAACTCCCTCGCCAGCCGCTCTCCGGTCGTCATGGCGGCCGCGCGGTCCTCGATGGGGGTCACCGGTTCGCCCTTGAAGACGATGTAGGTGACCCCGGAGGCCGTGCCGCCGCGGCGTGGGTCGGCCGGGATACCTAGGGCCTCGGCGGTGGCGTACGACGCCTCGCCGATGATGTCGCGCGGGCCGACGTCGCCGACGACCGCGTACTGCACGCGGCCCCGATACAGGACAGCCACGACCGAACCGCCGCGGATGCCGTGATCACGGTAGTTCCAGATGCCGCTCGGGGCGGGCAGGACGACGTAAGGGAGGCGTTCGGCACTCAGGTGGCGGCCGTCGGACTGCTGAAAGGCCGTCGTGGCGGAGAAGAACGGATCCGTACGGCCGTTGCAGCGGTCGGTGGGCTGCCCGTCGCAGTCGATGTCCATGTCCGCCTTCCAGAACACCGCACCGGGCGCTCCGCAGACCGGGATCGTCGCGGGGGCGCCCTTGTCGGTGCGGTAGCGCCCATGGGAGACGGATGTGCAGTCGCGCACCTTGGCCAGCAGGTCGGCGGCGCCGACGTCGGGCTCGCCCCGTGTCGTGGGCCCTTCCTGCGCGACCGGCGGGGGTGTGGGCAGCGTCGTCGGGGCGAGCAGGGCGGCACTTGCTGCCGCCAGCGTCAGCGACCGGACACGCACTATGCGGACCCCTCTCCTAGGGGATGTGACGAGCGCTCAGCCCGAAGCATTGTCAGGAGGGCACTCAGCCAATCTGATGCCGTTCGGATCATGCTGCCACCAGAGGGGCCCGTACGGCCCACACCCCGGGCGACACGCGACCGCCCTCGAGCTTCCGGCAGGGGCCGGCGGGGCCGGGTCCGCGACGGGACCCGGCCCCCCGGCCACCCGTGTCCGGCGCGGGACAAGCGACGACAGCAACCCGTGCCGACGGCATGAACTCCCCGACTCACGCGGGGAGTTGCCGTGAGGAGCTTCAGCATACGTAACACGTCCGGCGTACCACCAACGACCGCCCTCTTGATGTGATCGCGTCAGCAGCGCCATATTGGTCCGGACCATTCCCGCGAGCCACCCCCGGGAGGCAGAGTCGTGCGACGCGTTCTCGTCCCCTTGTCCGCCCTCTGTACGGCGCTCGCCCTGCTCTCCTCCTGCGCCTGGGGCGAGGCGGGCGAGGACGGCGGCCGGCTGCCCGCGGCGCCCACGGGTGTCACGGCCGCCGCGGGGAGCGCGACGAGCGTGCACGTCATGTGGAACGCGGTCTCGGCGGACCGAGGCATCCGCCACTACGAGGTGTATCGGGGCACCACGAAGGTCAAGGAAGTGCCGGGCTCCGCGCACATGGTGGATGTCACCATGCTCAAGCCGTCCACCATGTATGCCTTCACCGTGCGGGCCCGTGACACCGACGGGCGGCTCGGCCCGCCGAGCAAGGAGGTCCGGGCGACGACTCCCGAGGCCGTGGCCGCCGACCACGCGGCCCCGACCCGTCCGGGGAAGGTCCATGGCCGGGCGGTCGGCAGCCGGGCGGTCGAGCTGTCGTGGTCGAGGGCGACGGACGACCGGGACGTGGTGTCGTACGACATCCATCAGGGCGACACAAAGATCCACAGTGTGGGCGGGAACCAGACCGCGACCGTGGTCACCGGGCTTCGGCCCGGCACCCGCTATTCCTTCACCGTCCGGGCCCGGGACGCGGCAGGCAACCTCTCCCCCGCCACCGCGGCGGTCCGTGTCACCACGCCCGGCACCGACGACGGGCGCGGCACGGCGCCGACCGCCTTCCGGGCCACGACACACCGTGAGGACGGGGCGTACCACCTCGACCTGAGCTGGGTGCCGCCGCGGGCGGACGGCGTGGTCGCGGAGTACCAGGTGCGGCTCGACGGACGTACGGCCACCTCGCTGGTGTACGGCGGGAGCGCGCCGCGCGGGCGGGCCACGTACAGCTTCTACCTGGGCCCGGAGGAGGGAGTCACGCACCGGGTGAGCGTCCGGGGCAGGCTGCCGGACGGCACCTGGGGCGGCTTCTCGGCGGAGCGGACGGTGACGACCGGCGCGCAGGGCTGACATCCCCTCCGGCGTCCCCCGGATGCAGCAGCCCGTCACCTGTCCGGGCGCGGCCCGCATGCGGTCCGTTCCCGGGGCGCGTTGGCTGCCCCTGAGGCAGCACGGGCGTTCCCGATCCTCGGCGGCGCCAGGGATGTTCCGCCGACCGTGCCGCCGGAGGGCAGTTCATATGCGCAACTCATCGCAACTCCTCCGCTCGGGCCTGACCGTGGCAGCCGCCTCCGTTCTTCCCCTCGTCGCGGCCGCCGTTCCGGCCGCCGCGGTCTCGGGGATCTCCGTGAGCACGACCGGGTCCACGGTCTCCGTCACGACCAGCGCGTGCAGCACACCCGTCAACGGCAGCTTCGGCACCGCCTCGCTGCTGAACAGCAGGCAGTCGAACTTCGCCCAGGGCCGACAGGTCTCGCTGTCGGGGACGGCCGCACTGCAGTCGGCCGCCTGGTCCGGCGTGAGTGCGGGCACGTACACCGTCATCGTCGTGTGCGCCAACGGCACGACGGCGGGCACTCAGTCGGTCGTCGTCTCGGGCCCCACCCCCACCCGAACGATCTCCGCCACCGCCTCACCGTCGCGCGGGGTCATGGGCGGCGTGGGCGGGGGGACGAAGGACTACGGCACGCTGACGCTGGTCGGCGGCGGGGCGCTGGTGGGCGCGGGGGCCCTGGCCACGGCCTGGTACCTGCGCCGCAAGTCGAAGCCGTACCGGCTGTGACGCGGCGCATCGAGCGCTGCCGGGTCTGCGCGCCCCCTCGGTTCACGCCGTGTCGTGGCCCGGCAGCTCCGCGAACTCCTCCAGGGCGCGGGTGAGCCACTGGGTCCAGAAGGTCTCCAGGTCGATCCCCGCGCGCAGCACCAGGTGCCGCAGCCGGTCCTGCGAACTGTCCTTGCCGGGCGGGAAGTCCCGCTTCTCGATCTCCTCGTACTCGGCCAACTGCCGTCGGTGCAGGTCGAGATGGCGGCGCAGATCGGCCTCGATGCCCTCGGTCCCCACGACGGCCGCGGCGCGCATGCGCAGCAGCAGGGTGTCGCGGTGCGGCCTCGGGTCCTGGGACGCGGCGGTCCAGCGGGCCAGTTCGGCGCGGCCCGCGGGCAGGACCTCGTAGCTCTTCTTCTGCCCACGGGCCGGCTGTTCGCTCGGCAGGGTGCGGATGAAGCCCTCGGTCTCCAGTTTTCCCAGCTCGCGATAGATCTGCTGATGCGTCGCCGACCAGAAGTAGCCGATCGACTTGTCGAACCGGCGGGTCAGCTCCAGCCCCGAGGACGGCTTTTCGAGCAGGGCGGTGAGGATCGCGTGCGGGAGTGACATGGGCTCATCCTAGGGACGGCGGCCTCCAGGGCCTTCGCGGTGCCTGAACGGTCGCTACAGGCTCGCCGCCAGCTCAGTGCCCTGCTTGATGGCCCGCTTGGCGTCCAGTTCGGCGGCCACGTCGGCACCGCCGATGAGGTGCACGCTGCGGCCCGCGGCGAGCAGCTCCTCGTACAGGTCACGGCGCGGCTCCTGCCCGGTGCACAGCACGATCGTGTCGACCTCGAGGACCGTGCTCTCCTCGCCGACGGTGACATGCAGTCCGGCGTCGTCGATGCGGTCGTAGCGCACGCCCGGGACCATGGTGACGCCCCGGTGCTTGAGCTCGGTGCGGTGGATCCAGCCGGTGGTCTTGCCGAGGCCGGCGCCGACCTTGCTGGTCTTGCGCTGCAGCAGGTGGACGGTGCGCGGCGGGGCGGGCCGCTCGGGGGCGGCGAGGCCGCCGGGTGCCGTGTAGTCCATGTCGACGCCCCAGTGACGGAAGTACGTCTGGGGGTCCTCGCTGGCCTTGTCGCCGCCGTCGGTGAGGTACTCGGCGACATCGAAGCCGATGCCGCCCGCGCCGAGGATGGCGACGCGGTCGCCGACGGGTGCGCCGTCGCGCAGGACGTCGAGGTAGCCGACGACGCTCGGGTGGTCGACGCCGGGGATGTCGGGGGTGCGCGGGGTGACGCCGGTGGCGACGACGACGTCGTCGTAGGCGGCGAGGTCCTCGGCCGTGACCCAGGTGTTCAGCCGTACGTCGACGCCCTGCCAGTCGAGCTGGTGGCGGAAGTAGCGCAGCGTCTCGTCGAACTCCTGCTTGCCCGGCACCTTGCGGGCGACGTTCAGCTGGCCGCCGATCTCGCTCGCGGCGTCGAACAGCGTGACGTCATGGCCGCGTTCGGCCGCGCTCACGGCACAGGCCAGCCCGGCGGGTCCGGCGCCCACCACCGCGACGCGCTTGCGCAGCCGGGTCGGGGAGAGCACCAGCTCGGTCTCGTGGCAGGCGCGCGGGTTGACGAGACAGGACGTGATCTTGCCGCTGAAGGTGTGGTCGAGGCAGGCCTGGTTGCAGCCGATGCAGGTGTTGATGGCCTCGGGCTTCCCGGCGGCCGCCTTGGCGACGAAGTCGGGGTCGGCGAGCATCGGACGGGCCATCGACACCATGTCCGCGCAGCCGTCGGCGAGCAACTCCTCGGCCAGCTCGGGGGTGTTGATGCGGTTGGTCGTCACCAGCGGGACCGACACCTCGCCCATCAGCCGCTTGGTGACCCAGGTGTACGCGCCGCGCGGCACCGAGGTGGCGATGGTCGGGATGCGCGCCTCGTGCCAGCCGATGCCGGTGTTGATGATGGTCGCCCCGGCGGCCTCGACGGCCCTGGCGAGCGTGATCACCTCGTCGAGCGTGGAGCCGCCGGGCACGAGGTCCAGCATGGACAGCCGGTAGATGATGATGAAGTCGTCGCCGACGGCCTCGCGTACCCGCCGCACGATCTCCACGGGGAAGCGCATGCGGTTCTCGTACGAGCCGCCCCAGCGGTCGGTGCGCCGGTTGGTCTGCGTGGCGATGAACTCGTTGATGAGGTAGCCCTCGGAGCCCATGATCTCCACGCCGTCGTAGCCGGCCTGCCGGGCCAGGCGGGCGGCCCGCGCGTAGTCGTCGATGGTCCGCTCGATGTCGGCGTCGGTGAGTTCGCGGGGCGGGAAGGGGCTGATCGGCGCCTGGAGCGGGCTCGGGGCGACCAGGTCCTGGTGGTAGGCGTACCGGCCGAAGTGCAGGATCTGCATCGCGATCCGGCCGCTCTCGCGGTGCACCGCCTCGGTGATGACCCGGTGCTGCTCGGCCTCCGCCTCGGTGGTGAGCTTGGCGCCGCCCTCGTACGGCCGGCCCTCGTCGTTGGGTGCGATGCCCCCGGTGACGATGAGCCCCACTCCCCCGCGGGCGCGCTCGGCGTAGAAGGCCGCCATGCGCTCGAAACCGCGCTCGGCCTCCTCCAGACCCACGTGCATGGAGCCCATGAGGACGCGGTTGGGCAGCGTGGTGAAGCCCAGGTCGAGCGGGCTCAGCAGGTGCGGGTAACGGCTCATCGGGCCCCTCCGTGCGGTGTCGTGCCTGCAGTAGTTGTAGAGGACCGCACAGCCTTTATGCAACTAGTTGCACAAGCGGGCAGGGGTGACCCGCACCACCGTCGGGCACAGTGCCCCCATGAGCCCCTACGCCGACGTCGTCGCCCTCGCCCAGCAATTGATCCGGCGCCCGAGCCGCGCCGGCATCGACGACTACGGCCCGGTCCTCGCCGTCCTGGAGGACTGGCTCGCGGAGCGTGAGCTGCCGCATCGGCGGCTGTACGACGAGCAGGGCGGGGTCGTCGGGGTGCTGGTGGAGGTCGCGGGCGGGCGGCCGGGCCCCTGGTGGGCGCTGGACGCCTGTGTGGACACCGCCCCGTACGGCGACGAGGACGCCTGGTCGTTCCCGCCGGACTGCGGCGAGGTCGCGGACGGCTGGCTGCGGGGCCGGGGCGCCGCCGACTCCAAGCTGGCCGCGGCGATGTTCTGCCACCTCGCGGCCGAGCTGCACGGCCGCTCGGAGTCCCTGCGCGGCGGGCTCGCGGTGCTGCTCGACGTGGACGAGCACACGGGCGGTTTCGGCGGTGCCCGTGCCTACCTGGCCGACCCGGAGGCGGCCCGTCCGGCCGGGGTGCTGATCGGCTACCCGGGGCTCGACGAGGTGGTGGTCGGCGGGCGCGGCCTGTGGCGGGCCACGGTCGCTGTGCACGCCGACTCCGGCCACTCCGGGTCCCGGAGCACGACGCCGGGTGCCGTCTCCCGCGCGGCCGAGCTCGTGCGTCTGCTGGACGCCGCCCCCCTCCCGACCGCCGGCCCGGACTTCCCGCTCCCGCCGAAACTGACGGTGACCTTCTGCCACGGCGGCCAGGGTTTCTCCGTCGTTCCCGACCTGTGCGAGCTGGGCATCGACATCCGCACCACGCCGGGCTTCGACGGCCACGCCGCCGAAAGCCTGGTCCGCGATGCAGTGACGGAGCTGGACGCCCGGCTGCCCGCGCCACGGCCGACCGGGGTCACCCCGGTGGCGTCCTGGCCGCCGTACCGCCTCGAAAAGGATCAGCAACCCGCCGCCGCGCTGCTCGACGCCGCCGCCGCGCAGGGGCTGGCGGTCCGCGCGAAGACAGCGGGTCCGTCGAACATCGGCAACCTCCTGGCCGGCGAGGGCATCCCGGCCACGGCGGGCTTCGGAGTCCGGTACGAGGGGCTGCACGGCGTGGACGAGCGGGCCTGTCTCGCGGACCTGCCCGCCGTCCACGCCGTCTACCGGCGTGCCGTGTTCACTCTCCTGGGCCTGTGAGGAGCCACGCGCGCGTGGGCGTCACCGGCTTTCCAGCACCACGTGCAGCTCCCGCTCCTGGTCGCCCGAGGCCGAGGAGAGGTCGTGCACCGTGAACAGGGAGTCCAGCGTCGTACGGAGCCGTTCGATCGCCCAGTAGCCGCCCTGCGCGTCCGCCTCGACGGACGACGAGAGCCGGGCGGGCGGCGGGCACTCGTGCGCGTCCGTGACCTCGAACGTGCCGAGCCACACCATGGGGCGCGTCTCATGGAGCTGCTGCGGCACGTCCTCGGGGGCCCGGTCGGACTCGAAGCACGCGCACAGCGTGTCGAAGACGATCCGGGCGTCTTCCTTGCTGCATCCGCTGATCTCGACGGAGACGGGTTCCTCGTGCAGTCGTTCACGGTCCATCGTGATCGCTCCTCTCGTGGCCGCACCGCGGTGCCACGGGTTGCCCGCGGAACCGGACCCCAACCCAAGAAAAGCACTACGGGCGGCGGAGCACTACCGGCGGAACCAACCCCTCCGTTCCTCAGCCGCGCGTGAACCGGTACGTCTTGCTGTCGGTCAGCACGCAGAAGCCCGGCGAGATGACGATCACGCGCAGGGTGCCGGTACGACGGTCGTAGTCGATGCCCTCCGTCTCGAACCCGCCGGAGCAGGAGCTGCGCAGCGGGAGCTGGCGCAGTGCCGTGACATGACCGGTCACGTCGGAGGTGCCGGGCTCGGCGGAGAGGTCGATCCGGAGCAGCGGCTTGGTCATGCCGAAGAGGGTGCCCGCGGGGTCGTCGGAGGAGCAGAGCAGGGCCGTGGCGCTGAGGAAGTCGCAGCCCTGGATGTCACGTACGGCGTGGTCGAGCCGGATGCTGGACGTCCAGGGGAGGTTCGCCGACGGTGAGGTGGCGGGGTTGACGCCCGGTGTGGGGTGGACCAGAAGCCGGGTCATGGTGCCCCACTCGCCGGAGACCATCCACTGGCCGCCGGGCGTGATGGCGACGAAGGAGTTGTTCAGCGCTTCCCCGGAGCCCAGCGTGTGGACGTACTCCGACCAGGTCCCGTTCGGCGCCTGCACGCGGAACATCTTCGCGGTGCCCGAGTCCGCCTGGTACGGCTCGATGTAGTAGCCGTTGTAGGAGGCGTCCGGGTCGCCCACGTGGTTCCAGCCGCGGCTGCTGACCGAGACGGGGATGGTGCCGATGCCCGTGTAGCGGTTGGGGCTGTTCGCCGGGACCTCGACGGAGGTCAGGCCCTGGCTCTCGGTCAGTGGGTCGGCGCGGTCGGAGCCCACCTCCGTCCAGGTGTCGGCGGCCTGCGCGGGCGTCGCAGTGGACAGCACGGCGGCGCAGGCGAGGGCGACAAGGCCGGTGAGAGCGACGTGACAACGTTGCCGGGCGCGCAGGGCCATGGGACGACTCCTTGGGGGTGGGGGCGTGTCGGCGGACAGTTTGGCGGGCCCATGTGGTCATGTACAGACCAAGCAGGCGAACGGGGTTGTCTGATCGGACACAGTCACGCGGCCTCGTCGCGGCTTCGGGGGACGTTCCTCGCCGTGTTGAGGGATGGTGGAGGTGAGCGACCGAGGGGGCCGGGAGACGGTTGAACGCGGTAGAACTAGGGGAGTCGGCACGGGGGAACGACGTGCCGCGACAATGGGCGAAGGCGGTGCGTGGGATGTCTGCAGCCGAACGTCCCGTGCCCGAGGGCGACGAGCCGGTGCACGGTCCGGTGGGGCCGAGCGGCCTGCTCGACGTGCTGGGCGTGGCCTCGGTGGTGCTGGACGTCCAGGGGCGCATCGTGTTGTGGAGCCCCCAGGCCGAGGAGCTGTTCGGCTATCCGGCGCAGGAGGCGCTGGGCCAGTACGCCGCCCGGATCCTGGTCCACGAACAGCACCTGGACCTGGTCGTCAAGCTGTTCTCCGACGTCATGGAGACCGGTGAGGGCTGGGCCGGTGCCTTCCCCATCCGGCGCAAGGACGGCAGCACGCGACTGGTGGAGTTCCGCAACATGCGGCTGCTCGACGACGAGGGGGACGTCTACGCGCTGGGCCTGTGCGCCGACCAGACGACGGTCCGGCGGCTGGAGCGGGACGTGGCGCTGTCGACGCGGACCATCGCGCAGGCTCCGGTCGGCCTGGCCGTCCTCGACACCGAACTGCGGTACGTCTCGGTCAACGAGGCGCTGGCGCTGCTCAACGGCATTCCCGCCGAGGACCACATCGGCCATACGCCGCGCGAGCTGCTTCCGGACATCGATGCCGACGCGATCGAGGCGGCGCTGCGTGAGGTGCTGCGTACCGGTGATCCGCTCATCAACCAGCGCATCACGGGCCGGACTCCGGCCGATCCGGACCGCGAGCACTTCTGGTCCATCTCGCTCTACCGGCTGGAGGACACGGCGGGGACGGTGCTGGGCGTGGCCGGCATGGCCGTGGACATCACCGAGCAGCATCAGGCCGCCGTCGAGGCCGAGACGGCGCGGCGGCGCCTCGCTCTCATCGCGGACGCCTCCGCGCGGATCGGCACCACGCTGGAGCTGGAGATCACGGCGCACGAGCTGGCCGACGTCGCCGTGCCGGAGCTCGCCGACGTCGCGGCCGTCGACCTGCTCGAAGCCGTGGTGGAGGGCAGACGCAGCACACTCGGCCCCTCCGAGCCGGCGGTGATCCGCGCCCTGGCCGTCCAGTCCGACCACGTCACGGTGGCCCTCGCCGCCGCCGACCAGCCCGGCGAGGTCGCCCGCTACGGCCCGGACCGCCTGGTCACCGAGTGCGTGCGCACAGGCAGCCCCGTGATGGTCGCCCGGGTCGAGGAGAAGGACCTGCTGCGGATCGCCCGCTCCCCCGAGGCCGCCGTCCAGCTGGCTCGCGCGGGCGTGCACTCCTATCTGGCGGTGCCGCTGACTGCGCGCGGTGAGGTGCTCGGCGCCCTCGACCTCAAGCGCACCCGCAATCCGCTGCCGTTCAGCAAGGACGACCTGCTGCTCGCCCGTGAACTGGCCGCCCGTGCGGCCGTGCAGATCGACAACGCCCGCTGGTACCAGAACGCCCGCGACACCGCCCTCACCCTGCAGCGCAGTCTGCTGCCCAGCCATCCTCCGGTGACCGGCGGCCTGGAGGTCGCCTCCCGCTACCAGCCCGCGGGCGCCAGCGCCGAGGTCGGCGGGGACTGGTTCGACGTGATTCCGCTGGAGGACGGCAAGACCGCGCTCGTCGTGGGCGACGTGATGGGCAGCGGCATCGACGCCGCGACGACGATGGGCCGGCTGCGCACCGCGACCCACACGCTGGCCTCGCTCGACCTCGAACCGACCCGTCTTCTGGAGCACCTCGACAAGATCACCGAGGGCCTGGACCACTCCATCGCCACATGCGTCTACGCCGTCCACGACCCGAAGCTGCGGCAGTGCCGCATCGCCAACGCCGGGCATCTGCCGCCCGCCCGCGTCCGCCCCGGCCACCCGCCGGAATTCCTCGAACTGCCCACGGGAGCACCGCTGGGCGTGGGCGGCGTCGCCTTCTCGACGACGACCGTCGACCTGGAGCCCGGCGACCAGCTGGTCTTCTACACGGACGGCCTCGTCGAGACCCGGCAGCACCCGCTCGACGAGCGCCTCGACGCTCTTCTGCGGCTCCTCGACGACCCCTACCGCCCCTTGGAGGAGTGCTGCGACCTTCTCCTGCGCACTCTGCACCGGCCGGACAACTCCGACGACGTGGCACTGCTCATCGCCCGCGTGCTGACGCCGAGTTGACGGGCACGGCGCCGGCGAGCGGGTCCACGGCTCGGGCGGCCGTTTTTCACAGCTCCTGATTACCTGGTCCTTACCCTCCGCAACCGACAATCACAGCAAGGCATGGCATGGGGATGCCGGGTGCCGTGACCGACGGGAGCGAGCGGTGACACACGATCCGGATCAGGGACACAACGCCGGCCCGGAGCCGGCCGGCACGGAGTTCGAGGTCCTCACCGGACCGGGCGGCCCGGAGCGCGAGCCCGCCCGGGGTGCTGCTCTGCGCGGGCTGTGGCAGCGGCGGTCCCTCCGGGCCCGCGCGGTGACCGCGGTGGCCACGGTCGCCGTGCTCGCCCTCGGTGGCACGGTCGCCTACGCGGCGGCGTCCTCGGGCTCGGGCGGCGGGGCCACGCCCGCGGCCTCCGGCTCGGCGCCGGCGTCACCGGGCCCCGACGGCCCCGGCGGCCGGCACGGCCACGGCATGGGGTTCGGCCTGGGCGGGGGCGGCGTGCACGGCGAGACGACCGTGAAGGACCCCGACACCGACGAGTGGATCGTACGGACCTGGCAGCGCGGCACCATCGAGAAGGTCGACGGCGACCAGGTCACCGTCAGGAGCGAGGACGGCGCCGAGTGGACATGGACCGTCGGCTCGGACACCACCGTCCATCACGACGGGGAGCAGAGCTCCGGCACGGGCGATCTCAAGAAGGGCGAGACCGTCTTCCTGGTCGGCACCCGGTCCGACGAGGACAACGCCCGGACGGCCTCCCGCGTGCTCTCGGGCACCTGGAAGGACTGGAGGAAGGACGAGGACGGGAAGCAGGACCGGGGGCCGGGCGACTGGCGCGGCAAGTTCCCCGGACCTCGCCACTGGGACCGGCAGTCCCCCGCCCCCTCGGAGAGTCCTTCGAAGAGCGGCGCGTCGGTCTGATCAGGCCTGGTCAGACCTGGTGTCCGGGCTGGTTTCCGGGATCGTTGAGGCCGACGACGACGTTCGCGTACAGCTCCTCGGAGACGACCAGCCGCGCCAACAGCCCGCTGCGGGTGAAGGCGTCCAGGGCCGTCGGCGCCTGGCGTTCGCTCGTCTCGACCAGCAGGCAGCCGCCGGGTGCCAGCCATCGGGGTGCCTCGGCTGCGACCCGGCGCAGGACGTCCAGCCCGTCCGGACCGCCGTCCAGCGCGACGCGCGGCTCGTGGTCGCGTGCCTCCGCGGGCAGCAGACCGACTTCTCCGGTGGGCACGTACGGCACGTTCGCCGCGAGGATGCCGACGCGGCCGCGCACGCTGGCGGGCAGTGCCTCGAACAGGTCGCCCGTGTGCACCTGACCGTCGAAGGGAGCCACATTGCGGCGGGCGCAGCGCACCGCGGCCGGGTCGATGTCGGCGGCGTGCAGCTCGACCCGGCCGAGTGCGGCGGCCAGTGCCGCGCCGACCGCGCCCGAGCCGCAGCACAGGTCCACGACGACGGACGCGTCCGGGCAGTGGGCGAGGGCCTGTTCGACCAGGAACTCGGTACGGCGGCGGGGTACGAAGACGCCGGGTTCCACGGCGATGCGCAGCCCGCGGAACTCGGCCCAGCCCAGGACGAGTTCGAGAGGCAGGCCGGTGACGCGGCCGTCCACCATTTCGGCCAGCTCGTCCGGGGTGCGGGCGGCGGCGAAGATCAACCGGGCCTCGTCCTCGGCGAAGACACAGCCGGCGGCGCGCAGTGCGGTCACGACGGCGTCGCGTGAGAGCGGCACGGGGGACGGGGACGAGGAAGGCGAGGACGAGGAAGAAGACAGAGGGGGCATGGAGGCCGAGAGCCTTTCGGAAGCCGAAGGGTGCTCTCGCGGTCGCGCCTACTGGCGGTGATCCGCGCCGATGCGAGGTGAGAGCACCCGACCTGACACAGCGGTAATGGGTCTCACCTCCCGGGCTCCGCGACACCGGGGCTGTCCCGGCCGGACGGCCACCCTACCCCAACGATCACGTGGGCCTGCGGCCACGTACGGTTGAATGAACACGTACTGATCACGCTCGACCCGCCGGCCGTCGTCCACGGCGGCCTGGAGGCACCCCCCGCATGAACGTCACCCGAGGCTTCACCGGACGCCCACGCCTCCCCGACCCAGGGCTCCCACCAGGGCAGTACGACGCGGGCGAGGACTGGCCCGTGCTCTCCGCGGAGGTCACCCCGGACCTGTCGCCGGCCGACTGGACGTTCCGGGTGGACGGCCTGGTCGAGGAGCCGCGCACCTGGGACTGGGAGGAGGCGCACGCGCTGCCGGGATCGATGTACGAGGGTGACATCCACTGCGTGACGAGCTGGTCGAAATTCGGCGTGCGGTTCGCGGGTGTGTCGCTGGACGCGTTCTTCCATGTGGTGCGGCCCCATGTGTCCGCCACCCATGCCGTCGCCTATTCACATACCGGGTACACCACCAACCTCCCCCTCGCGGACCTGACCGGCGGGAAGGCCTGGGTCGCGTGGGAGTACGACGGCAAGCCGCTGCCCGCCGAGCACGGCGGACCGGCGCGGCTGCTCGTGCCGCACCTGTACTTCTGGAAGAGCGCCAAGTGGATCGCGGGCATCCGGCTGCTCGACCACGACGAGCCGGGCTTCTGGGAGCAGAACGGTTACCACGCGCGGGGCAACCCGTGGGAGGAGCAGCGGTACTCCGGTGACTGAGACCTTCGCTCCACCGACCCGGTTCGCCGTGCCCGGCCGGATCGCCGTCAGCAACCAGGCCGCCGCGGTCTGGCAGACCGCCACGATCACCGAGATCCGCCGCGAGACCCCACACGCCGCCACCTTCCGGCTCGCGGTGCCCGCATGGGCGGGCCATCTGCCCGGCCAGCACCTGATGCTGCGGCTGACCGCCGAGGACGGCTATGTGGCCCAGCGCCACTACTCGATCGCGTCCGCGCCGGACGACGCCGGGCACATCGAGCTGACCCTCGACCATGTCGAGGGCGGTGAGGTGTCCGGCTGGTTCCACACGGTCGCCGAGCCCGGTGACACGGTCGAGGTCCGCGGTCCGCTCAGCGGCTTCTTCGCCTGGCCCGGGAACCGGCCCGCGCTGCTGGTCGGCGCCGGATCCGGCGTCGTACCGCTGATGTCGATGGTGCGGCACCACCGGGCGCGGGGCCTGGACGTGCCGTTGCGGCTGCTGGTGTCGGCCCGCAGCCCCGAGGAACTGATCTACGCGAGGGAGTACGGCGCGGAGACGACGCCCGTGTTCACGCGGAGCGCGCCGGAGGGTGTGCCGGTGGGACGTATGGCCGCCGCACATGTGGCGCCCCTCCTGGCCGAGCAGCCTCCTGGTGGGTGGGAGGCCTATGTGTGCGGCTCCAACGGATTCGCGGAGCATGCCTCGAGGCTGCTCGTGGCGGCAGGTCAGCCCGTGGACCGCATCCGGATCGAGCGCTTCGGCTGACCGGCGGCACGTCGCGACGGTGTGCGGGAGGCGCGCGGCGTGCGGGACCCGCGAAACATGCGGGAGGCGCGCGGCGTGCGTCCGTCCAGGGTCCGTCGTTGACGATGGCGCAGAGATCGTCAGGCACGACGTGCCGTGTACGGGGTACCTGGACGGCATGCGAAGCCGGGTGCTTGGCTGGCGCTGGCGGCGCAGTCCGCTGCGGCGCCGGTCGGATGTGGTCGAGGCGTGGACGGTGGTGGCCGTGATCGCGCTGCTGTTCGTCGGCGCTCCGCTGGCCGGGGCGGTCGCGGCCTGGTGGGCCCACGACGACGCCCTGACCACGGTGCGGGAGCAGCGCGCCGAGCGCCGTCACATCCGGGCCGAGGTCATCGGAAGGGGCTCCGCCCCGCTGCCGACGGCGCAGGGCGGACGGCAGCTGCCCGCCAAGGCGACGGTCCGGTGGACGGAGCCGGCAGACGTGCCGCGTACGGCCACGGCACGTGTGCCGCCCGGGACCCGGACGGGCGACATGGTCGACGTGTGGCTCGACTCCCGGGGCCGTAGCGTCCCCGCTCCTCCCGACAGCATGGCGGTCTGGCACCAGACCGTGACCATCGGTGTCTGCGCCACGGCCGGCGCGGGCGGCTTGGTCCTCCTCGGCCACACGGTCGTCCGCCATGCCGCCATGCGTCGCCGCCTGGCGGAATGGGAACAGGAGTGGGCACGGACGGAGCCGGAGTGGACGGGGCGCCGGGCCTGACCCGTGGCGGTCCTGCGCCGAGGCGCCGACCTGTCGACCTGTCGACTGCGACGATGTCAGGACGTCCGGTCCGCCGGTGCCAGGCAGTCGAGCAGTGCGTCGAGCCCTGCGGACAGGCCTTCCGGTCCGCCCGGCTCGGCGAGGGCCGGGGCGGTCGCACGGAGCACGGGCAGTTCCTGGGACGGCATGCGGTGCAGGCCCAGGCGGAACGCGGGGTCCGATTCCTCGGGGTTGTCCACCATGGCCCTCAGTTCCACGGACACATAGCCGAGGACCCAAGCGGTGTAGGCGCGGAACACGGCGGCGGCGCGGGCGTCGTCGAACCCGGCCTTGCGGAGCAGGAGCAGGGTCCGCTCGTGATCCCGCAGGACCGCGAGCGGCCTGCGGGCGAGCGGAACGGCCATCATGCGGGTCGAGAGCAGCGGCACCACCTGGGGGTGGGCCAGGCACACGTCGTACAGAGCGCGCGCGATCCGTTGGAGCTCAGCACGCCACGGGAGTGCCCCGCTCTCGGTGGGCGGCTTTGCGCTCGCCTCGGAGCCACCGGCGAGCCGCTCTTCCAGCTCCAGGTACAGGGCCTCGACAAGGCCGTCCAGCAGGGAGTCCTTGCCGGCCGCGTACCGGTAGAGCGCCATCGCCTCGACACCGAGCTCGGCACCCAGCCGGCGCATGCTCAGAGCCGAGAGGCCTTCCCGGTCGACCAGTTCCAGGGCGGCGGTCAGCACGCGCTCACGACTGAGCCTGCCGTACCGCCCGCGGTCACTGGCGCGGCGTGCGGGCTTGTCTGCTGATCCGCCGGCCATCCGTGCCTCCCTGCCCCGCGACCGTGCGGCCGGCCCGGGGCGACAGCATGCTTTACGGCGTAAACATACCCGCCCTGGTCGCCTCTTGACGCTGCGCCACTCACAGAGGGATGATGTTTACAACGTAAATATACGCAGCACACGACGTGCGGATCATGAGTGCTCCCATTGAGGACTACGCCCTCATCAGCGACCTGGAGACCGCCGCCATGGTCGGCAAGGACGGTTCCGTCGACTGGCTGTGCCTCCCCCGCTTCGACTCGCCGGCCTGTCTGGCCTCGTTGCTCGGCACGGAGGACAACGGCTTCTGGCGGGTCTCCCCGGTCACCCGCGGGTCGTGCACACGGCGGGCCTACACGCCGGACACGCTGGTTCTGGGTACCTGGTGGGAGACCCCCACGGGGACCGTCCGGGTCACCGACTTCATGCCGCCCCGCTCCCAACTGCCGTGCGTCGTCCGGGTGATCGAGGGGCTCTCCGGCGCCGTAGCCATGCGCAGCGAGCTGCGGCTGCGCTTCCACCAGGGTCGGGTCGTGCCCTGGATCCGGGCCGTCGACCAGTGCGCGGTGGCGGTCGCCGGCCCGGACGCCGTCTGGCTGGACACCGACGGGCCCGTGCGGGCACTCGACCGCGAGGACTCCACGGTGTACGACTTCACCGTCCCGGCCGGACGGCGACTGGCCCTGACGCTGGTGTGGTCGCCCTCCCATCTGCCCGAGACGCCCGCGCCACTGTCCTTTCCGGCCGAGACCCTCCTGAAGGAGACCAGCGACTACTGGCGGCGCTGGAGCGCCCAGTGTCGCTACGAGGGACCGTGGCGGGACGCAGTCGTGCGCTCCCTGATCACGCTGAAGGCACTCACCTACGCCCCCACGGGCGGCATCGTCGCGGCGCCGACCACCTCGCTGCCCGGCTGCATCGGCGGGGAGCGCAACTGGGACTACCGGTACTGCTGGCTGCGCGACTCCACGCTGACCCTGTCCTGTCTGCTGCGCAGCGGCTACCGGGAGGAAGCGGCGGCCTGGGTGGACTGGCTGGTGCGGGCCGTCGCCGGCGACCCCGCCCATCTGCAGACCGTCTACGGCGTCGGCGGTCAGCGACTGCTGCCGGAGACCGAGGCACCCTGGCTGCCCGGCTACGAGGGCTCGCGGCCGGTCCGGTTCGGCAACTTCGCGATGAACCAGTTCCAGCTCGACGTCTACGGTGAGGTCCTGGACGCCCTCTGTCTGTCGCTGCAGGCCGGGATCCCCATGCCGCCCCATGTCTGGAGCCTGGTGGAGGCGTTGATGGGCCATCTGCTGCGCCACTGGCGGGAACCGGATCACGGGCTGTGGCAGGTGCGCGGCCCGGGACGGCAGTTCGTCCACTCCAAGGTCATGGCCTGGGTGGCCGCCGACCGCGCCGTGCGCATGGGCGAAGTACTCGGCCGCAACGGCTCGTCGGGCGAGTGGCGTGCCATGCGGGACGAGGTGCACCGCCAGGTGTGCCGTGAGGGCTGGGACGCGCGCCGGCGCACCTTCGTGCAGTCCTACGGCTCCTCGGCCCTGGACGCCTCGGCGCTGCTGATGCCCCGGCTCGGCTTCCTGCCGGCCTCGGACGAGCGCGTGCGCGGCACCGTCCGCGCGATGCGGGGGCTCGATCACGAGGGATTCGTACGGCGGTACGCCACGGACGGCGACGGCGGGCACGAGGCGGACGGCGTGCCCGGCCCGGAGGGCGCGTTCGTGTCGTGCTCCCTCTGGTACGCGGACGCCCTCGCCGCGACCGGCCACCCGGAACAGGCCCGGGACGTCTTCGAGCGCGTCCTGGCCGTCCGCAACGACGTCGGCCTGCTCTCGGAGCAGTGGGATCCGGAAATGGGCCGCCAACTGGGCAACGCGCCCAAGGCGTTCAGCCACATCGCCCTGGTCGAGACGGCGTTCGGTCTCAGCGCCGCCGGCCTGGGCGCCTCGGGCCGCTGAGCGCCGGGCCTCAGTGCTTCGGATGCGGGCGTCGCGCGGCGCCCGCGTAACCGTGCGGGTTGACCTGCTGGAACCGCCAGGCGTCCCGGCACATGTCGGCGAGGTCCCGGGTGGGCCGCCAGCCCCAGTCGAGCGCCACGGAGCTCGCGTCGGCGACCAGTTCGGCCACGTCACCGGGACGGCGGGGCACGATGTCGTACGGGATCGTCCGGCCGCTCGCCTCTGAGAACGCGGCGACCACCTCCAGGACCGAACTGCCCCGGCCGACACCCAGGTTGTACACGCGCATGCCCGGCGCGTCGGTGAAGTGGTCGAGTGCGATGCGGTGCGCCTCGACCGCGTCCATGACATGCAGGTAGTCCCGGACGGCGGTGCCGTCACCCGTGGGGTAGTCCCCGCCGAACACGCGGAGCCGTTCCTGCCGGCCTATGGCCACCTGCGCGACATAGGGCATCAGGTTGTCCGGGTCGCCGGCCGGGTCCTCGCCGAGCAGTCCGCTGGGGTGCGCACCGACCGGGTTGAAGTACCGCAGGCACAGCACCGTGTACTCGTGACGGCGCAGGCAGACGTCGGCGAGGATCTGCTCGCCCAGCCACTTGGAGGCCGCGTAGGGGTTGGTGGGCCGGGCGGGGGTGTCCTCGTCGAGCAGCCCGTGGCCGGCGTCGCCGTAGATCGAGCAGGTGGACGAGTAGACGAGCTGGTGGACGCCGTGGTCGTGCATGGACTGCAGCAGAGCGGTCAGGCCTCCGACGTTCGTGTCGTAGTACTCGACGGGCATCCGGGTCGACGGGCCCACCGCCTTCAGCCCGGCGCAGTGCACGACGGCGTCCACCGCGTGCCGGTCGAACACGGCCGACAGGGCCCGGCGGTCACGGATGTCCAACTCGTAGACGGCCCCCACGAAGCGCCCGGCGATGCGTTCCACGCGCGGCAGGACCTGCGGAGTGCTGTTGGAGTAGTCGTCGACGACGATCACCTCGTAGCCGTGATCGAGCAGTTCGACGCAGACGTGGCTGCCCAGGAACCCCGCACCCCCGGTGACGAGGATCGTCGACGGCGGGCCAGGAGACCCGGTCCCGTTGCCGGGAGGCTTCACCGGCGACGGCTTGCTGGGCGTCATGGCACGGAGACTCCTGACTACGTCCCGACGCCGTACGTTTACGACGTATATATACGACTTTGACTCCACCCTACGCGGGTGTCAAGAGAGGCTGCCGAGCCGCTCGTGACCTCGGACGGCCTGGCGAGTCCTCCGATCGCCCGCGTACGGTGTGATCATCCGCACTCACTCTTCGCAAAGGCGGTTCCAGATGGCCCTGTTCGACCTTCCGCTCGACGAACTGCGCGAGTACCGCAGCGAGTCCGTGGAGCCCGAGGACTTCGACGCGTTCTGGTCCAAGACCCTCGGGGAGGCCCGCGAGCACGATCTGGACGCCCGCTTCGAACCGGTCGACTCGGGGCTGTCCACGGTGGAGGTCTACGACGTGACGTTCGCCGGGTTCGGCGGTCACCCGGTGAAGGGCTGGCTGCGGCTGCCCGCCGGGGCCACGGAGCCGCTGCCGCTGATCGTGGAGTTCATCGGCTACGGCGGTGGGCGCGGCCTGCCGCACGAGAATCTGCTGTGGGCGTCCACGGGACGGGCGCACTTCATGATGGACACGCGCGGCCAGGGCAGCTCGTGGGGCGCCGGTGGCGGGACGCCCGACCCGGTGGGGGCCGCGCCGGCCTACCCGGGTTTCATGACCCGTGGCATCGACGCGCCCGAGAACTACTACTACCGCCGGGTCTTCACGGACGCGGTCCGCGCCGTGGAGGCCGCCCGCTCGCATCCCCTGACCGACGCCTCGCGCACGGTCGCGCTCGGTTCGAGCCAGGGCGGCGGCATCACGATCGCCGTGGGTGGCCTGGTTCCGGACCTGACGGCGATCGCACCGGACGTGCCGTTCCTGTGCGACTATCCGCGCGCGGCGACGATCACGGACCGCCACCCGTACCGCGAGATCGGCCTCTACCTCAAGACCCATCGGGGCCGCACCCAGGACGTGCTGCGCACCTTGTCCTACTTCGACGCCGTCCATTTCGCGGCCCGCGGCCGGGCACCCGCCTTGTTCTCGGCGGCCCTGGAGGACCTGACCTGCCCGCCCTCCACCGTCTTCGCGGCGTTCAACGCGTGGGCCCACGACGAGAAGGCGATCGAGGTGTACGACTTCAACGACCACGAGGGCGGCGGTCCCTTCCACGAGGCGGCCAAGCTGGACTGGCTGCGCTCGCACGCCTGAGAGGGCCCGTATGGAGACGCGTGAGGCCGCGGAGCGGTTCGTCCGGGTCTGGGAACGGGCCTGGGCGGAGCATGACGTGGAGGCGTTGCTGGAGCTGTACGCCCAGGACTGCGTGCACCGCTCGATGCCGTTCCGCGAGCCGCATAGGGGGCGCGCCGAGCTGGCCGGGTATCTGCGCTGGTCGTTCGCCGGCGAGCGGGTGACCGACGTCCGGTTCTCGCCGCCGGTCATCGGCCAGGACGGTGTCGCCGTCGCCGAGTTCCGGGTCCTCGCCGAGGAGGACGGGGCGCCGTCCACACTCGCCGGCTGCGTCTTCGTGCGCTTCGACGCAACGGGGCTGGCCGTCGAGACCCGCGACTACTGGCACACGGCCGCGGGGCACCGGGAGCCGGAAGGCACGCGGTTCTTCGTCTGAGTTCGGCCTGTCCGCCACCTTCCGCCCAGTCCGACCAGTCGGTACGTTCGATGGGCCCGGGTCGCAGTGTCGCGGCCCGGGTTTCCGGCGGACGACGAAGGACGGCCCATGACGGAGCACGAGACGCAGGCGCACGGGCACTGCGATCCGCGGTTCGCGGCGGTGCGGACGGCGTTCGAGACGAACTTCCGGGAGCGCGGGGAGCTGGGCGCCGCGGTCGCCGTCAGCATCGACGGCCGGACGGTGGTCGATCTGTGGGCCGGATGGGCCGACGCGGCGCGCAGCCGCCCCTGGGAGCGCGACACGCTGGTCAACGTGTGGTCGACGTCGAAGGGGCCGACGGCGCTGTGCGCGCACATCCTCGCCGACCGGGGACTGCTCGACTTCGACGCGCCCGTAGCCGCGTACTGGCCGGAGTTCGCCGCCGCGGGCAAGGAGCAGATCCTCGTCCGGCATCTGTTGTCGCATCGCGCCGGCCTGTCCGGACTGCGGGAGCCGCACTCGCTCCAGCAGCTCTGCGACTGGGAGTTGACGACGCAGCGACTCGCGGCGATGGAGCCGTGGTGGGCGCCGGGGTCGGGGTCCGGGTATCACGCGTTCACGTACGGCTTCCTGGTCGGGGAGGTCGTGCGGCGCGTGTCGGGGCTGCTGCCGGGGGCGTTCCTGGAGCGGGAGGTGACCGGCCCGCTGGGGATCGACTTCGCGATCGGACTGCCGGAGAAGGACTCCGGACGCGTGGCCGAGCTGGTGCAGCCGCCGGTGGCGACGACCAGCGAACAGGCCGCTGTCTTCAGCCAGTTGGCACCCGCGGCGCTGGCCGCGCTGGCCAACCCCGCCCTGGGTGCCGCGGAGGCCAACTCGCCCGAGTGGCGGGCCGCCGAGATCCCCGCCGCGAACGGTCACGGCACGGCGCGGGCGGTCGCCGCGCTGTACGGGATCTTCGCGGGCCGAGGGACACAGGAGGGCCGGCGCGTCCTCTCCCCCGAGGCGGCCGAGCGGGTGCGCGAGGGACAGGGCCGCTGCCTCGATCTGGTGCTCGGCGCCGGACTCGGTAGGGAGACGGAGATCGGCCTCGGCCTCTGGCTCAGCGGCCCGAACGGCTCGTACGGGCCCAACCCGCGGGCTTTCGGACACGACGGCTACGGCGGCTCCTGCGGTCTGGCCGACCCGGAAGCGGGAGTGTCGCTGGGCTATGTGATGAACCGGATGGGCCCTCATATCGCCGATGACCCGCGGAAAATGGCACTGGTGGAAGCCCTGTACAGCGCTCTGTGAGGGCCGGTCGAGGCGGGCCGTTTCGGCCGAAGTGGCAGGCCGCTCTTCCCTGTTGGTTTAGACCAATGCTTGGATCTGGTGACGCAAGGAGCCCGCACGGCTACGACACGTCACCAACAGGAGGCGCGGCATGGCCCGCACCACCCCGCACGACCGCCCGCTCGCCGAGGAACAGCCGCTGTACTGGAGGATCGCCACGAAGCTGCTCGGCGAGCTGCGCGACGGAACCGTTCCGCCCGGCGAACGGCTGCCGGGGGAACGGCAGTTGGCGGAGCACTTCGGGGTCAGCAGGGAGACCGTACGGCAGGCGCTCGAGGTGCTGCGCCGCAGCGGTCTCGTCGCCACCGACCGGCGGGGCAGTCATGCCACGCTGCCCGGGCTGCCGGTGGAGACCCCGGCGTCCCTCACCTTCCCGGTCGGTGCCCTGGCCGCGAGTCCGGGCGCCGCGGACCGGGCCACGGTCACCTGGGAGACACCTCCGCCGGAGCACGCCGAGGCCCTGGGGCTCGCCCCGCACCGGCCGACCCTGGTGCACCGCTACGAGTCCGCGGGCGCCGACGGACGCGGCCGGCGCACGGCCGTGACCTCCTTCTCTGCGGTGGCGCTCGCCGAGGTGGCGGAACTGGGCCGCTATCGCGACCGCGCCGACGGCCGCGGGTCGGCCCAACTGCGGCGCGCCTACGACTGGATGCGCAAGGCGGGCCTCACCCTGCACCACCGGGACGCCATCACCCGGCTCCCGGGTGCGCCCTCGGTGCGGGTCACGCGGCGCGTGCACGACCAGTACGCCCGCCCGCTGGAGGTCACGGACCTCGTCGTGGACGCCCAACAAGACGCCTTGGTCTACGAGTTCACGCTGCCCGCGACGGGCTGAGCGCGTACGACCCGCGACTGCCGGACCAGCGCCAGCAGCCTGCCGACCGCCGACCAGACCGCACTGCCTCGGGGACACAGGTCGCCGTGCGGCGGTCGGCGGCGGGTGAGATGCCGGAGCCGGCCGGCGGCGGACCAACTCCCTCAATCCAGGCGGCGTCGCGCCACCACCATCCGCACGCGCGGGCTTCCGTCACGCCGCAGCCCGAACTCAGGGAGAGCCTGCAGCTCCACCTGGAAGCCGGCGCGTGCCAGTTCGCTCCGCACCTCACCGAGCCGGAAGGCCCGGTAGTACATGACGAACGGCGGCCGCCACACGGCATTGCGCACCCGCATCACCGCGTCGAAGCCGAGCAGCATCCAGTAGGCGAGGGACGTGGGACGCGGCGGGGCCACGACCGGGAAGGCGAAGCATCCGCCGGGCCGCAGGACGGAGTGGACCTGCGCGAACAGCCCCGGCAGCTCGCGGGGCAGGAAGTGACCGAACGCCCCGAAGCTCACCACGAGGTCGAAGGCGGGGGCGAAGGGAAGCGCACGGGCGTCCGCGCGGACCCAGGCGACACGCGGCTGCCCCACCCGCACCCGCCGCCGGGCCACGTCGAGCATGCCTGCGCTGAAGTCGACGCCGGTGACGCTGCGCCGGCAGATCTTGGCCAGCACGTCGGCACCCGCGCCCGTCCCGCAGCACAGGTCGAGGCCGTCGTCGTACGAGCCCGTCCGGGCGAGCGCCGCCGTCACGGTGGAGAGCACCGAGTCCGGCGTACGGAACGGCGTGTGGTCGAACTTCGGGGCGAGCAGGTCGTATCCGCGCTCGACCGACGACAGTGCCTGGACGGCGAGTTCGCGCAAAGTGGGGCCTTCGGGGCTGAACATCCGCGTCACCCCGCAGCGACACGCTGCTTGAGGACGGCGAGAACGCGCTCGCACCAGCGCAGGTTCTCCTCCTCGAAGGAGATTCCGGCCAGCAGCGTCAGGTACGGCCCGATGCGGTCGGACTCACGCAGGTACTCCTCCTCGGTCCGCCCGCCGAGGAGGCGGCCGCGGACGCGTTCGTAGCGGTCGAGTTTGCCGCGCGCCCACGTCATGCGCTCCTCGATCAGGCTGCGGGCGGCCTCGGGGTCCTCCATGGCCTGCAGCTTGATCAGGAGTTCGTCGCGGATGGCGGTCGGCCGCCGGGGCGGCTCGGCGGCGAAGGCGCGCAGGTCCTCCCGTCCGGCCTCGGTGAGCGTGAACATCCGCTTGTTCGGCCGCCGTTCCTGCTGCACGAACCGGGCCTCGACGAGGCCGTCCTGCGCGAGGCGCTCCAGCTCCCGGTAGAGCTGCTGAGGGGTCGCGGGCCAGAAGTTGGCGAACGAGACGTCGAAGGCCTTGGACAGCTCGTAGCCCGAGGCCTCGCCCTCCAGGAGGGCGGCGAGGACGGCGTACTTGAGGGACATGTGGACACGTTAACAGCAGGTGATTATTCTCATCGGCACCTACTCAACTAATTGACTACGAGGTGATCCGATGCGCGCGTTCCGCGAGGCGGTCGAGGCAGGCGACGTCGACGCCATGGAGGCCCTGCTGGCGGAGGACGTCGTCTTCACCAGCCCGGTCGTGTTCAAGCCGTACCCCGGCAAGGCGATCACGGCAGCGATCCTGCGCGGTGTCGTGCGGGTCTTCGAGGACTTCCGCTATGTGCGTGAGATCAACGACCCGGGTGGCCGCGATCACGCGCTCGTCTTCGCCGCGCGCGTGGGCGACCGGGAAATCACCGGATGCGACTTCCTGCGGGTGAACGAGGACGGCCTGATCGACGAGTTCATGGTCATGGTCCGTCCACTGTCGGGCGCCCAGGCTCTCGCCGAGGCCATGGGGGCGCAGTTCGACCAGATCCTGAAGGAGGCGGAGGCCCGGTCGGTGTGACGGCCGCGCCCGGCCGACCGGTCAGCCGCCGGCTCGGCACTCCGCGAGCCGCTTCTCGAGGAACCTCCGTTCCGCATCGTTCTCCACCAGCTCCAGCGCCCGCCGGTACGCCTCGGCCGCCTCCTCCGTACGGCCACTGCGGCGCAGCAGATCGGCGCGGGTGGCCGGCAGCAGGTGGTACCCGGCCGGCTCGCCCTCGTCCTCCAGCTCCGCGACCAGGGCGAGGCCCTGCTCCATGCCCTGGGCCATGCCGACGGCCACGGCGCGGTTGAGGCGGACGACGGCGGAGGGCACGAGGCGGGCCAACTCGCCGTACAGGGCGGCGATGTCGGCCCAGTCCGTCTCCCCGGCGGTGGGTGCGGTGGTGTGGCAGGCAGCGATGGCGGCCTGGATCTGGTACGGCCCGGGGCGGCCGCGCCGCAGCCCGGTTTCCAGCAGGGCGGCGCCCTCTTCGGCCTCCGCCCGGTCCCAGGCCGCGCGGTCCTGGTCCTCCAGGGTCACCAGATCGCCCGCGGCGTCCACGCGCGTGTGCCGGCGGGCGTCGTGCAGCAGCAGGAGCGCGAGCAGGCCGAGCACCTCGGGCTCGTCAGGCATGAGGCGGGCCAGGACGCGGGCCAGCCGGATCGCCTCGGCACACAGGTTCGTGCGGACGAGATCGGCGCCGGCGGTGGCCGCGTACCCCTCGTTGAACAGCAGGTAGATGACGCCGAGCACGCCCGTCGTGCGCTCGGGCAGCAGGTGCGCGGGCGGAACCCGGTACGGGATTCCGGCGTTGCGGATCTTCCGCTTGGCACGCACCAGGCGCTGCGCCATGGTCGCCTCCGGGACGAGGAAGGCGCGGGCGATCTCCGGTGTGGTCAGTCCCGCGAGCGTCCGCAACGTCAGCGCGACCCTGGCCTCGATGGGCAGCGCGGGATGACAGCAGGTGAAGATCAGCCGCAGCCGGTCGTCCTGGACGCCGCTGTCGTCACCGTCGTCCTCGAGTTCGTACGACGGCTCGTCACGGGCCGACACCGCCACCTCCCGGAGTTTCGCCGCCCCCACCGCCTCCCGGCGCAGTACGTCCAGGGCACGGTTGCGGGCGGTCGTGGTCAGCCAGGCGCCGGGGCGGCGCGGCACTCCGTCGCGCCGCCAACGGTCGAGGGCCTGGGCGAAGGCGTCCTGCGCGCACTCCTCGGCGAGGTCCCAGTCGCCGGTCACCCGGATCAGGGTGGCGACGACCTGGCCCCACTCCTCTCGGTAGGCCGCGGCGACGGCCTTCTCGACATCGGGCACGGTCACTCCCAGACCGGCCGCACTTCCACCGCGCTGCCGGCCAGCGCGGCCGGGTGGCGCGAGGCGAGGGCGATGGCCTCGTCCAGGTCGGCGACCTCGATGAGGTCGAATCCGGCGACGTACTCCTTGGTCTCGGCGAACGGGCCGTCGGTGCGCAGCACCTCCCCGCCGCGCACCCGCACGGTGACCGCGTCGGCTGGCAGTGCCAGCCGGTGGCCGTGCAGTCGTACGCCGCGGTCGCCGAGCCCCTCCACCCAGGGTTCGACGGGGGCCATGCCCGAGGCGTCGGCGGTGTCGTCGCCGCAGACGAGCAGCATGTACTTCATGGATCCTCCCGGTCCTCATGAGCTTCCTACACCCCACCGACGAACGGGACGGGTCCGGATCGACACCTCTCCCCCGGGCGGATGCCCGGAATAGAAGAAGTCCCACGCACGTTGGCGTGTGGTACGGTGCTGTCAGCACTTGTGTACGCCCTGTTGTGGGCGCCGGTGCCAGTTCTCCTTCAGTTCGCCGGTCGACGCACCGGCTTCGCCTCATCACCTCGTGACCGGTGGTTCTGCCCTACCCGAGGTGTTGTTCCCGCCGCCCGAAGGCGCTCTGTCCGCCTTCCCGCTGTCCGCGGCTCACCCCTTCCTTCCGCATGTCTCATGTCTTCCGTCCGTGAAAGGACCCATCACCATGACCGCCCCCACACTCGAAAACCCTCCTGTCCAGCAGCAGCTCCCGGCCCGGACCGTCACGGGCGTCCTCGACATCGACGCGAGCGGCAAGGGCCACCTGCGCGCCGAGAGCTGCCTGCCGTCGCCGTCCGACCTCCAGCTTCCCGCCGCGCTGATCCGCCGGTACGGCCTGCGCAAGGGCGACCTCGTCGAGGGCGTACTCGGCGACCGGCGCGCCCTCACCGAAGTCGCCCGCGTCAACGGGCGCACCCCCGACAAGAACCGCCGCCGCTTCGGCGAGCTGACGCCGCTTCACCCGCGTGAGCGAATCCGTCTGGAACACCCGGCGTCCGGCCTGACCGGGCGGGTCGCCGATCTGATCGCGCCGGTCGGCAAGGGCCAGCGCGGCCTGATCGTGGCCCCGCCCAAGACCGGCAAGACCGTCCTGCTGCAGCAGATCGCGGCGGCCGTCGCCGGCAACCACCCGGAGTGCCGCCTCATGGTCGTGCTGCTCGACGAGCGCCCGGAGGAGGTCACCGACATGCGGCGCTCGGTGCGGGGCGAGGTGTACGCCTCGACCTTCGACCGGGCGCCCAAGCAGCACATCGCCCTGGCCGAGCTCGTCATCGAACGGGCCAAGCGGCACGTCGAGGCCGGCGAGGACGTCGTGATCCTCTTCGACTCCCTGACCCGGCTGTGCCGGGCACACAACAACGCGGCCGCGTCCGGTGGCCGTACCCTCAGCGGCGGCGTGGACGCAGCGGCGCTGCACGGGCCCAAGCGGTTCTTCGGCGCCGCACGTCTGGCCGAGGAGGGCGGCTCGCTCACCATCCTCGCCACCGCGCTGGTCGAAACCGGCTCCCGGGCCGACGACTTCTTCTTCGAGGAGCTCAAGAGCACCGGCAACATGGAGCTGCGCCTGAGCCGGGACCTCGCCTCCCGCCGCGTCTTCCCCGCCGTCGACATCAACCCGTCCGGCACCCGCCGCGAGGAACTCCTCCTGCCCCCGGCCGAGTTGACCGCCGTACGCGGCCTGCGCCGGGCCCTGCAGACCCGGGACGGCCAGTCCAACCTGGAGACGCTCCTGGACCGCATGCGCGAGACGCCCGACAACGCGACGTTCCTGCGGCGGATCCAGCCGACCCTGCCGACGGACGGGGCGTGACCGCGAAGACCGAGGCTTGACCGGCCCCGTTGCGACCCCGCGTGCGGCATCCGGGTGCTCGCCGGTCGGTCTCGGCCCGGGCAGCGCAGTGTCCGCCGTATGCGTTCCTACGTTGACGGTATGACTATCGGATTTCCCTCTCGGACTCTTGCGGCCGCCTGCGCGCTCTGCGCGGCCGGGCTGCTGGCGCTCGCGCCCGCCGCCGCGTTCGCCCGCAGCGGGCACGACCCCGATGCGACGGGCGGATCTCGGGCGAAGACTCCGCGGCCGGCGCTGCTGTACCGGCCCGGCACCCATGTGCGGCCGACCGGCGGGACGCCCCGACTGCCGCAGGTCTCCGCACTCTCGTGGCTGGTCGCCGACGCGGGAACCGGAGAGGTGCTCGCCGCGCACGACGCGCACCGGAAGCTGCCGCCCGCCAGCACCTTGAAGACACTGTTCGCCCTCACCGTGCTGCCGACGCTGCCCGTCGGCATCCGGCACCGGGTGCGGGAGGAGGAACTGGCGGGGATCGGGCCCGGGAGCAGTCTGGTGGGGGTCGCCGAGGGCCATACGTACCGCGTTGCCGATCTGTGGCGCGGGGTGTTCCTCAGCTCCGGCAACGACGCCGTGCGGGTGCTGGCCGCGCTGAACGGGGGCTGGCGCGTCACGGCCGCCCGTATGCAGGACAAGGCCCGCTCGCTGGGCGCCCTCGACACGAAGGTGGTGTCGCCGGACGGTTACGACACCCCCGGCCAGGTGTCGTCGGCGTACGACCTGGCGGTGTTCGGCCGGGCGGGGCTGCGCAACGCGGACTTCGCGCGGTACTGCGGCACGGCCGAGGCCTGGTTCCCGGGCCGGAACGGCTGGTCGTACGAGATCCGGAACACCAACCGGCTGCTGACCGGCGCGGACGGCGTGGAGCCGTATCCGGGGCTGATCGGCATCAAGAACGGCTACACCAGCAAGGCGGGCAACACGCTCGTCGCCGCCGCCCGCCGGGGCGATCGCACCCTGGTCGTCACGGTGCTGAACCCCCGGGCGGGCGGGTCGGCCGTCTACGAGGAGGCCGGCGAGCTGCTCGACTGGGGGTTCGGCGCGGCCGGGCGGGTCGAACCGGTGGGGTCGCTCGACGCCTTGCGGGTCAAGCCGAGGCCGGAGCCCGTGAAATCGCCGGTGGCGGCGGAGGTGGCACCGGAGGGCGGGCCGGCCGAGGTGGGCTGGGCCGAGGCCTGGGCGATCGCGGGCGCCGCCGGCATGGGGGCCGGTGCCACCTCACTGGTCTTGCGCGGCAAGGTCGTCGAGCGGTCGGAGGAGGCCTGACCGACCGGCAGGCGGAGCAGCAGGCCGAGGGTGATCCAGGTGTACGCGTTGCTGCCGAGGAAGCCGTCCACGCCGGACGCGTCGTCGAACCACAGCCACACCACGCTGGTGCACAGCACCGCGTACAGGGCGCCCGCGATGCGTGCGTGACCGGCGCGGATCAGGACGGCGAAGGACGGCAGCAGCCACACCAGGTGGTGGACCCAGGTGATCGGGCTGACCAGACAGGCGGTCAGCCCGGTGAGCGCGAAGGCCGCCGTCCACTCCCCCGCCGCGACCGCCCGCCGGGTACGCGCCACCCAGACGCCCAGGACCAGCAGGACCACCACCGACCAGACCGCGCGGTCCGCCACGCCCAGCCTGGCCAGGATGCCTTGCAGCGACTGGTTGGAGACATAGTCGAGGCGGCCCACCCGGGTGGTGTCCCACATGGCGTGGGTCCAGTAGAAGCGGGAGGCGTCGGGGGCCACCCAGGCGGCCAGTGCCGTCGCTGCCGCGGCAACGGCCGTCGCCACGGCGGCGGTTCGCCAGCGCCGGGCCACCAGCAGCAGGCCGATGAACGCGGCGGGCGTCAGCTTGACGGCCGCCGCGAGGCCGATGCCCACGCCCGCCCGGCGCTCCCGCCCCGTGGCCAGCAACCAGCAGTCGAGGAGCACCAGCGCCAGCAGCAGGACGTTCACCTGGCCGAAGCTGACGGTGTCCCTGAGCGGTTCGAACACCGCCAGCGCGCAGGCGGCGAGCGCGCAGCCGTACCAGCCGTAACGCCGCCAGGCCGGCCCGGCCAGGACGCGCAGCGCGAAGGCCAGTGCCGCCAGGTCGAGCAGCAGCGCCACGGCGATCGCGACGTGCAGATCGACCAGGGCCATGGGCAGCATGACGACGGCGGCGAACGGCGGGTAGGTGAAGCCGTACGTCGTACCGGGCACCCGGTAGTCGTAGATGCGGCCGCCGTGGTGGATCCAGCTGTCGACGGTGCCGTAGTAGACGCGCAGGTCGAACCAGTCGCGCAGCAGCGGCACGGTCGCGGTGAAGACGGTCACCGCGGTGGCGAGTACCAGGACCAGGGCGAGCCGGGCGCGGTCGGTGCGCGGAAGTCTCATGCCGTGCGCTCCAACGCCGGGGCCTGCGCCGCCAGATGCGCCTGCCACAGGACGACCACGGCGAGCGCGCCCCCGGACACGGCCAGCACCAACTGGCCGACGTCCGCGGGGCCGCCGCTGGGCAGGACGGCCAGTGCGAGCACCCCGGTCAGGGCCGCCACCCGGTGCCGTACCGAGGTGCTGGGCGCGGCGGCGGCGATGAGGAACAGGCCCCACAGGGCGTACCAGGGGCGGATCGCCGGTCCGAAGGCGGCCACGGCCGCCAGGCTCAGACCGAGGGCGTACACCGGGCGCGGGCGCCAGCGCCACCATATGAGGATCACGAGGACCGCCGTGAGGACGAGGCCGAAGACGTGCCACACCGGAACGGCCAGCGGTGCCAGATCGCTGCCGATCTTCTCCAGCAGTGAGGCGGTGGCCCGGCCGAGCAGGCTGGTGAGCGCCCAGTTCTGCGGGGAGACCGGGGTGTCCAGGGCGCCTATCCAGCCGTATCCCGTACCGGCGACGGCCGTTGCGGCGACCGTGGTGCCGGCGGACGCGGCCACTGTGGTCAGCACGGCCTTGGCCGGGTGGTGGCCGGCCCGCATCTGCAGCAGCACGACCGCGGCGAGACCCAGCGCGGCGGGCGCCTTGACCAGGGCGGCGAGCGTGACGAGTACGGCGCCGACGATGGGCCACCGGCCGAGGGCCGCGACCAGTCCGGCGCCGAGCAGGCCGAGCATGATGGCGTCGTTGTGGGCACCCGCGACCAGGTGCAGCAGCACGAGCGGATTGAGGGCGCCCAGCCACAACGCGGCGGCCGGGTCGGCGCCACTGTGCCGGGCCAGGCGCGGCAGCGCGGCCGCCATCAGCGCCACCCCGAGCAGTGCTATCAGGCGCATACCGAGGAGCCCGGCGGGGAGTTCGCCGCGGGTCAGGCCGGACAGCGCGGAGGCTACGCCGAGGAACACGGGGCCGTACGGTGCCGCTGTGTGCCGCCACAGCGGGGCGACCTCGTCCGCGAGCGGGCCGCCGAGGTGCGCGGGCCCGTACGCGTACACGTCGATGTGGGCGTCGACCATGGCCCCTTGGGCGAGGTAGCTGTACACGTCCCGGCTGAACAGCGGCGGCGCGATCAGCAGGGGGGTGGCCCACACGGCAAGCACCAGCAGCAGGGCGCGCGGGGTGGGCGGGTCGGCGCTGCGCACGAGCCGGCCGAGCAGCAGCCACGCCGCTATCAGCAGGACGACGCCGAAGTACACGCCGACCAGGCCCAGGGCCGCGTGGACCGAGGACGGTGCCAGGAGTTCCCGGACCGGCAGCGCACCGGCCGTCTCACCGCCCAGGGCGAGGATGGCGGTGCCGGCCAGACCGAGTATCTGACAGCGGCGGAGATCGACGGGGAAAGCCATGGCCAACACTCGGTCAGGGTGTCAACGCCGGGTGGCCGGAAAGCGACGCGGGACCTTCGGGGCGGCGGCCTGCGTGTGACCGCCGTGTGATCCCTCCCGGTCAGGGCTCAGAGGAACCGGGAGCTGGACACCGGGCCCGATGACGTGAGGCCCGCCCGGTCGCCGCGCAGCCAGGAGCCGCGGACGGCGGTGACGAATTCGGTGAGCCTTTCGACCGGGTCGGCCGGCGTCTCGCCGTCGCCTTCGTCGGCCGACGGATCGGCCGCCAGGATCTGCGCGGCGATCTCCTCCTCCGGTCGGTCGTCGGGGGCGCTCCGCTCCACGTTCCCATCGTCGTCCACCCTCAGCTGCCCCTCCCAGGGTGCTGTCGCCGACTCATGCAGCAGGGTGACGCTGTCGGCGGTGACGACCGGCGGGTCGGTCCAGTTGCTCGCGTGCTCGTGCAGCACCTGTCCCGGTGCCCGCTCGAAGAGCCCGCCGAGGATGTCCGGGCCCCGGTCCGCCCCGGCCACCTCGTTCAGGTCGTACGCGACGACGACCGTGTCCGGCCGGTCGGGCGCGAACGGCTGCGTCGGCAACTGGAGCACCTCGGCCGCGGCGAGACCGAGGATCCTGCTGCTTCGGTCGGGCAGCAGGGACACCGACGCGGGAGACATCCCCGCGGCGCCGAGCACCGCCTTCAGCCGCAACAGGCCCCGCAGGCACTGGTCGTGGGAGTCCTGCAGCCACGCGTACCGCCCGGCCATGCCCGCGTCGAAGCCGTACGGGGACAGCGTGCCGAGCACGGTGCCGCCGATGACGTACTGCCATCCCCGCAGATCGGTGAGGTCGAGCGAGCTGACCGCCTTCGCGCTCGCGGCCCGCTCCAGCATGCGGCGCTGGCGGGCCTGTGCGGGCAGCCACATCGCGTCGTCCGGATCGGACAGCAGTGTGTGCTGGTTTCGGGCCAGAGCGAGATCACCGGCCATGAGGGCGTTGAAGACCAGAAGATAGCGATCCGGCCAGTCGGCGAGTCCGCTCTCGCGGGCGGTCAGGACGTCCACCGCTTCGCGGTGCCGACCTTCGCGCTCGTACGCCGAGACCAGCTCACGCAGGACCGCCGCCGAACCCGGTGCCTGGTTCAGTGCCTCGCGCAGGGCGGGTATCGCCAGGTAGGGCACGCCGCGCTCGACGCACGCGTACCCGAAGTCGTAGAGCGCCTGGGCCTTTTCGGGGCGGGCGGCCAAGGCGGTCGCGGCCGCGTGCAGATCGTCGAAGCCGGCGGACCCTGCGGCCCGGGCGACCACGACAGCGACCTCGCCCAGCGGCACGTCGTCGACGCCGTGCCGCAACTGGCGCAGGGCTCCGGGGATGTCCCCCTCGTCGAGGGCTTCCCAGGCCTTGAGCAGCTCGGGGTTCTTCGGTCGGCAATTCTTGCGGGAGAACATGCAGAGGATCTTCACCGACGACCCAAGATCCCCTCAACTGCATTACGGAGGGGAGCCCCTCAGAAGACCGACAGCCCGGTGAGCGTCGTGAAACGGTCCAGGGCCGCCACTCCCGCCACCGAGTTGCCCCGCTCGTCCAGTCCCGGACTCCACACGCACAGTGTGCACCGGCCCGGTACCACCGCGATGATGCCGCCGCCCACGCCGCTCTTGCCGGGCAGGCCCACCCGGTACGCGAAGTCGCCTGCCGCGTCGTAGGTGCCGCAGGTCAGCATCACCGCGTTGACCTGCTTGGCCTGGCTGCGGGTGAGGAGGCGGGTGCCGTCGGCGCGGACGCCGTGGCGGGCCAGGAAGGTGGTGGCCAGGGCGAGGTCGGCGCAGGACGCCTTGAGGGAGCACTGGCGGAAGTACTGGTCGAGCAGGACCGGCACGGGGTTGTCGATGTTGCCGTACGACGCCATGAAGTGGGCCAGGGCGGCGTTGCGGTCACCGTGCGTTGACTCGGAGGCGGCGACGTCCTTGTCGAAGTCCAGGCCAGGGTTTCCGCTCTCGGCACGAAGGAAGGCCAGCAGCTCCCCCGCCGCGTCGCCGGTACGGGTATGCAGGCGGTCGGTGACGACGAGCGCGCCCGCGTTGATGAACGGGTTGCGCGGGATGCCGTTCTCGTACTCCAGCTGCACCAGGGAGTTGAAGGGGTTGCCGGAGGGCTCGCGGCCCACGTGCTCCCAGAGTTCGTCGCCCTCGCGGGCCAGGTCGAGCGCGAGGGTGAAGACCTTGGTGATGGACTGCGTGGAGAACGGCTCGCGCCAGTCCCCCACGCCGTACACCGTGCCGTCGAGTTCCGCGACGGCCATGCCGAAGCGGCGTGGGTCGCGGGCCGCGAGTGCCGGGATGTAGTCGGCGGGCCGGCCGCGGCCGGGGGTCCGCCCGATCTCCTCCGCGATGCGCTCCAGGATCGGCTGGAAGGTCAGTGACGACGTCGACGCTGCCATGATCACCATTGTGCCTCCCTGCCGGTCCCGGTGCGCATCCGGATGATCGTGCCTGGTCAGGCCAGAGCCTGGCCACTGCCCGCGACGACCTCCGGCCGCAGCAGGTCGGCGAGGGTCTCGGCGGGCAACAGGCCCTTCTCCAGGACGAGTTCGGCTACGCCCCGCCCGCTGACGAGGGCTTCCTTGGCGATGTCGGTGGCCGCCGTGTAGCCGATGTGCGGGTTGAGGGCGGTGACCAGGCCGATGGAGTTCTCCACGGTCCGGCGCAGCGCCTCGGTGTTGGCGGTGATGCCGTCCACGCAGCGCTCGGCGAGCGTCACGCAGGCGCTCTGCAGATGTGTGATGGACTCCGACAGGGAGTGCAGGATGATCGGCTCGAAGGCGTTGAGCTGGAGCTGTCCGGCCTCGGCGGCCATGGTGATGGCGACGTCGTTGCCGATCACCTCGAAGGCGACCTGGTTGACGACCTCGGGGATCACCGGGTTGACCTTGCCGGGCATGATCGACGAACCGGCCTGCACCGGCGGCAAATTGATCTCCCCAAGGCCCGCGCGCGGACCGGAGGACAGCAGCCGCAGGTCGTTGCAGCTCTTGGAGAGCTTGACGGCGATGCGCTTGAGCACACCGGACATCTGCACGAACGCCCCGCAGTCCTGGGTCGCCTCCACCAGGTTGGCGGCGGTGACCAGCGGCAGCCCGGTGATCTCGGAGAGGTGGCGGCGGGCCGCCTCGGCGTACCCGGCGGGTGCGTTGAGGCCGGTGCCGATGGCCGTGGCGCCCAGGTTGATCTCATGGATCAACTCGACGGCCTCGGCAAGACGGGACCGGTCCTCGTCAATCATGACCGCATACGCCGAGAACTCTTGACCGAGCGTCATCGGCACGGCGTCCTGCAACTGTGTACGGCCCATCTTGAGCACGTCACGGAACTCGACGGCTTTGCGGGCGAAGGCGTCCTGCAGTACAGCCATCGCCTTGAGCAACCCGCGCACCGCGAACACCGTCGCGATCTTCACGGCGGTCGGGTAGACGTCGTTCGTCGACTGCCCCAGGTTGACGTCCTCGTTGGGGTGCAGGAACTGGTACTCGCCCTTGGCGTGGCCCAGCAACTCCAACGCCCGGTTGGCGACGACCTCGTTGGCGTTCATGTTGGTCGAGGTGCCGGCGCCGCCCTGGATGACGTCGACCACGAACTGCTCGTGCAGCTTGCCGGAGCGGATCTCCCGGCATGCGGCGACGATCGCGGCGGCCTTCTTCGGGTCCAGCAGCCCGAGCTCCTCGTTGGCGAGGGCGGCGGCTTCCTTGACGGCGGCGAGGGCGTCGATGAGGTGCGGGTAGGCGGAGATGGGGGTGCCGGTGATGGGGAAGTTCTCCGTGGCGCGCAGGGTGTGGACACCCCAGTAGGCGTCGGCGGGGACGTCCCGGTCGCCCAGCAGATCATGCTCGCTACGGGTGACGGCGGTCATGAGAGTGACGGTTCTCTTTCTGATGAGGTGAGGGTGAGCGCCCCTTCAGGGGCGCGGGGAACTGCGCGACCAGCCACATTCGGCCCGCAGTCGCCGAACAAGAAATCCGGCATATCCTTAGGCGCAAGCCGGAACCACGACCGGCTCAAGCGAGCGAACGGGCCGCACGCACCCGACCTCCCGACCGCCCCCGAGAAGCGCCTCTCCCTGAAACTCGGTGAGCAGTTCCGGATCAACCCCGGCCCAAGCAAGCGCCGCCGCAGCCACCGGCACCCGCGCCCGATTTGCCCCGTCGGCAATCTTCACGGCAGCGGCCCGCCCGTCCGGCAGGGCAGCGACCTGAACGCCCTCGAACCCGTCCTTGGCAAGCAGCCCCGGCACGGCCCGCATCAACGCCGCCACATCCCGCCCGGCGCCGGACGCCATCTCGGCGTGCTCACGCATGGCGTCGGCAACCCGAGCCTCGGGCGTGCCCGGCGCTGCGGTGGTGATGCGAGCGGCCGCACGGGCGAGGCCGTGCAGGGACACCGAGAAGAGAGGAGCCCCGCACCCGTCGACGGTCACCCGCGCGATCCGCTGCCCGGTGAGGTCCTCGACGATCTCGGCGATCGCCTGCTGCAGCGGATGCGCGGGGTCGAGACAGTCGTCCAGGGACCACCCGTTGAGCCGGCAGGTGTACAGCATGGCCGCATGCTTGCCGGAACAGTTCTGGGCGAGCCGGGAGGGCAGTCGGCCCTCCCGTACCCAGGCGTCCCGGACGACCGGGTCGAACGGCATGTCCGGCACGTTGCGCAGATGGTCCTCGGTGAGCCCGGCGAGTTCGAGGATGCGCCGGGTTCCGGCGAGGTGGCGTTCCTCGCCGGAGTGACTCGCCGCGGTGAGCGAGAGCAGCTCACCGTCGAGCGGGAGCCCGGCCCGTGCCATGGCGACGGCCTGGACGGGCTTGAGTGCGGAGCGCGGGTAGAAGGCGGCCTCGATGTCACCGAGCTGGAACTGGACCTCGCCGTCGGCGCCGAGGACGACGACGGAGCCGTAGTGGATGCCTTCGATCATTCCGCCGCGTATGAGGTGGGCGACGGGGGCGTGGAGGGGTTCGCGGACAAGGGGTGCGTCCGCTATGGAACTGCTGTACATCACTGCCTGGTTGTGGTGGGTCGATGAGGGTTCGTCGACCGGCGCGGATCTCACGCGTCGGCCTTGACGGAGGCGCGCTTGGCACGGCTTCGGATGCCGTACCAGCCCGCGACCAGCGCTGCGACGATCAGCGGCAGGCACAGCACGGTGGTGCGGCCGGCGCCTCCGTCGGCGTACATGAGGACCAGGACGGAGGCGAGGAAGGCCAGCGTCACGAGTTCGGTCCAGGGGGAGCCCGGCAGTCGGTAGCCGGGGCGGGTGAGCTCGCCCTTCTGGGTCTTCTGCCAGAAGAGCAGGTGACAGAGCATGATCATGCCCCAGGTGGCGAGGATGCCGATGGCCGCGAAGTTCAGCACGATCTCGAACGCCTCCGCCGGGACGACGAAGTTGAGACCGACGCCGAGGACACAGATACCGCTGGTCAGCAGGATGCCGCCGTACGGGACCTGGCTGCGGCTCATCACGCCGGTGAACTTCGGGGCGGAGCCGGACATCGCCATGGAGCGCAGGATGCGGCCGGTGGAGTACAGGCCGGAGTTGAGCGAGGACATGGCCGCGGTCAGCACGACCAGGTTCATGATGCCGCCGGCCGCCGGGACGCCGATGTTGGACAGCACGGTGACGAAGGGGCTCTCGCCCGCCTTGTACGACGACCAGGGCAGCAGCATCGAGAGCAGGACGACGGAGCCGACGTAGAACAGGCCGACGCGCCACATGATCGAGTTGATCGCCTTGGGCATGATCTTCTCGGGGTTCTCGGTCTCACCGGCCGCGACGCCGACCAGCTCGACGGAGGCGTAGGCGAAGACGACGCCCTGGACGATCAGCAGCATCGGCAGCAGGCCGTTGGGGAAAACGCCGCCGTTGTCGGTGATGAGGGACGGGCCGGGGGTGTGGCCGTCCACCGGCTGCTGGGTGACCAGCAGGAAGATGCCGATGCACATGAAGACGACGAGCGCGCCGACCTTGACGATCGCGAACCAGAACTCCAGTTCGCCGAAGATCTTCACCGAGATCAGGTTCACGGTGAGGACCACGGCCAGGGCTATGAGCGCGATCACCCACTGCGGGATGTCGGAGAACATGCCCCAGTAGTGGGTGTACGTGGCCACCGCGGTGATGTCGGCGATGCCGGTGGTGGCCCAGTTGAGGAAGTACATCCAGCCGGCGGTGTACGCGCCCTTCTCGCCCATGAACTCTCGGGCGTACGACACGAAGGCGCCGGAGGACGGGCGGTACAGGACGAGTTCGCCGAGGGCGCGGACGACGAGGAAGGCGAAGACGCCGCAGACCGCGTAGGCGATGAACAGGGACGGGCCGGCGTCGGCGAGACGGCCTCCGGCACCGAGGAACAGGCCGGTGCCGATGGCACCGCCGATGGCGATCATGTTGACGTGCCGGGACTTCAGCGACTTGCTGTAGCCGAGGTCTCCGGCGTCTACGTGACCGGACGAGGGGCGCGTCTCTTCTTTGAGGTGCTGTTCGCTCACGCCTCGGGTCCGCCTTCCGTGGGGCTGTCCGTGCGCGCGGGGCGCACGATGTCGGTGAGGGTCGTCTCGACGCGGTCGAGGTGATGGGCCATCGCGTCGGTCGCGTCGAGTTCGGAACCGTCGATCAGCGCCTCGACGATCGCCCGGTGCTCACGGTTGGACTGCTCGCGGCGCCCGCCCAGTTCGTTGAGGAAGGCCGACTGACGCGCCAGTGCGTCACGGATCTCCTCGATGACCCGGCGGAACACCGGGTTCTGGGCGGCCTCGGCCACGGCCAGGTGGAAGAGGGTGTCCATCGCGACCCACGCGGTGGTGTCCGTCTCCCGCTCCATCCGGTCGAGCAGGTGAGCCAGGTGGTCGAGGTTCTCCGGGGTGCGGCGCAGGGCCGCGTATCCGGCGACCGGGATCTCGACGTGGCGGCGCACTTCGAGCAGGTCGCTGGCCGCGTAGTCGCCGAAGGTGGGGTCCTCGACGGCGTTGGCGACCACGAAGGTGCCCTTGCCGGTCTTGGAGACCGTCAGGCCCATGGTCTGCAGGGCCCGGAGGGCCTCGCGCAGCACGGGGCGGCTGATCTCCAGGGTGCGGCAGAGCTCCGCCTCGGAGGGCAGCTTGTCGCCGATGGCGTACTCGCCCCGCTCGATGGCGCTACGGAGATGTGCCAGGACGGCTTCCATGGCGCTGACGCGTCGCGGGGGCTGTCCGGCTGTCCGGCTGTCTGACAGGTTCACGGGAGAGATACTCCGGGTGAGCCGTGGGTGGTGTCAAGGGAGCTGAAAGGAAAGATTCACCGGGTGTGACGCCTGAAAGCCGACTTCACACCCGGACCGGGTCAACGGTTGAGCACAGGTGGAACTGTTGATCAGCACGTCAACTGTTGATCACGCCCGCACCCAGCAGCCCGAACAGCGCCACTCCGACGACGATCCGATAGATCACGAAGGCGTTGAAGGAGTGCTTGGCGACGAACTTGAGCAGCCAGGCGATGGAGGCGTACGCCACGACGAAGGAGACGGCGGTACCGACGGCCAGCGGCAGCGCTCCCGTGCCGGTCGTCCCGAGGGCGTCCTTCAGCTCGTAGATGCCGGCGCCGGTCAGGGCCGGGATGCCGAGGAAGAAGGACAGGCGGGTGGCGGCGACCCGGTCCAGGTCGAGCATCAGGGCCGTGGACATCGTGGCGCCGGAGCGCGAGAAGCCCGGGAAGAGCAGGGCGAGAATCTGGGAGCTGCCGACGAGCATCGCGTCCTTGAAGGAGGTGTCGTCCTCCCCCCGCTTGTGCCGCCCCATCTGATCGGCCGCCCACATCACGCCACTGCCGACGATCAGCGAACCCGCGACGACCCAGAGCGAGGCGAGCGGCCCCTTGATGAGCGGCTTGGCGGCCAGGCCCACGGCGATGATCGGGATCGTCGCGTAGATCACCCACCAGGCGAACTTGTAGTCGTGGTGGTAGCGCTCCTCCTTGTCGCGCAGTCCGCGCAGCCACGCGGAGACGATCCGCACGATGTCCTTGAAGAAGTACACGAGCACGGCGGCGATCGCGCCGACCTGGATGACGGCCGAGAACCCGACGACCGCGTCGTCGTCGACGGGGATGCCCATGAGCCCCTCGGCGATCTTCAGATGGCCGGTCGAGGAGACGGGCAGGAACTCGGTCACCCCCTCGACGGCTCCGAGGACGACGGCCTGACCGACGCTGATGGCACTCATGGGATCCAGTTCCGGGGGTTGGCGGGACAGTGGCGCGCACTGTCCTACCAGGTCCGGGTGTGGACCGGTGGTGTACGACGCGTGGCCGGGTCGGCTACGACCACACCGACTGGGCGATCGAGACGCCGAGGAAGGCCGCGCCGAGGCCCGCGGTCACGCTCCCCACGATGTTGGCGACGGCGTAGAGTCCCGCCCCCGTCTCGGTCAGCCGCAGGGTCTCGTACGAGAAGGTCGAGTACGTGGTCAGCGCCCCGCACAGGCCGGTGCCCAGCAGCAGCTGGAGGTGGGAACCGGCGGCGCCCGCGGCCGCCGCGCCGGTGAGCAGGCCGAGGATCAGGCAGCCGGTGACGTTGACCGCGAAGGTGCCCCAGGGGAACACCGAGTCGTGCCGGGACTGCACCGCGCGGTCGGTGAGGTAGCGAAGGGGGGCACCGACCATGGCACCCGCGATCACCAGGAGCCAGTTCACGACGACTTCTTACCCTTCGTGTCCGATGTGCCCGGACGGTCGTCGCGGCCGACGTACCTGATGACCTCGCAGTCGTCGAGCGTCACCAGTCCTTCGGTGACGAGTTCGTCGAGCTGCGGCAGGAATCCCCGTACGCGTTCCTCGGTGTCGACGATCACGATCGCCACCGGCAGGTCCTCGCTCAGTGACAGCAGCCGGGAGGTGTGGATCAGGGAGGAGGCGCCGAAGCCCTCGATGCCGCGGAAGACGCTGGCGCCCGCGAGTCCGGCCGCGTGGGCGCGGTGCACGATCTCCGCATAGAGGGGCTTGTGGTGCCAGGTGTCGTTCTCGCCGACGAAGACGGTCACGCGCAGGGCGCGTCCGGTCAGCCTCGTCATGGCTGCCTCCACTTCAGGAGACGGCGGGTGGTCACCACCGCGAGCCACACCGCCGTCAGCGCCGCGACGAGCGTCACGGCGAGGTAGGCCAGACCGGTACGCGGATGGCCGCTGTCCACCAGCTTCTGGATGTCGACGGCGTACGTCGAGAAGGTGGTGAAGCCGCCGAGCACACCGGTTCCGAAGAACGGGCGGACGAGGCGGTGGGCGGCCCACACGTCGGTGATGACCACCATGAACACGCCGATCACGGCGCACCCGACGACATTGGTCCAGAAGGTCGCCCAGGGGAAACCGCCGGGTTGGGTGGGCCACCACAGGGACCACGCGTAGCGTGCCGTGGCCCCGACCGCTCCGCCGAGTGCGACCACCGCGACGATCGGCGCCTGGGTCCGCCAGGCGTGCCGCCGTGGGACGGGGGCGGGCGCGCGGAGGGTCTCGGTCTCCGGGGCTGTCATGGGCGTACGTCTCCTGCCTGGCCCTCGTCACTGCTCCTCGCGTGGTGATCGCGGCCGGTCAACAGCGTACGCCGGGCTCATTTCGGGACCGGCGCCTCGCAGACGGCGATGCCCCGCTCCCAGATGCTGCCCAGGATCAGCCGGCCGCCGGTTTCGCACGCGCTGGTGACCATGCGGAAGCCCGAGCGGCGGCGGGCCAGGTGGTGGACGACCCGACCGGTGTCGTCGACCGCGAGCACGCCGATCGTGCCCGTGGGGCGGAAGGGGGCGCGCACGGCGGCGCGGGCCGCGGTACGGCGTACGGCCGGGGCGGCGCGGTGGAGCAGGTCCAGCGGGGGTACGCGGGGGCCGGCCAGCGCGACCCAGATCGGGCCGTCCGGAGTACCGCGCCAGAGGTTGTCCGGCATGCCCGGCAGGTTCTCGGCGAAGGGCTCGCTGTGTCCGGCGCGGGGTCCGGTGAGCCAGTAGCGGGTGAGCCGATGGGCCCCGGTCTCGGCGACGACCAGGAAGGATTCGTCGGCGCTCGCAGCGAGCCCGTTGGCGAACCGAAGCCCCTCCAGCAGCACCTCGGGGGTCTTGCTGCCGGGGGTGAGGCGCAGCAGGCGGCCCGTTGCGGTGTGCTCGACGATGTCGCCGATCCACTGGTCGAGGGGGTAGCGGCGGCTGGAGACGGTGAAGCAGACGCTTCCGTCGGACAGGGCGACCACATTGCTGCAGAACCGCAGCCGCTCCCCCGCCACCGAGTCCGCCAGGACCTGTACGACGCCGTCGTCGAGGCCGACGCGCAGCAACCCGAGCTCGGCGTCGCACACCAGCAGATCTCCGTCCGGGTGGAGTTCGAGGCCGAGCGGGCGGCCACCGGTCTCGGCGAGCACCTCGACGCGGGGCGCCGACGGCTCGGAGAGGCCGTCGACGCGCAGGATGCGGCCGTCCTCGACGCCGGTCAGCACCCGGCCCCGGGCATCGGCGACCACGTCCTCCGGGCCACGGCCGCCGATCGCCACGTACTGGCGCGGGACGAGCTCGGTGGGACGGTCCATGGGGCCTCACTTTCGGTGTCGCAAGAATGGGTCCTGGCAGGCATGCGTCCTGGTGCGGGCGGCACGACGACGCGCGCCCGGGTACCCGGACCGGGCCGTGTCATCCGCCACGGTCCGCGGGGTATGTGCCACGGTTTACGGAGAACGTCCCCTGGCCACTCGGTCAGACGCGCACAACAGGCGGAGAGAGGGTGGTCGTATGTCCCGTCCACCCCGGTGGCGCGCCGACCGCCGCCCCCGTAGAGGGGCCCGTGAACCACGGCGGTCGCGTTGAAGGTCCGGCACTCCTGGCCACACACGGCATGGCACCGGCTGGGGCTCGCGGAGCTCTACCGGCGTGGCACGGAGCTGGAGTTGTTGCACCGCGCCATGGGCTTCGCCGCGCTCGCCCTGGTCACACTCGCTCCGCTGCTGATCGTGGTGGCGGCCGTGGATCCCCTGGCGCAGGGCGGGTTCGCCCTGTGGCTGGTGGACGGCATGGACCTGTCCGGCAGGTCGGCCCGCGCCCTCTCGCAGGTCTTCACTCCGCCTCGCAAGGTGGTCAGCACCACCAGCGCGCTGAGCGTGGCGCTGCTCGCCGTGTTCGGTGTGTCCTTCGCCGCCAGCGTCCAGAACGGCTACGAGCGGATCTGGCGGCTGCCCGCGGGGCCCTGGCACCGGGTGTGGCGGCAGACCGTCTGGCTGATCATGCTCATGGGGTATGTGTACGCGCAGGTGCAGACGCGTACGGTCCTGGAGGGCACGCCCCGGATCTTGCTGAGCATGGCGGTCGGCATGCTGTTCTTCTGGTGGGGGCCGCACTTCCTGCTCAGCGGCGAGGTGCGCTGGCGTGATCTGCTGCCCGGCGCGATCGTCACCATGGCGGGGCTGGTCGGGTTGCGCTTGTTCTCGTACTTGGTTTTCACCCCGCTGCTCGTCACCAACGCGATCAGCTACGGCCCGGTCGGGACCGTCCTGGTGGTGGAGTCCTGGCTCGTCGGTGTGGGGTTCGTGGTCTACGGCGGTGCACTGGTGGGCCGGCTGCTGTGCGAGCTGTTCGAGGACTTCGACGAGCCGACCCGCACGGCCCCGAAGCGACGGCGCCGCCGGCGAGGGTCGTCGGCCGCCCGTTCCGCGGACCACGCGCAGCCGGGTGTGCCCGAGTAGTCGTGCGGCCCGGTCGGGCGGAACGGGAACCCGGGCCCGTCCGGCGCCTGCGGCACACGGCCCGGGCAACGCCACTACCAGCCCTTCTCGAACATGCGCGCGATCTCGGCGATCCGCACCTCGTCGCGCCGGTAGTAGGTGCGCCGCCCGATCCGCTTGGTGCGCAGCACGCCGATGGCCACCAGGAGACCGAGGTGGGTCTCGGCGACCTTGCGCGGCACGCCGAGCTTCGCGGCCACGGCGTCCGCGCTGACGCCGTCCTCGACCGGGGCGCCCTGGCGTCGCTTCGGGAAGTGCGCGGCCGGGTCCTTCAGCCATTCCAGGATGTCCAGGCGCCTTGCGCCGGCGGGAGTCCTCAGCATCCTGTCCCTCCCTCCGTCGGGCCGCGTCGTCACGCGTCCTTCCACTGTCCCGCAGTCGGAGCGGCCGTGTCCGGGACTCCGGGACCGTTGTCCGGTACCGAACGGCCATACGGCACAAGGGTGTTCGCCGCTGACGCGCCGGGGCCCGGCCGCACGGGTGCGGCCGGGCCCCTTGTCGCGGAACTCAGCGGTGGCTGAACCACGCCATCGACGACAGGGCCGTGTCGTCGTAGCCGAACAGGGCCTGGTTCTCCCAGCCGTTGCCGGAGGAGGCGTCGGTCGGGTCCCAGCCGTTGCCGGAGACGGCGGTCCAGGTCGCCTCCCAGTAGAAGACGCCGAGGCCACGGCCGTTCGGAACGGCCTCCACGATGCTCGTCACGTCGTTCATCCAGCGGCGCTGCCCGGCCGTGTTCGCCGGGTAGCCGGAGACCAGCTCACCGGTGGTGTCGATCTGGTTGGTGAGCGAGTCGTCGCTGTCCAGCCGGAACGGGTAGGCCGTCTCGGCGACGAAGACCGGCTTGCCGTAGCGGGAGGCCGCGTCGTCGAGGGTTGTCTGGAAGTCGTAGAGGGAGCCGTGCCAGTAGCCGTAGTACGACAGGCCGATCGCGTCGAACTTCACGCCGTTCGCGACGGCGCTGTCGAACCACCAGCGGGTGCCGGACAGGTCGCCGCCCTTGGCGAGGTGCAGCGCGACCGTGGTGGACGAGTTGACCGCCTTGACCGCGTCGTAGCCCGAGTTGAGCAGACCGGCGAGCTGCGACCAGTTGTCCGTGGAACCCTCGGACCACAGCATGCCGCCGTTGATCTCATTGCCCACCTGGACCATGTCGGCGGTGGTGCCTTGAGCCTTCAATGCGTTCAACACGTCGTACGTGTGGTTGTACACGTCGGTCTTGAGTTGACTGTAGGAGTGCCCCGCCCAGGCGGCCGGCTTGCCCTGGGCGCCCGGGTCGGCCCAGGTGTCCGAGTAGTGGAAGTCGACCAGCAGCTTCATGCCGGCCGCCTTGATGCGCTTGGCCATGGCCAGGACACGCGTCTTGTTGTTGTAGCCGTCGACCGGGTTGGCCCAGACCTTCAGGCGCGCGTAGTTCATGCCGGCGTTCTTCAGGATGGTGATCGCGTCGCCGGTGCTGCCGGAGCTGGTCTTGTAGACGCCGCCCTTGGCCTCGCTCTTGGCGAGGGACGAGATGTCGGCACCGTGGATCGACGTGCCGCCGGTACCGGACGCGAAGGTCAGGTCGTCAACATTGATCCAGTTGCCCGCGTTCGCGTCACTGTTGATGCTGATGGTGCACTGGTTGTTGGTCACATTGACCGGCACGACGATACGGATCCACCCGCTCGCGGAGACCGGAAGATCCGTGCGCTGCTCCGCGCCGCCACAGTTCTTCAGCGCTATGTACGCCGAGTTCTGGCCACCGCCGGAGCGGACCCAGGCGGTGAGCTTGTAGTTCCCGTTGGTCAGCCCGGACAGGTACTGGTAGGTCTCCACCTTGTAGGCGGACGACGACCAGTGGGTCAGGCGATAGCTCCCGCTGTGGCCGCCGGCCTCGGTGAAGGAGGCGGAGTTCTGGCCGGCCGCCGAGTACGTGGACCAGCCGGACGGCGTGGCGGTGCCGGTGCCGTCGGACTCGAAACCGCCGTTGCTGAGCGTGCCGGCCGCCGTGGCGGTCTGCGCGGGCAGGGCGGTGAGGGCGAGCCCTGCGGCGAGCGGCACCAGCAGGACTCGGAGGGTGCGTCTGGGATGGAACATCGTCGTCCGTCGTCCCTTCGACGTATGGGGATGGGGGTGTCCCTCAACAACACGTGAGGGGGCCTCACCACAGTGGTGAGGAGCCCCTCCGCCCGCGGCTCGCGGCACGCGCGGGCGGAGGGGAGTCGGCTCAGCCGTCGAGTCGTACGACCCGGACGGCTCCCGCGGGGACCTCGAGGCGGCCCGCGGCGCGTTCACCGGTCAGCAGCTCGGTGCCGGGCCCGTCCAGCGGCACCTTGGCGTCCGACGCGGTGTGGTTGATGGCGAACAGATAGCCGCCCGACTCGCCGGCGCGGCGCACGACCTCCACGTCCCGGGGCAGATCGACACGCGGCGCGACCTGCGCGTCCTCGATCGCCCAGCCGAGCAGCGCGTCGAGGCCCTCGGCGCCCAGGCGGGTGGACACGTACCAGGCGGTGCCCTCGCCGAGGCGGTGCCGGGTGACAGCGGGGTGGCCGGCGGTCAGGCCGTCGGCGTACGTCCAGACCGTCTCGGCGCCGCGCGGGACGACGAACTCGGTCCACACGTCGCCGCTGAGCTCGGAGCCGTCCGGGCCGGTGATGCGCACCAGCTGGTCCTGGAGCAGCGGGGAGAACTCCTCGACCGTCAGGCCGAGGACGTCGCGCAGCGGTCCGGGGTAGGCGCCCTCGTGCACGGCGTCGTGCTCGTCGACGATGCCGGAGAAGTACGACACGACGAGGGTGCCGCCGTTCTCGACGTAACGGCGCAGGTTGCGGCCGGCCGCCTCCGTCATCAGGTACAGGGCCGGTACGACGACAAGGGGATAAGCCGACAAGTCGGCTTCCGGGTGGGCGAAGTCGACCGTGAGGTGGCGGTCGTAGAGGACCTCGTAGAAGGCGTCGGCACGCTCGCGCGCGTCGTGGTCCTCACTGGGGCGCCAGTCGAGGTTCTGCGCCCACCACGAGTGCCAGTCCCACACCATCGCCACGTCGGCCTGCGCGCGCGTGCCCCGCACAGCGCTCAACGAGTCCAGCGCTGCGCCGAGTTCGACCACCTCACGCCACACGCGCGTGTCCGTGCCGCCGTGCGGGAGCATCGCCGAGTGGAACTTCTCGGCGCCGCGCCGGGACTGCCGCCACTGGAAGAACATGGCGCCCTCGGAGCCGCGCGCCACGTGGCCGAGGGAGTTGCGGGCCATCTGGCCGGGGGCCTTGGCGGGGTTGCGGGGCTGCCAGTTGACGCCCGAGGTGGAGTGCTCCAGGAGGATCCAGGGCGCTCCCCCGGCCACCGAGCGGGTCAGGTCGGCGGCCATCGCGAGGTTGACGTGGGTGCGGCGGCCGTCGGTGATCAGGTAGTGGTCGTTGGTGACGATGTCGACCTCGCGGCCCCAGGCCCAGTAGTCGACGGAGTCGCACTGGCTGAGGGCCGTCATGAAGTTGGTGGTGACCGGGACGCCCGGCGACAGGCGGTGCAGGATGTCCCGCTCCATACAGAAGTTCTCGCGCATGGTGGCGTCGGCGAACCGCTTGTAGTCGAGGGCCTGGGCCGGGTTGACGGCCGTCGGTGTCGTGCGCGGCGGGTTGATCTGCGCGAAGTCGGTGTAGCGCTGGCCCCAGAAGGCGGTGCCCCAGGCCTCGTTGACTGCGTCGACCGTCTCGTACGTCGACTCCAGCCAGCGGCGGAAGTGGGCGGCGCAGGAGTCGCAGTAGCAGGCCGAGACGGGGACGCCGTACTCGTTGTGCACGTGCCACATCGCGAGCGCCGGGTGGTCGCCGTAGCGCTCGGCGAGCTTGGTGGTGATGGACGCGGCGGCCGCGCGGTAGTCGGCGTTGCTGTGACAGATCGCGGCGCGGGAGCCGAACTCGTGGCGCACGCCCTCCGCCGTCACCGGCAGTGCCTCGGGGTGCTCCCGGTAGAACCACACCGGCGGGCAGACGGTGGGGGTGCCGAGGTCCACGCGGATGCCGTTCTCGTGCAGCAGACCGAGGAGACGGTCCATCCAGCCGAAGTCGTGGACCCCTGGTGAGGGCTCCAGCAGCGCCCAGGAGAAGATCCCGACGCTCACCATCGTGACGCCGGCCTCCCGCATCAGCCGGACGTCCTCCTGCCAGACGCTCTCCGGCCACTGCTCGGGGTTGTAGTCCCCACCGAAGGCGAGCCTGGTGAGGCCCCTGGGGGTGGTCTCCGGCATGGATCTCTCCCGTTGAGTCGATCATTTGGGAACGTGCACACACTCGATCGGCGGTGCGAGCCCAACATAACCGCACAGCAACAACCATTGACAAGTGTCCGGGATGTTTCTCTACTGTGAACGCTCACAGAAGCATGGCAGGTCTTCGCAGCAGGCGGAGGCCCAGGTCAGGGGAGAGATCCATGCCCATCACGAAGCGCACCCGCCTCGTGGCATCCACCATCGCCGTGGCCCTCGGCGCCACCGCCCTCGCCGCGTGCGGCTCCGAGAAGGCAGACGAGAGCGAGTCCGGTCCGGTCTCGCTGACGTACTGGACCTGGACGCCCGGCATGGACAAGGTCGTCGACCTCTGGAACAAGGGCCCGGGCAAGAAGGACCGGATCACGGTCACGGTGAAGAAGCAGGCGTCCGGCGACACGCTGGTCACCAAGATCCTCACCGCGCACAAGGCCGGCAAGGCCCCCGACCTGGTCCAGGCCGAGTACCAGGCGCTGCCGACGCTGGTCAGCAATGACGCGGTCGCGGACATAGCGAGCGAGGTCGGCGACGCGAAGGGCAAGTTCGCCGAGGGCGTGTGGCAGCAGACCACGCTGGGCACGGACGCGGTCTACGCGGTGCCGCAGGACATCGGGCCGATGATGTTCTACTACCGCGAGGACCTCTTCAAGAAGTACGGCCTGAGCGTCCCGACCACCTGGGAGCAGTTCGCCGAGACGGCCCGCGCGCTGAAGAAGAAGGCCCCGGACAAGGACCTGACCACGTTCTCCGCCAACGACTCCGGCCTCTTCGCGGGCCTGGCCCAGCAGGCCGGCGCCAAGTGGTGGACCACCGAGGGCGACAAGTGGAAGGTCGGCATCGACGACACCGCCTCCGAGAAGGTCGCCAAGTTCTGGGGCGACCTCGTCAAGGAGGGCGCCATCGACAACCAGCCGATGTACACCCCGGCCTGGAACAAGGCGCTCAACACCGGCAAGCAGATCGCCTGGGTCAGCGCCGTGTGGGCCCCGGGGACGCTGACCACGGCCGCGCCCGACACCGAGGGCAAGTGGGCCATGGCCCCGCTCCCCCAGTGGTCGCAGTCGGAGAACGTCACCGGCAGCTGGGGCGGTTCCTCCACCGCCGTCACCACGGACTCCAAGCACAAGGCGGCCGCCGCGAAGTTCGCCGCGTGGCTGAACACCGACGGTGACGCCCTCAACGCGCTGGCCAAGGAGAGCGGCATCTACCCGGCCTCCACCGCGGCCCAGCTCAGCGGCGCCTTCAGCACGCCGCCGGACTACTTCTCCAACCAGGCCGACTTCTACACGAAGGCCGCCGAGATCGCCGAGTCCACGGCTCCGTCCGCCTGGGGCCCGAACGTGAACGTCGCCTACACGACCTTCAAGGACGCCTTCGGCAAGGCCGCCAAGAACAAGTCGGACTTCACCGCCGCCCTCAAGACCATGCAGGACGACACGGTCGCCGACCTCAAGAAGCAGGGCTTCGAGGTCTCCGAGTGACCAGCGCAAGCCGGAAGGCGTACGGGGTGAAGGGGGCCCCGTACGCCCACCCGTCTCCCACCACCACCCTCAAACGAGCGCGAAGCGCCCCCTGTCTTTTCCTCCTCCCCGCAACGATCCTCTTCGCGCTGTTCTTCGCCCTGCCCATCGGCTACGCGATCTGGCTCAGCTTCCGCAAGGTGAAGGTCTCCGGGCTCGGTCTGGGCGCCGGCGCCCGCAGTGAGGTCTGGGCCGGCCTGGAGAACTACACGGACGCCCTCACCGACAACGAGCTGGTCAGCGGCGCGCTGCGCGTGCTCGGCTACGGCTGCATCGTGCTCCCGGTGATGCTCGGGCTCGCCCTGCTGTTCGCGCTCATGCTCGACTCCGAGAAGGTGCGGCTGGCGCCCTTCACCCGGCTCGCGATCTTCCTGCCGTACGCCATCCCCGGCGTCGTGGCCGCGCTGCTGTGGGGCTTCCTGTACCTGCCGGACGTCAGCCCCTTCTACTACGTGCTGGAGAAGCTGGGCCTGCCGCAGCCGGACCTCCTCGACGGCGGTCCGCTCTACCTCGCCCTGTCGAACATCGCGGTGTGGGGCGGCACCGGCTTCAACATGATCGTCATCTACACCTCGCTCCAGGCCATCCCGGCCGAGGTGTACGAGGCGGCCAAGCTGGACGGTGCCACGCCGCTGCAGATCGCGCTGAAGATCAAGATCCCGATGGTGGCGCCCTCGCTGGTGCTGACGTTCTTCTTCTCGATCATCGCCACGCTCCAGGTGTTCAACGAGCCGACCACCCTCAAGCCGCTCACCAACTCCGTGTCCACGACCTGGAGTCCGCTGATGAAGGTGTACCAGGACGCCTTCGGCAAGGGCGACATCTACGCGGCGGCTGCCCAGGCCACGATCATCGCCCTGGCCACGCTGCTGCTGTCCTTCGGCTTCCTGCGGGCCGCGAACCGTCGTAACAGGCAGGAGGCAGCTCGATGAGTTCTCTTGCTGTCAGCAAGACCGGAACGGCGGCCGGATCGGCGCCCGGCGCGGTGCAGGACCGGCCACCGCTGCGCCGCCGGATCGCGCTGGTCCCGACGGTCACGCTGCTGCTCGGCGCGGTCTACTGCCTGCTGCCGGTGGCGTGGGTGGTGATCGCGGCGACGAAGTCCGGCAGTGAGCTGTTCTCCACGTTCACCTTCCTGCCCGGCACGGGCTTCGCGGACAACTTCTCGGACCTGAGCGCCTATCGGGACGGCGTGTACTGGGAATGGATGGGCAACTCCGCCCTGTACGCCGGTCTCGGCGCGCTGCTGTCGACCTGCGTGTCGGCGTTCAGCGGCTACGCGCTGGCGACCTACCGCTTCCGCGGCCGCGAGACGATCTTCAACGTCCTCCTCGCGGGCGTGCTGATGCCGCCGGTCATCCTCGCCATCCCGCAGTACCTGCTGCTGGCGAAGGCCGACCTCACGGACTCGTACCTGTCCGTGCTGCTGCCGCAGATCCTCTCGCCGTACGGCGTCTATCTCGCCCGGATCTACGCCGCGGCCGCCGTCCCCGGTGACGTGGTCGAGGCCGGGCGCATGGACGGCGCGAGCGAGTGGCGGATCTTCACCCGGATCGCGCTGCCGATGATGATCCCCGGCATGGTGACGGTGTTCCTGTTCCAGTTCGTGGCGATCTGGAACAACTTCCTGCTGCCGTACATCATGCTCAGCGACGACGAGAAGTTCCCGATCACGCTGGGTCTGTACACGCTCCTCGAACAGGGCGCCAACACGCCCGCCTTGTACACGCTGGTGATCACCGGCGCCTTCCTCGCGATCTTCCCGCTGGTCGCGCTCTTCCTGGTCATCCAGCGCTTCTGGAGCCTGGATCTGCTCTCCGGGGCCGTAAAGTCATGACCATGAGCAACACGGGGGGCCGACGCAGACCGCCGACGATCCACGACGTGGCGCGCGAGGCCGGAGTCTCACGGGGCACGGTCTCGCGCGTGCTCAACGGCGGGCACTACGTCAGCCCGGCCGCCCAGGAGGCGGTCAACGCGGCGATCCGCAAGACGGGTTACGTCGTCAACCGGCATGCCCGCTCGCTGATCACGGGGCGTTCGGACTCGGTCGGCTTCCTGCTGACCGAGCCGCAGGAGAGGTTCTTCGAGGACCCCAACTTCAACGTCCTGCTGAGCGGCTGCACGCAGGCGCTGGCGGCGCACGACATCCCGCTGCTGCTGATGCTGGCGGGCACACGTGACGAACGGCGGCGGATAACGCGGTACATCACGGCGGGGCACGTCGACGGGGTGCTGCTGGTGTCCAGCCATTCCGGTGACCCGGTGGCGGAGGAGCTGCGTGAGGCGGGGGTGCCCCTTGTCCAGTGCGGCAAGCCCATGGGGCTCGGTTCCAAGGTGAGTTACGTGGCCGCGGACGACCGGGACGGTGCCCGTGACATGGTGCGCCACCTGGTGTCGCTGGGCCGCCGCCGGATCGGCATGGTGAGCGGCCCCCTGGACACCCCCGGCGGTGTCGATCGCCTCGCCGGCTACAAGGAGGTGCTCACGAACGCGGGCATCGAGATCGACGAGCGGCTGATCGTCTCCGGCGACTACAGCCGGGCCAGTGGTGAAGCGGGGGCCGAACGGCTGCTGGCGCAGGCCCCCGACATGGACGCCCTGTTCGTGGCCTCCGACCTGATGGCGCAGGGCGCCCTGACCGCGCTGCACCGGGCGGGCCGCCGGGTGCCCGAGGACGTCTCGGTGGGCGGCTTCGACGACTCGATCGCGGCGACGGAGGCCACCCCCGCCCTCACGACGATCCGCCAGCCCTACGACCGCATCAGCGCGGAGATGGTGCGGTTGCTGCTCGCGCAGATCGGCGGTGAGGACCCGGCGGCGGTGATCCTGCCGACGGAGCTGGTGAAGCGGGAGTCGACGTAACGGCGCACGGCGCACACGCGCCGCGAGGGCGCACCGCACGGTTGAGCAGCCGTCGGTGCGCCCTCGGCATGGGATCGGTCAGGAATCGAGAAGTCCGGGGCCGCTCCCCCGCCCTAGCGTGAAGCCACCGGCGAAACACGTCGGAGCACACGTCACCAGGAGGACGTCATGACCGCCGGACTCAACACGATCATCTACCCCGTGAAGGACCTCGACCGGGCGAAGGCCCTGTTCAGCGCCCTGCTGGGGACCGAGCCGTATGCGGACGAGCCCTACTACGTCGGCTTCAAGGACGCCGGGCAGGACGTCGGCCTGGACCCCAACGGGCACGCCAAGGGCATGACCGGCCCGGTCCCCTACTGGCACGTGGCCGACATCAGGTCGACCCTCGCGGCCCTCGTGGACGCGGGTGCCGAGACGCTGCAGGACGTGAAGGACGTCGGCGGCGGCAGGCTGATCGCCTCCGTGAAGGACACGGACGGCAACCTCGTCGGGATCCTGCAGGATCCGGCCGCCTGAGCCCCGGCCGTCGGCCGCGTTCCCTGCGCATGCACTGGTCGCACCCTTGCGCATACACCCCTTGCATCCTTGCGCATGCACTAGTTGCACAGTCAATAAGTGGCCGGATCGGTGCTACCGTGCCGGTATGGCAGTGAAGACGGCCGACGCAGGGCTCGAGCAACGGTGGCGGGACATTCTGTCGGTGCACGCGCGCACGATGAACGAGATCGACCGCGTGCTGCACCCGCACGGGCTGGGCGCGAGCGACTTCGAGGTCCTCGACATCCTCGCTGCCGAGTCGCCCGATGAGGGCGCCCAGTGCCGGGTTCAGAACCTCGTCGGCCGGGTCCATCTCAGCCAGAGCGCGCTGTCCCGGCTCATCGGCCGCCTGGAGAAGGAGGGTCTGGTGGAGCGTTCCGTGTGCGCCGAGGACCGGCGCGGCGTGTTCGTCGCCCTGACCCGCAGGGGCCGTGATCTGCACGCCGAGGTGATGCCGCTGCAGCGTGCCGTGCTGGCGCGGATGCTGGGCGACTGACGCCGGGCGGCTAGAGCACGAACTCGGAACCGTCCGGGAGGATGTCGACGCCCGCCGCGGACACTTGTGCGTGAGCCGTCGAGGTGGGGTCGACCAGGGGGTTCGTGTCGGCCAGGTGGGTGTAGATCCGCCGGGCCCGTGGATGGCGGGCCAGGGCGGTGAGGCTGCCGCCCGGGCCCGAGACGGGCAGATGGCGCCCGGCCTGCCCCGCCTCGTCCGCCGCGAAGTGCGTGCCGTCCAGGACGACGCAGTCCGCCTCCGCCACGAGGTCGTCCAGCGTCGGGGTCCAGCTGCTCACGCGGGGTGCGTACACGAGGACGCCTCCGGTGGCCAGGTCCTCGATCCGGTACGCCGTCACCCAGCGGCGGTCCTTCGCCCGGCCCGGCACGTACTCCGGCGCCTCACCGGCGACGGGGTGCGCCGTGACGACCAGGCCGCCGGACAGCACGAAGCCGCCCTCCGTCAGGCTGTCCGCCCACGCCCACGGGGCGTGCCGGTCGAGGGCCGCCCGCGCCGGGGCCAGGGCGGCGAGCACCGGCGGGGCCGCATACGTCTTGAGCCCCGTCCCTGCCCGCAGCACGGCCAGGCCGGCCACGTGATCGGCCTCGGCGTCCGTGAGCAGCAGCCCCCGGACCGGGGTGTCCTGGGGGCCCGGCCACAGGGCGGAGGCCGCGGTGAGCTGGGCACGGATCTCGGGCGAGGTGTTCAGCAGCCACCAGTCCCGGGAGTTGCCGGTGACGGCCGCGCACTCCGGGGTGCGGGCGGGCACCTTGCCGTCACGGGCGGCGGCGCACCGCGCGCAGGCGCAGTTCCATCGCGGGAACCCGCCTGAGGCGGCGGTGCCGAGCAGGACGACCCTCAAGACGACCCCCCAAACCCTTCGCGTCGGCCCTCCCGGTGGGATCTTCCCTCTCCATACGGCCGAACCACCCTGCGACAGGGAGCAGTTCCGGCCGACCTTCACCGGCCGGGCAGATCCCCGCCCGCGGGAGGCGCTGTAAGCGCACGAAGGGGATGAGCGGACGCGGTGCCGCTCATCCCCTGGGCCTCGTCGTACGGCGCTACGGCCGCGCCAGCAGGGTCCTCACACCCTCCGAGGTCAGCGTCAGGGGGTGCGGCGAGCCGGCGTCTATGGTGAGCGCCAGGTCGTCGGCCGGCCACTGCGAAGCGAGGGCACCCAGCGGTACCAGCCGATAGCGGGAGACGAAGGGCAGCAGCTCGGCCATCGCGGGCTCGGAGGTGAAGACCGGGACGACCGGCTCGCCGCCCGCCCGCTCGATGACCGGCAGCGCCACGGCGCCCGGGTCGGTGGCGTCCTCCTCGCTGGCGTCGTCGGGCACGGGGACGAGGACCTCGCTGCTCGCGAGCGTGTCCATCGCCGCCCTGTCCTCGGTGTTGTCGGCCAGCGCGTCCAGCGCCCGCCGGGCCGGTGTGGTGGTGTTGTCGTTCGCGGGTGTTTCCATGGCAGATCCCCTGGTAGCGGCGGTCAGGCGGTCCTGCTCGCGTACCCGATCCGGACGCGAGCATTCCTATGGCTGACCAGGGGATCGGCCGCCAACCGCCGAGGCCGCGGGCGAACCGTCGTAGCCTGAAGAGGAAGGGAAGGCTCCCGTCCTCGTGGGCGCGGGAGGCGCGTATGCGTTACGACGACCGCAGGGCGGCCGGGCGGCTGCTGGCCGAGAAGCTTGCGGAGCTGCGCGGTCAGGACGTGGTGGTGCTGGGGCTGCCGCGGGGCGGGGTGCCCGTGGCGGCCGAAGTGGCCCGGCGGCTCGGTGCCCCGCTGGATGTGCTGGTGGTGCGGAAGCTGGGCGTACCCGACCAGCCGGAGTGGGCATTCGGGGCGATCGGCGAGCACGGGATCCGTGTCCTCAACCGGGACGTGATCGACGCGGCCGGGCTGGATCCCGGCGAGCGGGAGGCCGTGGAGGCGGCCGAGCGGGGCGAGCTGGAACGGCGTGTGCGCAGTCACCGGCAGGGCCGGGCCGCGCTGCCGGTCGCCGGACGTACGGCCGTCGTCGTGGACGACGGGCTCGCGACCGGCGCCACGGCCGAGGCCGCCTGCCGGGTCGTACGAGGTCAGGGCGCGGCCCGGATCGTGCTCGCCGTGCCCGTCGGGGCGACCCACAGCGTGGCCCGGCTGCGGCAGGTCGCCGACGACGTCGTCTGCCCGCAGACGCACCGGATCCTCGGCTCGGTGGGCGCCTGGTACCGGGACTTCGCCCAGGTCCCGGACGCCGAGGTCACGTCACTGCTCGCGGAGGCCGCCCGGTCCATGCCCCGCTCCCCCGCCGCGCCCGCCGCCGAGCAAACGGGACCCGCATCGCCGTCGGACCGCGAGGTACTGATCCCGGCCGCCGGGGCACGGGTCGGCGCCCGCCTGGTCGTGCCGGACGGGGCGTCGGCGGCCGTGGCGTTCGCGCACGGCAGCGGGAGCAGCCGGCACAGCCCGCGCAACCAGTACGTCGCCACCGCCCTCAACCGCGCGGGCCTGGCCACTCTGCTGCTCGACCTCCTCACCGACGACGAGGCACACGACCGGCACAACGTCTTCGACATCCTGCTGCTGGCGCGGCGCCTGCACGCCGCGTCCGTGTGGCTGCGCGGTGAAACCGGCCTGCCCGTGGCCTACTTCGGGGCCAGTACCGGGGCCGCCGCCGCGCTGGAGGCCGCCGCGCTGTCCGGTTCCGACGTCCGCTCGGTCGTCTCCCGCGGCGGCCGCCCCGACCTGGCCACCCCGGCGGCGCTGACCCGCCTGCGGGCGCCGACCCTGCTGATCGTCGGCAGCCGCGACACCCAGGTGCTCAGCCTCAACCGCCTCGCCGCCGACCGGATGCACTGCGAGCACCGGATCGCGGTCGTCCCCGGCGCCACCCACCTCTTCGAGGAGCCCGGCACCCTCACCACGGTCGCCGAACTGGCCCGCGACTGGTTCACCACCCACCTCGACCGGCCCACCGCGGGGACGCCCCGCCGGTCCGCGTGACACGAGGCGGCTGATTCTCGACGGTCCGGAGGGGCCCGTTCCGTCAACTCACCGGCGCATGGAGATTGCGTGGAGGACTTCTGTTTTAATTCCGAACATCTTTACGGAGAGGGACCCACGTGAGCGAACCGAACGGCCCTGCCTGCCCCGAGTGCGGCACGCCCCGGGCATCGGACGGCACACCGGCCTGCTCCTGCGGCCGTCTCGCGTCCGACGCCCGTCGCGAGACGCGCACGGCGGAGGCGGCGGCCGCGGAGGACTTCGATCCGCTGCGTATACGGCCGTTCGTGGAACTCGGTGGGGACTCGGAGGGAACCGGGGAACCCGATGACACGCCCACGCCGGTCGTCTCCTCGACGGCGACGCGTGACACCGAGCCCGGCCTCACCGAGGTACCTCGACCCGACGAGGACGAACGGCTTCCGCAGGACACGGGCGCTCGGGCGGGCTCGCGACGCGGGCGCCGCGCCCTTCTGATCACCGGTGCGGGGGCCGCCCTGGCGATCCTGCTGACAGGGGCTTTCGTCGGCGGGCTCTTCTCGTACGACAGCCCCTCGCGGGAGGGTGCCCTGCCCGACGACGTACGGGCTCCCGTGCCCGACGGTTCGGCCGGGGACGGCAACTCCCCTGGGGAGCAACCCCGGAGCACGTCGTCCGCTACGGCATCCCCGAGCCCGACGTCGTCGCCGAGTACGACCCCGACGGACGGTTCGGCCGGCCCGACCCGCTCCGCGACACCGACCGGGGCCCCGTCCAGCCCCGGCGCCACCGGCAGCGCCTCCCCCAGCGCCGGGCCGAGCGTCCCGGAGGGCGAGCCCCCGGTCCTCGGCTTCGGCGACAAGGGACCCGAGGTCACCGAACTCCAGCTCCGCCTCCGGCAGATCGGCTTCTACAGCGGCGACGCCGACGGCGACTACGACCGCGAGGTCGAGAACGCCGTGCGGGGCTACCAGCTCGCCCGCTTCGTCCTCGCGGACGAGTCCGGCGTCTACGGCAGGGCGACCCGGACGTCACTCGAATCCGAGACCTCGCAGCCGTGACCGGCCGTGCGGGGGCGCCTCACGCCGCCTCCTCCAGCAGCTCGGCAACCGTCGCCACCCGGATCAACGGCCGGTACAGGCCCAGCACTTGCAACGCCTTGGTGTGCGAGTCGTCGTCCGCTCCCGCGCAGGCGTCGGCGGCGACCAGCACCTCGACGCCCGCGTCGGCGGCCGCCAGGGCCGTCGACAGGACGCAGCAGTCGGTGCTGACGCCGGCCAGGACGAGGCGGCCCTCCACCGTGGCGCGTCGGGCCAGTTCCGGGGTCCATTTGCCGAAGGTGGTGGCGTCCAGCACGTGCCGGGCACAGGAGGCGAACTCGTCGGTCAGTTGCCAGAGTTCGGCGTCCGGGGATTGCAGGGCGAAGGGCCACCGCTCGTAGTACGCCCGCCAGACGCCTTCCGGTGTGCCGGGTGCCACGAAGCGGGTGAACGTGACCCGGTCCCCGAAGGCCGGCAGCAGACGCCGTACGCCCGCCGCCGCTGCGGCGAATCGAGGGGTGGCCCAGGGGCTGCCGGGGTCGGCGAAGACGCGCTGCATGTCGATGACGGCGAGCAACCCGGTGGTCATACCGTCGCCCCTTCGTCCGCCTTCGGAGTCGGTGCCTGTGCCTCCTGTGCACGGACGTGTCCGCGCCGCAGCACCGGCGTGCCGAGGAAGCCGATTGCGAGGGCCGCGAGGACGCCGAGGTTGGCGTACGCCCAGTCGCCGGACCTGCCGCCGAGCCCGAGGGGGCCGAGCAGATAGCCCTGCCAGTCCAGCCAGTTCGCCGTCGAGTTGGTGACCAGGCCCCAGCCGAGGGCGGTGGCGGTGAGGGTCAGGAGCAGCGGGGTGAGCGGTACGTCGCCGTAGCGGCCGGCCGGGCGGTAGAGGTCGGGTTCGTCGTAGTCGCGGCGGCGCAGGGCCAGGTCGGCGAGCATGATTCCGCACCAGGCGGCGATGGGCACGCCGAGCGTGGTGAGGAAGCCCATGAACGGGCCGAGGAAGTCGTCGGCGACGAACACGATGTAGACCGAGCCCGCGATCATCAGCACACCGTCGACCAGCGCGGCCACGGGGCGCGGCACGCGCAGGCCCGCCGACAGCAGGGCCAGGCCGGACGAGTAGATGTCGAGGACGGCGCCGCCGACCAGGCCGAGGACGGCGACCACAGCGAAGGGCACCAGGAACCAGGTGGGCAGGATCGTGGTGAGCGCGCCGATGGGGTCGGCGGCGACGGCCGCGTTGAGTTCGCGGGAGGAGCCGGCCAGCAGGAGGCCGAAGGCCAGCAGGAGCAGCGGCGCCAGAGACGCGCCGAAGGCGGTCCAGCCGATCACGCCCCGGCTGGAGGCGGTGCGCGGCAGATAGCGGGAGTAGTCGGCGGCCGCGTTGACCCAGCCGAGGCCGAAGCCGGTCATCATGAAGACGAGCGCGCCGATGAACTCCTGGGCGGAGCCCGCCGGTACGGCGCTGACGGTGGACCAGTGGATGTGGTCGGCGACGAGGGCGACGTAGACGACGGTGAGCACGCCCGTGACCACGGTGATCACGGTCTGCAGCCGCATGATCAGGTCGAAGCCCATGACACCGACGACGACCGTCAGCGCCCCGACCAGGACGAGGGCGACCGCCTTGGTCTCGGTGCCGCCGCCCCAGCCGAGCCGCCCGAACACGGTCGCGGTGGCCATGGTGGCGAGGGCGCAGAGCACGGTCTCCCAGCCGACGGTGAGGATCCAGGAGATCACCGACGGCAGGCGGTTGCCGCGCACGCCGTACGCCGCGCGACCGAGCACCATGGTCGGCGCCGAGCCGCGTTTGCCGGCCACGGCGACGAACCCGCACAGCAGGAACGAGAAGACGATGCCGACGACTCCGGCGGCCAGCGCCTGCCAGAAGGAGATCCCGAAGCCGAGGACGAAGGCGCCGTAACTCAGGCCCAGCACGGACACGTTGGCTCCGAACCAGGGCCAGAACAGGGTGCGGGGCGTGCCTTTGCGTTCGGTGCCGGCGATCACGTCGAGGCCGTGGGTCTCCACCTGGAGCTTGCGGCCCGGGGATCTGCCGTCGAGGGGGTCCGGAGGTGTGATCATTCCGGCATGGTCGCACCGCTCACCCCGCCGGGGAAGACGCAGACCTAGCGGCCGGACGCGGCGGGGGCGCCCAGCAGGCCGGTCAGCAGCGCGTCCGTGGCGGGCCCGAGCAGTCGCTCGCCGTCCGGCACCGGTTCGAGGCCGGTGACCAGGGCGAGGCAGACATCGGCGGCATCGGCGGGTTCGAGCGTGGCGGGAGCTCCGGCCCGGGCGAACAGGGTCGTCAGCAGGTGTCGTAGTTCGGCGGTGAAGGTGCCGCAGATGTCGCCGAACAACCGGGCCTTTTCGTCGAGGAGTTCGGCGGTGTGCGGGGAGTCCCCGGTGAGCCGGCGGACCAGGTCGAGCTTGGCGGCGAGGACGCCTCGTATACGTGTCGCGTACGGGACGTCCTCGGCATCGGCCGCCTCCCGGGCCCGCCGCAGCGCCTGGGTGTGCAGGCGGGCGGCGAGCTGCCGGAAGGCGTCGTCCTTGCTGCGGACGTACTGGTAGACGGCCGACCGGGACACGCCCATGCGCAGGGCGATGTCGTCCATCGTGGTGCGCCGCACGCCATACCGGGTCAGGCAGTCGTACGCGGCGTCGAGGACCTCGTCGAGCCGGTCGGTGGCCATGGTTCAGCCCAGCTTCTTCAGCAGCTCGGCGGCGAGCGGGGCGGAGGAGGACGGGTTCTGGCCGGTGACCAGGTTGCGGTCGACGACCACGTTGGGCACCCACGGCTCACCCACCTGGACCTGTACGCCGGCCTCGGTGAGCCGGTCCTGGAGCAGCCACTTGGCCTTGTCGGCGAAGCCGGCCTGGGTCTCCTCGGCGTTGGTGAACGCGGCCACCCGGTAGCCGGCGAAGGAGTTGCTGCCGTCGGCCTTCGTGGCGGCGAGCAGTGCGGCCGGGGCGTGGCAGACGACGCCCAGCGGCTTGCCGGACTCCAGGGCGAGGGTCAGCAGCCTGCCGGAGTCGCCGTCGACCGCCAGGTCCTCCATCGGGCCGTGTCCGCCGGGGTAGAACACGGCCGCGTAGTCGTCGAGGTTCACGTCCTCCAGCCGGACCGGCTCCCGCAGCTCCGTCATCGCGGCGAGTACGGCGGCGATCCGGTCGGCGTTCTCCTGACCGCCGTTCGCCTCGGCGGCGAGGCTGCCCTGGTCGACGGGCGGCACGACACCGCCCGGCGTGGCCACGACGATCTCGTGACCGGCGGCCTTGAACGCCTCGTAAGGGGCGGCGGCCTCTTCTGCCCAGAAGCCGGTGGGGTGCTTGGTGCCGTCGGCCAGCGTCCAGTGGTCGGCGCCGGTCATCACGAAAAGGATCTTCGACATGGGGTGCTCTTTCAAGAGACGGGTTTTCCTGGGGTTCCCGGGCGTCCTGACGCTGTGCGTGCAGATCGTCAGTACGTCGATGTCCCGACCGTACGTGCGCCCTGCCATTGGAATCCAATAGGCTCGTGCATATGAGACATAGGGATTCCAATGGAGACGGGGAGGGAGACCGGCCTGAGGCGGCGCGGCTCGGCGGTGCGGCGCAGGTGGATCTGAATCTGCTGCGCACGTTCCTCGCCGTGTACCGCACCGGCTCCTTCACCGCCGCCGCCCGTCTGCTGGGACTGTCGCAGCCGACGGTCACCACACAGATCCGCACGCTGGAGCGGCAGCTGGACCGGGAGCTGTTCCAGCGTCTGGCGCGCGGTGTCGCGCCCGCCCCGTACGCGGACGAGCTCGCCTCCCGGATCGTCGAGCCGCTGGACGCCCTCGCCACGGTCACGGGACCGGGCGGCTCGGCGGATGTCCACCCGGCGGAGCCGGTGCATCTCGCCGGTCCTGTCGAGCTGCTCACCCACCGTGTCATGCCCGCTCTCGCGCCCCTGGTCGACAAGGGCGTACGGCTGCGTGTCACTCCGGGCCTGACCGAGCCGCTTCTGGAGGAGCTGCGCGCGGGCCGCTACGACCTGGTGATCTCGACCTACCGGCCGCGCGGTCGCGCCCTGGCCTCGGTGCCGCTGATGGACGAGGAGTTCGTCCTGGTCACCGCCCCGGCCTGGGCGGAGCGCATCGGCGGACCGGCGCGGATCGCGGCCGACGGCCCCGCCGCACTGCACGGCGTGCCGCTGGTGGCCTACGCCGAGGACGTGCCGATCGTGCGCCGTTACTGGCGGCATGTCTTCGGCAAGCGTCTGGTGTGCCACCCGGCCGTCACGATGCCCGACCTGAACGCGGTGAAGGCCGCGGTGGCGGGCGGGACGGGGTTCAGCGTGCTCCCCCGCTATCTGTGTACCGCCGAGCTGACCTCGGGCGCTCTGGTCCTGCTGCACGACCCGGCCGATCCGCCCATCAACACCGGTTTCCTGGCCCAGCGCCCGGGGTCTTCCGGCAATCCTCATGTCGCCCTGGTCCGTGACCACCTGATGGAGATCGCCCGCGGCTGGTGACTCCCCCGCAGATCAGCCCTCGTTGGGACGCAGGGCGTGCGTGCGCAGCGCCAGCAGGGCCTCGAAGCGGAAGCGCGGGTCGCCGAGCCGGTCGCCGAACAGCGCCTCCAGCTGGCGCAGTCGCTTGCGGGCCGTCTGCGGATGGATGCCCAGTGCCTGGGCCACCTCGGGCGCCGTACGTCCCCAGGACATCAGCAGGGCGTCCAGGGTCTCGGCGAGCCGCGCGGCCCTTCCCCGGGGCAGGTCCGCGAAGACGCCCAGCACACGCCGGCCGAGCAACTGCCCGATGGGGGCGCCCCGGAGCAGATGCAGCTCCGCCAGCTCGTCGTCGACCTGCAGGAAAGCCCCGTCGCCCGGCTCCGTCGGCAGCTCCGCACGCCGGTCCAGGGCGAGGCGGGCGCACTGCAGGGACAGCCACGCCTCGTGCGCGGGTACGGCCGGGCCCACGACGGCGACGCGGCCCCGGGCGGCGTCCCGCACCCGGTCGAGCAGCCCGCTCGTCCCCGGCTCGGGCACGATCAGGACGAGGTCGCTCCCCCGGCTGAGGGACAGCAGGTCACCGTCCGCGCCGGGCACGGCGAAACGCCCCGCCGACCGCACGACCACACACGCGACCGCATCCGGCAGCGCCCAGCGGGCCCGTTCGGCGAGCGGTCCCAGTGGTGCGGCCTCCCGCCCTCTCGGCTGCTCCAGCAGCCGCTCCACCAGAGCGCGGCGGGCACGCTTCACCTCGCCCTCCGAGCGCAGTTGGGCCGCGAGGAAGCCCTTGACCGCCTCGTTCGACAGGACGTCGATGTGGATCAGCACCGCCTCGTGCAGCGTCAGGACGAGCTCGGGCGGCAGGTCGGCCTCCTGCACGATCTCGGCGTACCGCCGGCTGCCCACGCGCGCGCCGACCCGGAAGGCGGCCTGCAGACCGTCCGTCGTGCGGCCGTTGAGGAACTCGACACGGCCCAGGTGCCGGAAGTGCCGGATGTGGTGGTCCTGTGCGCTGTCGGGGTGCTCGATCAGCTCCGCGAACTGCCGCACGGCCCGGCGTATCGACTCGGTCAGGTCGCGGCCGACCGCGGTGTGGAACGGGCGGCGGTAGGCGGAGACCTCGTCGCGGATCGCGTGGGTCATGTCGCTGACGATGCTCTCGGTCCGGGAGCGGATCAGCTCGGCGAGCACCGGGGGCAGCTCGTGCCAGGGCTGACGCGTGAACGCCTCGGCCTGTGAGGCCATCGCGGTGACTCCCCCTCCTCGAAAGGTGTCACGCCCATGACACTTTTCCCCTCTCCCCTGCTGCTGTTCTGGTCGGCTCCCGCGGGCGACGCGAGTGTGGATCCGACGTTACGCGCCAGTAGCTTCCGTGTCTCTCCCCTGTGACAGGGCTTCACATCCTCCTGACCGAACCCCTTGTGACCAGGCCGCACGGATCCGCTGCCGCACCCCACGACAGCCAGGCAGAGGAGATCCCCTCATGCGCACCCGCAGACTCCGGCACACCCGGCGCCGACGCCTTCTGACCTCGTCCCTGGCCGGGCTCACCGCGGCCGTCTGTATCGGCATGGTCGGCGTGGCCCAGTCCCAGGCGACGCCGGACACGAGCGATGCCGCGCCGGTGGCGGCGGCAGATCCGGTCGGCCCGCCCCAGGACGACTTCGCGTCCGCGCTCACGTACTCCCTCGCCCACCCGACGGCCGTGCCCTCCGGCGCCAACGACTTCACCTGTCGCCCCGGCGCCGCGCATCCGCATCCCGTCGTGCTCGTGCACGGAACGATGGAGAACCGCTACGACAACTGGGCGGCGCTTGCTCCGCTGCTCAAGGACGCCGGGTACTGCGTCTTCGCCCTCAACCACGGCGGCAGTTCCGGCCCCGTGCTCGGCACCGACGACATGGTCGCCTCGGCCCGGCAGCTGGCGGACTTCGTCGACCGGGTGCGGGCGGCCACCGGCGCCGCGAAGGTCGACCTGGTCGGGCACTCGCAGGGCGGCCTGATGCCGCGCTACTACATCAAGCACCTCGGCGGCGCGGACGAGGTGGACAAGCTGGTCGCCCTCACCCCGTCCAACCACGGCACGACGTTCTCGGGCCTCGGCCTCCTCGCCCTGACGATCCCCGGCGGCGACGAACTCCTCGGCGTGAACTGCGAGGCGTGTAGCCAGCAGCTCGTCGGCTCGGACTTCCTCCAGGCCCTCAACGCGGGCGCCGAGACCGACCCGGACATCGCCTACACGGTGATCACCACCCGGTACGACGAGGTCGTCACGCCGTACACCTCGGCCTATCTCGACGCCGCCCCGAACGTCACCAACATCAAGCTCCAGAACCTGTGCCCCGCCGAGCTCACCGACCACGTCGACATCAGCTACAACGACCTGGCCACGCGCCTGGTCCTCAACGCCCTCGACCCGGCTCACCCCCAGCGGCCCACCTGCTGACGCACACGATCGCCTGGCCGCGCGGATCACCCCGCGCGGCCACGGGGCGTGTTCAGTACTTCTTCGCGCCCGCCACGATCGCCTCGCGGATGCGGTGGTACGTCCCGCAGCGGCAGACGTTGCGGATCTCGTCGAGGTCGGCCTCGGTGATGTCGCGGCCCTCCTCGCGGGCCCGGCGGACCTTGGCGACGGCGGTCATGATCTGGCCGGGCTGGCAGTAGCCGCACTGGGCGACGTCGTACTCCAGCCAGGCCTCCTGCATCGGATGGAGCTCCTTGCCGACCGTGGCGGGCAGGCCCTCGATGGTGGTGATCTCGTCCGTGGGGCGCAGGTCCTTCACAGGGACCGAACAGGGGTTGAACGCCTTGCCGTTGATGTGGCTCGTGCACGCCTGGCACACGCCGAGGCCGCAGCCGTACTTCGGTCCGGTGACGCCCAGGACGTCCCGGAGCACCCACAGCAGCCGTACGTCGTCCTCGATGTCCACGGTCACGGACTTGCCGTTGAGGATGAAGGTGTGTTCGGGCACAGGGGCTCCTAGAAGGCGCGGCTGAGGCCGTCGGTGGGGGACGCGGGGATGGGCGGACTGGTGGGCAGCGGCTCGAAGCCGAGCGGTTCGCCGTGGTTGAGGGGGAACGTCGTCGGCATGGTGCCGGTCGCGCGCCCGTAGGCGCAGGCCACGGCCGCCATCGCGCCCGCGACCGCCAGCTCGCCCGCGCCGCCGGGGGTGTCGGTGGTCGGCGGCATGACGACGATCTCGAGCTCCGGTGGGGTGTTCCACTGGCGGGTGTAGAAGTAGTTGTCCCAACTGCCTTCCAGGAAGTGCCCGCCCGCCAGGTGCAGCCCGGAGCTGAGGGTGATCGCGATGCCGTCCATGATGCCGCCCATCATCTGGGCCTGAAGGCCGCGGGGGTTGACCGCCAGGCCTACGTCCACGGCACAGACGACCTTGGTCACGCGCGGGCCCGTGTACGCGTCGGGGATCTCGCGCCCGGTGGTCTCCGGGCGGCAGTCGATCTCGGCGAGGACGGCGACGTACGCGTGGTACTCGGGGTGGATCGCGATGCCCTGCGCCGTGCCGGCGGGCATGCCGCGGCCCCACTCCCCCACCTCGGCGACCTTGTCGAGGACGGCCCGCGCCCGCTCGTCCTTCAGGAAGGCGCGGCGGAACCGGTAGGGGTCCTTGCCCATGCGCTTGGCCAGCTCGTCCACCACCAGTTCCTGCGCGCACCGCACGTTGGGCGAGTAGATGTTGCGCATGGAGCCGGTGTTGAAGCGCTTGTCGGTCTCGCTGAGGAGCTGGGTGACGACGCCGAAGTCGTACGGGGTCTGCTGGGTGAGGGTGAAGATCGTCTCGGAGAAGGTGAGGTCGCCGACGGGCAGACGGGCGGCCTCGGCCGTGATGATCTCGCCGACACCGTGGCCGAAGTCGGTGGCCACGGAGGTGTGGCGCTGGTCGTAGGTGAGCACCTGACCGAGGGCGTAGGTGGCGCGCACCCGGGACGTCGACATGGGGTGGGTGCGGCCCTGGCGGAAGTCGTCGGTGCGATGCCACATCAACTTCACCGGCTTGCCCATCGCCTTCGAGATCTCCGCGGCCTCGGCTGCGGCGTCGTAGAAGAGTTTCCGCCCGAAGGAGCCGCCGCCCTCGGTGACATGGACCTTGACCGCGGTGACCGGGAGGCCGAGCTTTGCCGCGATCTCCTCCTGGGCGGTGATCGGCGACTTCAGGCTCGCCCAGATCTCGGCCGAGTCCTCGCGTACGTCGGCGATGGCGCAGTTGGTCTCCAGGGCGCTGTTGCTGGCGAAGTGGAAGGTGAAGCGGGCGTCGACGGACTTGGTCAGCAAGTCGAGGGCGGGCAGGGGGAGTTCGGCTTTGCGGAGTTCGGCGCGGATGGTGTCGTCGGAGGCGTCCTCCGCCGTTCCGGGTCCCCAGGTGGCCTTGAGCGCGCGTACGGCGTCGATGCACTGGCCGAAGGTGCGGCCGCGCACCGCGACCCCGGTGGAGATGCGGACGACGTCGGTGATGCCGGGCATGGCCCGTACCTCGTCCAGGTTCTCCACCGAGCGGACGGTGCCGTTGATCGTCGGCGGGCGGCACACCATCGTCGGCAGCGCGTCCGGCACGTGCACGTCCATGGCGAACTTCTTGCGGCCGGTGACCGCTTCCAGCGCGTCGATGCGCCGCCGTGCGGTGCCGATGACCTTGAAGTCGGCGGGCTCCTTGAGGGTGACGGAGACCTGGCCGGTGGCCACCGAGGCGGCCTTCTCGGCGAGTTCGCCGTAGGTGAGGCTCTTGCCGGTCACGGACGAGGTGATGACCCCTGCCTTGGCGGTCAGGGTGTCGAGGGCCTCCCCCAGTTCGAGCGCGGCGGCCTTCAGCAGGCGGCCGCGGGCCACGGCGGCCGCGACACGGATCGGGGTGAAGGTGGAGATGGTGGTGTTCGAGCCGCCGGTGAGCTGGTTGAACAGCAGCTCGGGCCGGGCGTCGGCGAGAGTGACGCGGATCCTGTCCAGCGGCAGGTCAAGTTCCTCGGCGATGAGCATGGCGCTGGAGGTGGTGATGCCCTGGCCGACCTCGGCCCTCGGCAGGGCGAAGGAGGCCGTGCCGTCCGGGTCGAGGCGGATGGTGATCAGGTTCGCCGTGGGCAGCGCGGCGTGGGTGAGCATGTCGTTGAGGTCGTAGATCTCGGCGGGCCCGGGCACCGAGGGCACGGCGGCGGCCGCCTCGGTGGGCGCAAGGAGCGTCTCGCCGAGCGGGGCGGCCACGGTGAGCGTCGAGGCGGCCACCACGTACCCCAGGAATCTGCGGCGGCCGATGCCGCCCGAAGGGGCGGATGTGGTGTCCGGCCGCTCCGGGCGGAGCTGATCTCCCATCGACTGACCTCCCGGTGAAGTGGCATGCGCCCCTGCGGGGCGGATCCCGACTGTGCACGGCTCGCGTGCGTTCCGGAAGATCCCTGGGGTGCTTCCACACGCAACACCCACAACGCGCTTCAGCTGTGAAGCTCCGAAGGCCTCGGACTACGGCCGACGGCTCCGCTCTCCGCCGACGGACGCACCGACCGCGCAGGCACCGGCCGCGCACTCCGTCAGCCACTGGTCGAAGTCGGCGTCGTAGCGGGTGCCGATGTCGGTGGCGTACACGGCGTAGCCGCCCGCGTAGTCGCCGACGCGGAAGCGGGCGAGCATGCGGTCGACGTCGGCCGGGTGCTTCTCGATCATGTAGCGGACGGCGAGGTAGCCCCACGGGTAGGTGCGGGTCACGTCGCTGTTGGCGTACGTGTTCTGGAAGAGGGTGCTCAGCTTGTAGGTGTGCTTGCCCGCCTCCGTGACCGCCTGGTCGTACGTGATGCGGCGGTAGCCGTAGGAGACGTACTCGGCCACGCCCTCGATCCACCACACGTCCGGCACCGATATCTGCTGGGCGAAGTCGCCCTTCATGTTGTGGCGGGCGTCGAGGTAGTGGGTGTACTCGTGGTTGAGGTTCCAGATCCTGGCGGCGTGTCCGGTGTCCTGGCCCTTCTGGTACATGACCGCGAACGGCTTGTTGGCGGGGTCGGCCGGGTCTCCGATGAGCGTCATGCCGCCGTTGTCGGTGCTGATGCCGTAGATCGCCCCCGCGTAGGTGCGGTAGTCGGCGGCGCTCGCGAAGACGACCAGGTCGATGGTCGACAGGTACTGGCCGGGTATGGGGCCGTCGTCCTTCACGAGGTCGTGGAAGTAGGAGTCCTGGCCGAGCACGCTGGCGCAGGCGGCGTCGAGGTCGGCCGGGGTGAGCGCCTGGGCGCGGATGCTGTGCGTCGCGTCGCAGGGGTGGGTGATGGGCAGGGCGGCCTTCGTCAGCTGACCGGACAGGTCGCAGACGCCGTAGTAGGAGCAGTTGGCTCCGTCGTAGTACTCGGCCTGCGTCGCCACCGCCACCCACAGGCCGGCCGTGGGACCGGTGATGCGGGAGGCCTCCAGCAGTTGCTTGGTCAGGGGCCGGACGGTGGTCCGCAGTGCGGGGTGTTCGACGTAACGGGCCAGGTTCATCCCGGCGTTGGACGCCAGGTAGGCCCGGTCCGTGGCCAGGAGGTCCAGGTGGTCGAGCGCGAACCTGTGGAGGGTCCGGGCGATGGACGGGTCGGCGGTGACGGCCCTGACGTAGACCGGGTTCCAATTGCCGCGCCACAGCGGGGTGTAGACGGCGTTGACGGCCGCCAGCATGCTGCGGATGGGGTCGTAGGAGCTGTTGTATCCGGTCAGTATCCGCCGGTAGACCGTCAGATACCGGGCCTGCTGGTCGGCGCTGTCGGTGAGGATGACGACCTCGCTCAGCACGTCGCCGTTGGCCGCGGTGACGTCCCTGGAGTGCGGGCGGGCGAAGAAGGTGTCCAGTCCGCGTGTGGTGTTCCGGGACAGCGAGGTGCCGTACGGGCCCACGTCGTCCGGGTGGTTGAACTGCACGTAGTAGCCGGCGCGCAGGAAGAGGACGAGCTGCCACACGCGGGACGAGTTGTCGCCGGCGTAGCGCTGTGCCGTACGTGTGAACGCCTGGGCGATGGTGACCATTTGGGCCTCGCGGAAGACAGCGCGGGCGTCGGTGCCGGTGACCGCGAACAGGCTGTTGACGCAGTCCGTCGTCGAGGCCTTGACGAAGGCCACGAGGGCGGCGCCGGTTCTGCTGCCGAAGTCGGCCGGACTGCACGGGGCCGCCTTCGAGGCGGCTTGCGCGTGCGTGCGGGTGGGCGGGCGCGTCGGGGTGAGGGGCGGCAGCGTGGCCGGGGTGCGCGGCCGGTCCTGTACGACGGCACGGGTACCGGTGGCCGGGCCGGTCGGGGGTGGGGGCGGCGTCTTGGCGGACGCCGTGGTGGTCGGGCCGGACTCGGCCGATGGTCTCGCGAGCGCGGGCGTCGACAGCAGTCCGGAGACGGCGACGCATACGGCGAGCGCGGCGGCCACGCGTCCGGGCAGCACGGAGCGGTAGCGCATCTGGTGTCCTCCACGGATGGATGCGCCTCGGTTGGGGTGCTGAGGCGTGTGAGGCACTGTCTCAACGCCGGGCGCCCTCAACAATGGTGTGTGACATAGCACATTGCGCCTTGGGGCCATAACTCCCGGCCGAGGCCTACACCTTGGGCACGCTCCATGTGCGTGCCGCCCAGGTCTTCAAGTGCGGTGATCGAGCGGCGAGTTGGCGGTAGGCGGCGGTGGCGGACTGCAGCAGCACGTCGGCCGCCTCCTCGGCCACCGTGTCGCGCCGCCAGGCCAGCACATAACGGCACCACAGCGGCGTACCGATCAGCGGTTTGACGACGACCTGAGGGATCGGCCGCGTCGTCGCCTGGACGACGGCCACGCCGAGCCCGTCGGCGATCATTCCCTGCAACTCCAGCCGGTCGCCCAGGAATTCGTGCACGGCCGAGGGTGTGAAGCCGGCTGCCGCACAGGCCGCATAGAAGACGCCGGGCCAGCCGGCCCCGTCGTCCGGCGTGAGGAACCAGGCGTCGTCGGCCAGGTCCGCGAGGGCGACCTGAGCGCGGTGCGCGAGCGGGTGGCGGGACGACAGGGCGACGAAGTTCGGCTCGGTGACGATCCCCCGGTGATCCACCGCGTCCGAGTGCTCCAGCTCCCTGCCCGGGTAGTCCGCGGCGATGGCCGCGTCCACCGTGCCCTCCTCCAGCAGTTCGACGATCCGCGAGGAGGCGTACACGCTGCTCACCGCGAGCGAGACCTCCGGGAGCCGGGCGCGGAGGCCCGACATCAGGCCCACGAGCATCGGCGAGTTCGTCGCAGCCACGCGCAGGGTCCGCCGCGCCGGCGCCGAGCCGGGGGCCGGGCGGCGTCCGATCGCGGCGGCACGGGCCAGGACGTCACGGGCCTGGGCGACGACCTCGACGCCGTACGGAGTCGGCCGCACCCCGGCCGGCCCGCGCTCGAACAGCGGCTCGCCGAAGTGCCCTTCGATGCGCCGGAGTTGGGTGCTCACGGCGGGCTGCGAGTACCCGAGGTCCGCCGCGGCCCGGCCCACGCTGCCCGCGTCGGCGATCGCACACAGCACGCGCAGATGGCGCAGCTCCAGCTCCACCGCTCACTCCCTCGATCCGCACTTCACGCAAACACCCTCAATAACGGTCATCTCGGCCCTCGTGTGACCCCCCTGTGAACGCCCGTCGCACCGCATGGTTAGCATATGAGCGCCACCTAGCTCGAAAGATAGGCCCGTGACTGTCAACGACGACTCGTTCACCAACTGGAAGAACCGCGAGGAGATCGCGGAGTCGATGATCCCGCTCATCGGGAAGCTGCACCGGGAGCGGGACGTCACCGTCCTCCTCCACAGCCGCTCCCTGGTGAACAAGTCGGTGGTCAGCATCCTGAAGACCCACCGGTTCGCCCGGCAGATCGCCGGCGAGGAGCTCTCGGTCACCGAGACGCTGCCGTTCCTGCAGGCGCTCACCGAGCTCGACCTCGGTCCGTCGCAGATCGACATCGGCATGCTGGCCGCGACGTACAAGGCCGACGACCGCGGTCTGTCCGTGGAGGCGTTCACCGCCGAGGCCGTCGCCGGTGCGACCGGCGCCAACAAGATCGAGCGCGGCGAGGGCCGTGACGTCGTCCTCTACGGCTTCGGCCGCATCGGCCGCCTCGTGGCCCGCCTCCTCATCGAGAAGTCCGGCTCCGGCAACGGCCTGCGGCTGCGCGCCATCGTCGTCCGCGGCGGCGGCGAGCAGGACATCGTCAAGCGCGCCTCGCTGCTGCGCCGTGACTCCATCCACGGTCAGTTCCAGGGCACGATCACCGTCGACGAGGCGAACAGCACGATCTTCGCCAACGGCAACGCGATCAAGGTGATCTACGCGAACGACCCGTCCGAGGTCGACTACACGGCGTACGGCATCAAGAACGCCATCCTCATCGACAACACCGGCAAGTGGCGCGACCGCGAGGGCCTGTCCAAGCACCTGCGCCCCGGCGTCGACAAGGTCGTCCTGACCGCTCCGGGCAAGGGCGACGTCCCGAACATCGTCCACGGCGTCAACCACGACACCGTCAAGCCGGACGAGCAGATCCTGTCCTGCGCCTCCTGCACCACGAACGCCATCGTGCCGCCGCTGAAGGCGATGGACGACGAGTACGGCGTCCTGCGCGGGCATGTGGAGACGGTCCACTCGTTCACCAACGACCAGAACCTGCTGGACAACTACCACAAGTCCGAGCGCCGCGGCCGCAGTGCGCCGCTGAACATGGTCATCACCGAGACCGGCGCCGCCTCGGCCGTCGCCAAGGCGCTGCCCGACCTCAAGGCGAAGATCTCCGGCAGCTCGATCCGCGTCCCGGTGCCGGACGTCTCCATCGCGATCCTCAACCTGCAGCTCGCGCGTGAGACGTCCCGCGAGGAGGTCCTCGACTACCTGCGCGACGTGTCGCTGACCTCGCCGCTGCGCCGCCAGATCGACTTCATCACGGCCCCCGACGCGGTCTCCAGCGACTTCATCGGCTCGCGGCACGCCTCGATCGTCGACGCGGGCGCGCTGAAGGTGGAGGGCGACAACGCGATCCTCTACCTCTGGTACGACAACGAGTTCGGCTACTCCTGCCAGGTCATCCGTGTCGTCCAGCACGTCTCCGGGGTGGAGTACCCCACGTACCCGGCTCCGGCGGTCTGATCCCGCCCAGCCGTCACCGACCCGTCTGCCGGCAATGCGGTGCCGACAGGCGGGTCGGTGCTTCCCGCGCTCAGTGGCCGCGGAACGCCTCCTCCAGCCACCAGGACCCGCGGTCGGCGACCACCTTGGCGTCGATGAGCAACGGCGCGGATCGCGGCCCGGCGACCCAGTCCTCGACGGCCTTCAGGTCGGCCCGCGTCCGTACGGTCACCGCCTCGAAGCCGTAGCCCCGCCCCACGGCGGCGATGTCCGTCGGCGGGAACCGGACAGTGCCCAGCGGGTGCCCGGCGGGACCGAAGTGGTGCACTTCGGCGCCGTACGCCTCGTCGTCGTACACGACCACCACCATCGGCAGACCGAGCCGGCGCACGGTGTCCAGCTCGACGGCGCTCATCAACGCGCCGCCGTCCCCGAGCGCGGCCACGGGCAGCCGGTCCGGCTGGGCCAGCGCCGCCCCGATCGTGGTCGCCAGCCCCAGCCCTATCGACTGGAAGGCCTGCGTGAAGCAGAAGCCCATCTCGTCCGGGACCGACATGTAAGCGCTCGGGTAGCCCATGAAGTTGCCCGAGTCCACGCCGAGCACGCGCTCCGCGGGGAGGATGTCGTCGAGCGCGATGCTCAGCGTCCGCGGGTCGATCCGCTCCCGTGTGCCGGTGTCCTCGTACGGCACGTCGCGCAGGCGTACGCGTGCCGTGAGGGCCTCGGCGGTCTCCGGGTTGCGGTAGCCCTGCCGTGGATCGGCGCCCTCCTCGAAGACCTGGCGCGCGGTGAGCCGGACGTCGCCGAGGACGCCGAGGTGCACCGGCCGGTGCGCGCCGAGTGCCGACGGCTCGTCGTCGACCTGTACGACGGTGGCGTCGGCGCCGATGAGACTGCCGTGCCGCATCGTCCACATGTTGAGGGCGCAGCCCCAGCCGACGATCAGGTCCGCGCCCCGGATCAGCTCGGAGGCAAGGGGGGAGGCGAAGCCGCCGGAGATGTCCAGGGACCAGGGGTTGCCGTGGAAGAGCCCGCGGGCGACGGCCGAGGTCGCCAGCAGCGCGCCGTAGCGCTCGGCGAGTTCTTCCAGCGCCTGCCGGCTGCCGGGTCCCCGCGCTCCCCGGCCGGCCACGAAGACCGGCCGCCGGGACCGGCCCAGCAGGTCCGCCAGGGCCGTGACGCCGTCCGCGTCCGGCGCGACGGCGGCCCGTTCCGGCGGGGGCGCGGCGTGCGCCAGAGCTCCGTCGGGCACGTCCAGGGCCTGCACCCGCAGGGGCAGGTTGAGCAGGACGGTACGCCGCTCCTGCATCGCCAGCCGTACCGCCGCGCACGCCTCCTCGACCGCGCTCTGCGCCGACGTGACCCGGACCGCGACCGCGCCCACCGCGCGGGCCAACGCCTCTTGGTCGACGTGGAAGTTGGACCTGGGCTCGGTCACCTCGGCCGCGAGCACGACGAGCGGGGTACGGCTCTTGGCCGCCTCCGTGATCCCGGTCATCGCGTTCGTCAGCCCGGGACCCTGGTGCACGCTCACCACCGCCACCGTGCCGCTGGTCCGGGCGTGCGCGTCGGCCATCGTCGCCGCGCCGCCCTCGTGGCGTGCGGCGACGAACCGCGCGCCCGCCGCGACCATGGCGTTCGTGACGTGGAAGTTGCCCGACCCGACCACCCCGAAGACCTGGCCCACCCCGGCCGCGCACAGCGCACGGCCGACCGCTTCCGCGACCTTCATGACCGCTCCACCAGTGCGAGCACGCGCGCGGGAGCGCCGGAGCCGGTGACGATGGGGAGCGGTCCCGCTATGACGACGGATCCGGTCGGCGGGAGGGCGGCGAGGTTGCGCAACTGGGTCAGGCCGTATTTGTCGCTGCCCATCAGGTAGGCGTGGCACGGGAAGGCCGGGTCGAACGAGAAGGCGCGTCCGGCGTCCGTGCCGACCGTCTCGACGCCGAGGCCGATCACCGGCGACTCCTCGGCGACCCAGCGGGCACACTCCGGCGACAGGCCTGGCGTGTGCGGGCCGTTCTCGTCGGCGTTGAGGAACGCCTCCTGCGTTTCGGCGCGTGCGTCCCAGCCGGTGCGCAGCAGCAGCCAACCCCCGTCGGGCAAGGGTCCGTTGTCGGCCTCCCATGCCTTCACGTGGTCGATCTCCACGAGGAAGTCGGGGTTCTCGGCGACCTCGGCGGTGAAGTCCAGCACGGACGCGGGCGCGATCAGTCTGCGGGCCGGCACCGAGGCCACGTCGGTGAGGTCCTTGCCGGTGACCCAGTGGTTCGGGGCGTCGAAGTGGGTGCCGGTGTGTTCGCCGCTGCGGAAGTTGTTCCAGTACCAGGCGGGGCCGCGGTCGTCGTACCGGCTGATCTCCTCCAGTTCGAAGACGGCGGTCTGCCCGAACTCGGGCGGCAGCTGGATCACCGGTGTCGACGACGACAACGGCGAGGTGAGGTCGACGACTTCGATCGACCCGCCCCGCAACCCGGACACCAGCGCGGCGAGGACGGACGGCTCGGACATGGGCGCCTCCTGGGTCGGTGCTGGAACTCACAGCATCGCAGGCCCGTATGACGGTTGTTCAGATACTGTCCGACAGACCGACCGCTTCGTCGACGCGCTCGGCGACCCAGCTCAGGAACGCCTGCACGTCGGCCGCGGGCAGTTCGGCGGAGACCCGCGCGGGGCGTTCGTAGCTGTGCAGTGCCGCCTCCAGGAGGGGCCGGAAGCGCACCTCGTGCACCGCGACCGCCTCCGCCGCCCGGCGCTTGGCCGCCCAGCGGCCGGTCCGGCAGTACGCCACGGAGCGGCAGCCGTTGAGGACCCGGTTGTCCGCGAGATGCCCCTCGCCGGCGCTGTGCTCACGGACCGAGGCGCGGATCGCGGTGAGCACACTGGCGCGGGCGGGTTCGGCGATCGTCTCCCGTGCCGGCCTGCCGTACAGCACGCGCCCGGCCTGATGGGCGACGGAACGGTCGATGACGTACCAGAACGCCGGGGACTGCGCGGGGTCGAGGCTGACCCGCTCGGGCAGCAGCGGTCCGGTGTTGAGGTCCAGCAGGTAGCCGGCCTCGCCGGACGGCCGGGCTGCGAAGTCCTCGTCGTAGACCACCAGTTCCAGTCCCGCCGCCGGGCAGGGCAGGGCGGGGTGCGCCAGGGCGGCGGCCAGGTCGGGCAGCGCTCGCCCGGGGAGGGACGCGTCCACGACCACCGTCACGTCGGTGTCGCTGCGCCCGTGCCGGTAGTCGCCGAGCGCGACGGAGCCGACCGCGATGACGCTCACCAGGTGGGATCCGCAGACGGTGTGGGTGCGGTGGACGAGCTCCGCGAGGTAGGGGCGGAGCTCTGCGGGGACGGCGTGGGGGTCTGCGAGCGTCCGGGGCATGGGGTCAGTGTCGCCCAGACCGGATCTCGCGTCTCTGATCGGCCGGCTCGGTGGCCCTCACTGTTGCTCAGGGTGCGAGCCCATCGGCTACGCGCTCCCCACCACCGCTCCGCCCCACCGACGCCCCGCGCAGATGCTCCCCTCTGCGCGGGGCGTGACGGCGCTCTCGGCCCCGCTCAGGCGAGTTCCACGAGCAGGTCGCCGCCCTCGACCTGCTGGATGCGGTTGATGGCCAGCCTGGCCACCCGGCCGGACTTCGCGGCGGTGATCGAGGCCTCCATCTTCATCGCCTCGATCGTGGCGACGGTGGCACCGGCCTCCACCTCGTCGCCCTCGGCGACCGTGAGGGTCACCACGCCGGCGAACGGCGCCGCGACATGGCCGGGGTTGCCCCGGTCGGCCTTCTCCGTGACGGGCACGTCCGAGGCGGCCGCCCGGTCGCGGACCTGGATGGGCCGCAGCTGTCCGTTCAGGGACGACAGCACGGTGCGCATGCCGCGCTCGTCCGCGTCGCCGATGGCCTGCAGCTCGATCAGCAGCCGCACACCGCGCTCCAGGTCGACGGCGTACTCCTTGCCCGGGCGCAGCCCGTAGAAGAAGTCCTTGCTGTCCAGCACGCTGGTGTCGCCGTAGGAGTCGCGGTGCGTCTCGAACTCGCGCGTCGGTCCCGGGAACAGCAGCCGGTTGAGCGTCGCCCTCCGGTCCTTCGCCAGGCCCTCGCGGTCGTCGGCGGTCAGCTCCTGCACCGGCTTGGCCTCGGCCCGGCCCTGCAGCGCCTTGCTGCGGAACGGCTCGGGCCAGCCGCCGGGCGGGGTGCCCAGCTCGCCGCGGAGGAAGCCGATGACGGAGTCGGGGATGTCGAACCGGTCCGGCTCCGCCTCGAAGTCCGCCGGGGACACGCCTGCACCCACGAGATGCAGGGCCAGGTCGCCGACCACCTTCGAGGACGGGGTGACCTTCACCAGGCGGCCGAGCATCCGGTCGGCGGCGGCGTACATCGCCTCGATCTCCTCGAAGCGGTCGCCGAGGCCGAGCGCGATCGCCTGGGTGCGCAGGTTGGAGAGCTGGCCGCCGGGGATCTCGTGGTGGTAGACGCGGCCGGTCGGCGAGGCCAGGCCCGCCTCGAAGGGGGCGTAGACCTTGCGGACGCTCTCCCAGTACGGCTCCAGGTCGCCGACGGCCTGGAGGTCCAGGCCGGTGGGCCGGTCGGAGTGGTCGGTGGCGGCCACGAGCGCCGACAGCGACGGCTGAGAGGTCGTACCGGCCATGGACGCCACCGCTCCGTCCACCGCGTCCGCGCCGGCCTGGATGGCGGCGAGGTAGGTGGCGAGCTGGCCGCCGGCGGTGTCGTGGGTGTGGATGTGGACCGGCAGGTCGAACTCCCGGCGCAGGGCCGACACCAGCTTCGCCGCGGCCGGGGCGCGCAGCAGGCCCGCCATGTCCTTGACGGCCAGGACGTGGGCGCCCGCGTCCACGATCTGTTCGGCCAGGCGCAGGTAGTAGTCCAGCGTGTAGAGCTTCTCGGCCGGGTCGGACAGGTCGGAGGTGTAGCACAGGGCCACCTCCGCGACAGCTGTTCCGGTCTCCCGTACGGCCTCGATGGCGGGCCGCATCTGGTCGACGTCGTTGAGGGCGTCGAAGATGCGGAAGATGTCGATGCCGGTGGCCGCCGCCTCCTGCACGAAGGCGTCGGTCACCTCGGTGGGGTACGGCGTGTAGCCGACGGTGTTGCGGCCGCGCAGCAGCATCTGGAGGCAGATGTTCGGGGCGGCCTCGCGCAGGGCGGCCAGGCGCTCCCAGGGGTCCTCGGCGAGGAAGCGCAGGGCGACGTCGTAGGTGGCACCGCCCCAGCACTCCAGGGACAGCAGCTGGGGCAGGGTGCGCGCCACCACCGGGGCGACGGCGAGCATGTCCTTGGTGCGCACCCGGGTGGCGAGCAGCGACTGGTGGGCGTCGCGGAAGGTGGTGTCGGTGACGCCGATGGTCGGGGAGGCGCGCAGCCAGCTCGCGAAACCCTCGGGGCCGAGTTCGGCGAGCTTCTGCCGGGATCCGGCCGGGGGCTCACCGGCCGGCAGGGCGGGCAGCTTGGTCAGCGGGTCGAGCAGGTCGGGCCGCTCGCCGTGCGGCTTGTTGACCGTGACGTCGGCCAGGTAGGTCAGCAGCTTCGTGCCGCGGTCGGCGGAGTGGCGGGCGGTGAGCAGGTGCGGGCGCTTCTCGATGAACGACGTGGTGACCCGGCCGGCCTGGAAGTCGGCGTCGTCAAGGACCGCCTGCAGGAAGGGGATGTTGGTGGCCACGCCGCGGATGCGGAACTCGGCCACGGCACGCCGGGCCCGGCCCACGGCGGCGTTGAAGTCCCGGCCCCGGCAGGTCAGCTTCACCAGCATCGAGTCGAAGTGCGCGCTGATCTCCGTACCGGCGTGGGTGGTGCCGCCGTCGAGACGGATGCCGGAGCCGCCGGGCGAGCGGTAGGCGCTGATGCGGCCGGTGTCCGGGCGGAAGCCGTTGGCGGGGTCCTCGGTGGTGATACGGCACTGCAGGGCGGCGCCGCGCAGGGTGATCGTCTCCTGCGACAGGCCCAGGTCGGCCAGGGTCTCACCGGCGGCGATGCGCAGCTGGGACTGGACCAGGTCGACGTCGGTGACCTCCTCGGTGACCGTGTGCTCGACCTGGATGCGCGGGTTCATCTCGATGAAGACGTGGTTGCCGTCGCGGTCGAGCAGGAACTCCACGGTGCCGGCGTTGCGGTAGCCGATCTGGCGGGCGAAGCGCACGGCGTCGGCGCAGATCCGGTCGCGCAGGTCCGGGTCGAGGTTCGGGGCGGGCGCGAGCTCGATCACCTTCTGGTGGCGGCGCTGCACCGAACAGTCCCGCTCGAAGAGGTGGATGACGTTGCCCTGCCCGTCGGCGAGGATCTGCACCTCGATGTGGCGGGGCTCGACGACGGCCTTCTCCAGGAAGACCGTGGGGTCGCCGAACGCGGACGCCGCCTCGCGTGAGGCCGCCTCGATGGACTCGCGCAGCTGGGCGGGGTCCTCGACGCGGCGCATGCCGCGTCCGCCGCCGCCCGCGACCGCCTTGACGAACACGGGGAAGCCGATGTCCTCGGCGGCGCTGACGAGGGCGTCGACATTGGTGGACGGCGCCGAGGAACCGAGGACGGGTACGCCGGCCGCGCGGGCCGCCGCCACAGCGCGCGCCTTGTTGCCCGTCAGCTCCAGGATCTCCGCGCTCGGCCCGACGAACGTGATGCCCGCCTCTTCGCACGCCCTGGCCAGATCGGGGTTCTCGGACAGGAAGCCGTAACCCGGGTAGACGGCGTCCGCCCCGGCCCGCTGAGCGGCACGGACGATCTCCTCCACGGAGAGATAGGCCCGCACCGGATGTCCGGGCTGGCCGATCTCGTAGGCCTCGTCGGCCTTCAGCCGGTGCAGGGAGTTGCGGTCCTCGTGCGGGAAGACGGCGACCGTGCGTGCGCCCAGTTCGTAGCCTGCGCGGAACGCACGAATCGCGATCTCACCGCGATTGGCGACCAGCACCTTGCGGAACATTCTTGATCCCTTCAGCCTGCCGGTGACGGAGAGCACCCATGGTGTCGGCGGCACCACGCTTACGCCATGTGAGCCGGGCCACTTGCGGCCTAGGCTGTCCTTGAGCTTCCTGTGGTCAAGGGTGTGTGAGCGAGGTGCCCTCATGACCAGCGCGAGTCACCGCGGTGCACGTGCCCGTGATGCGATCGGTGAAACGCCGGGCCCGGGTGTGTCCGCGGTGGGGCATGCGGGCGTTTTCCAGGATCTGCTCCCACTCGCTCTGTGGGTGGTCGACGCCGAGGGGCGCCTGGTGCAGTGGTCGCTCGCCGCGCAGGATCTGCTCGGTCACACGCCGGAACAGGTGCTGGGCCAGGACGCCAAGCGAATCCTCGTGCCCGAGGGGAACCAGGAGCTGGCCGACCGGCTGAGGGAGAGGGTGCGGGCGGGGGCGGCGGTGGTCGCGCGGCTGCCGGTACGGCATCGCGACGGGTCCCTGGTCGACATGGAGATGTGGCACTGTCCGATCGCGGATGCGCGGGGTCGTACCGGCCTGCTGGCCATCGCGGCCGAGACCTCCGCCGTGGAGCGGATGCGGGATGCGCTGGCCGCGCTGGAGGGGCTTTTCACCCAGTCCCCGATCGGTCTGGCCATGCTCGGGCCCGACCTGCGCTTCCTCAGGGTCAACGAGGCGCTGGCCCGGATGGACGGGGTGCCGGTCGCCGAGCACGTCGGCCGGAGCGTGACCGAGGTCGCCCCCGGGGCGGGCGCGCTGGAGTCGGTGATGCGGCAGGTCCTGGAGCGGGGTGAGGCGGTGGTGGACTTCCGCCACACCTCTTCCGGCACGACGGACCCGGCACGGCGGCGGACGTGGTCCTGCTCCTACGCCCCACTGATCGGCGCTGCCGGCCGACGGGTGGGAGTGATCGCCTCGCTGATCGACGTCACGGAGGGGCAGCGGGCACATCTGGAGGCGGAGCGGGCCCGGGAGCGCCTGGCGCTGCTGGCTGAGGCGGGGACGCAGATGGGCTCCACGCTGGATCTGACGCAGACGGCGCAGGAGGTGGTCCGCGTCCTGGTGCCCCGGCTGGCCGACTCCGCCGACGTGCAGCTGCTGGAGGAGGCGGTGGCCCCGGACGAGACCGCCGCCTCGGCGCACGGCGTGGTCCGCCGTGCCGCGGCCGCCTTCACCGATCCGGCGGCGCCGGCCGATCTCCTCGCGGTCGGCATGACCCTGCAGGTCCCGCCCGGCTCGGTGTACGAGCAGATCATGACCGCCGGGCGGCCCATCAACCTGTACCTGAGCGACATCGGCCCGCTCATCAGCATCCCGGGCGCCGACCGGCTGCGCGACTATCTGCGGGCCCGCGTGGGCTCGGCGCGCCTGATCCCGCTGGTGGCCCGGGGCACCGTGCTCGGCGCGGTGGCGGTCACCCGGACCCGCGACCGGGAGCCGTTCGACGACCAGGACACGCTGCTGATCGACGAGCTGGTCGCCCGGGCCGCGCTGAACATCGACAACGCGCGCATGTACAGCCGGGAACGCGACGCGGCGCTCACCCTCCAGCGCAGCCTGATGAACCCCCGGCTGCCCGCCGTCTGCGGACTGGAACTCACCGGCCGTTATCTGCCGGCCGGCGACAACGAGGTCGGCGGAGACTGGTTCGACGCCATCGCCCTGTCGGGCGAGCGGACCGCCCTGGTCATCGGCGACGTGATGGGGCACGGCATCCACGCGGCGGCGGTCATGGGACAGCTGCGCACCGCCGTACGGACTCTGGCACGCCGGGACACCCCGCCCGACCAGGTGCTGCGTTTCCTGGACGCCGCCGTCGCGGACCTGGGCGACAACGAGATGGCCACCTGCCTGTACGCCGTTCACGACCCGGTCACCGGCCGCTGTCTGATCGCCCGGGCGGGCCACCCGCCGCCCGTGGTCGCCGACGAACGGGGCGCGGTCGCCTTCCTGGAGGGACCCGCGGGCCCGCCGCTGGGCGTGGGCGGGCAGGACTGCGAGGTGCAGCAGCTGGTCCTTCCTCCCCACAGCCTCCTGGTGACCTACACCGACGGTCTGATCGAGACCCGTGGCACCGACCTCGACCAGGGCATGCGCCGTCTGGCACAGGCGCTGCGGCATCCCGGGCACCCCCTGGAGGACATCTGCGACGACCTCCTGGCCCACGTCATGCCCGACGTGGCGGACGACGACGTGGCGGTCCTCCTCGCCCGCGCGCTGCCCCGGTGACCTGGCCGTCCGTCCGTCGGCGTACGCGCCCGCCCCCGCCGCGACAACGAGGCACGCCGTGCCCGCAGAGCCGATACTGGGGGTGAGCCGCTGCAAAGCCAGACATCCGGAACGGCAGGAGCGCCCCGGGCGCCGCGCCACCGGCCCCGTGAACGGTGCGAGATGGGTGGGCGATGCACAACACATCCCCGACGACGCTCAGCGAGAGCCCGGAGGATCCGTTCTCGGTCCACCAGTCGGCGTCCGCCGTGCTGGACGGACGGGGGCGCATCGTCGCCTGGAGCGAACAGGCCACCGCACTCCTCGGACACCCGGCCGAGGAGGTGCTGGGCCGGCTGGTGCGCGAGGTCCTGGTCGACCGCGGGGACGAGCCCCTGATCGCCGAGGCGACCGCCGAGTGCCTGCGCGAGCGCGGCTGGTTCGGGCTGCTGCCGGTCCGCCACCGCACCGGCCGCCGCGTGTACGTGGGGTTCAGGGCGCGCAGGGTGCAACGACTGGACTCCAGCGTCGAGTGGCTCCTCGTCGGCTCGCTCGCCGAGGACATCGTCCAGTGGGAGATCGACCGGGCCATGCTGGACGGCTTCTTCCGCCGGTCCCCGGTGGGGGTCGCGCTGCTCGGCCCGGACCTGCGCATCCTGCGGGTGAACCGGGCGATCGCCCGGTTCGGCGGGCTGCCGGCCGACGGGTACCGCGGGCGCCGGACCACCGACTTCCTGCTCGGCCCGGACGCGGAGCTGATCGAGGAACGGCTCCGGTGGGTTCTGGAGACGGGCGAGCCGCTGATCTTCGCCGAGCAGACGTGCCGAATCCTGGGGAATCCCCAGCAGGAGTTGATCGTCTCCGTCTCCGCCTTCCGCATGCAGGATCCGTCCGGCCGGGTACTCGGCGTCACCGAGATCGTCGAGGATGTCACCGACCGCCACCGGGCCCGTCAGCGCCTCGCGCTGCTCAACGAGGCCGGCACCAGGATCGGGAGCACCCTGGACGTGGCCAGGACGGCGCGTGAACTGGCCGAGGTGGCGGTTCCCGCGTTCGCCGACGCCGTCTCGGTGGATCTGCTCGAGCCCGTGCCCCGCGGGGAGGAGCCGGCCCCCGACTCGACGGGCCCACTGCGCAGGATGGCGGTGCACAGCATCCTGGCCGACGCCGAGCAGGTGATGCATCCCGTCGGCCATCTGTTCTCCTTCCCCGAGGACACGGCGCCGGCACGTTGTCTGGCCGAACGGCGTCCGGTCCTCGATCCCCACCTGGAGGACACCCGCGGATGGTTCTCCACCGAGCCGGACCGGGCCAGGAAGGCGCTCGCGATGGGCGTCCACTCGCTGATGGTGGTGCCGCTGGCCGCGCGCGGAGTGGTCCTCGGCCTGGTGTGCCTGTGGCGCTCGCAGCGGCCGGAGCCGTTCGAGCAGGACGACATCACCCTTGCGGAGGACTTCGCCGCCAGGGCCGCGGTCTGCATCGACAACGCCCGCCGCTACACCCAGCAGCACCAGGCCGCCGAGGCCCTCCAGCGCAGCCTGCTGCCGAGTGAGGTGCCCGAGCACCCGGCGGTCGAGACGGCCCACCGCTATCTGCCCGCGCAGGCCTCCACCGGGGTCGGCGGCGACTGGTTCGACGTGATCCCGCTGTCGGGGCTGCGGGTCGCGCTCGTCGTCGGTGACGTGGTCGGCCACGGCATGCACGCCTCGGCGACCATGGGCCGGCTGCGCGCCGCCGTGCGCACCCTGGCCCACCTCGACCTGGCCCCGGACGAGGTCCTCGCCCGGCTCGACGACCTGGTGGACCAGTTGGCCACCGAGCAGCGGCAGACCGATGGGAACGCCCCGCAGATCGTGGGCGCGACCTGCCTGTACGCGATCTACGATCCGGTGTCCCGGACGTGCGCGATGGCGCGCGCGGGGCACCCGCCGCCGACCGTGCTGGGGCCGGACGGCCGGGTGCGCCCGGTCGACCTCCCCGCCGGACCACCGCTGGGCCTCGGCGGGCTGCCGTTCGAGACGGCCGAGCTGGAACTGGACGAGGGCAGCCTGCTCGCCCTGTACAGCGACGGTCTGCTCCTGGCCGACCACCGCGACGTCGACCAGGGTCTGGCCCTGCTGCGCACCGCGCTGGCCGGTCCGGGCCGCTCGCCGGAGGACATGTGCAAGGCGGTGGAGGACGCGTTGCTGCCCGACCGGTCCGCCGACGACGTCACGCTGCTGCTGGGCCGGACCCGGGTGCTGGCGGCGCAGAAGGTGGCCTCCTGGGAGCTGCCGGCCGAGCCCACGGCGGCGGGCCGGGCCCGGGCCCTGGTGAGCGAGCGGCTGACCGAGTGGGGGCTGGACGAGCTGGCCTTCACCACCGAACTGATCGTGAGCGAACTGGTCACTAACGCCTACCGGTACGCCGGCGGCCCGGTGCTGCTGCGGCTGATCCGCGACGGCCACCTCATCTGCGAGGTCTCCGACACCAGCAGCACCTCCCCGCACCTGCGCCAGGCCCGCAGCACCGACGAGGGCGGACGCGGCCTGTTCCTGGTGGCCCAGCTCTCCGAGCGCTGGGGCACGCGGTACGGCCGCAACAGCAAGACGATCTGGGCGGAGCAACCACTGGCGCAGGCTGACGGGGAGTCAGGCGCGTGACGTGACACGCCTCAGTCCACTCAGTCCACGATGACGCCGGTAAGAGCCGGTACGGGGGCCCGTCCGGCGAGCGCACCGGCGAAGTTCTCCTCCACCTCCGCCTTTTCCGCCGCGCCCGGATACGGGTTCGTGCACGCGGTGCCCGCGCTGGAGCCGGACATCAGGCTGGAGCAGGGTCCGGGCTTGCGATCGGGCAGGCCGAGGATGTGTCCGAGTTCGTGGGCGGAGATACGAACCGTGTTGTAACCCTGGTCGACGGCCTGGCGTCCGATGTAGACGGTTCCGTTGCCCAGCGTGGTGGGCAGTGCGCGCGGCCAGCCGTTGTCCGCCAGGACCCGGATGTTCGCGCGTTGCCCGGTGGCGACCGGCTGCAGCTCGACAGCGTCCACACTCTCGTTCCAGATCGCCGCGCCCCGGTCCACCGCGCTCCTGAACTCCGCGGAGCCGCTCGCGTCGTAGGTGAGCACACGGGCGGCGAGGGGATGGTCCACGGCGTCGGTGGAAGCGGCCACGACCGGGCTGCCCACCAGGGACAAGGACACGGCCAGGGCGGTGGCTATGCCGCCGCTCAGCGTACGGACGTGCATGATCGACCTCCTCGTGGGGGAAGGGAGTCGTGCTCATGACATTCCTGGGGTCCTTGCCCCATGGAGGCGGAGGTCAATCCGTCAATCCCGTGCGACGTCCTGTGCTAGCCGGACTCGGGCAGGGTGGCCGGCAGGCCGAGTGCGGTGGAGACGTGGCGCCAGATGGCGGTCAGCGCCGTGTCGAGGGTGACCGCCGGGTCGCGCAGCATGAGGCGGATGCCGTAGCCGTCGCTCAGGGACAGCACGAGCGTGCTGAGGTCGTCCACGTCGGCCGGTGTGAACTCGCCGGACGCGATGCCGCGCCGTATCGCGTCGGCCACCCAGGCGTGCAGTTGCCCGTACAGGTCCACGGCGAAGACCCGGGTGGCCTCGTCGCGCAGCGCACGCACCCACAGCTCCTGCCACAACCGCCAGTCCTGGTGGAGTTGGGGATCGGTCGGCAGCAGGTTGCGCAGGATGCGGGCCAGGATGACCGCCGCCGGTGCCGTCTCCGCGTCACGTTCGACGTCGACGGCCGTGTTGGCGAAGGAGTGGGTCATCGCCTCGGTGAACAGCTTCTCGCGCGTGTCGAAGTGGTAGTGCAGCAGCGCTGTCGACACTCCGGCCCGCTCCGCCACCATGCGCATCCGGATCTTCTCGAAGCCGATGTCGGCGATGACCTCGCACGCCGCGGTCAGGATGCGCTCGCGCGTGTCTGCCGTGCGCACCTTGGTGGACACCCTGCGGCTCCCCTCGTTCGTGGTCGTACGCCATGACCATCTTCCCTCACGGCCGCCTCACCGGTACCGGTGCCTCGTCATGCGGCTGTCCGTCGTACACGTGGAAGCCCCGCCCGGACTTCCGCCCCAGCAGACCGGCCTCCACCATCCTCGACAGCAGCGGGGGCGGCGAGTACTGGGGCTCGCGGAACTCGGCGTACAGCGACTCGGCGATGGCCCGCGTGGTGTCCAGGCCGATGAGGTCCGTCAGGGCCAGCGGGCCGAGCGGGTGCGCGCAGCCGAGGACCATGCCGCGGTCGACGTCCTCGACGGTGGCGCTGCCCGACTCCACCATGCGGACGGCGGCCAGGAGATAGGGCACGAGCAGCGCGTTGACGACGAACCCTGCCCTGTCCCGGGTGCGGACCACCTCCTTGCCGAGGACGCCGGTCACGAACCCCTCGGCCCGGGCCGCCGTGGTGGGTGAGGTGAGCAGCGACGGCACGAGTTCGACGAGCCGCAGCACCGGTACGGGGTTGAAGAAGTGCACGCCGACGACGCGATCGGGACGGCCGGTCGCGGCGGCGAGCCTGATGACCGGGATGGAGGAGGTGTTGGTCGCGAGGACGGCCCGCTCCCCCGCGACAACGGAATCGAGGCGGGTGAAGACGTCGAGCTTGAGGGCCTCGTCCTCGGCCACCGCCTCGATCACCAGATCGCTGTCGTGCAGGGCCTCGATCTGGTCGGCCACGGTGATCAGGGCCGCGGCGGACTCGCGCCGCTCGGCGTCGAGCCTGCCGTGCGCGGCGGCCCGGTCGAGCGAGCGGGTGATCCGCCGGCGGCCGGCCCGGGCCGCCTGTGCGTCTCGTTCGACGACCGTGACCGGCACGTCGGCCCGGGCACAGACCTCGGCGATGCCGGCGCCCATCAGACCGCAGCCGACGATCCCCACCCGCTCGATGTCGGTCATCCGTCTCCCTTTCCGATCCGCGGTTGTGCGTCATGCCCCGGGCAGGTCCAGGACCGCCGAGCCGCGCTTGATGAGCTCGCCCGCGATGATCAGCCGCTGGATCTCGGAGGTGCCCTCCCAGATCCGGTCCACGCGCAGCTCGCGGTAGAGCCGCTCGACGGCGTACGCACGGTCGTAGCCTCGGCCGCCGTGGATCTGAAGGCACCGGTCGACCACCCGCCCCGAGGCCTCGCTGGCCGAGAGCTTGGCGATGGCCGCCTTGGCGTGCAGCCTCTTGCGGTCCTCGGGCGAGGCCTGGTCGATCTCCCAGGCGACCTGGTGGGTGTAGGCGCGGTTGACGGCGATGTCCACGGCGCAGTCGGCCAGCATGCCCTGGATCAGCTGGTACGACGCGATCGGCGCCCCGAACTGCTCACGCTCCACGGCCCAGTCACGGGCCAGCTCCAGTGCCCGCTCGGCCGCGCCGGTCGTACGGGCGGCGATCATGAGGCGTTCCTCGGTGAACCAGGAGCGGGTGATGTCGTATCCCTCGCCGATGTCGCCGAGCACGGCGTCCTCGGGCACCTGTACATCGGTGAAGGTGAACTCGGGGTGCTCGTAGACGAAGGTGTGCATGAAGCGCGGTACCCGGGTCATCTCGATGCCGGGGGTGTCCTTGTCGACGAGGAAGAGGGTGGGGGCGCGCTCCGGGCCGGCCGCGGCGAGCACGATCATGAAGTCGGCGTGGTCGCCGACGGTCACGAACCACTTCTCGCCGTTGAGCACCCAGCCCCGGTCGTTCCTGGTGGCGGTGGTGGCGAGGTTCTGGGGGTCCGAGCCCGCGCCGGGTTCGGTGACGGCGTAGCAGTCGCGGCGTTCGCCCTTGATCACCGGGATGAGGAAGCGCTCGCGCTGCTGGGGGGTGCAGAACCGGAGCGCGTTGGCGGGCCGCCACACCATGTCCCACAGGGCGCCGGTGAGCCGGCCCAACTCCTCCTGCACGGTGACCTGTTCGGCGATGGTGAGTCCGGCGCCGCCCCATTCGGCCGGCATGTTGACGGCCTGGAGTCCGGCGTCCAGCACCGCGTCGCGGATCTTGGCGTGCGCGTCGGCGGGCAGGCCGTTGTTCTCCTCGCACTGGAGCTCGTAGCCGGCGATGAAGTCGGTGAGGGCGCGCGCGTCGGCCTTGAGCTGTACCTGGCGCGGGGTGAGGCGGAAGTCCATGGAAGTCCTCGCTGACGAAGGGTCGGTGTTCAGTGGGTGGGCAGGGCCAGGGCGCGGGTGCCGCGCTTGATGAGTTCGCCCGCGATGATCAGCCGCTGGATCTCGGAGGTGCCCTCCCAGATCCGGTCCACGCGCAGCTCGCGGTACATGCGCTCGACGGGGTAGGTGCGGTCGTAGCCGCGGCCGCCGAAGATCTGCAGACAGCGGTCGGCGACCCGGCCGGCGGCCTCGCTGGCGGCGAGCTTGGAGGTGGAGGCCTTGGCGTGCAGCGTCTTGCGGTCGGTGCCCGGCTGGTCGGCCTCCCAGGCGACCTGGTGGGTGTAGGCCCGGTTGACGGCGATGTCCACGGCGCAGTCGGCGAGCATGCCCTGGATCAGCTGGTAGGAGGCGATCGGCGCCCCGAACTGCTCGCGCTCCACGGCCCAGTCGCGGGCGAGTTGCAGTGCCCGCTCGGCCGCGCCGACCGTGCGTGCGGCGATCATCAGGCGTTCGTCGGTGAACCATTCCTTGGTCAGCTCATAGCCGTTGCCGACGCCGCCGAGCACGTCCTCGTCGGGCACGAAGACGTCGGTGAAGGTGAACTCGGGGTGCCCGTTGACCGCGGAGTGCATGAAGTGCGGCAGCCGGGTCATATCGACGCCGGGTGCGGCCTTGTCCACGAAGAACAGCGTGGGCAGCTTCTCGGGGCCGGCGTCCGCCTGCACCAGCAGGAAGTCGGCGATGTCGCCGCAGGTGACGAACCACTTCTCCCCGTTGAGCAGCCAGCCTCCGTCTGCGCGGGCGGCCGTGGACGTGCCGGAGGACGGGTCGGATCCGGCGCCGGGCTCGGTGACGGCGAACGCGTCGAACCTCTCCCCGCGGATCACCGGCAGCAGGTACTTCTCACGCTGCCGCTCGTCGCCGTACGCGAGGACGTTGGCGGGTCGCCAGGGGATGTCCCACAGGCAGTTGGTGACCTTGCCGAACTCCTCCTCGACGATGACCTGGTCGAGGAGGCCGAGGCCGGCGCCGCCCCACTCGGCGGGCATGTTGATGGCGTAGACGCCGGCGTCCATGGCGGCGCGGGTCAGTTCGGTGACGAGCTGCTGCGGCAGCGGGCCGCCGGCCTGCTCGGACTGGTCCTCGTACCGCATGAGCAGCCGTGCGTAGTCGGCGGCGCGACGCTTCAGGTCGGCCTGCTCGGGGGTGTAGCGCATGTCCATGGGGCCTCTTTCCGGTGAGTCAGGCGAGCACGGCGCGGGAGTCGAGGGCGAGCACGCCGTGCGGACGTACGAGAAGGGGGTTGACCTCCAGCTCGGCGATCTCGGGGTGAGCTGCGGCGAACGCGGTGATCGTCTCGATGGCCTGCGCGGCCGCGGCGATGTCGACGGGCGGGCGGCCGCGCACCCCGTCGAGCAGGACGGCGGTACGCAGTCCGCGCAGGAGACTTGCCGCCCGTGCGGCGGTCACGGGGGCGAGGGTGAAGGCGACGTCGTGCAGGGCCTCCGCCAACACGCCGCCGAAGCCCACCATGGCGACCGGACCGAAACGCGGGTCCTGGTTGACGCCGACGATCAGCTCGATGCCGTCGGTCAGGTCCGCCATGGCCTCCACGGAGTAGGAGGAGGCGCCGAGCCGAGCCTGCATCTCACGGAAGGCGGCGAGCAGTTCGGCCGGTCCGGCCAGGCCCAGGGCCACACCGCCCGCGTCGGACTTGTGCAGAAGATGGAGGGCCTTCAGGACGTACGGCCCGGCGAACTCCTCTGCTGCGGCGAGCAGTTCGGACTCGTCGTGGATCTCGCGGGCGGCGGGGAAGGCGAGTCCGGCCTCTTCGAGGGCCCTGCGGATCTCCAGGTAGCCGGTCTCGCACAGCGGGGATGCCGGCCGGGGAAGTGGCGTGACCCCGGCGCGCGGTCCGCCGCAGGCCGTCGCGGCGAGGGCGCGGGCCGCGTCCTCGGTGGCGGCGAAGACCGGTACGCCGGCTGCGGCCAGCGTGCGGCAGCTGGGCGACTCGGGATACATCGACTGCACCACGAGGGGTTTGACGGTGGCGTGATGCCGGGCGGCGATCAGGCGCGCCGCCTCCTTCTCCCCCTCCGCCAGCGCCGTACCGCCGCCACCGAGCCCGCCCTCGGCCGCGGCGTAACCGCCGAAGTAGCCGGTCATCAGGACGGCGTCGACCTCCTCGGCCGCCAGCAGTGCCGCGACGGTCTCCGCGTACGAGCCGGGGTCCTGCTCACCCATGCCGGCGAGGTCGACCGGGTTGGCGACGGCCGACTGCTCCCACAGGGCCTCCCCCAGCTGCTGCCGCGTCGGCTCCGGGAGTTCGGGCACAGTCAGGCCGGCCGCCTCGACGGAGTCTGCGGCGATGACGCCGTGCCCTCCGCCGTCCGTGAGCACGGCGACCCTGCGGCCGGCCGCCCGGCGACCGGCTTTCAACGCGGCCAGCACGACGGTGAGTTCGCGGGGCGTGGCGACCAGGTGCACACCGGCGTCGCGGCAGGCCGCTGTCACCACGTCGGCCGAGGTGGTCAGCGCCCCGGTGTGCGACTGTGCGCTGCGCGCGGAGGCGTCGCCGCGGCCGGCGGTGAGCAGCACCACGGGCTTGCCGGCGTCGGCGGCCGCCTCGGCGAAGGCGCGTCCGTCGCCGAAGTCCTCCGCGTAGACCGCGACGGCCTGGGTTCCCTCGTGCCGGGCGCAGTCGGCGAGGAGGTCGACGAGGGTGACGTCGGCCTGGTTGCCGAGCGAGACGAACCGGGAGAAGCCGAGTCCGTGCGGGCGGAAGCGGAGCTGGAGTTCGAGGGCGAGATTGCCGCTCTGGCTGAGCAGCGCGACCCCGCCCGGAGTGAAGGTGTCGGAGGCGATGAAGAGGCCGGTGGTGTTGTCGGCGATCCCCAGGCAGTTGGGCCCGACCATCACGGCACCGGCTGCGCGTACGCGTTCGGCGACGGCCTGCTGCCTTCTCCGTCCCTCGTCGCCGGTCTCGGCGAACCCGGCGGTGATCGCGACGATCGCCCGGGCCCCGCAGCGCAGCGCTTCGTCGACGGCGTCCTCGAAGCCGGCGGCGGGCACGGAGATCACCGCCAGGTCGACGGGTGCGCCGATCGCGCTCAGGCTGCGGGCGGCGCTGCGTCCGAGCACCGTGCCGCCGCGCCGGTTGACCAGGTGGACGGGGCGGCGGCCGTTCCCGCGGACGGCCTGGGCGGCGATGGCATGGCCGTACTTGGCCGGGTCGTCGCTGGCTCCGACGACGGCGACGGAGACGGGGTCGAACAGGGCCGACAGGTCACGTCCCATGTCACTTCACCAGCCGCAGGGCGGAGTCGGGGCAGGCGGCGACGGCGGCTTCGGCGGCGTCCTCGTCGCCGTCCGGCACTTCGGTGGCGCGCATCTGCGCGTAGCCCCACTCGTCGAGGTCGATCAGCTCGGGTGCGGGTTCCCGGCAGAGGCCGTAGCCCTGGCAGCGGGTGGAGTCCAGCAGGAGTTTCATGGTGCGGTCCTTTCGGTGCGGCGGGGTCACGGTGCGTGGCGGGGCCTGGATGCGGCTCAGGGCACCGGCACCCTGAATCGGCGCCCGTCCTCGGGTGCCGTGCCCGCGCAGGCGGGGCAGGTGGAGCGACGGTGGGCGTCGATCGCGTCGGGGAAGTGAGTGAGGAGGGCGGCGACGACGCGGGCGGCGGCATCCAGCAGGCCGCAGGCCCCACGGCCGGGCAGTTGCCGCGACCAGCGGTGCAGCTTGTCGGCCGTGTCGTGGGTCGCCGCCCCGCGTGCGACGGCCAGGAGGGCTTTGGTCATCGCCCCGGTGCCGGACAGGCACACCCCGCACTGCCGGGCGCTCTGAGCCCCGAGGTAGGCGGCGGCCTCGACGGCCACGGCGACCGGGCAGTCCTGCGGGCCCAGGAAGTGCAGCGCTCCGCAGCCGAGGGCTGTCCCGGCCGCGGTGAGGCCGGAGTGGTCGAGCGGCAGGTCGGTCCAGCCCTGGCCGTACAGCCCGCCGAACATGCCGCCCAGCAGGACCGCTTCGGCTCTGCCGTGCCCGCACACGTCGGCGAGGACCTTCAGATGCGTACCGGCGGCCACCTCCACGAGCGCGGCACCGCCGGCATCGGCACCTGAGAGGGTCACCAGGTGGGTCCCCGCGACGGCGTCCGCCTCTTCGGGGCGCGAGTACATCACGGCGACGCGGGCCAGCGTCTCCACATTGGCGACCAGGGTGGGCGCGCCGCCGACACCGCGCTCGAACGGACGCGGGGGTTTCGCCGTCGGCAGGGCCGGGCCACCGTCGATGCGCCGTACGACGGCGGTCTCCTCGCCCGCGACGTAGGTGTGCTCCGTCCGTACGACGTCGATGCGCAGCCCGGCGGAACATTCGGCGAGCGCGCGTCGCACGGCCCGTTCGGCGGGGCCGTCGGAGAGGTACACGCAGCCACGCGCGGCGCCGGTCATGGCCGCGGCCAGCCGGAGACCGTCCAGGACCATGTGCGGGCGGTGCCGCAGCAGCCAGCGGTCCTTCACGGAACCCGGCTCGCCCTCCTCGCCGTTGGCGACGACGACGCGTGGGCCCGGTGTGTCGCGGACGGCACGGAGCTTGACCGCGGCCGGGAAGCCGGCCCCGCCCCGGCCCCGCAGCCCCACAGCGGCGATGCGGTCGAGCAACCGGTCGGGCGCGACCAGCGGCGCATAACCGCCCGCGGTGAGGTACGTGGCGATGTCCTCGCCTCCGCCGGACGATCCGGCATCGGACAGCGACGGGACAAGGAGGCCGGCCCGTCCTTCGGGAAGGAGGGAGAACACGCCGGTCATACGGTGCTCCTGGGCTCGGACTGGCCAACGGGTGCGGGTCCGCAGCACGACCTCAGGCGCGCCAAGGCCCGCTCCAGATCCCGCCGTTGGGCGGCGGTGCGGTCGTAGCCCGCCCCGGGCAGGCCGATCAGCATCCGGTGGTGATCGAGGACGACCTCGCCGGCCAGCAGCGCCGCCCCCGGGTCGGCGGCCCGCGATCCCGCCGCCGCGCAGACGAGGTCGGTGACTTCGCGCAGGTAGCGCAGCCAGCCGCGCTGTGTGCCGCGCAGCACGAGCCGCTCGATGCGGTGCCGCTCGGCGGCGACGAGGGCCGACGGCGGGCGGCCGTCCGCCGGGGACCGCAGGGCGGCCACCGCGGTGGGCAGCTCCTGTTCGGGCTCCGGTGTGAGGCCGAGCCATACGAGACTTCGGCGGGCGCTCATGCGTGCCTCCGGGGTCGCGGCGTTCCCGGCTCATCCGTGGACGGGACGGCGCGGCGATGGCGGGGACGGGGATGCTCCGAAGCCGTGCGGAGAGGGCGGGGAGCGGTGCGGGGTGCCCGGCGGGGAGCCGTGCAGGGCCCGGGACAGGGGGTCCGGATCCGGACGCCCGATGCGGCGCGGACGATCGTCCGCGAGGTGGTGGAAGGCGCCTGGGCGGCCGTCTGCGGGCCCGGGCCATCCGCCTGCCACGACACTAACCAACTAATTAGTCAGCCCACAAGTCTTGACTTGATTCCGCCGTGGGCCCACTCTGACTAACCAATCAGTCAGCCGGATTCCGGCAGGTCCGGCGTCATATCGCATGCCATTCCGCGTGCGATACCGCATGCCATGCCGACGCCACGCTGCCGCCCGTTTCCGGCCACAGCCTCACCGCCCATCGCCGCCGCCGCGGCGCGGAGGAGGACCCATGCACCCCTCGCGCACCCGCGCAGACACCGTCCCCGCTCCCCCACCCAAGTCACCCCTCGAACACCCCGGGGACGCGCTGCCTGCCCGCTACTACACCGATCCGGCCATCGCCGCGGCCGAGACCGACCGCATCTTCGCCAGGTCCTGGCAGCTCGTCTGCCACGAGTCCGACCTCCCCGGCCCCGGCGCACGGCTGGCCGCCACCTCCGCCGGCCGCGAGGTCCTGGTCGTCCGCACCGAGGACGGCGGCCTCGCCGCCCACCTCAATGTCTGCCGGCATCGCGGCACCCGCCTGGTCACCACCCCGGAGCCGTCGGGCAAGGCGATCCGCTGCCCGTACCACGGCTGGACGTACAAACTGGACGGCCGGCTAGTCGGCGCTCCCGAGGCCCGCCGTATTCCCTGCCTGGACAAGCCCCGGCTGGGACTGCACCCGGTCAACGTGGAGTCCTTCCTCGGCTTCGTCTTCGTCAACCTCGACCTCGAGGCCCCCCCGCTCGCCGAGAGCTGCGCCGGGCTCGCGGAGGCCGTCGGCCGCTACGCCGACCCCGGTCTCGTGCCCGTCGGCAGGCACCGCATCCACGACCCGGCCGGCGGCGAGGAGCAGAACGCCAACTGGAAGGTGATCGTCGACAACTATCTGGAGGGCTACCACGTCCCGGTGGCCCACCCGGCGCTCATGCGGCTGCTGGACTACCAGGCGTACACGGTGGACGTGCAGGAGAACTACGTCCTGTTCGAGTCCCCTCTGCGCGACAAGCCCTCCTCGAACTGGGCCGAGCGGCTCTACCAGCGGCTGGCGACCCCCATGCCGGGGCTGACCGAGGCCGACCGGCGCGTGTGGCGGTACGCCGTGATCTATCCCAACACGCTCATCGACTTCTACCCTGACCACGTGCTCGCGTGGACCGCCCTGCCGACCGCCCAGGACCGGGCGGCGATCCCCGGCGGCTTCTACAGCCGGCACGGGGAGGGCATCCGCACCCGGCTGGCCCGGCGGCTGAACATCCACATCGGCTGGGTCACCAACGACGAGGACGCCGAGCTGGTGGAGCGCGTGCAAGCCGGCCTGCGAACGCCCGGTTTCGAGCCGGGGCCGCTGTCACAGCGGGAGACCGCCGTCGGCTGGTTCGCCCGCCGGGTCAGGCAGGACCTGGAGGGCGAACCCCGGTGACGCCCTCCGGCACACCTCATACGCCGCCCCCGCACACCGCCGTACGCATCCCGTCGGCCTTACGCCGCGCCCACTGACGCGCGCACGCACCCTCCCCAGACCGGTCATCACTGCGGAATCAGGGCCTGAAGTGAGCCGACCAGCCGGTCCCGCCCTGGAGTTGTGCCGTTCCTCGACGGAGAGGACGCTCCATGTCCCCCGAGGTATCACCGCCGTCCCGACGCGCCGTTCTGCGGGCAGGCGCCTGCGGTCTGCTGGGCGCCGCGGCCGGCGGCTGCGGGTTCCTGCCCGCGAAAACGCCCGACGCCGAGCAGCTCGCGCCGGTCAAGGCGCGCGTCGACGGCGATCTCGTCTACTTCAACTGGGCCGACTTCGTCGACCCGTCCGTGTTCAAGGGCTTCGAGAAGGAGTACGGCGTCAAGGTCGTCCAGGCGAACTTCGACTCGATGGAAGGCATGGTCGCCAAACTCAACGCCGGAAACCGTTACGACATCATCTTCCCCACGGCCAAATGGGCCCAGCGCCTGGTCCGCGGCGGCCGCCTGCGCCGTATCGACCACGCCCAGCTCATCAACTCCCCCGCCGTTTTCGACTCGTACACGTACTTCGCCGACCCCTGGTACGACCCGGGCTCCGCGCACACGATCCCTTTCACCGCGTACAAGACCGGCATCGGCTGGCGGCGCGACCGGATCGGTGAACTCAACGACTCCTGGCGGGACTTGTGGAGCGACCGGGCCGCAGGCAAGGTCTTCCTGCTGGACGACCGCGACGAGGTCCTCGGCATGGGCGCCCTCGCGCTCGGCCTCGACGTCAGCACCGGCGACAGCGGCGACCTCGACCGGATCACGTCCCTGCTGGGCACCCTGCGGCCGCGGCTGCGCGGCTTCTCCAGCGACAGCTACAACAACCTCCTCAACGGCAACGCGCTGATCCAGCAGGCCTGGAGCGGCGACATGGCCGCCATGCTCAACCAGGCCGAGGACCCCTCGGTGTTCGGCTTCCAGGCGCCCGAGGAGGGCACGCCGATCAACTCCGACTGCTACGCCATCCCCTGGAACGCCCCCCACCCGGGCACGGCCATGCTGTTCATCGACTACATGCTGCGGCCGGAGAACGTGAAGAAGAACATCGAGTACATCGGCTACCCGATGCCGGTCGCGGGCTCCGAGAAGGTCTACGCCGACCTGGTCGCGCCCTTCCCCGAGTGCCTGGTCACCCAGGACGACCTCAAGGCCGGCCTGTTCTTCCGCAACGGCGACCGCACGGCGGAGGACGCCCGCGACACCGCCTGGACCCATGTGAAGGCGGGCTGAGACATGGCACTGCTCCGCTCCTCCTCGCGCACCCGCCGCCGGGACACCACCGGCAACCGGATGTGGCTCTGGTTCATGCTGCCCGGCACCCTGTGGATGACCGGCTTCCTGATCGCCTCGCTGGGGCTCGTCGCCGTCCTCGCGGTCGGCACCATCGACGCACTCGGCAACCCGCGCTTCGGCTTCGACCTGTCCGGCATCCGTGCCCTCGCCGACCCCGCCTACACCGAGGTCCTGGCCCGCTCGCTCGGCTACGCCCTGCTGACCTGCGCGATCTGCCTGCTGATCGCCTACCCGGTGGCGTACACCATCGCTCTGTACGGCGGACGGTACAAGCACGCGCTGATCGCCGCGATCGTGGTGCCGTTCTTCGCCAACTACCTGGTGCGTATGTACGGCTGGTCGGTGGTCCTCTCCGACGACGGGCCCGTGCTCCGCGCCCTGCGCGGGGTCGGTCTGGCCGACGCGGGCACGAAGATCCTCAACAGCGGCTTCGGCGTGGTCGCCGGACTCGTCTACGGCTTCGTCGTCTTCATGATCATCCCGGTGTACGCGGCCCTGGAACGGCTGGACGTCTCCCTCATCGAGGCCGGCCGCGACCTGTACGGCGGCCCGGTCCGCACCTTCTTCCACGTCACCCTGCCCGCCACCCGGCAGGGCGCGGCGGCCGGGCTCGTCCTGGTCTTCCTGCCCGCCATGGGCGACTTCGTCAGCGCACAGCTCATGGGAGGGCCGGACCAGATCATGATCGGCAACCTGATCCAGGACAAGTTCTTCCAGGGCCAGAACTGGCCGCTGGGATCCGCGCTCACCATGCTGCTGATGCTGGTCCTGCTGATCGGGATGCTCGGCTATCTGCGGCGTACCCGCAAAGACGAGGCGGAGGCCCGACGATGACCTTGCTGCGACTGCCCTCCCCCACCGCCCGGACCCGTCCGACCGACAGAACCCGCACACGGCGCGGCCGCACCCACCGCAAGCCCCGCATCCTCGTCGCGATCACCGGACTGTTCTTCGCCCTGCTCTACCTGCCGATCGCCGTGGTGGCCCTGTTCTCCTTCAACTCCCAGAAGTCGCTGACCGTGTTCGACGGGTTCAGCCTGCGCTGGTACCGCGCCTTCGTCCACGACGACGTCCTGATCGCCTCCCTGGGCACCAGCCTGCGCATCTCCCTGGTGGCGATGGCCGGTTCGGTCGTCCTCGGGGTGGCGCTCGCGCTCGGCCTGGTCCGCTGCCGCACCCGGCTCGGCTCACTGGCCGGTCTGATCATGCTGGTGCCGCTGATCACCCCGGAGATCGTCACGGGCGTGGCCTCGATGCTGCTGTTCAAGGGCCTGGGTGTGGCCCTGTCCACCGGCACAGTGATGCTCGCCGAAATCACCTTCTCGATCTCCTACGTCACGGTCATCCTCCGCTCGCGGGTCGCCGCGCTGAACCCGGAGGTCGAGGAGGCGGCCATGGACCTCGGCGCCACCCGTCGGCAGGCGGTCCGGCTGGTGACCCTGCGGGCCCTGCTGCCCGCAGTGCTCGCCTCCGCCGTACTGATCTTCGCGCTGGTCTTCGACGACTTCGTCCTCGCCTACTTCACCACCGGCGTCGACCCCCAGCCGCTGTCCGTGCGGATCTACTCGGCGATCCGGTTCGGTGTGCAGCCCACCATCAACGCGGTCGGCACGCTCATGCTCGCGGGATCCATCGCCCTGATCGCCCTCGCCCTGTTCATCCCGCGCCTCTTCGGCCGCCGCGGCGGCCTCGACCTCCTCTCCGGGAAGTGACGTTCATGGACACGACCCCCGCCGTCCGGCTCGACGGCGTCTCCAAGCAGTTCGCCGACTCCTACGCCGTGCACCGTCTCGACCTCGACATCGAGGCCGGACACTTCTTCTCCCTGCTGGGCCCCTCCGGCTGCGGCAAGACCACCACCCTGCGCATGATCGGCGGTTTCAGCGATCCCACCGAGGGTTCCGTGCTGCTGGCCGGTGAGGACGTGACCGCGCTGCCGCCGAACAAGCGCAACGTCAACACGGTCTTTCAGAGTTACGCCCTCTTCGATCACCTCAGCGTCGCCGACAACGTGGCCTTCGGCCTCAAGCGCAAGGGTGTCGCCAGGACCGAGATTCGGCGGCGCGTCGGCGAGATGCTGGAGCTGGTCCAGCTGGCCGGGCTCGCCGACCGGAGGCCCCGTACCCTCTCCGGCGGCCAGCGCCAGCGCGTCGCCCTCGCTCGCGCGCTGGTCAACCGTCCGGCCGTGCTGCTCCTCGACGAGCCGCTGGCCGCCCTCGATCTGAAACTGCGCCGGCAGATGCAGGTGGAGCTCAAGCAGATCCAGCGCGAGGTCGGCATCACCTTCGTCTTCGTCACCCACGACCAGGACGAGGCGCTGACCATGTCCGACCGGATCGCCGTCATGAACGAGGGCCGCATCGAGCAGTGCGGCACCCCAGAGGACATCTACGAGCACCCCGCCGGCCGCTTCGTCGCCTCCTTCATGGGCACGTCCAACCTGATGACCGGCACCTACCGGGGCGGTGAGGTGACGCTGGAGAAGGGTCCCGCACTGCCCGTCGGCCCCCGTTCCGGCATCGCGGACGGCACCGCCGTCAGCGTGTCCGTGCGCCCCGAGAAGATCTGGCTGTCGGACTTCGAACCCGGCATGCAGATGCTCAGCGGCGTCATCCGCGAAACCGTCTACAGCGGCCCCACCACGACCTACCTGATCGAACTGGCCCCGGGCGTCACCCTGTCGGTGCTGGAGCAGAACACGGCCCGCGCGCGCATGGAGGACCGCTGGAGCGGCGGCGAGACGGTGGAGTTCGGCTGGCGGCCGGAGCACTGCCTGGTGCTGGCCTGAGAACCCTTCTTGCAGACGAAAGCGAAGCTGATGCATCACGACGTGATCGTGCTCGGCGCCGGCCTGGCCGGGCTCGCCGCCGCCCGCGACCTGGCCGCCGCCGGCACCGATGTCCTCGTCCTGGAGGCCCGGGACCGGGTCGGCGGGCGGGTCGAACAGGCCCGCACTCCCGACGGCCGCACTGTCCAGCTGGGCGGCGAAGTCGTCGGCCACGGGCACACCGCCTATCTTCAACTCGCCAAGGAACTCGGCCTGGAGCTGGTCCCCAGCTATGTCGCCGAACCCGGCCGCATCACCCGCGCCACACCGGAAGGCCGCTCGGCCGGTGATCCACCGCACTGGTTCGGCCCCGGCGACGCGGCCGTGCACGAGCGCCTGAGCGCCGAGTTCAGCGCCCTGGCCGCCACCGTCGACCCCGACGCCCCCTGGTCGCATCCGGACGCCATCGCCCTTGACCGCCTCTCCGTGGCCGACTGGCTGCGCTCCCGGCACGCCTCGCCTGCCGTGACACGCCTGTGGGACATCGGCCAACTCGCCCTGGCCGGCGGCTCCTACGAGCGGATCTCGCTGCTGGCCGCGCTGCGCAAGAGCGCGGCAGTCCCCGGCTCGGGGACGGGCGACTACGACTACGACGACTGGGAGGGACTGCGGTCGGCGGAAGGGTCCGCGACGGTCGCCGAGGTCATGGGCCGAGGGCTGGGCCCCCGCGTCCGGCTCGGCTCACCCGTGGCCGCCGTGGACATACGCCCCGGCCGCTGCGCGGTACGCCTGGCCGCCGGCGAGGTCCTCACCGCGACGGCCGTGGTGAGCGCCCTGCCCGTCGGACCGCTGCGGGACGTCGCCGTCAGCGGCGTGAGCGAGGCCCGGCTGGCCTCCCTGCACCGGCAACGCCAGGCGGTGGCCGCGAAGTTCGCCGCCGTCTACGACCGCCCCTTCTGGCGGGACGCCGCGCTGAACGGCCTGTCCGAAGCCGAGGGAGTGCTGGGCAGCACCTGGCCGCAGGGCGAGGGCGTCCTGTCGGCACTGGTACCGCCCGAGCGGTACGGCGTCCTGCTCGGCACCCCGCCCCAGCGGCGCACCCCCGAACTGCTCGCCGAGATCGCCGGCATGTTCGGCGACGAAGCCCTGCGGCCGAGCGCCTGCCACCTGCGGCTGTGGGGCACCGACCCGTGGACCCGGGGCTACGTCACCCAGTGGCCGCCGGGCGAGGTCATGGCGGTCGGGCCACTGCACGGCACCCACGAGCCGCCGTTCTACGTCTGCGGCTCCGACCAGTGGGTCGCCGGCTACATGGAGGGCGCCGTGCGCACCGGCCGGGCCGCCGCCGAGGAGGCACTGCGCCGTGGCTGACACCGACCGCCTCAATCACATCGGCGGCAAGGAGGTACCGGCCGCCTCCGGCGCCACCCTGCGGCTGATCGACCCCGCCACCGGACTACCCCACGGCACGGCCCCGCTCTCCGGCCCCGAGGACGTGGACGCGGCCTGCCGGGCCGCCGAGGACGCCTTCCTCATCTGGTCGGTCACGACTCCGGCCCAGCGGCAGAGCGCGCTGCTGCGCATCGCGGACGCGCTGGAACGGCAGGCCGACGCGGTGGCGAGCGCCGAGGTGACCGACACGGGCAAGCCCCGAGCCCTGTTCCTGGGCGACGAACTGCCCGCGGTCGTGGACGTGTTGCGGTACTTCGCCGGAGCAGCCCGGAACCTGCCGGGCGCAGCCGCGGCGGAGTACACGCCGGGTCGCACCTCCGTCCTGCGGCGCGAGCCGGTAGGCGTCTGCGCCCAGATCGTCCCGTGGAACTACCCGCTGATGATGGCCGTATGGAAGATCGCGCCCGCGCTCGCCGCGGGCAACACCGTCGTTCTGAAGCCGTCCGAGACCACGCCGTCTTCGGCGGTGCTCCTCGCCCGGCTGGCCGCCGAGCACCTGCCGCCCGGTGTGCTGAACGTGGTGTGCGGCGACCGTGACACCGGACGCTCCCTCGTCGCCCACCCGCAGGTCCGGCTGGTGGCCGTCACCGGCAGTGTCCGTGCGGGGCAGGAGATCGCCGCCGCGGCAGCCGCGGACCTCAAGCGCCTTCATCTCGAACTCGGCGGCAACGCACCGGTGCTGGTCCACGCGGACGCCGATCTCGACGACGCGGTCGAGCAGTTGTCGTCACTGGCCTTCTACAACGCCGGGCAGGACTGCACGGCCGCGACCAGGATCCTGGTCGACCGGCGGATCCACGACACCTTCCTCGCCCTCTTCGCCGAGCGTGCCGCCCGGCGCCGGCCCGGGGCGCCGGACGAGGAGCACGCCGACTTCGGGCCACTCGCGAACGCCGCCCAACTCGCCGCCGTACGGGGGGCGTTGGAGCGGCTTCCGGAGCATGCCGAGGTCGTCACGGGTGGCGCGGTGTTGGACCGTCCCGGCTACTTCCATCAGGCCACGGTGGTCGCCGGGGCGCGGCAGGAGGACGAGATCGTGCAGGGCGAGGTGTTCGGTCCGGTCGTCACCGTCCAGCCGTTCGCCGACGAGTCCGAAGCCGTGCTGATGGCCAACGGCGTACCGCAGGGGCTCGCCGCGAGCGTCTGGACCCGCGACCACGACCGCGCCATGCGCGCGAGCCGTGCGCTGCGGACCGGCATCGTCTGGGTCAACACCCACGGCACGACGGTGTCGGAGATGCCGCACGGCGGCGTGCGGCACTCGGGCTACGGCAGCGACCTCTCCCTCACCGGACTGCTCGACTACACGCAGGTCAAGCACGTCATGCTGTGACGGGTGCGAGCCGGTGCACGGCTCACAGCTTGGCGCCGAAGTTCTGCGTCCACCAGGGGCCGCCGGGGCCGTTGTGGATACCGACGCCGATGTCCTTGAACGAGCAGTTGAGGATGTTGGCCCGGTGGCCGGAGCTGTTCATCCAGGACTCCATCACGGCCTCCGGGGTCTGCTGGCCCTGGGCGATGTTCTCCCCGTAGGTGGACCAGCGGTAGCCCGCCTCGGTGATGCGCTGCCCGGGGTCCTCTCCGTCCGGGTTGGTGTGGTCGAAGAAGTTGCGGGCGGCCATGTCCTCGGAGTGGCCCTGCGCGGCCTTGTTCAGCAGTGGGTCCTCCGTGAGCGGCCCGCAGCCGGCGTCCGCCCGCTCCTTGTTCACCAGCGCGACCACCTGCCCGACGGTGTCCGTCGGTGCCGGCTGCGACTGCGGGGTACTGGACGCGGTCCGGGCCGGACGAGGGGACTGCCGGGGAGTCGGGCTCTTCGTGGCGGGGCGCGGGCTCTTGGAAGGGCTCGCCTTCTTGGACGGCGACGCGGACGGCGACGCAGATCTGGACGGCGACGGGGAGGTCTCCACGGGGCTGGGTTCCGCGAGGTCCACCGCCGGGGCTCCGGCGGTCCGCGCGGCGGTCGCCTCTTCGGTGCCGGTCCCCGTCCCGGAATCCGTGTCGAAGTACCAGAGTCCGCCACCCGCGACGCAGGCAGCCACGACGGCGCCGCCGACGGCCCGGCGCCGGTTGCGGCGACGTCGACGGGCCTCGGTGCGGGAGGCCGAACGGCCGCGCCCGGCACGCTGCCCGGCCCGCGAACCCGACCCTCCATGGCCTCCGGACGCCTCCAGCCTGGACGCCGACCCGACCGCGGCCATCCCACCGGAGGCGGACAGCACCCTGTCAAGCAGCGCGGGCGTCGCCGCGACCAGTGCCAGGCCGGCCAGCAGCCCCTCCGCGGGCATCAATCCGCTCCACAGCCCCGAGCAGCGCACGCACCCGCGGGCATGCCGGGCTATCCGCTTGCGCCACAGCGCCGAGGGCCGGCCGTCCCAGGAGGCCAGCAGGCCCCGCAGTTCCTCGCACAACGGCCGCGAGTCGAGCGCCCGCACGACGACCCGGGCCGCCTCCAGCTGCGCCTTCATCCGCTGCACCCGGACCGCCGTGTGCTGCGGCGACAGCTCCAGGGCCGCGGCGACCTCCGTCCGGGTCAGCTCACCCGCGCACTCCAGCCACCACAGCGACAACAGCCCCCGGTCGTCCGGCTCCAGCCAGCGGGTGGCGCGTGCGGTCTCCTGGCGCTGGCCGGACAACTGGAGCTGCATCATGGTCAGATCCACGAAGTCGGCGCCCGGGTCGGCGAAATCCGCGGTCTCCTCCACGGCGCCCGGGGCCGACTGCCGGTCCTGCCAGTGCGCCCGGACCTGGTTCATCGCGATCGCCACGAGCCAGGAGCGGAAGCTTTCGGGTGTGCGCAGACCCGCGAGCCCGTCCAGGGCACGGAGCATGGTCTCCTGCACCACGTCGTCGACATCGACCGAGCCGTTCAGCGCCCGTCCCACGATGTTGTAGACGAGCGGGAGGTACGTACTGACCAGGGCGTCCTGAGCCTCCGGGTCGCCTCCTCGGGCGGCGGTCACCAGTGCCGCCGACTCCCTCGCGCGCTCTGTACTCATCCCAAGCTTCCCTGTCCTCGACGCCGAACGGTGCTGTCCGATACATGGGAGATCGCTCGATGGGCCTCGCATAACAGTTATTCGGACGCCAGTTCCACGAGAGACTCACGGGATCTGCGCGGCTGCGCAATGGGGGATGTCACATCGGCAGGGCGCAGCGATTCGAAACGTCGCGATGAGGCCTAGACACACACTTCAGCCCAGAAATAGGGGGGTTCGCCCCAAAAGCTCGGCGCCGGGGACAGCGCACGCCTCCCCCGCCCGGCCCCCGTCAGGAAAGCACCGCGTGATGAGGAGCGCGCCGCCGTCGGCTCCGTGCGACGGCCGTCTTCAACCGCGCCGGTTCACTGGCCGTGCGCGCGTTGACCGGTGCGGCGGTGCTGGCCGCGGTCGACCGCGCAACCTGCCACGCGCCGTACGGGAAAGCCGACCGCTCCACACGCCGTACGGGAAAGCCGACCGCTCCACACGCCGTACGGGAAAGCCGACCGCTCCGCGTTGGGACAGCGTGACCACGTGGCAGTGCGGGACTCACCGCCACGTGGTCGGTTGCACCGGCGCCCGCAAGCAGGTACGGGAGGGCATGTGGCCGCCGGGAAATGCTGGAGTACCGGGGTCGATCGTGTCGGCGCCAGGGCCTGTCCGGCGGATCAGGCCGGCTGCACGGAACGGCACCTCATCAACGCTGGTGAGCGGGGCCTGGTGCGTCCAGCTGCAAGGCGGAGGAGGGCGCCGACGCGGGGCGTCGGCAACCGACGACAACGCCGCAGATGGGCGTGCCAGGCCCCGCGACGCCGGCATGATCCGCCGGACAGGCCTAGCGGCCGGCGGACTCCCCGCCGCCTTCGTCGTCCGGCTCCTGCGGGGCGCGCTTCTCTCGCTCGACACCCTCCAGGGGCTTGCCCGCCGTCGTGCCGCGCTCCGGCTGGTAGCCCTCCTTCGCGCCGGCCGTACCCGGTACGGATCGCTCCTGTGCCTGGCTCTCCGCGCCCGAGTGCGACCCGGGCTCGTCCTGGCTGCGCGCGCGGTCGTAGCGGTCCCCGCGGCGCTCACTGTGGCCGGTCATGTCCGTCCCTCCCATCGGGTCGGGGCTTCGCCGGGTTCCCTGGAGCAGGCGCCGGGAAACGGTCGAGCCCGGGTCGTGGCCTCCCTCGAAAAGGCGGAATCTTCCGCCGCCTCTCCATGCATCAGCCGGTCCGCCCCGGAAACCCGGTGGATGAACAGGGGGGCCGAATACTCAGGCGAAAGACGAGAAGAGGGGCCCGCCATGGCTGACGACCTCATCACCATGGTCACCACCGACCACCGAGAGCTGCAGCGCCTGTTCGACATGATGAAGACGGACAGGAGCTCCCGGCCCCTGGCACTGCCACTGGCCGTGGCCATGCTGGAGGCGCACAGCGAGGCCGAGGAGGACCGGGTCTACCCGGCGGTGGCCCGCGAGGCCGGCGAGAAGGACGAGGCCGAGCACGCCGCCGAGGAGCACCACCAGGCGGAGAGCCTCGGCAAGCATCTGCTGGAGATGGACTGGGAGAGCGAGGAGTTCGACCGGGCTCTGGAGGAGTGGGTCGGCGCCGTGGTGCACCACATCGAGGAGGAGGAGAACGAGATCCTGCCCGCCCTGAGCGAAGCGGTCGGCTCCGAGCGGCTGCGGGAACTGGGCATGCAGTTCGCCACCCGGCGGTCCCGGAAGCTGGCGGGCCAGCCGCTCAAGGCCGCCGGGGGCGGCACTGACGCGGCGCAGCAGGGGACGGAAGGCGAGACCCGAGCCGAGCTGTACGAGAAGGCGCGCGAACTCGGCGTCGAGGGCCGGTCCTCGATGACCAAGGAGGAACTGGCCCAGGAGGTCAGCAAGGCTCAGGGCTCCGACGAGGGCTGAACGGGCACGGAGAGCTGAGCGGGCGCGGAGAGGGGGCTGCTTGCCGACCGCCGTGCGGTATCCGCGGGGCGGGCGGGACCCGCAGCCCCTGCCCTGCGCGTCCTCCCGTCGTACGACCTCGATCCAGAAGGGCGCCTGGGGAATCGCGGCAGGAAAACGGCGCTATGCGGTGGCCGCCTCCAACCGCTGGTGGGACGAGGACGACGGGCGATGGCTGCCTGCCGGAGAAGTGCACGCCTGGGAACCCGGCATGAACCAGACCGCGTGCGGCCTGGCCCTGCACCGATCGCAGCTGGCCCGGTTCCACGCCGTCGAACGGGCCGACATCCTGCCCGACTCAGGCGGTGCGGCCGACGCCGTCCGGCGGGTGTGCCCTCGCTGTGCCGCCGCCGCGGGACCGCGCGGCCGGGGCGCCCGCCGGGGCTGGCAGCGGACCGATCCGCGCCCCTAGCGGGCACGCCGCGAGCCGAGCAGAAGACACGCCACCCGGCGCGGCGTATCACTGTCCGTCCATGGCTGCGAGCCCTGCATCGACGGACACGGGCCGCCCTGCGAGCACCCGTTCCGGCCCGTTCTGGCACGTCATACACGCGCACCGCTCGCCGCAGGGGTCAACGCCGGCGGGCGCCCCCCCCATGCATCGCACGGTCAGTGGCTGACCAGCTGGTCGGCCAGCCGGCGCGCCTGGGTGAGCAACGTGCCGTAGGTCGCCAGCACATCGGGATCGGCGGGCATCGCGCCGTGCAGCCGTTGCCGCAGGTCGTCCAGGTTGCGCACCAGGTCTTCGACGACCTCGCGCAGTTCCTGGTCCGCCTGCTCGTCCTGCCCGCTCGGGGCGAACCGGCTCCGGGTGTAGAGCCGTATGGCGCGGGCGCTGCAGCGGAGGAACTCCGCGTACGGCTTGGTGACGTGCGTGCCCGGCTGGGGTTTCTTCCCGTCGCCGTCACAGGCCTCCAGCACCAGCCGGGTCACGCCCGTGGTGTGGACGGCCACGTAGTCGAGGACGGTGATCGCGTCGTCGTAGTCCTGCCCCGGCGGCGATATCACGCGACCGCGGCGGGGGTTTGCCCACAGGCTCTCCCGGCTCCAGCCGACCGCGGCGCGCGCCTGGTCCACCAGACGGCAGAGGCGCAGCGCACGCTCGTGCAGGGAACCGGCCGCATGGGCATCCCACTCGTCCGCAGCCAGCCGGTCGGCCACCGCGTCCAGGATCTCCCGCGCCTCGCAGGCCGCGTCCTCCAGCGCGGCGCGGGTGCTGCGCAGATACACCGGAGGCCGGATCAGCGCATTGACCGCGATGCCCACCACCGCGCCGAAGACCGCCTCCGCGATCCGGGCCGCCGACCCAGCGACCGTGACCGGGCCGCCGGTCAGGACGAACAAGGCGCCCGTGGCCGCGTAGATCCCTTGGCTGCCCAGGCGCCGCCAGTTCCCGAGGAGCACCGCCGCGGGCAGCACCAGGCCCATCGCCCCCAACGGAGAATCCACCATCAGCACGACGCCTGTCGCCACCACCGTCCCGGTGGCGATGGCCGCCAGCTGCTGCAGCCCGTGCGCGATCGACCGGTACACCGTCGACTCCACCAGCACGACGGCCACCCAGGGCGCGACGAACGCCATCGGCGCCTCGAGCCACCAGCCCGCCACGGCCCACGCCACACACGCCGCCAGAGCCGCCTTGACCGCCTGCACCGCCAGATCCCGCTCACGGCCCGGCTCCTCCCATGCCCGCCGTACCGTCTCTCCCGCCGCCCTGCCACGGCGCCGGGCACCCAGCACTGCCCCTCGAATCCCTCGCATCCCAAGCCAAGTGCCACCTGTGCCCAGAAGGATTCCCCCTCATCATCACGCCGAGGGGACGAGCCCCTACGGCGAGGAGGACGCCCGAGTTCCGGCGCCGAGCGAAACGACCGAGTTCCTACCGCGCCCTGGCCGGCCGGGCGGGACGCCGAGTCCCTACGCCGAGCGGGACGCCGAGTACCGACGCTGAGCGGGACGCCGAGTACCGACGCTGAGCGGGACGCCGAGTACCGACGCCGAGCCGGAGGGCCGAGCACCTAGCCAAGGCCGACGCATCCCCGCCGACACCTTGACGCGTCAATGACAAGGATGGCTTGATGTCGCATGGGAGCGCTCCCACCTCATCCAGGGAAGGGACCACCATGCGCAGCACCCGCCTCTTACCCTTGCGGATCATTCCGCTTCTCGCCCTGCTGACGACCCTGCTCCTGCCCGTCGGGGTGACCCTCGCCCCGCCCGCCGCAGCCGCGACAGCGGCGGCGGACGCCGTGCGCATCATGCCGCTGGGCGATTCGATCACCGGCTCGCCCGGCTGCCGGCGTGCGCTGTTGTGGAACCGGCTGCAGGCCACCGGACACACGGACATCGACTTCGTCGGCATCCTCACCCATGTGGACGGGCTTCGACACGGCCACCGACACCTATGACGGCGTGCATCCCAGCGCCTCCGGCGACGAGAAGATCGCCGCCCGCTGGTATCCCGCCCTGACCGCGCTGCTCGACGCGGACCCGGGGAATCCCGGAGACCCCGGTGATCCTGGTGATCCCGGCGATCCCGGTGATCCGGGCGACCCGCCAGCCTGCACCGCATCCTTCCGTGCCGTGTCCGCCTGGCAAGGGGGGTACCAGGGCGAGGTGACGGTGACCAACACGTCCGCTTCCCCCGTCTCGGGCTGGACCGCGACGGTCGCACGGGCGGCCGGCGCCCGCCTCACCCAGGTCTGGAACGGCATCCTCGCCACGGCGTCGGACGGCACGGCCACCGTCTCCCACGCCGCCTGGAACGGCACCCTCGTTCCCGGCGCGAGCGCCGCCTTCGGCTTCATCGCCAGTGACCCGGCAACGGCCGGCGCCCCGTCGGCGACTGTCACCTGCACGGCACGCACCGCCTCGCCCTGACGCACCGTCACCCATCCATCCCACCCTGCGGAGCCGCCATGAGATCGCACACCCGCACCGCCCCACGACTGGCCGCCGTCGTGGCCGCCCTCCTGGGCCTGCTCGTCCCCTTGCTCTCCTTCGCGACGCCCGCCCAGGCGGCGGCCACCGGCCTCCACATCCAGAACGGCCGGCTGCTGGAGGCGAACGGCAACCACTTCGTGATGCGTGGCGTCAACCACGCCCACACCTGGTACCCGGGCGAGACGCAGTCGCTGGCCGACGTCAAGGCGCTCGGCGCCAACACCGTCCGCGTCGTCCTCTCCGACGGCCACCGCTGGACGAAGAACAGTGCCGAGGACGTGGCGGCCGTCATCGACCGGTGCAAGGCCAACCGGCTCATCTGCGTGCTGGAGGTGCACGACACCACCGGCTACGGGGAGGAGGCCGCGGCCGGGACCCTCGACCACGCGGCCGACTACTGGATCGGCCTGAAGGACGTGCTCACCGGCCAGGAGAACTACGTCATCATCAACATCGGCAACGAGCCCTGGGGCAACACCAACCCCGCCGGCTGGACCGATCCCACGATCGCGGCCGTGAAGAAGCTGCGGGGCGCCGGATTCACGCACACGATCATGGTGGACGCGCCCAACTGGGGTCAGGACTGGCAGGGCGTCATGCGCGCCAACGCCCAGTCCGTCCACAACGCCGACCCGACCGGCAACCTGATCTTCTCGATCCACATGTACAGCGTCTACGACACCGCCCAGGAGATCACCGACTACCTGAACGCCTTCGTGGGCGCGAAACTGCCCATTCTCATCGGCGAGTTCGGAGGCCCGCCCGACCAGTACGGCGACCCGGACGAGGACACCATGATGGCCGCCGCGCAGCAGCTCGAGCTCGGCTACCTGGCCTGGTCCTGGAGCGGCAACACCGACCCGATCCTCGACCTGGCGATCGACTTCGACCCCGCGCGGCTCAGCTCCTGGGGCCAGCGGGTCTTCAACGGCGCCAACGGCATCGCCGCCACCTCGAAGGAGGCCACGGTCTACGCCTCGGGCGGGGGCGACACCACTCCCCCGACCGCGCCCGGGACACCGACCGCCGCGGAGGTGACCTCGTCGTCGGCGAAGCTGGCCTGGGGCGCCGCCAGTGACGGGACCGGCGTCACCGGCTATGACGTGGTGCGGGTCAGCGGCGGCACCGAAAGCGCCGTCACCTCCACGGCCGGTACGTCCGCCACCGTCACCGGCCTCGCCCCGGCCACCTCGTACACCTTCGCCGTCTACGCCCGTGACGCCGCCGGCAACCGCTCGCAGCGCTCCGGCACGGTGACGGTCACGACGGCCTCCGGCGGTACACCGGCGACCTGCGGTGTGGCCTACCGCGTGACGAACGAGTGGCCCGGCGGCTTCCAGGGCGAGATCGTCATCAGCAACACCGGCAGCTCGGCCATCAACGGCTGGACGCTGCGCTGGACCTTCCCCGACAGCCAGCGCATCAGCAACCTGTGGGGCGGCACCGCGACCCAGAGCGGCTCGGACGTCTCGGTCGCCGCTGCCTCGTACACCGCGACGATCGCCCCGGCGGGCTCCGTCACCCTGGGTTTCACGGCCACCAAGGGCAGCACGAATCCGAACCCCGCGGCCTTCACGCTGAACGGCTCCACCTGCTCGTAGAGCTGAACGGCCCACGCGATGCGTCTCCTTGGCGTCCTGTCGGCTCAGGGCGTCAAGGCAGCGCACGTCGTCAGTCGCACAGAGGTGACGGGCCTGCTGGTCGGCGCCGCTTTCGGCGTCTCCGGAGCGCTGATCCAGACCGTCGCCCGCAGCTCTCCGGCCGGTCTCGAAGGTCAGCCGCCGCTGATGCCGCTTCGCCCGATGCGGATGATTCGGGTGATCCGGGCGGCGAGGGAACCTGAGGGGGCTCGGAGGCGTTCTTGTCCGGTAACGGGGGTGGGCGGGTTCGCCTGCCGACAGGAACGAAGGTGACACGATGAGTGACAAGGCCCGCAAACTGTTCGAGGCGCTCGACCTCGACCACAACGGGACACTGACCCGCATAGAGGTGATCACCGCCCTGCGGACGAAGGGCCCGTCTCTGGCCGCGTCGGGAGATCTGCCGTTCTGGGGCGTGGGCGACGACGACGCCTCCTCGGCACTGTTCGACGCCGCCGACCAGAACGGGGACGAGGTGCTGACCCTGGAGGAGTTCGCGGCGGTCGTGGACCGTCGTTTCGGCTGGTCCTGAGAGGGGGCACATGCATCCGACGTTCGTCCTGGTCCACGGCTCCTTCGCGAACTCCTTCTCCTTCGCACCGCTCCAGGCCGAACTCGGCCTCTTCGGGCACCGTTCGGTCGCGGTGGACCTGCCCGGCCACGGATTCGGCGCCACCTACCCGCGCGCCTATCAGGCGCCCCAGGACCCCGAAGGGCTCGCCACCGCGCCCGGCGCGATCAAGGGCGTCACGCTCGCCGACAACGCCGCGCACCTGATCGGGATCCTGGAGCGGGCCAGGCGGAACGGCCCCGTGATCCTCGTCTCGCACAGTCGCGGCGGCATCACCGCCACCGCCGCGGCCAACGCACGCCCGGACCTCATCGACCGCATCGTCTACGTCGCATCTTGGTGCCCGGTCGACCTCGACGTCGGCGACTACTACGCCGAGCCGGAGATGGCCACGGTCGACGCCGCCTCCCTGGCCCGGGCAATGGCCGGGAACCCGGCCGAACTGGGCCTGCTCCGCGTCAACTTCCGCACCTCCGATCCGGACGCCCTCGCGGCCTTCAAGGCGGCCCTCCTCGCCGACGGCACCGACGACGAGCTCCTGGCCTTCCTCAGCACCTTCCAGCCCGACGAGAACCTGGACGTCGGTTCCTCCGCCGACCGGGCGCAGGCCGCGACCTGGGGCCGCGTCCCGAAGACCTATGTGCGTCTGACCGACGACATGAGCCTGCCGCTCGCCCTCCAGGACCGGCTGATCCGCGAGGGCGACACGCTGACCCCGGACAACCCGTACGACGTGCGCACTCTCGAGGGCAGCCATCTGAAGTGGCTGACCGACCCGGCACCGGCGGCCCGGCTCCTGGGCGAACTCGCCGGACCTCTGGCCGGATCCTGACGGGTGGCGACCGCCCGGAACACCGCGCCGCACAGCGCAATTCAGGGTTTCGGAACACAAAGAGGCCGAGGTCACAGCCACGGAGAGGGCAAGGTCACAGCCGTCCCCCCTGCTGCTCCTTTGCGCCTCTGGCCTAGCATCCGAGCATGACGGTCCTGCCTGACGACGGGCTTGAGCTGGCCGCCGAGTTCCCTGACGTGTCCCACGAGCAGTGGCAGCGCCTTGTTGCGGGCGTGCTGCGCAAGTCGGGCAAGGACGTCGAGGGAGCCCAGGCCGAGGAAGCCCTGTCCACCGCGCTGGAGGACGGGCTGCGCACCCGGCCTCTGTACACAGCGCACGATGCCGCGCCCGACCCCGGCCTGCCCGGATTCGCCCCCTTCGTACGCGGCAGCCGCGCCGAGGGGAACACGGTCGGCGGCTGGGACGTACGCCAACGGCACACCACGGCCGACGGCGCCGCGGTCCTGGGGGACCTGGAGAACGGCGTCACCTCGCTGTGGCTGGCCGTCGGCGAGGGCGGCATCCCGGTGTCGTCGCTCGGCCCGACCCTGGAGGGCGTCTACCTCGACCTGGCGCCCGTCGTCCTCGACGCCGGCCGCGATGTCGAGCCCGCCGCACGCGAGTTGCTGCGGCTGTACGAGGAGCGCGGCGTCGCCAAGGACGCGGCGCGCGGCAACCTGGGCGCCGATCCGCTCGGCCACGAGGCCCGGACCGGGCAGTCGTACGGCTTCCCGGCGGTGGCCGGTCTCGCGCGGCTGTGCGCCGAGGAGTACCCGGGACTGCGGGCGCTGACCGTGGACGCGCTGCCGTACCACGAGGCCGGTGGCTCGGCCGCACAGGAGCTGGGCTGCTCGCTGGCGACCGGAGTCGCGTATCTGCGGGAGCTCACCCAGGCGGGGCTGAGCGTCGAACAGGCCTGTGGGCAGCTGGAGTTCCGGTACGCGGCGACCGCCGACCAGTTCCTGACGATCGCCAAGCTGCGGGCCGCGCGCAGGCTGTGGGCCCGAGTCGCCGAGGTCTGCGGTGCCGCACAGGCGGGGGCGCAGCTCCAGCACGCCGTGACCTCGCCGGTGATGATGACGCGCCGCGACCCGTGGGTGAACATGCTGCGCACGACCATCGCCACGCTGGCCGCCGGGGCGGGTGGCGCAGAGTCGGTCACCGTGCTGCCCTTCGACCACGCCCTCGGTCTGCCGGACGGGTTCGCCCGGCGGATCGCCCGCAACACCTCCACGATCCTCATCGAGGAGTCGCATCTGGCCCGGGTCATCGACCCCGCGGGCGGCTCCTGGTACGTGGAGCGTCTCACCGACGAACTCGCACAGGCCGGCTGGGAGTTCTTCCAGCGGATCGAGCGCGGCGGCGGCCTCGCGAGCGCCCTTCGCTCGGGGCAGCTCGGGCAGGACCTCGCCGACACCTGGAAGGCCCGCTGCACCAAGCTGGCCAAGCGGCGCGAACCCGTCACCGGGGTCAGCGAGTTCCCGCACCTGGCGGAGAAGCCCGTGGAGCGGCAGCCCGCGCCCGAGCCCCCGTCCGGCGGGCTGCCGCGTGTGCGCCGCGACGAGGCGTACGAGGAGCTGCGCGCCCGCTCCGACGCGCACCTCGCCGCGACGGGCTCCCGCCCGCGGATCTTCCTGGCCGCCCTGGGACCGGCGGCCGCCCACACCGCACGCCTCACCTTCGCCTCGAACCTCTTCCAGGCGGGTGGCATCGAGCCCGTCACCGAGGGCACGTTCGAGGACAGCGGTGCCACGGAGGTCTGCCTGTGCTCCAGTGACGCCCTGTACGAGGAGCAGGCGGCGACCGTGGCCGCCGAGCTGAAGGCCGCCGGTGCCTCGCACGTGTTCCTGGCGGGCCGTCCCGGCGAGTACGCCGGTGTCGACGCGTACGTCTTCGCGGGCTGTGACGCCGTCGCCGTCCTGTCCGCCACCCTTGACCGCATGGGAGTGTCCTGATGACCGCCCCTTCTGGCCCCTCCATCCCCGACTTCTCCGGGATCGAGCTGGGGACGCCCGCTGCCGACGGCGGCGCCGACGAGTGGCGTACGGCCGTCAAGCGGGCGGCCGGTGGGGACGACCTGCTGTGGGAGACCCCGGAGGGCATCCCGGTCAAGCCGCTGTACACCGGGCAGGACCTGGAGGGCCTGGACTTCCTGGGCACCTACCCGGGTGCCGCCCCGTATCTGCGGGGCCCGTACTCCACGATGTACGTCAACCAGCCGTGGACGATCCGTCAGTACGCGGGCTTCTCCACGGCCGAGGAGTCGAACGCCTTCTACCGGCGCAACCTCGCCGCCGGCCAGAAGGGCCTCTCGGTCGCCTTCGACCTGCCCACGCACCGCGGCTACGACAGCGACCACCCGCGGGTGACCGGTGACGTCGGCATGGCGGGCGTGGCGATCGACTCGATCTACGACATGCGGCAGCTCTTCGACGGCATCCCGCTGGACAAGATGACCGTGTCGATGACGATGAACGGCGCCGTGCTGCCGGTGCTCGCGCTGTACATCGTCGCCGCCGAGGAACAGGGCGTACCGCCCGAGAAGCTGGCCGGGACCATCCAGAACGACATCCTCAAGGAGTTCATGGTCCGCAACACGTACATCTATCCGCCGAAGCCGTCGATGCGGATCATCTCCGACATCTTCGCCTTCACCTCGCAGCGGATGCCCCGCTACAACTCCATCTCCATCTCCGGCTACCACATCCAGGAGGCGGGCGCGACGGCCGACCTGGAGCTGGCCTACACGCTCGCGGACGGCGTGGAGTACATCCGGGCGGGCCGTGAAGCGGGCCTGGACGTGGACGCGTTCGCGCCCCGGCTGTCCTTCTTCTGGGCGATCGGCATGAACTTCTTCATGGAGATCGCCAAGCTGCGGGCGGCGCGCCTGCTGTGGGCGAAGCTGGTGAAGCAGTTCGACCCGAAGAACTCCAAGTCCCTTTCGCTGCGGACCCATTCGCAGACCTCCGGCTGGTCGCTGACCGCGCAGGACGTGTTCAACAACGTCACGCGCACCTGCGTCGAGGCGATGGCGGCCACCCAGGGCCACACCCAGTCGCTGCACACCAACGCCCTCGACGAGGCGCTCGCGCTGCCGACCGACTTCTCGGCACGCATCGCCCGTAACACGCAGCTGCTGATCCAGCAGGAGTCCGGCACCACCCGGGTCATCGACCCGTGGGGCGGCAGCGCCTACGTGGAGAAGCTGACGTACGACCTCGCGCGCCGGGCCTGGCAGCACATCCAGGAGGTGGAGGCGGCGGGCGGCATGGCGAAGGCGATCGACGCCGGCATCCCCAAGCTGCGCATCGAGGAGGCCGCGGCGCGCACCCAGGCCCGCATCGACTCCGGACGCCAGCCGGTCATCGGCGTCAACAAGTACCGCGTGGAGTCCGACGAGCAGATCGAGGTGCTCAAGGTCGACAACTCCTCCGTCCGCGCCCAGCAGATCGAGAAGCTGCGGCGGCTGCGCGCGGAGCGGGACGAGGGGGCCTGCCAGGACGCGCTGGACGCGCTGACCCGGGCCGCCGGCGGCGACGGCAACCTGCTGGAGCTGGCGGTGAACGCGGCCCGCGCGAAGGCGACCGTCGGGGAGATCTCCGACGCCCTGGAGAAGGTGTACGGCCGGCACGCGAGCCAGATCCGTACGATCTCCGGCGTGTACCGCAACGAAGCAGGAGAGTCCCCGAACGTGGACCGCACCCGCACCCTCGTGGACGCCTTCGAGGAGGCCGAGGGCCGCCGTCCGCGCATCCTGGTCGCCAAGATGGGCCAGGACGGCCACGACCGCGGGCAGAAGGTGATCGCCACCGCCTTCGCCGACCTCGGCTTCGACGTGGACGTCGGCCCGCTGTTCCAGACCCCGGCCGAGGTGGCCCGCCAGGCCGTCGAGGCGGACGTGCACATCGTCGGCGTCTCGTCGCTGGCGGCCGGTCACCTCACCCTCGTACCGGCGCTCAAGGAGGCGTTGGCCGAGGAGGGCCGCGAGGACATCATGATCGTGGTCGGCGGCGTGATCCCGCCCCAGGACGTGCCCACGCTCCTGGAGATGGGCGCCGCGGCCGTCTTCCCGCCCGGCACGGTGATCCCGGACGCGGCGTACGACCTGGTGCGGCGACTGGCGGGCGACCTCGGGCACGACCTGTGATCGATGTCGACGCGTATGTGAAGGGCGTACTCGACGGGAAGCGGGCCCTGGTGGCCCGCGCCATCACCCTCGTCGAGTCCACCCGCCCGCAACACCGGGTGCTGGCACAGCAGTTGCTGACGGAGCTGCTGCCGCACAGCGGCCGGGCCCGGCGGATCGGCATCAGCGGCGTACCCGGCGTGGGCAAGTCCACGTTCATCGACGCGTTCGGCACCATGCTGACCTCGCTCGGTCACCGGGTCGCCGTGCTCGCCGTGGACCCGTCCTCCACCCGGACGGGTGGATCGATCCTGGGCGACAAGACCCGCATGGAGCGCCTGGCCGTGGACCCGGCGGCCTTCGTACGCCCCTCCCCCAGCGCCGGCACGCTGGGCGGGGTCGCCAAGGCCACCAGGGAATCCATGATCGTCATGGAGGCGGCGGGCTACGACGTGATCCTGGTGGAGACGGTCGGCGTCGGCCAGTCGGAGACCACGGTCGCGAACATGGTCGACTCCTTCCTCCTCCTCACCCTGGCCCGCACCGGCGACCAACTCCAGGGCATCAAGAAGGGCGTCCTGGAACTGGCCGACGTCATCGCCGTCAACAAGGCGGACGGCCCGCACGAGCGCGACGCCCGCGCGGCCTCCCGCGAACTGGCGGGCGCGCTACGGCTGATGCACGGCAAGGACGCGTACTGGACGCCACCCGTGCTGAGTTGCAGCGCCCGCGAGTCGACCGGCCTGGACACCGTGTGGGAACGCCTCGAACAGCACCGCACTCTCCTTGACTCCACCGGCCGCCTCACCACCAAGCGCCGCGACCAGCAGGTCGACTGGACGTGGAGCATGGTCCGCGACGAACTCCTCGGCCGCCTGCACGCCGACCCTGCCGTCAAGGCCGTCGCCCCGCTCCTGGAACAGCAGGTCAGGGCCGGCGAGTTGACGCCCACCCTGGCGGCCGAGCGCATTCTGGGGGCGCTCGGGAGCTCGGAGTCCGCCTGAGCACGTCAGGTCCTTCCCAGCCCGGGACCTGCTCCTGATCGTGGAGTTTCCGGGCCTCAGTCCACCGGGCGGCGCCCCCACGCGGAGATCATCGGCGAGGTGGCCAGGTCGAGACCGCCCGCGGCGATGTTCGCCAGATGCCGGTCGATCTCCTCGTCGGTGGCCAACCCGGCGCCCACGAGCTGGTCGCGGACCTGGTGGACGGTGGCCTCCTCCAGCACGGTGCACGCGGGTGAGGTGATCGGGAAGTAGGCATCGGCCTCGACGTCGACCAGTCCCGCCTCGCGCAGCAGCCGCGGCAGCTTGCGGCCGTACGCCAGATCCGCGCCACGCTGCCGCAGCAGCTCGCGGAAGCCGCGGCGCAGCCTGTTGGCCAGCTCCTGCTCGGGGCCGTACTCGTCGGGGCAGATCAGGGGCTGCAAGGCCGGGTCGGCGTCCTCCAGCACCAGCCACCCGCCGGGACGCAGCGCCTCGACCATGGACCGCAGGGCCTGGTCGCGCCCGGCGACATGGACCAGCACGAGCCGGGCGTGGATCAGGTCGAAGGGTCCCCCGGCCGGGGGCACCTCGGCCGCCACGTCGTGGCGCAGCACATCGAAGCCTGCGGCCTCCCGCGTCCAGGAGGTGTTGATGTCGGTGGCCACGACATGCCCGGTCGGGCCGACGCGCGCGGCCAGCCACGCCGGCACGGTGGGCCCACCGGCGCCGGCCTCCCAGCATCGCCACCCCTCGCCCACACCGACCGTCTCGAAGTGGCGGAAGGTCGACGGGTCGAAGAGCACCGACAGGGCGGTGAACCGCAGCCCCGCCTCGGCCTGCCGATTGTCCAGGAGGTATCCCTTGCCGGAAGTGTCCTGTGCGTCCCGTGCCATGGGGCGATCATCGCATGGGGTCGCGGCGGCGCCGGAGATTGCGTTGACATGTTCAAAACATGTCATTAGCATTCCGGGCCACTCGAGAAAGCGCTTTCCGCACGCCTTGCCCCTCGCTCACCCCCACACGAGGAGCCCTCCCATGAGCACACCCTGGCGCAACAAGGCGGTCGTGGCCGCGCTGGCGGCCGCCCTGCTGGCCGCACCCGGCATCGCGCAGGCGGCCGACCCGCAGACCACCGCATCGGCATCCCAGGAACGGGTGGCGGCGGCAAGCATCACCTGGAGCCTGGAGCGGGCGGCCAACCCCACCCAGGACCAGCAGAGCGCCTACGACCTCATCACGAGGGCCATGAACGCCGCCCTGGCCCGGTACAACAACCTCAGCGACCTGGGCAAGACCATCACCGTCCGCTACGAGCCGGGTGCGCCCACCGCCGACGGCAACATCAACGGAACCATCCGCTTCGGCAGCAACCGCAGCTACATGACCGAGCGGACCGCGCTGCACGAGATCGCCCACACCATCGGCGTGGGCACGAGCGCGGGCTGGTCGAGGCTCGGCGGGAGCGGCACCTGGGCGGGCGGGCAGGCCACGGCGCTCGTCAGGCAGTTCGACGGTGCGAGCGCCAAGATATCCACGGGCGGCGGTCACTTCTGGCCCTACGGGCTCAACTACGAGAACGAGTTCTCGAACACCGCGGCCGACCGCCACGTCCAGATCGTCGCCGCGATGGTGCGCGACGGCCTGTGAGCCGAGGGGCCCGTCAGCGGGGCATGCGCGTACCCGTGCCGCTGACCCGGACCTTCGGGTCACCGGCGTGCAGGGTCACGGTCAGCACGCCCGGCCTGCCCATGTCCTCGCCCTGATGCAGGGTGAGGACCGACTCCGGGGGCACCAGGGCCAGTTCACGCGCGTAGGCGCCGAAGGCGGCGGCTGCGGCGCCGGTGGCCGGGTCCTCCACGACACCGCCGACCGGGAAGGGGTCGCGGACGTGGAAGACGGTGTCCGCGGCGCGCCACACCAGCTGAACGGTCGTCAGGTCCAGCTTCCGCATCAGGGTGGCGAGCCGCTCGAAGTCGTACGACAGGTCCGCGAGCCGTTCCCGGCTTCCGGCGCCCAGCACCAGATGCCGGGCGCCGGCGAAGGCGATGCGGGGCGGCAGCCGCGGGTCGAGGTCGTCCGACGGCCAGCCCAACGCCGCCAGCGCCTCGGTCAGTTCCTCCGGGGCGACCTCTTCGATCCGGGGCTCCACGCTCGTCAGGGTCGCGCGGAGCGTGCCGTCGGCGTCGCCGGTGACGGTCACCGGCACGGTGCCCGCACGCGTGGCGAAGACCAGGTCCCCCGGACCGATCCGCTCGGCCAAGGCCACGGCGGTGGCGATGGTGGCATGGCCGCAGAAGGGCACCTCCGCCCGAGGGCTGAAGTACCGAATCGTGAAGGTCCGCCCGGGTTCCCCGCCCAATTCCTCGGGCGGGCCGGTCAGGAACGCGGACTCGCTGTATCCCAGCCGGGCGGCGATCGCCAGCATCGCGGCATCGTCGAGCCCGGAGGCGTCCAGCACCACGCCCGCCGGATTGCCGCCGTCCGGGTGGGACGAGAAGGCGGTGTAGTGCAGCACATCGGCGTCCGGCTCATTCGTCGTCATGCCGTACGACAACCAGCGCGCCGGGGCGCCGATTCCCGGCCCGCCTCTGCCGTCGCGCCGGAACACGGCCGAAGCTGATACGGCGGGCAGGATGTGCAACGTTCAATGACCTGGGCCGGCGTCTCCGCCCTGCACCACGCGACCGTTTCGAGGCACCCCCACTCCGGCAGCAGAGGCCGGTATGGGCGAGGTCGACCGCCGGATCGCCGTGCCGGATCAGAGCCTCACCAGAGCGTCCAGGTTCTCGTGGCCGACACCCGGCCGGTGGAGCGCGAGCCAGCCGTGGCCGCGCATGCGCGTGGCGTTGCCCACGGCACCGGGATCGACGGACAGCCGCCCGCAGGCGTCGGCCACGCCCGTCATGCTCTCGTCGTCGGCGTCGAGTTCTTCCCAGGGCAGCGGGTCGCCGATCGGCTCCGCGCCGCTCTCAGCCGCGCAAAGCCGACGGATGCGGCCCTTCTCGGCGACCACCCAGACATCGGATCCCCCGGCCGAGTCATCGAGGAACATCTGCGCCTGGCCGCAGTGAGCGCTCAGCCGTTCCACCGCACCCATCCACTCGTCCCAGTCGAGGCCCACCAGGTCGGGCAGGTTGCCGAAGACCAGCCGCCAGCCGTCCAGTTCGGGAGTGACGAAGGTGGGGAGCGCATCCTCGCGGAACGGCAGGTCCTCGACCTCGGCGCCCTCGTCCAGCGTGACCGGGAACCGGTCGTGCAGACCCAGCGCCTCGAAGAGCCCTTCGTACGTCGCACCGGGCACCGCATACCACCAGCCGCGGGTGTCCAGCGGAGAGGGCCTGTCACCAACGGACTTGAGGCGGGCACGGCGTTCCAGGAGTGCCCTGTCACGCGCGTCGAGGTGATCGGTGGAACCGGCGGCGATCAGCTCGCCCAGTCTGCTGCGGATCATGGCGGTGATCCTATGCAGCCATCAATGTTGTGCACTTTCTTGACGGCAGTAAGCACAGAGCCTACCTTCACGGTGTCCTTCCCCCGGTCAAGGGAGACCGCGATGCCCCCGTCCCCCGTCGCATCACCGTCACCGTCCACCAGCCCCGAACGCACCCGGCAGCTGCGCCGCGTCGCCCTCTCCGGGCTGCTCGGTACCGCCGTGGAGTTCTACGACTTCCTCGTCTACGGCACCGTCGCCGCCCTCGTCTTCGGCGAGTTGTTCTTCCCCGGCGCCGACCCCGCCGTGGGCACCATCGCCGCGTTCGGCACCTTCGCCGCCGGCTATGTCGCCCGGCCGCTCGGCGGCGTCGTCTTCGGGCACTTCGGCGACCGGCTCGGCCGCAAGAACATGCTGCTGCTCACCATGGGCCTGATGGGCGGCGCCAGTTTCCTCATCGGTCTGCTGCCGACGTACGACACGATCGGCGTGTGGGCGCCGGTCCTGCTGATCGCCCTGCGGGTCGTCCAGGGCATCGCCATCGGCGGTGAATGGGGCGGCGCCACCCTGATGGTCGTCGAGCACGCCGGGGAGCGGCGCCGCGGCCTGTGGTCCAGCTTCACGCAGATGGGAGCCCCGCTCGGCTCCCTGATTTCCGCCGCCGTCGTCGCCCTCGTCTCGACCCTCCCCAAGGACCAGTTCGCGGCGTGGGGCTGGCGCGTGCCGTTCCTGCTGAGCGTGGTCCTGCTCGGCGTCGGGCTCTTCGTGCGCCTCAAGGTGGTGGAGAGCCCGCTCTTCGCCGAGGTGAAGAACGACCGTACCGAGGCGCGGCTGCCGATCCTCGACGTCCTGCGGCGCCCGCGTCCCGTGCTGCTGGCCTGCTGTGTCGGCATCGGCGCCTTCACCGCCCAGTCGCTGCTGACCAGTTACCTCATCGCGTACGCCACCGGCATCGGCTACCCCCGCCCGCAGGTGCTCACCGCGCTCACGGTGTCCGCCGCCGTCGCCCTGGTCGTGCTGCCCTGCGCCTCCGCGCTCTCCGACCGGATCGGCCGCCGCCCGGTCGTCCTCACCGGAGCCGTCCTGTCGGCCGCTACCGCCTTCCCGGTGCTCGCGCTGGTCGACTCGAAGTCGCCGGGCGCACTGGTCCTCGCCGTCGTCCTCGGCCACGGCATCGCCCAGTCCCTGATGTACGGCCCGCTGGGCGCCCTGTTCAGCGAGATGTTCGGCACCCGGGTCCGCTACACCGGCGCCTCCCTCGGCTACCAGGGCGCCACCCTCGTGGGCGCCGGCTTCTCCCCCATGATCGCCGGAAGCCTGGTCGCCGGCAGTGGCGACAGCACCCCCGTCGCCCTGCTGCTGTGCGGCGGCTCGCTCATCACCGGCCTGACCGTCTGGTTCGTACACGAGACGAGTCGTACGTCCCTCTCGGACACCGCGGCCGAACTCCCCACCACCCCCCACACGGAGGAGATCACCGCATGACGAGCGCCACCCGCACCGCCTTCGTGGCAGCCCTCCTGCTCGCCGTCACCACCCTGCCCACCGCGACGGCGTCAGCCACGACGCCCAGCCACGTCGAGGGCCGACTCGCCTCCGGCGCCACGTACGTGATGGATGTCCCCGCCTCCTGGAACGGCACCGTCCTCCTCTTCAGCCACGGCTACCAACCGTCCGGCGCACCCAACCCCGCCCAGAACGCTCCCGACGACACCACCAAGTCCCGGCTCCTCGACCTGGGTTACGCGCTGATCGGCTCTTCGTACGCCACCACGGGCTGGGCCGTGACGGACGCCGTCCCCGACCAACTCGCCACCCTGTCCGCCTTCACCGACCGCTTCGGCACGGCACGACGGACCATCGCCTGGGGCCAGTCGTACGGCGGGCTGGTCACCACCGCCATCGCCGAGCGCCACCCGGCGCGGATCGACGGCTCGCTGGCGATGTGCGGCCTGGTGCACGGCGGAGTCGCCAACTGGAACAGCACCCTCGACCCGGTCTTCGCCCTCAAGACTCTTCTCGCGCCCCACGCCGACGTTCCACTGGTGGACCTCCCGGACCAGCAGACCGCCGCCGACGCGGCGAACACCCTGACGGTCGCGGTGGACTCGGCGCAGTCGACGCCCGCCGGACGCGCCCGGATCGCCCTGGCCGCCGCCCTGCACAACATCCCGGGCTGGAACGATCCGGCGCAGCCGCGGCCCGCCGCCACCGACTGGGACGCGCAGCAGGCCAACCAGTACACGGCCGTCAAGGGCCTGGTGAAGTTCCCCGCCTTCAGCTGGCGGCAGGAGGCCGAGGCCCGGGCGGGCGGCAACATGTCGTGGAACACCGGCGTCGACTACGCGAAGCTGCTCGGCCGGTCCTCCGTCCGCAAGGAGGTCACCGAGCTGTACCGGAAGGCCGGCCTGTCCCTGCGCGCCGACCTCGCCGCACTCAACCGCGCCCCGCGCATCAGCGCCGACCCGGCCGCCGTGGCCTGGATGAGCAGCACGAGCTCCTTCACGGGCAGGCCGGCCAAGCCGCAGCTGTCCGTCCACACCACCGGCGACGCCCTCGTCCCCGTTCAGGCGGAGAGCGCGCTGAAGCGGGCGGTCACCGCCGCGGGCTCCTCGGCCCTGCTCCGTCAGGCGTACGTCGACCATGCCGGTCACTGCACCTTCAGCCCGGCCGAACAGCTCGCCGCCCTGCACGCCCTGGAGGACCGCCTCCACACGGGCAAGTGGGCCGGCACCGCCCCGCACGCCCTCAACTCCCGTGCCACGGCGGCCGATCCGACCACGCCCGCCCGCTACGTGTCCTACCGCCCGACCCCGTACCCGCGTCCGTACGACCTTGCCCACCCCGCCGACCGACAGTGACGCCGTACGACCGCCCGCCGCGCTGTCGGTGGGCGGTCGTACGCTCTGCACCGTGGAGGACGACGACATCCCGGACACCCGGGACACCCCGGAGGGCCCGCAGCCGCGCCCCCAGTCGCTCATGCTCGCCTTCTTCGGCAACCACGTCCTGGACGAAGGCGACCTCTGCGTCTACTCGGGCAGCATCATCGACGTGCTCGGCCGCGTCGGGGTCGGGGAACAGGCCGTACGCTCCACCCTCACCCGCATGGTCAACCGCGGCCTGCTGCGGCGCCGGCGCGAGGGTCGCAAGATGTTCTTCGGACTGACCCCGCAGGCCCTGCGCGTCCTTGAGGACGGCCGCACCCGCATCTGGCAGCAGGGCGCGGTCAACGACGACTGGGACGGCTCCTGGACCCTGCTCGGCTTCTCCCTGCCCGACTCCTGGAAACGCCAGCGGCACGACCTGCGCTCCCGGCTCACCTGGTCCGGGTTCGGCGCCCTGTACAGCGGGTTGTGGATCGCCCCGGGGAACGTCGACGTCGCCGGGATCGTCTCGGAGCTCGGCCTCGGCGCCCATGTCAAGACCTTCCACGCCCGGGCGGACGAGGCCACCGACATCGAGCTGATGATCCGCGACACCTGGGACCTGGAGAGCGTCGCCGCCCGCTACGTCACCTTCGACAAGCGCTGGACCGCCCACCTGAACGCCGGATCCGGGGACGACCCCATCGGCACCCGGCTGCTGCTCGTCAGCGAATGGCTCTCGACCATCCGCACGGACCCCCGGCTGCCCGCCCGGCACCTTCCCCCGGACTGGCCGGCCCGCCCCGCCCAGGAGACCTTCCGACGCATCGCCGAACAGACGGCGCAGCCGGCACGGCAGTTGGCCCGCGAACTGCTGGAGACCACCCCCTTGCGGTGACACTCACCATGCCGTGGTGACATCGATCACAAGCGCTCTCTTCGCAGTGATGTTCGTCGGCGGCGCGGCGCTGGACACGTTGGGCCGCACTGTGACCGGTGTGGCTCCTGTGAGCTTTTTCTGAGGCCTTCTACTGGGGTGGGGTTCGACGTGAGTCGTCGTGGGTCGCGCGCATACAGACCGTTGAGTCTGAAGCGGCGGGCGTGGTTGACACTGGGTGCGGTGGTCCTGGGGGGCGGGGGCGTGGTGACGTACGCCGTGGCGAGTCCGTCCGCCGATCCGGGCGCGGTGGGCCGGGCCAAGCGGCCGGTGAAGGTCTTCGACCTGGCGCTGAAAGGCACTCGGAGCGACCGGCGGGAGCTGCCGCGGACGGGCACCGAGCAGTTCTCGCTGCTCGGCGTCTCCTGGACGGGCGCCGCCAAGCGGCTCGACGGCACGGTGCAGGTGCGTACCCGCGGCCGGGAGAGCGGTGAGTGGAGCGCCTGGCAGGACCTGGAAGTGAACGTCGACCCGCTGGAGAAGCCCGAGCCCGGCGTGCGCGGCGCGTCCGAGCCGCTGTGGGTCGGCCCCTCCGACGGCGTTCAGGTACAGGTCGCCCGCAAGGACGGCACGACCGGTGCGCTGCCCAAGGGGCTCGAGGTCAATCTGGTCGACCCGGGTGTGGTGACCGACGCCGAGGCCAAGGCCGGCGGTACCGGTGCGGAGCCCGCCGCGTTCGTCGCCGAGGAGACGCCCGGCGCCACGACCAGCGCGCCCGCCGACTCCGCGACACCGACGGACGGCACCACCGCCACGCCGACGGACACTCCGACCTCCGCGTCGCCGACGCCGACCGGCTCGGCTTCCACGTCCCCGTCGACCACGCCCAGCCCGACGGCCACCACGCCGTCCGCGCCGCCGTCCACCGTGCCCCAGCCGCCGGTCACCTCGCGCGCCGACTGGGGAGCGGACGAGTCGATGAGCCCGGACCCGTCGGAGTACAACGCCGACGTCAAGGCCGTCTTCGTCCACCACACCGACGGCAGCAACGACTACTCCTGCGCCGACTCGGCGTCGATCGTGCGCGGCATCTACGCGTACCACACGCAGGTCAACGGCTGGAACGACATCGGCTACAACTTCCTGGTCGACAAGTGCGGCACCGTCTTCGAGGGCCGCAAGGGCGGCATCGACCTGCCGGTGCTGGGTGCGCACACCTACGGCTGGAACCGGGAGTCCGCGGGCATCGCGGTGCTCGGTGAGTACACCTCCACCGGCGCGTCCAACGCCGCGCTGACCTCGGTCGCCCGCGTGGCCGCGTGGAAGCTCGGCCAGTACGGCGCCGACCCGGCCGGAACCGTCCAGCTCACCGCGGGCGCGACCCAGAAGAACTACTTCGCCACCGGCTTCACCGCGGGAACCAAGTACACCTTCAACCGGATCTCCGGTCACCGCGACGGCTACAACACCCAGTGCCCCGGCAACTCCCTGTACGCCCAACTGCCGACCATCCGCACGCTGGCGGCCGGCCCGGTGCAGGGCCTGAAGGTCACCTCGGTGGCGGGCGCGGGCCTGTCGGGCTCGACGTACTACACCAAGGGCGCCGTCACCGTGCACTGGACGGCCACCACACCGTCCTCGCTCATCAAGAGCTTCCAGCTGCTGGTCGACGGCAAGACGGTCGCCACGACCTCCGGCACCGCCACCTCCGCGAACACCACCCTGGCCCTGGGCAGCCACACCGTCGCGGTGCGGGCCGTGCACCAGTCCGGCAAGACCGTGACCACCTCAGCGCTGAACGCCGTCGCGGAGACGACCGCGCCGACCTTCACCACCGCCCCGAAGCTCTCCCTGCGCACCGGCACCGTCAACACCACCGCCGTCCCGGTCACCCTCGGCTGGAAGGCCACCGACAACGCCGCGCTGAGCTCCGTGAAGCTGCTGGCTCCCACCACCGCCACGTTCGGCCCGACGACCACCAGCTCCAGCCGCACCGCCAAGTCCGGCACGGCGACCACCTGGTCGATGCGGGCCTACGACTTCGCCGGCAACTACCGCGCCTCCTCCCCCTCCTACACACCGGTGATCCTTCAGGAGACCTCCGCGGTCAAGTCCGGCAGCTGGACGAGCCGTTCCTCCACCAGCTACCTCGGGGGCAAGTCCTACTCCAGCGGTTCCAAGGGCGCCGCGCTCACCTGGACCTTCACCGGTCGCTCCGCGGCCTGGGTGGTCTCCCGCGCCTCGAGCTCCGGCCAGGCGTACGTCTACGTCGACGGCGTCAAGGTCTCGACCGTCGACCTGAAGTCGTCCACCACCCTCTACCGGCAGGCCATCTGGACCAGGACCTGGGCCGCCAACGCCAAGCACACCGTCAAGATCGTCGTGGTGGGCACCAGCGGCCGACCCACCATCACCACCGACGGCCTCGTCTACATCAAGTAACCCCACCATTTCCCGCAGGGCGGCACCGCGCCGGTCACGACAGACGGCGCGGTGCCGCCCTGCGGCGATTCCCAACCCTTGACGGCAGCGGAGCCGGGCGGCGTGTTCCGGCGGCGTACGCGGCACACGCGGCAGACCCGATCAGCCGGTAGCTCCGACGCTCAGCAAGAGCAGCGCGACGTCGTCCCTGCGCGCCACCGCGGAGCCGGCGTGGCTCAGTAGGTCGTCGACGACCGAGTCCAGGTCGTGGTCGTCCGCGCGGGCGAGCCGGTGTGCGAGGTCGGCTATGGAGTCGTCCAGGTCGACTCCGGGCCGTTCGACGAGGCCGTCGGTGTAGAACGCGAGCAGCAGCCCTTCGGTGAGCGGTATCTCGGTGACGGGGAAGGCGGCGTCGGGGTCGATGCCGAGGAGTGGGCCGGGCGTGACCTCGAGGGGCCGGGGGTCGCGGCCGGGGAGGCGCAGGAGGGGCGGCGGATGGCCGGCGCCGGCCAGGCACACGCGTCGGTGGACGAGGTCGAGGTGGGCGTAGAGGCAGCTGGTGAACAGGTCGGCGCCGAGGTCGATGAGGAGGCGGTTGGTCCTGGAGAGGATCTCGTCGGGGGGCGTGCCGAGGGTCGCGTGTGCGTGCACGGCGCTGCGGAGCTGCCCCATGAGCGCGGCGGCCTCGACGTTGTGGCCCTGGACATCGCCGATGACGGCCGCGGCGGCGGTGTCGCCGAGCCGGATCAGGTCGTAGAAGTCGCCGCCGATGTCCATGCCCCAGGTGGCGGGCAGATAGCGGGCGGCGACCCGCAGGCCGGTGACCGTGGGCAGGGTGTGGGGCAGCAGTGCCTGCTGGAGGCCGTGGGCGAGCTCGTGTTTGGTGTCGTACAGGCGCGCGCGGTCGAGGGCCTGGGCGATGAGCCCGGCGAGCGAGGTCATCACAGCGCGTTCCTCGGCCGGGAAGCGGTGGGGCTGCTGGTAGCTCAGAACGCAGATGCCGACGGGACGACCGGAAATGATCAGTGGGAGGAAGGCCCAGGCCTGCTTGCCGCTGACCTGCGGGGCCTCGGGATAGATCCGCCTCATCTCCTCCGGGTCGCGGAAGAACGCGGGGATGCCGCTGCTGAGGGCGCGCCCGGCCGGGGTGAACCCGGTGTCGAGGGGCAGGCCGTCGAGGCGCTCGATGGTGTGGGCGGCGTACCCGCGGTGCCCGATGATCCGCAGCCGGCCGGCGTCGGCGGTGGACAGGACCAGACCCTGGGCGCCGAAGGCGGGCATGATCTGGTCGGCGACCAGATCGATGACGTCCTGGACGCCGACGACCTCGGTGAGCCCGGCGGCCAGGTGCATGAGCTGGTAGAGCTGTCCCGCGCGGGCGGGTGTCGTGGTGCGCGTGGTCCGTCGGGGCGCCGGGGAGGGCAGGGCCTGCGCGCCGCTGGGAACGATGCGGACGCTGATGCCGCTGGAGTCCGGGTAGAGGTGGAAGTCCAGCCACTGGTCCGGCGGGCGGCACGCGGTGAAGGAGACCGGCTCGCGGCTGATCACCGCGGCACGGTAGCGGTCCTCGTAGGTGGGATCGTCGAGCCAGCGCAGGGACTGCCAGGGCAGCGTGCCCAGCAGCTGGTCGGCGTCCCGGCCCAGTAGATCGCAGGCCCCGGAGCTGAGGTAGGTGAGGCGTCCTTCCAGGTCCAGTGCGCAGCTGCCGCCGGGCAGACGCTCGACGAAGTCGGCGACCGCCAGCGCCGGGTAGGCGGGCGGGCGGCCGGTGGGGACGGGAAGGACGCGGGGCTTGTCCCCGGGGGCCGGGGAGGTGCCGAGCTGCTCGGCTTCTTCGAGCAGCCGGGCCAGCCGCCGGCAGCCGGCAGCGATGTGGCCCTGTTCCCGCCGGGTCATGTGCGGCGGACGGGTGGCCGGCCACATCAGGAGCAGGGCGCCCCACCGCCGGACGCCGGTGACAGGAGCGGCGAGCAGCGCCAACGGGTACGGGAGCGCCATCGCGGTGCGCGGATAGGAGTGGGCCATCTCCTCCTGGCTGCCCACCCACACCGTGCGCTCCTCGCGGACGGCGTCGGCGACCGGGGCGGGGGCGGTCACCGGAACCCTCGCCCACGGGGCGGCGAACTCGGCCGGGGCGCCGCACAGCACGTCCAGGCGCAGTACCTGCTCATCCGGTGTGAGCAGGTACAGAGCGCCGATGGCCGCGCCGGTCCGGCGTACCGTCTCCCCGAACGCGGCGTCCAGCTCGGCGGTGGCGGCAGCCCGATCACCGGTGCTGGTCACGAGGCACCTCCAGCGTGGCGGGGCGGCTCCCGGACGGCCACGGCCGGCATGTGCTCCCTCCCGGCACGGTGCACGCCGCAGGACGAACAGGACCCTCGCCCCTATGGGGACGTTACGCCCCCACGGAGTACCCGGCACGCCCTCGGGCGCACGGCGCGGGTCCACGACCCGACGCGCCCCGAGCTTCAGCAGGCGTTCGAGCTCCGCCGCCCGATTTGGGACCATGGTCATGTGGACGGAAGCACGGTCTTCGGCGGGGCCGAGCCCGTGGATGCGCTCGAGGTGGCGCCGACGGCCCGGACGGCGGTGGCGTGGTTGCCTCCGCAAGAGCTCTGGCCTGCCATTCAGGACATCCGCCGGGAGCACGATCCGCAGGTTCGGCGGTGGCCGCCGCATGTGAATCTGCTCTTCGGTTTCGTGCCGGAGGAGGATTTCGCGCGGGCCATGCCGCTGCTCTGCGCCGCGACCACGGAGAGCACGGCGTTCACGGCGCGCCTGGCCGGTGTGCGGTACTTCCGGCACCGGCACTCTGCGACGGTGTGGCTCGATCCGGCCGCGGCGGACCCCGCGCCATGGGCTCGCCTCCACCGGGAGCTGCAACGCCGCTTCCCGCTCTGCCGCGAGCGCCACGGCCGGTTCACCCCGCATCTGTCCCTCGGCCGCACCCAGGACCCCAAGCGCCTGGCCGCCGAGTGCGCCGCACGGCTGGGCACTCTGTCGGCGCCGGTCGAAGAGGTCGTCCTGCTCGCCCGGCGCGGCGAGGAACCCATGCAGCCCCGGGCCGTGATCATCCTGGGCACGGGCGAGGTGCGCCCTCCCTCCCAAGCCGCGAGCGAGTGATTGCGGGTTCATACAAGTACGCCCCGAAGTGGGGTCATATAAGCACACCTTTAGGGGATCAAAAGCAGCGATACGGGGCCAGATCAAGTCGTCCGCAGGCAATTCACGGAGCGCCGGACCACTCGTCGGCCCCGCGTCCGGAACATCCTCCCGTCGCCCCTCGCCCTTGGTGCCACCGGCCCGCCGACGTGCGCGGTGCGCCGTGCCCGCCCCGCCTCCCGTGGAGCGTTTTCGGCCCGGGCTCCGCCGAACGGTGTCCTGCACATCTTGTGAGGGTCTGATGCCGGCTGCACGATCGGCGTCGCTCGTACAGAAGTCCGCTCCCGGAGCAATCCGCCTGAGGAGGCCCCTGTGTCGACCGACCGCATCAGCCTCAGCCCCGAGGCCGCCCGGCAACTCGCGACGACCACGAAGACGACCCCGCAGATGCGCGGTATCACCCCGCGCTATCTCCTGCGCGCCCTTCCTTGGGTCGACGTCGAAGCGGGTGTCTACCGCGTCAACCGGCGCCGCACCTACGTCCTGGGCGACGACCGCATCAGCACTCACACCGACGAGGGAAGTCCGCGCGTCGTTCCGGGCGACTTACGCGAGATCCCATACCTGCGCGAGACCGACGACGCACTCCTCGGCCACCTGGCCGACTCCTTCACCGAGGTGAGCTTCGAGGCCGGCCAGGTGCTCGTCCAGGAGGGCGACACCGCCGAGCACCTGTGGGTGATCATCCGGGGCCGCGCCGAGAAGCGGACCGCCGGGCGGTACGGCGACGAGGCACTGATCCAGGTCATCGGCGACGGGCAGTACTTCGACCTGGAGGCATGGACCAAGGAGGAGCCTCTGCCGTACACGGTCAAGGCCGTCACTCCCGGCGTCGCCCTGCGCGCCGAGCGATCCGCCCTCGCCGGTCTCACCGAGCGCGACGAGGCGCTGCGCAGGGCGGTGGACTCGTACGCGGCGGGCGACATGCCCGCACCCGGCAGCGAGGCGCCCATCGACCTGAGCGGCGGTCATGTGGGGGAGGTCGACCTGCCGAGCACCTACGTCGACTACGAGGACGCGCCGCGCGAGTACCACATGACGCTCGCCCAGACGCGGATGATGGTGCACTCCCGTGTCGCCGACCTTTACAACGGGCCGATGGACCAGACGCGCACACAGGCCAACCTGACCATCCAGGCCCTGCGCGAGCGGCAGGAGAACCTGATGCTCAACCACCCCGACTTCGGTCTCTTCCACAACGTCCCGGCCGGCCAGCGCGTGCAGGCGCGCACCGGTGCTCCCACCCCCGACGACCTGGACGAACTCCTCGCGAGGGTGTGGAAGCAGCCCGCCTACTTCATCGCGCACCCGCGGGCGATCGCCGCGTTCGGCCGGGAGTGTACGCGGCGGGGGGTGCCCCCGGTGACGGACAGCCGGTTCGGCAGCCCGCTGCTGACCTGGCGGGGCGTGCCGCTGCTGCCCTCCGACAAGGTGCCCTGCCCGGGCGGCTCGGGCGATGCCGCCGGGACCACCGAGATCCTGCTGGTCCGGACCGGCGAGGCCGAGCAGGGCGTGGTGGGCCTGCGCCCCGCGGCCGTGCCGGACGAGGTCGAACCGGGCCTGTCCATGCGGAACATGGGCATGGACCAGAAGGGCATCACGTCCTACCTGATGACGGCGTACTTCAACACGGCCGTGCTGGTGGACGACGCCATCGCCGTACTCCAGAACGTCGAGGTGTCCAAGTACCATGACTACGCCTGAGGTCACGGCGTGGCCGACGCCGACAGCAGCGGAACCGAGGGCTGTCGCCGAGTCGGGTACGGCTCTCACGGGTGCGGCGACTCCGCGCCGAACCGGCGTCTTCACCGCCGAGTCGGTGCGGCACGACTTCCCGGTCCTGCACCGGACCGTCAACGGCCGGCCCCTCATCTGGCTCGACAACGCGGCCACCACCCAGAAGCCGCGTCAGGTCATCGAAGCGCTCGCCGCCTACTACGGCGCCGCCAACTCCAACATCCACCGCGGCGCCCACACCATGGCGCGGGAGGCGACCGAGGCGTACGAGGCGGGCCGGGCGGCCGTCGCCGACTTCCTCGGAGCCCCGGGCCCGGACGGCATCGTCTTCGTGCGCGGCACCACCGAGGCCGTCAACCTCGTCGCGCAGAGCTGGGGCCGGGCCAACCTGGGGCCCGGGGACGACATCCTCGTGCCGGTCCTCGAGCACCACTCGGACATCGTGCCCTGGCAGATGATCGCCAAGGAGACCCGGGCCCGGCTCGTGCCGGTCCCGCTCACGCCGGACGGGGAGATCGACCAGGACGCGTACGCGGACCTGCTGTCCTCGCGCACCCAGCTCGTCGCGGTCAGCCACGCCTCGAACGTCCTCGGCACGGTCCCGCCCGTCAGGGAGATGACGGCACTCGCCCACCGCTACGGCGCCAAAGTGCTGGTCGACGGCGCCCAGGCCGTCGCTCATTTCCCCGTGGACGTACAGGACTTGGACGCGGACTTCTACGCCTTCTCCGGCCACAAGCTCTTCGCGCCTACCGGGATCGGTGCCCTGTACGCGAAGCCGGAACTGCTCGCGGAGATGGCACCGTGGCAGGGCGGCGGCAACATGATCGAGTCCGTCGGCTTCGCGGAGACGACGTTCGCGGCCGTCCCGCACAGGATGGAGGCCGGTACCGGGCACATCTCCGGAGTCATCGGCCTGCTCGCGGCTCTGAACTGGCTGACGTCCCTCGACCGGGAGGCCGTCGCCACATACGAGGAAGCGCTCATGTCGTATGCGCAGCAGGCCCTTGCCATGGTCCCCGGGCTGGAGCTGATCGGCTCGGCACCCGACCGTATCGGGGTGCTCACCTTCACGCTCGCGGGGCAGGACCCGGCCACCGTCGCCGACTGGCTCGACCGCGACGGTATCGCCGTCCGGGCCGGCCACCACTGCGCCCAACCGGCCCTCGCCCACTACGGGTTGGAGTCGGCGGCCCGCGCCTCGCTCGCGCTCTACAACACGTCGGAGGAGGTGGACCAGCTCGTCGCGTCGTTGCGCAGACTGCAGCGGAGCGGCTGACGGCGGGCGTGGGAAACCAGCGGGGTCCGTGCGGCTCGGGACAGCCGGACGGACCCCGCTGCGTCAGTCGTCGGGAAGGCCGGTACCGCTGTCCAGGCCGGCGCGTGGCTCTCCTGGGCGCGGCCGACGGCCGGCTCGCCGGTGGTCCACGTACGCTGACGGGCATGGCATGCCGCATCAGTGAGCTGGTCATCGACTGCGCCGACCCCGAACGGCTCGCCGCCTTCTGGAGCGAGGTCCTCGGCTACGTCGAACTCGGCCGGGAGGACGACGGGAGCATCGAGATCGGGCCGCCCGACGCCGGTTTCGGCGGCCCGCAGCCCACCCTCGTCCTCAGCCCCAGCAGCGACCCGCGGGCCGGGAAGCTCCGACTGCACATCGACGTCAACGCCACCGACCGCGACCAGGACGCCGAGTTGGAGCGGCTGCTCGCTCTCGGCGCCAGGCCCGCCGACGTCGGCCAGACCGGCACCGAGAGCTGGCACGTCCTGGCCGACCCCGAAGGCAACGAGTTCTGCCTCCTGCGCACCCGGCTCCAGCCCCTCTGACCCCGTGCGCTAATGCGGTCGCATGAGGTCGAGGTCCTCGCCCCATGCGTCCAGTGCCTCGCCGTGTCCGGCTCGCCGTGCCGCCGCCTCGACCAGGGTGAAGAGGTGCCGTTGCACGGAGACGTCGCCTGTTGCCAGGATGCGGTCCACGGCACGGAGCAGCATGTCGGTGTCCCACCCGGGCAGTGGGTGTCGGGCGAGCTCCCACTGCAGGTACTTGTTGTAGGGGCGGGGGCGACGGTCGAGAGCGAAGAGCAGCTCCAGCAGAAACCGAATGCTGTCGGCGGCGTCGAGGCGAGCGGCGAGAGCCTGGCCGTCCCGGTGGTTCTTGACGGAGCGGTAGTGGGAGTTGGCGTAGGCGTCGAGCCAGCCGCCGCAGTCGTGGAACGCCTCATCGGCACCCAGACGGGCCTTGTCGGCAAGGATCCGGGCGATGCCTCCGTCGAGCCGGTCGAGCACGATCTGGGCACGGGCGAGGGCGTAGCGCTCGGAACCGGGCATCCCGGCCGCACGGAACTGGGTGAGAGAGACGATGACGAGGTCGAGTTCAGGGGTACGGTGGCCCGCGAACCGGGTGAGACCCGGTGTCGTGTCATCGGCGAGGATCACGTACAGGTCATGATCGGAGTGCCGGGTGATCATGCCGTCGTGAGCTCGGGAGCCTTTGAGGACGAGGCCCACGACGGCTGGGTCAGCGGCGGCGAGTTCTACGAACGCGTCATAGGTGAGGGCCTGCTGAGCAGTCATTGTGTGGATCTCCGTTGGAGTGGTGACGGGTATGCCTGCTGGGGCGGCCCCTGTTGAGGGGGGCGCCCTGCACCGTCTGCGGTTGCACATTGCCGCCGCCCGGAAGATCAACGCACATCTGGACTCTAGCGCCTGGCCGGCCGTGGGACAGGGTGTTCGGGCGGATGCCGGGATGCCGGTCGGCAGTTGGGCCGCTGCCAAGCGGCGTGCGAAGGAGGAGTCACAGTCGTGGGCCGTCGGAGTCGCGGCCCTGCACCATGACTCCCCCGATGACGCGCTGACCAATCAGCTGAACGGGTCGAGTGTCAGGTAGGCCTGGCGCGGGTTGCCGTCGTGCAGGAGTGACTCGTGATGGCCCACGTCGTCGAAGGCGAACGCGTACGCCTTCCCGTCGGACATCTGAGCGTGGATCTTGCGGGCGTAATGGTTGGTGACGGCGTCCTTGTAGAAGGCGTCGGCATTGGAGTCGGGCTGCTGGGAGTTGACGAGCAGCGTCGAGCGGTTGAACCCGGCGCACAACGTGCGCGAGATCGGGCCGCGTACGAGGTCGTTCGGTGCGTCGAGCCTCCTGTGGCAGCCGAAGACGGAGGAAGCGTCCGGCTTTTCGAAGCTGGTGACGACGGCACCGGCACCGTTGGTGAAGCGCATGACGCCGCCGGAGACCCGGCCGTAGTACTTGGTGCCCGGCTGGTCGGCGAACGGCGTGACCGTCAGGGTCGACGTGGCGTACTTCTGCCAGACACGGTTGATGTAGTCGTCCATGACCGTGGCCGGCAGTGCGCCGCTCTCCAATCCGTACAGCGGTGACAGGGCGCGCAGCACTGTGCCGTCAGGGCGCGTCTGGATCAGGTTGGCCCAGCCTCCGGGTTGGCCCCTGAGGGCGTTGAAGAAGCCGTTGTATCCGCCGGGCTTGAGCCGGCCGGTGCTCGCGGTGCTGCCGTCCGCTCGCTGCACCCCGACCGCGTAGGGCGCGGAGAACATGTCGACCTGTGTGCTGTTGATCCACAGGCCCGAGTCGTTCAGGGTGTACTCCGACCAGTTGAACAGGATGTTCCGGTTGGGGTCGGTCGGATTCTGCACGGCGGGCTGGACGAGGCCGCCGGTGGTGAGCTTGAACACCAGTTTCTGGCCGTAGGAGAAGTACACGCGGCCGGAGAGCTTGGGCATGCGGATGGTTGCCGACTGCCCTGCTGCCGGGCCCGGGATCGCGGCGTCGGGCGCAGGGGTCGGCGGGTTCCCGCCCGCCGGCCAGGGGTGGAACGCCCCGCCTGCGTCGGCCCAGCCCTGCCGCCCGGTCGACAGTTCGGTGCCGAGGTTGTAGATGTACACCTGCTCGCCGCGGGCCGAGTTGTTGGTGATCTTCAGGGGGATCGTCGCCGGGACGGCGGCGTGGGCCGGCGTCTCCGCTCCGGTCACGAGCAGGGAGCCGGTGAGGACCGCGGCGAGGGCCAGCCCTGCGGCTCGGGCTCGACATCTGAGTCTCCGTAACATGCTCTGTCTCCGTTCGACGATGGCCGATTCGGGCAGCTTCTGAGAGCGCTCTCAGCGTCGCGCCTTGGTCCAGACCTGTCAATGAGTCCGGAGGGGCCGTACGGGGACAGAGGACCGGCCCACGATCCGTTCCGGCGTCCTCGATGGCCGCGTGGCGGTGCCCGGCGTCCGTGAGTTTCGGGCGCCGGTCCCCTCAGACCGACCGCCTTTCGGCGTGCTCCCCCACCGCCGTCAGGGCATGGGTGGCTGCCCCGCTGACAGCCCGAGTTACGGAGGAAGCCGCCATCGGTACCTGCCGCGACGTCCGTCGGGGCCACCAGGGGCGTGGCAGCTGCGTCCGGTCAACCGGTGGCGAGGAGTTCGAGCGTGTCGATCACGCGGTTCGAGAAGCCCCACTCGTTGTCGTACCAGGCGACCACCTTGACGTGACGTCCGTCGACGCGGGTGAGGGCCGAGTCGAAGATGGAGGAGGCCGCATTGCCCGTGATGTCGGACGACACGAGCGGGTCGTCCGAGTACTCGAGGATGCCGGCGAGCGGCCCCTGGGCAGCGGCGCGGTACGCCGCCAGCACGTCGTCGCGGGTCACGTCGCGTGCGACGGTCGTGTTGAGTTCGACGATCGAGCCCACCGGGACCGGCACGCGGATCGAGTCGCCCGACAGTTTTCCGTCGAGGTTCGGCAGCACGAGGCCGATCGCCTTGGCGGCGCCCGTAGTGGTCGGCACGATGTTGACGGCAGCGGCACGGGCTCGGCGGGCGTCGCGGTGCGGACCGTCCTGCAGGTTCTGCTCCTGGGTGTAGGCGTGCACCGTCGTCATGAAGCCGTGCTCGATGCCGGCGAGTTCGTCCAGTACCGCGGCCAGCGGCGCGAGCGCGTTGGTCGTGCACGAGGCGTTCGAGACGATCGCGTGCGTGACCGGGTCGTAGGCGTCGGTGTTGACGCCGAACGCGAGCGTGACGTCGGCGCCGTCCGACGGGGCGCTGACGAGCACCTTCTTCGCGCCCGCGTCGAGGTGGGCCCGGGCGGCCTTGGCCGAGGTGAAGCGGCCGGTCGCCTCCAGCACGATGTCCACGCCGAGTTCGGCCCACGGCAGCTGCCCCGGCTCGCGCTCGGCCAGGACCCTGATGCGGCGTCCGTCGACGACGAGGGCGTCCCCGTCGACCGTCACCGGGCGACCGAGCCGGCCGGCCGTCGAGTCGTAGGCGAGCAGCCGCGCCAGGGTGGCGGGCTCCGTGAGGTCGTTGACGGCGACGACCTCGAGGTCGCTGGTGCGTTCGAGCAGCGCGCGCAGCACATTGCGTCCGATGCGGCCGAATCCGTTGACGGCGATACGGGTCATGAGAGGTCTCCCTTCGGTTCGCCACCAGCCTCGCGTACGGCCTTCGCCCATGACCGCGGCGTGAGCGCCACGGTTCGAAAGGATCTCGCCAGGCGGCCGGCTACTCGCCCTGGGCGAACGTGCGCCGGTACTCGCTCGGGGTCGTACCGAGGATGCGGTGGAAGTGCAGCCGCAGATTCGTGCCGGTGCCCAGACCGACGTCGGCGGCGATCTGTTCGACGCTCCGCTCCGAGCGCTCCAGCAGCTCACGGGCCATGTCGATGCGGGCGCGCATGACCCACTGCATCGGCGTGTACCCGGTGTCCTCGACGAAGCGCCTCGAGAAGGTGCGCGGCGAGACCGCCGCGTGCCGGGCGAGCACATCCAGAGTGAGAGGCTCGCCGAGCCGGTGCAGGGCCCACTCGCGGGTGGTGGCGAACCGCTCGCCGAGCGGCTCGGGCACGCTGCGCGGCACATACTGGGCCTGACCGCCGCTGCGGTAGGGGGCCGCGACCAGCCGCCGGGCCGCGTGATTCGACGCGGCCACCCCGAGGTCTCCGCGCAGAACGTGCAGACACAGGTCGATGCCGGAAGCGGCGCCGGCCGACGTCAGCACGCTGCCCTCGTCGACGAACAGGACGTTCTCGTCGACTCGGACGAGTGGATGCTTCGCCTTGAGCGCCCGCGAGTAATGCCAGTGCGTCGTGGCGCGCCTGCCGTCGAGCAGACCCGTGGCGGCGAGCGCGAAGGCGCCCGTGGAGATGGCCGCGAGCCGCGCGCCCCGAGCGTGGGCGGCGAGCAGCGCGTCGACGACGGCCCGCGGTGGATCGTCGCGGTCCGGAGACCGGTAACCGGGGATGAAGACGATGTCGGCCCACGCAAGCGCGTCGAGGCCGTGGGCGACGTGGTACGACAGGCCGTCGCCACCGGTCACGAGACCGGTTTCCGCACCGCACACCCGCACCTCGTACGGCATGCTCGCCCGGGTCGTGAACACCTGCGCGGGAATGCCGACATCGAGCGGCTTCGCACCCTCGAGCACGAGGACGGCGACGCGGTGAAGGCGGGTGGCTGGCACGGGGAACAGGGTACGAGGGGTGCCCGGCCGGCCGACGGAGCGTCAAACGAACGTGAACGACCAGGGCATGCTCGTCACTGGCGCCGTGGAAGGGCCGCTGCGGCTCGCCGATCGCCACCGCGTAGAGGCCGCGCCCAGTGGGCGGGCGAGCTGCTGGAGTGCGGGTGGCGCGAAGGCGCCCCTGGGCGGTCAGCGACCGGTGGACCCGACCTCAAAGCTTGAACACAAATTACACACATCCCCTCTACACACTGGGCCGCGATGGTCTAGATTGACCGTGCTTCAGCTGTTGGGACACGAAGCGAACGCAATATTTTGGAGCCCTCAAGGGCCGCCTTGGGTACGGGGAGCGCCCGAGGATTCGACGGGCTCCCGCGCATCTCGAGAATCTGGCAGGGCGTGCGAGTCCGCTGCCGCCAGGGTGAGTTGTTCAAGTAGCGCTGAGACAGCGGGGAAGTCATGCGCGGGGGGGGGCGGGGGCCTCCCGAGGGGAGGAACAGCACGGCACGGGGGGCGGGGGTGCCTCCCGGGCGACAAACGGTGTTGGGCGACACGTCGTACCACTGGGGACCGTGGGGGGTTCTGTGCGGCAGGGGGGATTAGTCGACCCTTTTTCGTCGGCGCGCGGGCGTCTGGCGAACGGGGCAATCAGCCAGCCCGTGAACGACTGGGAGCAGCGGTACCGCCGTACCGTGATGACCAGCGATACCGTGGCCACCGCCTTCGTGGTGGCGGCGATCGGCGAGTTCTTCGGGGCCCGTGACGCGGCCAACTGGCATGAGAAGTGGGGAATTCTCGCTTTCGGCACCGAGCTGCTGGTGCTGGGGGCGCTTGCGGTGGGCCGGGCGTGGGCTCCGGCCGTGCTCGGCCAGGGCGCCGAGGAATTCCGCCGGCTCGGACGCTCGCTGTTCGCGGCCACCGTCGTGCTGGCGCTCGGCGGGATAGCCCTCACCTCGCGCAACATCAAGCTCTGGATCTTCGTCGCGATCCCCGCGATCGCGCTCGTCACCATGACCGCGCGGTATGTGCTCCGTCTCTGGCTGCACAAACAGCGGAAGGAAGGACGGTGCCTGAGACCGGTGCTCGCTGCCGGGAGCCCGGCCACCGTGCGCGATCTGATCACCCGGACCCGCAAGTTCCCGCACATCGGCTGGCGTGTGGAGGCGGTGTGCACGCCGGACGGTCGCGGGCTCGACGGTGACCAACTCGACGGAGTGCCGGTCGTCGGTCAGCTCGCGGACGTCGCCAAGCACGTCCGCCACGACGGCTACCGCGTCGTCGCCGTCACACCGGACCCGCACTGGTCACCGGACCGGCTGCAGCGGCTGGCCTGGAACCTCGAAGGCAGCGATGCCGAGATGGTCGTGGCGCCCGTGCTGATGGAGGTGGCCGGCCCGCGGCTGCACGTCGACGCGGTGCTCGGGATACCGCTGCTGAGGGTCAGCATGCCGACCTTCACCGGGGGCCGCCGGGCGATCAAGGGGGTCGTGGACCGGGTAGGCGCAACGTTTCTGCTGGTGGTGTTCGCGCCGCTGATGGTGCTCGTCGGGCTGCTCGTGGCGCTGGACAGCCGGGGTGGGGTGTTCTACCGCCAGCGCAGGGTCGGCAAGGACGGCCGCGAGTTCACCATTCTCAAGTTCCGCACCATGGTCACCGGCGCTCACGGCGCCCGAGCGGAGCTCGCCGACCGCAACGAGGGTGCCGGGCTGCTGTTCAAGGTCCGCCGGGATCCGCGGGTGACCCGGGTCGGAGCGGTGCTGCGCCGGTACTCGCTCGACGAGCTCCCGCAGCTGTTCAACGTGCTCACCGGATCGATGTCGCTCGTCGGCCCGCGGCCTCCGCTACCGGAGGAGTGCGCCAAGTACGACCCGGACATCCGGCGGCGGCTGCTGGTCAAGCCCGGGCTCACCGGACTGTGGCAGATCAGCGGACGCAGCGATCTGCCGTGGGAGGAGGCGGTCCGCCTCGACCTGCGATACGTGGAGGACTGGTCGCTGGCCCTGGACACAGTGATCTTGTGGAAGACGTTGCGTGCGGTGCTCCACGGGCAAGGGGCGTACTGATGCGCGGGGGCCGGCGTCCGGCCGACGCGCGGAACACAGGCCGCAAGGGCCTGTCCGGGGGAACCGCAGGCCGCAAGGGCCTGTCCGGGGGAACCGCAGGCCGCAAGGGCCTGTCCGGGGGGACCGCAGGCCACAGGGGTCTGCTTGGGGGGAGGAACGCGTTATGAGAGTCAGCGTTTTCGGACTCGGCTACGTGGGCTGCGTGTCGGCCGCGTGCCTGGCCAGCATGGGGCACGAGGTCATCGGCGTCGACGTGAACCAGGTGAAGGTCGACCTGGTCAACGACGGCAAGGCCCCGGTGGTCGAGGAGCGGATCGGCGAGCTCATAGCCGAGGTCGTACGGACCGGAGCGCTCCGCGCCACCGTCGACGTCCGCGAGGCGATCATGGACAGCGAGATATCGCTGGTCTGCGTGGGCACGCCGTCGGAGCCCAACGGCAGCCTGTGCACCACCTACTTGGAGCGGGTCACCGAAGAGATCGGTGCCGCGCTCGCCGAGCGGGGCGGACGGCACACCGTCGTGTTCCGCAGCACCATGCTCCCGGGCACCTGCCTGAACCTGCTGGTGCCGATCCTGGAGAAGTACGTCGGCGGCACGGCCGGGGTGGACGTCGGGGTCGCGGTCAACCCCGAGTTCCTGCGCGAGGGCACGAGCGTGAAGGACTTCTTCGACCCGCCCAAGACCGTCGTCGGCGAACTCGACCAGGCAAGCGGCGACGCGGTGTTGGCGCTGTACGACGGCCTGCCCGGCGAGGTGTTCCGGGTGCCGGTCCCGACCGCCGAGGCGATCAAGTACGCGGACAACGCGTTCCACGGCCTCAAGATCGGCTTCGCGAACGAGCTGGGCGCGGTGTGCCAGGCCCTCGGGGTGGACTCGCACCAGGTGATCGACGTGTTCCTGGCCGACCGCAAGCTGAACATCAGCCCCGCCTACCTGCGGCCCGGCTTCGCCTTCGGCGGCTCCTGCCTGCCCAAGGACCTGCGCAGCCTGGTCCACGCGGCGCAGCGGGCCGACGTCTCGGTGCCCATCCTCTCCCACGTGCTGCCCTCCAACTCCGACCATCTGCAGCGCGCGGTGGACCTGGTCGAGCGGGCCGGAAAGCGCCGGGTGGGAATGTTCGGGCTGTCCTTCAAACCCGGCACCGACGACCTGCGCGAGAGCCCGCTCGTCGAGCTGGCGGAGCGGCTCTTCGGCAAGGGCTACGACCTCAAGATCTACGACGCCAATGTGAGCCTCTCCCGGCTGCTCGGCGCGAACCGCGAGTACATCGAGTCCCGGCTGCCGCACCTCGCACAACTGCTCGCGGACTCCGTCGACGAGGTGCTCGAACACGCCGAGGTGTGCCTGGTCGGGACCAGGGACCCGGCCGTGCTGTCGGCGCTGCCCCATGGGGACGGCCCGGTGATCGTCGATCTCATCCGCCTTCCCGACGCCGAGGCGCGCCGGACCGAACCGGGGTACATGGGCCTTGCTTGGTAACACATCGTTCGATGACACAACCAGTGGCGACGGGTCGGGCCGGCGCGCGCTGATCCTGGTGGAGAACCTGTCGGTGCCGTTCGACCGGCGGGTGTGGCAGGAGTGCACGACGCTGCGCGACGCGGGCTGGGAGGTGCACGTCATCTGTCCCCGGGGGGAGAAGCGGGACCGGGAACCGGAGGCGGTCATCGACGGGGTGCGGATCCACCGCTACCCGTTGCGCGCGGCCACCGGAGGGCCGGCGGGCTACCTGCGGGAGTACGGATCGGCGCTGTGGCACACGGCCCGGCTGGCCCGCAAGGTCGGCCCCGTGGACGTGGTCCACGCCTGCAACCCGCCCGACCTGCTGTTCCTGCCGGCACTGTGGCTGAAGCGGCACGGGGCGCGGTTCGTCTTCGACCAGCACGACCTGGTGCCCGAGCTGTACCTCTCCCGGTTCGACCGCGGCAAGGACATGCTCTACCGCGCCGTGTGCGCGCTGGAACGGCGGACCTACCGGGCCGCGGACGTCGTGCTCGCCACCAACGAGAGCTACCGCGATGTCGCGATCCGCCGCGGTGGCCGGCGGCCGGAGGACGTGTTCGTGGTGCGCAGCGCGCCCCAGGTCGACCGGTTCCAACCGGTGCCGCCCGAGCCGGAGTTGAAGCGCGGCAAGCCTCATCTGCTGTGCTACCTCGGCGTCATGGGCCCGCAGGACGGTGTCGACTACGCCTTGCGCGCCCTCGCGAAGCTGCGCGACGAGTTCGGGCGGACCGACTGGCATGCGGTGTTCGTCGGCGCCGGCGACGCGTTCGACGCGATGGTGGAGCTGTCCCGGCGGCTCGGGCTCTCCGAGCAGGTGCAGTTCACCGGGCGCATTCCGGACGCCGACCTGGTGCGCTATCTGTCCGCCGCGGACGTGTGCCTCTCCCCCGACCCGCGCAATCCGCTCAACGACGTGTCGACCATGAACAAGGTCCTGGAGTACATGGCGATGGGCCGGCCGATCGTCTCGTTCGACCTGAAGGAGGCGCGGGTCTCCGCCGGTGACGCCGCCGTCTACGCGCCCGCCAACGACGAGGCCGAATTCGCCAAGCTCATCGCGCTGCTCCTCGACGATCCGGAGAAGCGGGCCCGGATGGGCGAGATCGGCCAGGAGCGGATCAGCGGGCCGCTCTCCTGGCGGAACTCGCAGGCGTCGCTGCTCGCCGCCTACGCCGCCGCGTGCCGGGACCACACTCCGGCGTCGGCGGACGAATCGGTCCGCACAGGGAAGAGGCAGCGCAGTTGAGCGAGGACACCATACGCCTGGTCACCATCGGGCGGATTTTCCGCCGGCGTTGGCGGCTTCTCGCCGTCCTCGCCGTCGTGGGCGCACTCGTCGGCTATGGCACCTCGGTGGTGTTCCCGCCGCGGTACACCACGTCGGCCTCGGTCCTGCTGCCCGGGCAGTGGGAAGAGCGCGAACTGCTCACTCAGGTGGACATCGCGACCAGTTCGGCGGTGGTCGACCGCGCCGCGGCCGCGCTCGACTGGCCGGGCGTCAGCGGCGCAGAGCTGCGGGACCAAGTGACCGCCAAGGCCGCCGACGGGAACATCATCAAGATCTCGGGTACGGCCGACACCCCGGCGCGCGCGCAGCGGCTCTCCGACCAGGTGGCCGACGAGTTCGTCAGGTTCGCGGCGCGCATCGCGGGCGGCGGCACCACCGACTCCGCAGCGGCCACGGGGCCCGAGGCGCTGCGGAAGAAGGTCGAGGAGACCAACCGCCGCATCAGCGAACTGGCCGACGCGGCCGATCCGGGACAGACCGTGGAGAGCGTGCAGGCCCGCACCGCCCTCGAGAAGCTGCGCACGTCGCTCGAGGAGGCCATGACGAAGCTGGAGCAGGCCGACCCGGCGAACTCCGTGGCCGGCATGGTCGTCATGGGGCCCGCGGCCCGCCCGACCGGCGAGGCGCCGCCGACCAGGATCCAGCTCGTCGTAGCCGGGGCGCTGCTGTTCTTCCTGCTCACGGTCATCGGCCATCTCGTCGCCGCACGGGCGAATCGCCGGCTGCGCACCGAACCGGAGATCGCCGCGGCGCTGGGCTCGGCGCTCCTCGGCACCGTCGACGTGCCCGACGAACGGCGCGGCGCGCACCGGCCGGAGGACCGCGGCGCGTGGGCCCGGACGCGCCGGCTCCTCGACATCGACACCCGGTGGGACCTCCCGGCCCCGCAGGCATCCGGCGACGAGGCCGGCCGACGGATCCGCTACCGGCGGGTGTGCGCCCGAATCCGGGCCCAACTGCCCTCTCAGCGACCGCTGTTGGCGGTCGTACCGGACGGCGACGAGATCGCCCGCCGGGCCGCCGAACAGCTCGCCGCCGAGGCCAAGAGCGACCCGCAGCTGCGGGTGGTGCAGGTCTCGGTGGACCGGCCGATCGTGCCGGACCGCGACACCGAGTCCGGCGCCCTGGTCGTCCTCAGCGCGGGGAGCTGGACCGCGGAGGAGCTCACCGGCATCGCCGAGGCGTGCGCGGACGGCCGGCACGAGGTCGTCGGCATCGTCGTCGCCGGACTGGTACGGACCCGTCCGACGGGGACGGCCGGCCGTCCTTCCGACGAGGCCACTTTGGCGCTCGCGGTGCGCGGCCACGCGACGGGAGGTTCAGCATGACGACGGGAAAGACATCGGAGTCGTCGGCCACCGCCCCGCTCCTCGACCTGCAGGCGCTGGTGGTCGCGGTCCGCAGACGCCGCCGCCTCTGGGGCGCCATGGCGCTCCTCGGACTGCTGGTCGGCGCGGCCGTGGCGGTCCTGATGCCACCGCCGCCGACCGCGGTCACCAAGGTGCTGGTCGCGCACAAGGAGGACCAGCCGAACGACACCGGAACGCTGATCCGCACCGACGTCGAGGTGCTGGGGACCACACGGATCGCCGAAAAGGCCCTGCGGGCACTCAACTCATCGGAAGACCCCGAAGACTTCATGCGGGACTACCGGGGCCTCGGCGTCACCAACAACCTGCTGCAGATCACTGTGACAGGCGACAGCGACGCGGAAGCGCTGGCCCGGGCCAAGGCGCTGGCCGACGCGTTCGTCGCGGACCACGTGCGCAGGATGCGGGCGACCGCGAACGCCGAGGCCAAGGCCCTGCTCGACCAGCGTGACCGTATGAAGGACGAACTCGCCCAGGTCAACAAGGACATCGGCAACCGGTCGCCGGAGACGGAGACCGACCCGAAGGAGTCGGCGAGCATCGAGTCGCTCTTCGCCCGCCGGGCCGAACTCACCTCGCGGATCGCCGACTTCAACCAGCGCGCCGAGGAGGCGCGGGTCGGCACGCCCCAGGTCATCGCCGGCACGGAGATCGTGGACGCCCCGCGCCCGGTGAAGCACTCCCTGCCCAAGGCCGCCGCCACCGACGCCGCGATCGGGCTCGTCCTCGGCCTCGTCCTCGGGCTCGCCCTAGCCGCGGTCGGCGTGGTGGTCGCGGACCGCCCCGTGCTGCGCCGGGACATCGCGGCGAACCTCGGCGCCTCCGTCATCGCGGAGCTGCCCCGCCGGTCGGGCAGGCCCTGGCAGCGCCGGCGGACCCGGGTCACACGCGAACGGCTCACCGCGCACCTTGCCCGCACCGTGCGCGGCTCCACGGAACCGGTGTCGCTGCTGGAACTCGGCTGTGCCCGTAGCACGAGCGTGCTCGCCCTCGACCTTGCCAGGGCGATGGCGGCGGAGGGGGCGGTGACCGTCATCGACGGTCTGCCCGGCCCGCAGCTCGCGGGTCGCCGCCCGAGGCCCGGGGACCCGACCGTGGTCGGCGGCGAGCGTGCCGCGGACGTGTCGCCTCAGGAGCGCCGCATCGGCGTCGGCTCGGTGGCGCCCGGCACGGCGTGGACCGACCTCCAGTACCTCGGCACGCAGACCGTGCTCGTCGTGCGGGCCGGGCACGGCAGCGCCGCATGGCTGCACACCGTGGCGCGGCAGCTCGCGGACCAGCGCATCGCGGTGATCGGTGTGGTGCTGATCGACCCCGATCCGCGGGACCGGACCGACGGCACGCTGTGGGACGGGCTGCACACCGCGCTGCGCGGCCGTAGCGAGCGGACGGCCCTGCAGAACGGGACGGGACGGCTGCGGACGGAGCGGCAGCCGATGTGGGCCGCACGGGGCGCGGACAACGACCAGGAGGCGCGGTAGGACATGTGTGGCATCGCAGGTACTTACCGCTGGCCGGACGGCAAGATCGTGACCGACCGGCTCACCGAGACCCTCGCCCACCGCGGTCCGGACGGGGCGGGCCGGTACGGCCACTCCGTCGGTGACGGCGAAGTGCACCTCGGGCACCGCCGGCTGTCCATCATCGACCTGTCCGAGACCGGCGCCCAGCCGATGGTCAAGGACGGCCTCGCCCTGACGTACAACGGCGAGCTGTACAACGCGCCCGAGCTGCGCGCCGAGCTGGCAGCCGCCGGGGTGCGCTTCCGCGGGACCTCCGACACCGAGGTGCTCCTCGAGGCCTGGCGGCGCTGGGGCACCGACTGCCTGCCCCGGCTGCGCGGCATGTTCGCGTTCGGCGTCTTCGACGAGCGGACCGGTGAACTGGTACTGGTCCGGGACCAGTTGGGCATCAAGCCGCTGTTCCTGCTCCGGCGCGGCGAGGGCCTGGTGTTCGCCTCCGAGCTCAAGGCTCTTGCCGCCGCGACGGGCACGGGCGGAGCGCTGGAGGTGGACCACGCGGCACTGGTGGCCTCGCTCCTCTATTACTGGGTGCCGGACTCACGGTGCGCGTTCCGCGAGGCGGAGAAGCTGCCGCCGGGAAGCTGGCTGAGATGCCGGCCCGACGGCCGGGTGGAACGCGGCCGGTTCTGGAACCTCAAGGACGTCGCCGCCGAGGGCCGCGAGCGGGCCCGGGCCGGCGAGCGGCCGGACCTGGCCGCCATCGTCGAGGAGTCGACGCGGCGCCACCTGCTTTCCGACGTACCCGTGGCGACCTTCCTCTCCGGCGGCCTCGACTCCAGCTACCTGACCGCGCTGGCGGCCCGTCACCAGCCCGGGATCTCCGCTTACACGATCGGGTTCCGCGCCGAGGACGCCAAGTTCGAGGCGATGCCGGACGACCTGCGCTATGCCCGGCAGGTGGCCGGGCGGTTCGGCGTCGACCTGCACGAGATCGAGATCGCTCCGAACGTGCTCGACCTGCTGCCGCAGATGACGTACCACCTGGACGAGCCGATCGGCGACCCCGCCGCGATCAACACGTTCCTGATCTGTACGGCTGCCCGGGAGGCCGGGGTCAAGGTGATGCTCTCGGGGATGGGCGCCGACGAGCTGTTCGCCGGGTACCGCAAGCACCTGGCCAACCTGATCGCGCTGCGCTACCAGCGCGTGCCCCGGCCCCTGCGGCGCGGGGTGTCCGCAGCCGTGGACCGGCTGCCGGTGGCCACGGCGCGCCGGGGGTACCGGTCGGTGCGCTTCGCGAAGCGGTTCCTCTCTTTCGCCGATCTGCCGGAGGAGACCGCGTTCCGGCGCAGCTACACCATGTACGACCAGGAGGAGCTGCTCGCCCTGCTCGACCCGGACCTGGCCGGGACGGTCGACGACGTGCTCACCGAGCACGCGGACGTCTACCAGGACAACGACCTCGACGACTTCGTCAACCGCATGTGCCTGACCGACGCCCGGATGTTCCTGCCGGGCCTGAACCTCACGTACACGGACCGCTCCAGCATGGCCGCGTCGACCGAGGTGCGGGTGCCGTACGTGGACGTCGAGGTGGTGAAGGCGGCGTTCGCGGTCCCCGGGGATCGCAAGATCGTCGGGCGGCAGGGCAAGGCCGTCCTCAAGGAGGCGGCCACCTCGGTCCTGCCCCGGGAGATCGTGTACCGGCCCAAGGGCCTGTTCAGCGCCCCGCTGCGGGCCTGGATGAGCCGGGATCTGGCCCCGCTGGTGCGCGAGGTGGTCAACGACGGCGAGCTCGTTCGTTCCGGGCTCCTGCGCCGTGACGCACTAGCGCGCATGGTCGCCGAGGACGCCGCCGGGCAGCGGGACTTCTCCAAGCATCTGTGGCATGTGCTGACCCTCGAGTACTGGTATCGCGACGCGACCTCTGGGTCCGGCCAGAGCACTCGGCAAACGGCTCAGGAATCAGGGGAGTTTGAGTGAAGCAGGTTGTACAGAACTACAAGAGCGGCGAGCTGGCGGTGCTCGACGTGCCGGTGCCGGGGTGCAAGCCGGGCGGTGTGCTGGTCCGCAGCGCCTTCTCGCTGATCTCCACCGGGACCGAGCTGATGAAGGTGTCCGAGGCCGGCATGTCGATGCTGGGCAAGGCCCGCTCCCGCCCGGACCAGGTGGCCAAGGTCATGCAGAGCGTGGCCACCAACGGGGTGCCCGCCACCTACCGCAAGGTGATGGGCAAGCTGGATTCCTACACGCCGCTGGGCTACTCGCTGTGCGGGGTGGTCGAGCAGGTCGGCGCCGGGATCGACGATGTGAAGGTGGGCGACCTCGTGGCCTGCGCCGGCAACGAGCACGCCCTTCACGCCGAGCTGAACTGGGTGCCGAAGAACCTCTACACCCCGGTGCCGGACGGCCTCGCGCCGCGGCACGCGGCGTTCGGCACCGTCGGGTCGATCGCGCTGCAGGGCGTCCGCCAGGGCGAGCCGCAGCTCGGCGAAGTGGCACTGGTCATCGGCCTCGGGCTGATCGGGCAGCTGGTGGTTCAGCTCCTCACAGCCTCGGGAGTCCGCGTCGTCGGCGCCGACCCCGACCCGGTGCGCTGCGAGCTGGCCGAGCGCCTGGGCGCGGCGGCCTGCGGCGATCCCGCGTCCGCGGCCGTGGAGACCGCCGTCGCCGAACTCACCGGCGGTCACGGCGTGGACCAGGTGTACCTGGCCGCCGGCGGCGGCAGCAACCAGCCCGTCGAGCTGGCCGCCAAGCTCAGCCGGGACCGCGGCCGGGTCGTCGACATCGGCAAGTGCAGCCTGAACCTGCCGTGGAACGCGTACTACGAGAAGGAACTCGACGTCCGGTTCTCCCGCTCGTACGGCCCCGGTCGCTACGACCCGGAGTACGAGCTCGAAGGACGCGACTACCCGATCGGCTACGTCCGCTGGACCGAGCGCCGCAACCTGGCGTGCTTCCTCGACCTCGTCGCCCGGGGCAGTGTCGACGTGGAGCCCCTGATCTCCCACGTCGCCGACTTCGACGACGCGGTCGAGACGTACCAGCGCCTGAAGGACGGCGAGTTGAAGGCCGTGGCTGTGTTGTTCCGGTACCCCCAGCAGGCGGGGGAAGCGGAGGAAACGGCCGCCCCGGCGGTGGCCGTACCCGCGGTGAACGTCAAGCGGGCTCCGGCCCGAGCCGCCAGGACGCCAGTGCGCCTCGCGTTCGTCGGCGCGGGGAACTACGCGACGTCGATGCTGCTGCCGCACCTGGCACAGCGCGACGGCGTCGAGCTGTCGACCGTCGTCACCACGACGGCGCTCTCCGCGGCCAACGCGCAGCGGAAGTTCGGCTTCGCCGAGGCGACCACCGACCTCGACGCCGTGCTCGGCGACAAGTCCATCGACGCGGTGTTCGTGGTCACCCGGCACAGTTCCCACGCCGACCTGACCCGCAAGGCACTGCTGGCTGGCAAGACGGTCTTCGTGGAGAAGCCCCTGGCCCTCACCGAGGACGAGCTGTCGAGCGTGCTCGCGGCGGTGGAGGAGTCCGGCAACGACCGGCTGCAGGTGGGCTTCAACCGCCGGTTCGCGCCGATGCTGCGGGAGGCCAAGCAGCGTTTCGGCGCCCGGACCGGTCCGGCGAACCTCCGCTACCTGGTGAACGCAGGCCGGCTGCAGCACGGCAGCTGGTACCTCCAACAGGGCAGCGAGGGCTCGCGGTTCGCCGGCGAGGGCGGGCACTTCATCGACACGGCGAGCTGGCTGCTCGATGCCGACCCGGTCTCCCTCTACGCGGTCGCCCCGTCCGGCAACGAGGACCTGCAGGTCGTACTGCGCTACCCGGACGGGTCCACCGCCACCATCAGCTACGTCACCACCGGCCCGGCCGGCCTCCCCAAGGAGACGCTGGACCTGGTCGCGGACGGCAAGGCGCTGCGGCTCGACGACTTCGTCCGTGCCTCGGTGTATTTCGAAAACAGCACAGCCGGCCGTAAGAAGTGGGTCAGTTCGCGGCTGCCCAAGGCCCGGGACAAGGGCCAGAACGCCGAACTGGCCGCGTTCGTCAAGGCCGTGCGGACGGGCGGGCCGATGCCGGTGCCGCTGGAGTCGCTGGTCGCCACCACGGCGGCGACCCTCGCCGTGCAGGCCGGCCTGGCGGGCGGCGCGCCGGTGACGTTGGAGCGGGCGCGATGACGATGAGTGCGGGCTGGTACCTGCGGCGGCTGTCCCGGATGGGACCGCAGGAGGTCGCGGGCCGGGTGAGCGACGCGGTGCGCAGGCGGCGGTGGCGGTCGGCGCAGCCCGACGGCCCGAGCGTGACCGGCGCCCGGTTCACCGCCGTGCTGCCCGCCGGAACGATCGCCGCGGTGCCGCCGGACGCCGCGAAGCGCCTCATCGCCGAGGCGGACCTGCTGATGGACGGGCACGCCGAGTACTTCGGGGTGGCCCGCGACGACCTCGTCGACCCGGACTGGTGGCGCGACCCGAAGACCGGGCGCCGGGCGCCGGAGGGCTACGCCTTCGACGTGCCGTACCGCAGCGAGGACGTGGTCGGGGACATCAAGCAGATCTGGGAGCCGTCCCGGCACCAGTACCTCACCCAGCTCGCCGCCGCCTACGCGATCACCGGGGACGAGCGGTACGCCGAGCGCGTGGCCGACCATCTGCGGTCGTGGTGGGCGGCCAACCCGCCCCTGCGCGGGGTGCACTGGATCAGCGGCATCGAGCTGGGGATCCGGCTGCTGTCGTGGGTGTGGATCCGCCGGCTGCTCGACGGCTGGCCGGGCGCGGCCGAGCTGTTCGAGAACAACCCGGTGGCGCTGAACCAGATCTGGCACCACCAGCGCTGGCTGGCAGCTTTCCCCAGCCGGGGGTCTTCGGCGAACAACCACGTCATCGCCGAGGCCGCCGGGCAGTTGGCGGCGGCCTGCGCGTTCGGTTGGTTCCCCTCCTCGGCGCGCTGGCGGGCCGACGCGCTGCGCTCGCTGGATCGGCATCTGCGCAGCAACACCTTCCTTTCCGGCCTGAACCGCGAGCTGGCCAGCGAGTACCACGGCCTGGTGCTGGAACTCGGACTGGCCGCGGTGGCCGAGGCCGATGCCGCCGACGTACCGGTCCCCGCGACCGTCCGGCTGGTGCTGCTGCGGATGACCGACGCGCTCGCGGCCGTCGTGGACAACCGGCTGCGGCCGCCGCGCCAGGGCGACGCGGACGACGGTCACGGTCTGATCGTGGACGGCGCGGGCACCGACCGCTGGGCCTCGCTGCTGGCCACCGGCGACGCGGTGTTCGGCCGGCTCGACTGGTGGCCGACGGTGACCGGCACCGACGTACGCACGCCTCTGCTGGCCGCGCTCGTACGGCCGTACGCGAAAAACGGAACCGGACCGGCCGTGTCCCGCCCGGCGAGCCGTCCGGCCCATTTCGCCGATGCGGGCATGACCATCCTGCGCAGTCCGGGGAGGGCCGGGGAGACCGGAGAGATCTGGTGCCGCTGCGACGGCGGGCCGCACGGCTTCCTGTCCATCGCCGCGCACGGTCACGCGGACGCGCTGTCCGTGGAGGTCCGGCACGACGGGGTCGACGTGCTAGCCGACCCGGGGACGTACTGCTACCACGGGCAGCCCGAGTGGCGGCAGTACTTCCGGTCGACCCTCGGCCACAACACCCTGGAGCTGGACGGCGGCGACCAGTCCGTCTCCGGCGGCCCGTTCCTGTGGACCCGGCACGCCGAGAGCCGCGTCCTGGCCGTGGACACCTCCGGCGAGGCTGTGGCCCGCTGGTGTGCCGAGCACGACGGTTACCAGCCCTCCGTGCACCGCCGCCGGGTGGAACTGACGGCCGCGAAGCAGGAGTTGCGGGTGGTCGACGAGGTGCGCGGCCCGCGCCGGGCCGTGCGGCTGGCGTTCCACCTCGGCCCCGCGATCACCGCGGACCTGGTGGGGAACCGGGCACAGCTCACCTGGACCCGGGACGGCGAGGACCGTTCCGCGGTGCTCGCCCTGCCCGGGCAGCTGTCCTGGCGGGCGCATCGCGGTGAGACCGAGCCGCCGCTGGGCTGGTACTCCGCAGGATTCGGGCGCAAGGAACCCGCTACCACGCTGGTCGGCACCGGTTTCGCTGACGGCGTGCAGGGGTTCACCACTGTGCTGACGTTCCGCGGTTAGGGGGGAGGGGACCCGTGGGGATCAAGTGGCGTCGGGCGCTGCCCGCGGCACCGCTGGCGCTGGCCCTGCTGGCGGCGGCCGGCTGTACGAGCTCGCCGGACACACCGGCGAAACCGGCCGCTTCGCCGTCCGGGTCCGGGGCCGCGTCTGCCGTGGCCCGGGTGTGCGCCAAGCCCGAGGCCGGGCCCGCGAAGGCGCCGACGGATGCGGTGACGGTTGACCCCGATGTGGTCGGTGACCTGGCCGAGAAGACGAAGAGCAACCCGCCGGGCACCACGTTCTGGCTGCGACCGGGCACGCACCGGCTCGAGCCGGACCGCTACGCCCAGGTCATGCCCAAGAAGGGGAACCGCTACCTGGGCGCGCCGGGCGCGGTTCTCGACGGCCGGAAGAAGAACGCGTACGCGTTCAGCGGCACCGCCGACGACGTCACCATCCGCTACCTGACCGTGCAGCGCTTCGTGGCACCGACCGACGAGGGCGTGGTCAACCACGACATGGCCGACGGTTGGGTGATCGAGCACAGCACGATCCAGGACAACGACGGCGCCGGGCTGATGGCCGGTGCCCGCCAGCAGGTCCGCGCCAACTGCCTGCGCGACAACGGCCAGTACGGAATGAACGCGTACAAGACCGGCAACACCATCCGCGACCTGGTGGTCGAGGGCAACGAGGTCGTCGGCAACAACACCGGCGACTGGGAGCGGCGCAAGCCCGGCTGCGGCTGCACCGGAGGCATCAAGTTCTGGGCCGTCAACGGCGCCGAGATCCGCGGCAATTGGGTGCACGACAACCGCGGAGCCGGATTGTGGGCGGACACCAACAACAACGACTTCCGCATCGAGCACAACCTGATCGAGGAGAACGACGGCGCCGCGCTGATCTACGAGATCAGCTACAACGCGGTCATCCGGAACAACACGATCCGGCGGAACAACTGGGTCGAGGGCCGCAGGTCCGCCGGGCGCGGCGACGACTTCCCGTTCGGGACCGTCTACCTGTCCGAGGCCGGCGGCGAGCCGCGCGTCGAAGCCCGCACGGACAAGATCGACGTCTACCGGAACGTACTGGAGAACAACTGGAACGGGATCACCCTGTGGGAGAACGCCGACCGGTTCTGCAACAGCCCGGCCAACACCTCCTCCGGTGACTGCACGCTGCTGGTGAAGGACAAGGACCGCTGCGCGAAACCCGCGATCGCCCGCGCACCGCTGTACGCCGACTGCCGGTGGAAGACCCAGCGGGTGGACATCCACGACAACCGCTTCGTCCTGGACAAGTCCGTCGTCAAGTGCACGGAGAAGTGCGACCGCATGGCGGTGCTCTCCAACTACGGCACCTATCCGGACTGGTCACCGTACAAGGGCAAGCGGGTGGCCGAGGCGATCACCCGCAAGCAGCACAACCGCTGGCACGACAACGTCTACCGCGGCTCGTGGCAGTTCGTCGTCCAGGACCCGAGCCAGGTGCTCGACTCGGCCGAGTGGCAGGGTCCGCCGTACCGGCAGGACGCGGGCAGCACCTTCGCGAAACGGGCCGGTGGTTGAGATGGACCGTGACCCCGCCACCACACCGAAGGCCGTCGGGATCGTCTGGCTGCTGCTGGGCCTCAACACGCTCGGCTCCGCCGGGGCGAAGACCATCGTCCCGCTGCCCCGCTCCCTCATCCAGCTGGTCACCATGGGCTCGCTGGCCGTCGCGTTCGCGCTGGCGCTCGCGCTCAATACACGGCTGCGCATCAGGCCCAGCGCCTTCGTGTTCCTGCTCACCCTGCTGCTGGTGCCGAGCGTGATCTCCAGCGTGCACCTGGAGTCCGGGTTCGGCGCGCTGTTCCGCTGCGCCCGGCTGACCCTCTTCGTCGGCACACTGTGGCTGGTCAGCCGCTGGTGGGACGGCAGCCTGACGTTCGTCCGCTACCACATCCGTATGTACTTCGCGGTGCTCGTGTCGGTGGCCGCAGGCCTGGCCATCTCACCGGGCGCGGCCATGCCCGAGCTCTACGGCGGACGCCTCGTCGGCGCGCTGTGGCCGCTCACCCCGCCGCAGATCGGGCAGTACACCGCGGTGATCATCGGGCTGACCGTGCTGCTTCTCCTGGGCCGCCAGGTCGACAAGGCCAGTGCGGCGGTGGTCATCGTCCCGTCACTCGTCCTGCTCGCGCTCACCCACACCCGGACGGCGACCGTCGGTCTGCTCGTCGGGCTGGCGCTGGCGATCGGCTCGCTGCTGCTGACCAGCCCCGCCGCCCGCCGGTTCTTCGCGTGGTCGGTGCTGGTGGTCACGGTGGCCGCGGTGGGGTTCGCCTCCGCGCTCCAGGCGTGGTTCCTGCGCGGCCAGACCAAGGAGTACTTCACCAGCCTCACCGGTCGGGCCAAGGTCTGGGACGCCCTGCTGGCCGCGCCCCGGACGAGCGCGGAGCAGTTCTTCGGCGTGGGCCTGGGCGACAAGTCGTTCGGCGGGCTGCCGATCGACAACAGCTGGCTGGCCGTCTACAACGAGCAGGGTCTGATCGGTGTCACCATCGTGGCGGCCGTCATCCTCGTGCTCGGCGGCGTCGCGCTGCTGCGGCCGCCGTCGCTGCCGAGGGCTTGCGCGATCTTCCTGATCAGCTACGTCGCGCTCTCGTCGTACACCGAGGCCGGGCTCGGCGACGCCTCGCCGTATCTGCTGCATCTGGCCCTGGCCGCCTCGCTGCTGGCGGCACCCGCCGCGGCCACACCGCTCTCGACACCCCCAGTCCCACGACCAGGTATCCCGCGCTGGGCCCGGGATCGGGAGGTGAGCTGACCATGCACGTCATCGTGGTGCACAACCGCTACTCCTCGGCGCAGCCGAGCGGCGAGAACCGGGTCGTCGACGAGGAGGTGGCGCTGCTGCGCGCGGCCGGCCACCGGGTCGAGGTGTTCGAGCGGCGCAGCGACGACATCGCCGGCCGGTCCCTGCTCGGCAAGGTCGCGGTGCCGCTGCTCGTGCCGTGGAACCCGGCGGTCCGCACGGAGCTCACCGCCAAGCTCCGCGCCGAGCGGCCGGACGTGGTGCACATCCACAACGTCTTCCCGCTCCTGTCGCCCGCGGTCCTCGCCGCCTGTGCCGACGCCGGCGTGCCCGCAGTCGCCACGCTGCACAACTACACCCAGGTCTGCCCGCCGGGCACGCTGCAACGGGACGGCCGGCTGTGCACCGAGTGCGTCGGTTCGGCGGCGCCGCTGCCCGCCGTCCGGCACGGCTGCTACCGGGGCTCGCGCCTTGCGACGGTGCCGCTCGCGGTGAGCCTGTCGGTCAACCGGCGGCGGTGGTGGTCGGGCGTGGAGCGGTTCTTCTGCATCTCCGCGGCGCAGCGCGACGTCCTGGTGCGGTCCGGCATGCCGGCCGAGTTGCTGACGGTGAAGCACAACTTCGTACCCGACCCCGGCGCCTGCCGGGTGGGCGACGGAGAGCAGCTGCTCTTTCTCGGCCGGCTCGCGGAGGCCAAGGGGGTGCGGCTGCTCATGGCCGCATGGGACGAGGTCGCGGCGGACGGCGGTGTCGGCGTGCCGCTCGTGCTCGCCGGCGCGGGGCCGCTGGAGCGGGAGGTGACCGCCTGGGCGGCGGGCCGGGACGACGTGCGGTACGCCGGTCTGCTCGACCCGGCCCAGGTCCGGCAGGCCGTCGCGCGGTCGGTCGCCGTGGTGGCTCCCTCGGTGGCCCAGGAGACGTTCGGCCTCGTGGTCGCGGAGGCGATGGCGGCCGGGGTGCCGGCTGTCGCCGCCGGTCACGGCGCCTTCGTCGAACTCGTCGAGGACGGGGTGACGGGGCTGCTGCACCGGCCGGGCGAGCCCGCCTCGCTCGCGTCCTGCATACGCCGGATCGCGGCCGGGCCGGACCGCAACCGGGAGATGGGCCAGGCGGCCCGGCTCCGTTACGAGAAGTGCTTCAGCCCGGACGTCGGGCTCGAGCGCCTGGAGGAGGAGTACCGCGCCGCGATCGCGGGGCGGGCGCAATCAATGGGGGACGGAATCAATGGGGGGCACTAGATGACACGATGCCGACTCTGCGGTTCGGCGACGCTGGCGAGCGTCGTCGACCTGGGGGCGACGCCGCCGTGCGAGAGCTTTCTCGCCGCGGACCAACTGGATCAGCCGGAGCCCGCGTACCCGCTGCACCTGCGGGTCTGCACCGACTGCTGGCTGGCGCAGATCCCGCCGCTGATCACGCCGGAGGAGACGTTCAAGGAGTACGCGTACTTCTCCTCGTACTCGACGTCCTGGGTGGAGCACGCGCGCCGGTTCGTCGCCGACGCAGTACAGCGGGTGGGACTCGACACCGAAGGCTCCGACGGCTCCGACGCCTTCGTGGTCGAGGTCGCGAGCAACGACGGATACCTGCTCAGGCACGTGGTGGAGCGGGGCATCCGCTGCCTGGGCATCGAGCCGTCGGTGAACGTCGGCGCGGCGGCGCGCGAGGCGGGTGTGCCCACGCTCACGGAGTTCCTGAGCCCGGAGACCGGCTCGGCCGTACGCAAGGAGCACGGCCCGGCGAACCTGGTCGTGGCCAACAACGTGTACGCGCACATCCCCGACGTGATCGGGTTCACCCAGGGGCTGCGCGCCCTGGTCGCCGACGACGGCTGGGTCTCCATCGAGGTGCAGCATCTGCTGACGCTGATCGAGGAGAACCAGTACGACACGATCTACCACGAGCACTTCCAGTACTACACGGTCGCCTCCGCGATCCGGGCCCTCGCGAGCGGCGGACTCACACTCGTGGACGTCGAGTTGCTGCCCACGCACGGCGGCTCCATCCGGCTGTGGGCCCGGCCGTCCGAGGTGGCCGGCGAGCCGAGCCGGCGGGTGGCCGACGTACTGGCCCGGGAGAAGGCCGCCGGGCTGCAGGAGCTGTCCGGGTACACCGAGTTCTCCGCGCGGGTCGCCAAGGTGCGCCGGGACCTGCTCAAGTTCCTCATCGAGGCGGCCGAGCGCGGTGAGACGGTCGTCGGCTACGGCGCCCCGGGCAAGGGCAACACCCTGCTCAACCACTGCGGTATCCGCCCCGACCTGCTCGCGTACACGGTCGACCGCAACCCCTACAAGCACGGCAGGTTCACCCCTGGCACCCGCATCCCGATCCTGCCGCCCGAGCAGATCGCCACCGACAAGCCGGACTACGTCCTCGTCCTCCCGTGGAACCTGCGGGCCGAGCTGACCGAACAGCTCTCCTTCGTGCACGAATGGGGCGGCCGCCTGGTCTTCCCCATCCCGGAACTGAGCATTGTCGAGGTCAAGCGATGAAGGTCGTACTGTTCTGCGGCGGTTACGGGATGCGGATGCGGAGCGGCGCCGCGGACGACGTGCCCAAGCCGATGGCGATGGTCGGCCCGCGCCCGCTGATCTGGCACGTCATGCGCTACTACGCGCACTTCGGGCACAAGGAGTTCATCCTGTGCCTCGGGTACGGGGCGCACCACATCAAGGACTTCTTCCTCAACTACGAGGAGACGACGTCCAACGACTTCGTGCTGCGCAAGGGGCAGACAGAGCTGCTGTCCACCGACATCGCGGACTGGACGATCACGTTCGCGCAGACCGGCATCGAGTCACCGATCGGGGAGCGGCTGCGCCGGGTGCGGCACCACCTGGACGGCGACGAGATGTTCCTCGCCAACTACGCCGACGTCCTCACCGACGCTCCGTTGCCCGAGATGATCGAGAACTTCGCCCGGCGTGACGCCGGGGCGTCGATGATGGTGGTGCCGCCGCAGTCGTCGTTCCACTGCGTGGACCTGGGCGAGGACGGCCTGGTCGGGGGCATCACCGCGGTGAGCGACATGCCGCTGTGGGAGAACGGCGGCTACTTCGTGCTCCGCCAGGAGGTCTTCGACCACATACCGGAGAACGGGGACCTGGTCGCCGACGGATGCGCCCAACTGGCCAAGCGCGGCCGCCTGGTGGCGCACCAGCACCGCGGTTTCTGGAAGCCGACCGACACGGTGAAGGAGCGGGCCGCGCTCGACGAGGCCTACGCCCGGGGCGACCGCCCGTGGGCCGTGTGGGAGCAGGACAGCGCGGCGGTGAGCGCGTGATCCGCCTCGGGGCCGGGCGGCGCCCGGACCGGATCGTCGCGGTGGGCGCGCACTGCGACGACATCGCCATCGGCGCCGGCGGCACACTGCTGACGCTGTGCCATGCACGGCCCGGTCTCCGTGTCGACGCGCTGGTGCTCTCCGGCGGCGGCACCGAGCGGGAGCAGGAGGAGCAGGCCGCGCTCGCCGCCTTCTGCCCGGGCGCCGACCTGCGGCTGACCGTGCACAAGCTGCCGGACGGCCGGATGCCCGTGCACTGGGACGAGGCCAAGGCCGCGGTCGAGGAACTGCGCGCGCAGACCGACCCGGACCTGATCCTGGCCCCGCGCACCGACGACGCCCACCAGGACCACCGCGGCCTGGCGCAGCTGATACCCACCGCGTTCCGCGACCACCTGGTCCTCGGCTACGAGATCGTCAAGTGGGACGGCGACCTCGGCCGTATGGCCGCGTACCAGCCGCTGTCGTCGGAGATCGCCGAAGAAAAGGTACGGCTGCTGCAGGAGCACTACCCCTCGCAGCGGCACCGGCCCTGGTACGACCGCGAAGCCTTCCTCGGGCTGGCACGGATCCGCGGCATCGAATGCCACGAGCGATACGCCGAGGCGTTCGCCGTCACCAAACTCACGCTCAACCTGGGGGGTTGAACCATGCGCGTACTACTGACCGGACACCAGGGCTACCTGGGCACCGTCATGGCCCCGGTCCTCAAGGCCGCCGGACACGAAGTCGTCGGCCTCGACTCCGGCCTGTTCGCCGACTGCGTCCTCGGCCCGACACCCGCCGACCCGCAGGGGCACCGGGTGGACCTGCGCGACGTCACGGCCGAGCACGTGGCCGGGGTGGACGCCGTGATCCACCTGGCCGCGCTGTCCAACGACCCGCTGGGATCGCTGGCGCCGGAGCTCACCTACGACATCAACCACCACGCGTCCGTACGGCTGGCCCGGCTGGCCCGCGACGCCGGAGTGCGGCGCTTCCTGTACGCGTCCACCTGCTCGGTCTACGGCGCCGCCGGCGGCGACGACCTGGTGGGCGAGGACGCCCCGCTGCGCCCGGTGACGCCGTACGCGGAGTCCAAGGTGCGGGTCGAGGACGACCTGCACGAGCTGGCCGACGGCGACTTCACCCCGGTGTACATGCGCAACGCCACCGCCTTCGGCTACTCGCCCCGGCTGCGCGCCGACATCGTGCTGAACAACCTGGTGGGCCACGCGCTGCTGTCCGGCGAGGTGCTGGTGATGTCCGACGGCACGCCCTGGCGGCCACTGGTGCACGCCGCCGACATCGCACGGGCCTTCACGGCCGCGCTGACCGCGCCGCGGGAAGCGGTGCACGACCAGGCGTTCAACATCGGCAGCGAGACCAACAACGTCACGGTCGCCGAGATCGCCGACCAGGTCGCCGAGGCGGTGCCCGGCTCCAAGGTGAGGATCACCGGGGAGAACGGGGCCGACCCGCGCTCCTACCGGGTGGACTTCTCCCGGTTCCGGGGCGCGATCCCCGGCTTCGACTGCGAGTGGACGGTGAAGCGTGGCGCGCTCCAACTCGCCGACGCCTACCGCGCACACGGGCTGACCCGGGAGGGCTTCGAGCAGCGCTTCACCCGCCTCGCCGTGCTGCGCGCGGCGTCCGAGTCCGGCGCCGTCGACGACACCCTGCGGTGGCGCCCGTGACCGAGATCGGCGAGGAGATGTACGCGCTGGTGGAGCGGATGTACCCGCTGTGCCGGAGCATCACCGGCGACGGTGTGCGCGCCACCTTGGACATCGTCGGGCAGTACATCCCGCTCCAGAGGCACGAGGTGCCGACCGGCACGCAGGTGCTCGACTGGACGGTGCCGCAGGAGTGGAACATCCGCGACGCGTACATCGCCGACGCCGCCGGGAACCGGGTCGTCGACTTCGCCGCTTCCAGCCTGCACGTGCTCGGCTACAGCGTGCCGGTGTCGGCGACCCTGCCGCTGGCCGAACTGCGCGGACATCTGCACACCTTGCCCGAGCACCCGAACTGGGTGCCGTACCGCACCAGTTACTACAAGCCGGAATGGGGGTTCTGCCTGGCCCAGGAGACCCTGGACGCGATGCCGGACGGCGACTACGAGGTCCGCATCGACTCCACCCTCGCCGACGGCCACCTCACCTACGCGGAGCACGTCGTCCCCGGGCAGGTCCCCGACGAGGTGATCGTCTCCTGCCACGTCTGCCACCCGTCGCTGGCCAACGACAACCTGGCGGGCATCGCGGTGGCGACGTTCCTGGCCCGGGCGCTCGCGGAGCGGACGCCGTACTACACCTACCGGTTCCTCTTCGCGCCCGGCACCATCGGGGCGATCACCTGGCTGGCCCGGAACGCCGAGCGGGTGGAGCGGGTCAAGCACGGCGTCGTGCTGGCCTGCGCCGGGGACCCGGGGCAGCTGACGTACAAGCAGAGCAGGCGCGGCGACGCGGAGATCGACCGGGTGATGCAGCATGTGCTGACCGCGTCCGAACGCCCGCACCGTGTCGCCGAGTTCACGCCGTACGGCTACGACGAGCGGCAGTTCTGCTCGCCCGGTTTCAACCTGGGCGTGGGCTCGCTCACCCGGACCCCGTACGCGGGCTATCCCGAGTACCACACCTCGGCGGACAACCTGGACTTCGTCTCGCCCGAGGCGATGGCGGACACGCTCGCCGTCTGCCGCGAGGCGTTCGCCGTGCTCGACCGCAACCGCCAGTACGTCAACCTCAGCCCTTACGGCGAACCGCAGTTGGGGAGGCGTGGGTTGTACGACGCGCTCGGCGGGCGCAGCGACACCAAGCAGGCGCAGATGGCCATGCTCTGGGTGCTCAACCTCTCCGACGGCGAGCACAGTCTGCTGGACGTCGCCGAGCGCTCCGGGCTGCCGTTCGGCACCGTCGCCGCCGCGGCCGACGCCCTGCACGGCGCCGGGCTGATCAAGGCATGATGCTGATGACCGCCCGGGGGGAGAAGACGACGGCACCGGCCGGGTCCACCCGGCGGGCCCTCGCCGGCCGGCTGTCCTGGGGACTGGCCGACCAGGCGGCCTCCAGCATGTCCAACTTCGCGGTGGGCATCTACGTGGCCCGCTCGCTGGGCGTGACCGCCTTCGGCGTGTTCAGCCTCGCCTGGGTGACCTACGGCGTGGTGCTCAACGTCTCCCGGGGCCTGGCCACCGACCCGCTCGTGGTGCGCTTCAGCGGTGTGCCGGACGCGTCCTGGCGCGGGGCAGTGGCCCGGTCGTCGGGTGCCGCGCTCAACGTCGGCGCCGCCCTCGGCGCGGCGTGTCTGGTGGTCGGCCTCGGCGTGAGCGGCCGTGTGGGGCCCGCCTTCGCCTGCCTCGGCGTCGTCCTGCCCGGGCTGCTGCTGCAGGACGCGTGGCGGTTCTCGTTCTTCGCCGCCGGCGCCGGGCGGAAGGCGTTCGTCAACGACCTCGTGTGGGGCGTCGCGCTCGTCCCCGCCATGGTGGTGGCGGCCCGCGTGGGCAGCGTGTCCGCCTTCGTGCTCGCCTGGGGCGGATCCGCCGCGGTGGCCGCGGTGTACGGCTGCTTCCAGTCCGGCATCCGGCCCCGGCCGGCCGGAGCGCGCGAGTGGCTTCGCGCGCACCGTGACCTCGGTACCCGGTACCTGGTCGAGAACGTCAGCAACAGCGGCGCGAGCCAGCTGCGGGCGTACGGGCTCGGCGTGATCGTCGGGGTCGGCGCGGTGGGCGTGGTCCGGGGCGCCGAGCTGCTGCTCGGCCCTTTCATGGCCGTGCTGATGGGCCTGTCGCTGGTCACCGTCGCGGAGGCGGCGCGCGTGCTGCGGCGGGCCCCGCACCGCCTCGGCGCGTTCTGCCTCCTGCTGGGCGGCGGGCAGGCCGTCGCCGCGCTGCTCTGGGGCGGCGCGCTGCTGCTGGTGCCGGACCGGCTCGGCGAACTCGTGCTCGGCGGCGTGTGGAGCTCCGCCTCCGAGCTCATCGTCCCGGTCACGCTCGGCGTCGCGGGCGCCGGCCTCGGCACCGGCGCGGCGGCCGGGCTGCGCGCGCTCGGCGCGGCCCGGCGCAGCCTGCGGGCCCAACTGTTCGCCTCCGCCTGCTACGTCGGCGGCGGACTCGGCGGAGCGGCCGTGGCCGGCACGGTCGGCTCGGCCTGGGGCGTCGCCGCGGCGACCCTCTGCGGCTCGGCTCTGTGGTGGCTGCAGCTGCGGTCCGCCCTGCGTGAGCACCACCGGAACACCCTTCGCGAAGTGAGGACGCCATGACTGCGCACCCCCGGCTGAGCATCGGCCTGCCCGTGTACAACGGCGAGGAGTACCTGGCCGAGTCGCTCGACGCCCTGCTCGGCCAGACCTACGAGGACTTCGAGCTGGTCATCTCGGACAACGCCTCGACCGACGGGACCGAGGGCATCTGCCGCAAGTACGCCGCGCAGGACTCCCGCATCCGGTACATCCGGCTGACCCGGAACATCGGCGCCGCACCGAACCACAACTACGTGTTCACCGAGTGCCGCGGCGAGCTGTTCAAGTGGGCCTCGCACGACGACCTGTACGCCCGCGACCTGCTGCGGCGCTGCGTGGAGGCGCTGGACGAGCGGCCCGAGGTGATCCTCGCGCACGCCGACCAGGCAGTCATCGACGAAGACGGGAAGGTGAAGGTCCCGTACGAGTACACGCTCGCCACCGCCTCGCCGTACGCGCCCGAACGCTTCCGGAGCATGCTGTTCGAACCGGGCGGCGACGACTTCTACGGGGTGATGCGGGCCGACGTACTGCGCCGGGTGAAGCCGCACGACAGCTACCACCACGCGGACCGCACGTTCGTCGCCGAGATCGGCCTGCACGGGCCCTTCCACCAGGTGCCGGAGCTGCTGTACTTCCGCCGCGACCACCCCACCCGCGCCGAGCGGGCGAACCCGTCCAAGCGCTCCCGGTGCGTCAACCTGGACCCGCGCCGGGCGGGTCCGCTGCATCCGACGCCGCGGCTGCTGGCCGAGTACGTGTGGGGCTTCGTCTCGGCGATCCGGCGGGCGCCGCTGTCCTCGGCCGAACGCCGCGCGTGCTACCGCCACTTGGCCGCGTGGATGACCAGCCGGGCCCGCCCGGGCGCCGGTGAGCGGGTCGAGGACCGCGCCCCCGTCGACCCGGCCAAGCTCTCCGTCTCGGTCGACGCGCTCGTCGCCGGCCGTGAGGGGCGGCGGGCATGAAGACCGCGCCACGCGTCGGGGTGTTCGGCCTGCTCGGCTCCGGCAACCTCGGCAACGACGGGTCGCTGGAGGCCGTGCTCGGGTACCTGCGCGCCGAGCACCCGGAGGCGGTCGTGGACGCGCTGTGCGGCGGACCCGAGGTCGTCGCGGCCCGGTACGGGATCCCCGCGACGCGGCTGCACTGGTACCGCGGGGAGTACCGGACCGCGTCGCGTGCGGGCGCGGTCGCGGGGAAGGGCCTGGGCAAACTCGTCGACGCCTTCCGCACCGCCGCCTGGGTGCGCCGGCACGACGTGGTGATCGTGCCGGGCATGGGCGTCCTGGAGGCCACGCTGCCGCTGCGGCCGTGGGGCTTTCCGTACTCCCTGTTCCTGCTCTGCGCGTCCGGCCGGCTGACGCGTACCCGGGTCGCGCTGGTCGGTGTCGGCGCGGCCCCGATCGGCAACCGGCCGACCCGGGCCCTGGTGCGCTGGTCGGCGCGGCTGGCCGCGTACCGGTCGTACCGGGACGACCTGTCCCGCGACGCGATGCGGGCGATGGGCGTGGACACCGGGCGCGACGAGGCCTACCCGGACCTCGCGTTCGCCCTGCCGACGCCGCCGACGAGCGCGCCTTCGGGCTCGCCGGGCCCGGTCTGCGTCGGCGTCATGGACTTCCACGGCGGCAACGACGACCGCGCCCGGGCCGACGAGATATACGGGCGCTACCTCGACGGGACGATCCGGTTCGTCCGCGCGCTGGTCGAGGAGGGCAGGCCGGTCCGGCTGCTCACCGGCGACGAGTGCGACGCGCCGGTGGTCGCCGCGATCCTCGACGCGGTGGACTCGCCGCTGGTCACCGCTGCCGAGACGGCCTCGCTGGCCGACCTGATGAACGAGATGGCGGCTGCCGACACCGTGGTGGCGATCCGCTACCACAATCTGATCTGCGCGTTGAAGACGGGGACGCCGACGCTCGCCGTCACCTATGCGACGAAGAGCGACGCGCTCATGGACCGGATGGGCCTCGGCGCGTACTGCCATCCGGCACGCGAGGTCGACGCCGACCGGCTGCTCGAACAGTTCCGGGACCTGGAGAAGCACTCGGCGGAGCTGCGGCAGACCCTCACCGAGCGGAACCAGGTCGCCGCACGGCAACTGAAGCAGCAGTTCACGGCCTTGACCGCGGCCTTGTTCCCAGCGACCGACCACACTCACCCCCTGCGGAAGGCTTCATGAAAGCGACCGAAGTCCCGGAGATCGCCGGCGCGTACCTGTTCGAGCCGACGCCGTACGCCGACGAACGCGGCTTCTTCTGCCGCACCTTCGACGCCGACGTGGTCCGCTCGGTGGGCCTCGACCCGCACGCCTTCGTCCAGGACAGCCTGTCCCGCTCGGTCCGGGGCGTGCTGCGCGGCCTGCACCTGCGCTCCGGCGCCGGCGAGGCCAAGCTGGTGCGGTGCTCGTACGGGAAGATCTTCGACGTCGTCGTGGACCTGCGGCCGGACTCGCCGACCTACCTGGGCCGGGCCTTCTTCGAGCTGTCCGGCGAGACGCAGACGACCCTGTACATCCCGGCGGGGTGCGCACACGGCTTCCAGGCGCTGACCGAAACCGCCGACACCTCGTACCGGATCGACCGCCCGCACGATCCGTCCGAGGACGTGACGATCGCCTTCGACGACCCGGAGCTCGCCATCCCCTGGCCGCTGCCGGTCACATCGATGTCCCAGCGGGACCGGGAGGCACCGAGCCTCACCGAGGTCCTGAAGCAAAGAGAGAACTGAGGTCGGCGTGGACACCGAAATCACAGCGGAGACCGAGGAGTTCACCCTGCCCCGGTCGCGGACGGCGAACGAGCGGCTGCACGCCCTGATCCCCGGGGGCGCGCACACCTACGCCAAGGGCGACGACCAGTACCCCGAGGACCTGGCCCCGGTCATCAGCCACGGCCGCGGTGCCCACGTGTGGGACGTCGACGGCAACCGCTACATCGAGTACGGCTCCGGCCTGCGGTCGGTCAGCCTCGGCCACGCCCACCCGCGCGTGACCGAGGCGGTGCGGCGCGAACTCGAGCGCGGCAGCAACTTCGTCCGGCCGTCCATCGTGGAGCTGGAGGCCGCGGAACGCTTTCTGGCCACGGTGCCGACCGCGGAGATGGTGAAGTTCGCGAAGAACGGCTCCGACGCCACCACCGCCGCGGTGCGCCTCGCCCGCGCCGCCACCGGGCGCCCGCGGGTGGCCATCTGCGCCGACCATCCGTTCTTCTCCGTCGACGACTGGTTCATCGGTACGACGCCGATGTCCGCGGGCATTCCGGCGGCGACCAACGAGCTCACCGTGTCGTTCCCCTACGGGGATCTGGACGCCACGGAGGAGCTGCTCACCCGCCACCAGGACGAGATCGCCTGCCTCATCCTCGAACCCGCCACCCACACCGAGCCGCCGCCCGGGTACCTCGCCGGCCTGCGCGAGCTGGCCGACCGGCACGGCTGCGTGCTGGTCTTCGACGAGATGATCACCGGCTTCCGCTGGTCCGAGGCGGGCGCCCAGGGCCTGTACGGCGTCGTCCCCGACCTCTCCACGTTCGGCAAGGCGCTGGGCAACGGGTTCGCCGTCTCCGCGCTGGCCGGGCGCCGCGAGCTGATGGAGCGGGGCGGGCTGCGTCACTCCGGCGACCGGGTGTTCCTGCTGTCCACGACGCACGGGGCGGAAACGCACTCCCTGGCCGCCGCGATGGCCGTGCAGACCACCTACGTCGAGGAGGGCGTCACCGCGCGGCTGCACACCCTCGGCGAGCGGTTGGCCGCCGGTGTCCGCGACGCCGCGGCGAGCATGGGCGTCGGCGACCACGTCGTCGTCCGGGGCCGGGCCAGCAACCTGGTCTTCGCCACCCTCGACGAGAAGGGGCAGCCGTCGCAGCAGTACCGCACCCTGTTCCTGCGCCGGCTCCTCGCGGGCGGCGTGCTGGCCCCGTCGTTCGTGGTGAGCAGCGCGCTCAGCGACGCCGACATCGAGCACACCGTCGACGTGGTGGCCCAGGCGTGTGCGGTGTACCGGAAGGCACTGGATGCCGCCGACCCCACTCCCTGGCTGGGCGGACGACCGGTGAAGCCTGTGTTCCGCCGCTTGGCGTGACGTGACGTCAGCGGCGCTCCGGTCGACCGGCGCCGGCCATCCGGTCGACCAGCCGGTCGGCCGTGCGGTCGACCAGCCACGCCGTCGCCGGTGTCACCGCCAGCGCGGTGCACCAGCCGCCGAGGACGTCGGTCGGGTAGTGCGCGCTCAGGGCGACCTGGGCCCAGCCCATGGCGGCGCCGGCCACCAGCGCCGCGGCGAGCACGAGTGACGTGCCGGCCGTCCTGCCGAGGCCGAGCCGGCCGGTCGCGAGCAGCGCCACCATGAGGGCGAGCGCGGTGAGGAAGGCGGTGTGGCCGCTCGGATAGGACAGGTTGCCGTAGCCGTGGATGGTCCGTCCCACCAGGGACTTGAGCAGTGTCGTCGTACCCACGGCCAAGACGGCGCCGGCAACGATGAGCACCGCCGCCCGAGGACGTCGAAGCAGCAGGCAGCCCAGCACGGTGGCCAGGATCAGCGTCGCCGCTCCCACGGGTTCCCCCAAGAAGTCGACGGCCAGAGCGACGCGCCGCCACGGCGGCCCCACACTGTCCGCCGTCGGCTGGACGATCCACCTGTCCACCCTGCCGGGCTCGCTGTGGCCGGCGTACAGGACACCGAGCACGACGACCACCAGCGCGGCGAGGGCCGCGATCACCCCGAGCCACGCGCGTAGTGACGGGGGCAGCACCGCGGGCGCCGACCGGCCGACAGCCATGAATCAGCCGCTTCCTTCCTGTTTCCCCTGCAGCAGGCCCTCTTGAAGATTGCCGGCCAGCCTGTCCCTCACCCTAGCCAAGGGCATCGGAATCCGTCTGTGCTTGTTCGGGACGCAGCGCTCGGCCGCTGCCCGGCAGATGCCCCTGGCTCGGTCGACGTGGGTGCGCAGCGCGGCGCGATCAGTACGTGAGTGCGTCCTCGGCAGTGCCGAAGAAGCTGGTGACCTGGCCGTCGTTGACCGTGACGGGGCCGCCGTCGATCGGCACCGTCGCGGGGCTCTCGGAAGAGGTGAGCGCAATCTCCACCTTGTCGGCGCTCTTGCCCCCCGCGGTGTCGGCGCGCGAGAACATGATCCCGGCGTAGGCGCTCTCGCCGGCCTTGAGAATCCAGTCCTTGCCGGCGGGTCCCATGTGCTCGGAGGCGCCGTCGAGCCCCGGAATGGTGATCACCAGCTCGTTCGCCGGCAGCAGGCAGGGGTCGCTGCCCTTGTTGGTCGCCTTCAGCAGGACATGGTTGACGGGCTTGGACGCGACGGTGACGTTGTAGCTCAGGTCGGTCGTCTCGCACATGCCCACACCTCCGTCCTGACCGTCGTCGGACGCGGGCTGCGACGACGGGGTGCTGCCCTGGCTGTCGGAGGAGTTCCCACTGTCGCCGCCACCGTCGTCGGAGCCGGCCGTCGAGGGCGCGTCGGTGCCCGTGTCCGCACCCGCGGCGGACGAGCTCGCTGCCGCGCTGGGCGTGGCAGTCGCGTCCTTGTCGGCGTCGCCGTTGCATGCGCTCAGTGCCAGGACGCCCAGCGAGACAGCGGCGAGTACGGCGGTGGTACGGCGTGAACGAGCTGTGTAAGCCATGAGAAGCCCCCCGTGATCGGAATGTCCCGGTGATCATGCCTCACGGGAGCGACGTCTGCGCCCGCGCGCACCAAGAGGGAGCCGTCTGCGAACACGTTTGTGACACTGTGACAGCGGCAATGGTGCGGCACGCTGCCCCGGGCCTTGTACCTGGCGTAGAGGGCAGCGAAGCCGTCGGCGTTGAAGTCAGGGATTGATCGTGTCCCGGGTCTGGGCGTAGACCGTCGCGTCGAGGAACAGGTCGGTGTGACTGAGACAGGCGGTCTTGGTGTTCGTCGCGCCGGACAGGGGGACGGAACTGTCCGGGTTGATCACCGCGTCACAGGGTGACCACCAGGTCGCATAACGCGGTGAACCAGGCGTCTCGTCACCGGAGTTGAGGGCAGTCAGGAAGCTGGAGCCGATGCGCATCTCGGTGCAGGAGGTGTCGAAGCAGCTGTTGGCGCTGTCGGTCCCGTGGTTCGGGCCGCCCAGTGACACCCAGGCGTCGACCTTGGAGGTCCCTCCGAGGTTTTTCAGGTAATAGCGCGAGGAGAGCCCTCCCATGGAGTGGCTGACGATGTCGACCTTGGTGGCGCCGGTGGCCGCGAGCAGTCGGTCGACCTCGGTCGACAGTTGCTGGGCTGTCGTGGTGTTCGACTGTCGCCAGTCGTAGGACCACTGGTCGAGGTGCGTGGACGGCCAGCCGTCGGCTCTGAATCGGTTGGCCATGGTGTTCCAGTTGCTCGCGTCGCCGGTGTAGCCGTGCACGAACAGGATGGGGTTGCCGGCCGAGCTGAAGGTGGAGTTCGACGCCGCCTGGGCGGGGACTGAGGCCTGCACGGCGAGAAGGGCGCCGGCCACGGCGACGGCGGCGGTCATGCGGGGTCTCTTCACGAAGGACTCTCAAGGTGGGGTTCGGGACAGCGCTCGATGGCGTGTTCTGAGGGGCCGCGTGGGCCATGTCCCGGGTCACGGGAGCTCTGCCTGCGGGCGTGCGGGGGCGTGCCGAGGGGGCGGTTCGCCGCGGCGGCATGGGGAGGACACCGGGGTGTCGTTGAGGGTGGCGTGAGCGTACTGACCAGTAGGTATGAGCGGTCAAGAGGTGTGCGGCGAGTTTTTCGCCCGGACGCTCGCGCCCCGTCGCGGTGACGCTGCGGGGCTGCGCCGACTGCGGCTTCGGCCCCAGGCGAGTGCCGTCTCTATCCGGTCATTCCCCTGCCGCTCGGTGGACATGGAATTCCTTGAATGGAACGCTCCCTACAGAGCGCGGACGGTTCACGGACGCCTGTGGCGGCAACCCCGTCGTGCAGGCGCCGTTGGCACTCCGCCGTCCTCTGCTCAGGCCCGCTTCGCCGCTCCGGCGCCACACCACCGGGCGCACGGCCGCGTTCTTCCACGAGCCGCATCTCGCACCACCAGGAAGTCCTCGTATCAGCCCGAGTTCTTCTCCCCTTCTCGTATCAGCCGAGCCCTTCCCCGCTTCTCGCATCAGCCGAGCCCTTCCCCCGGTCTCGCATCTGCCGAGTCCTCCCCTTCCTCACCGAGAGGAGTTCACCTGATGCACTTCCGAACCAGCCCGGCGGCCCTGCCCCTCGTCCTCGCCACGGCGGCAGCACTCGCCACCCCCACCGCCAGGGCCGCGGCACCCCCCGTCACCGGACCGACCGAGTTCATCGTGGACACCACGGCCGACGCGGTCGATGCCGATCCGTCGGACGGCCTGTGCCGCACCGCGTCGGGCGTCTGCACCCTGCGCGCCGCGGTGATGGCCGCCAACTCCCGCCCGGGCAGCACCATCACACTGCCTCCGGGCCACTACAGGCTGACCATTCCACCCGATCCCCGCCTGATCATCGGAGACCACCCCGACCCGACCACGGGCGACCTGAACGTCGACGCGCCCACCACGATCCGTGGCTCGGGCGCACGCACCACCGTCGTCGACGCCGACCGTCTGGACCGCGTCTTCCGCATGCGGGCGGACACGGACCTGTCGAACCTGACGATCACCGGCGGCGTCACCAAGCAGCGCGAACTACCCATCACCGACACCGGTGGCGGCGGCATCGCCAACGGACACCGCATGACGCTGAGACGAGTCGCCGTGACCGGGAACTCCGCGGGCTACGGCGGTGGCATCTTCAACGTCCCCGACTCGCACCTGGATCTGATCGAGAGCACCGTCAGCGGGAACGTGGCGGGAGAGGCCGGAGGCATCAGGTTCGACGACACCGGCAGCATCACCAACTCGACGGTCGCCGACAACCATGTGACGAACCCGGGCGACCGCCCCGGCAGCCTCGCCGGTTACGGCGGCGGGATCGACATCCGCGGACTGGGAACCGTGGAGATCCTCAACTCGACCATCACCGGCAACAGTTCCAGCGACGGCGGAGGCGGAATCAACATCGCCCCCGCCTACCTCGACAGCCTGCCCTCCCCGATCCCCGACGTCGTGGATCTGCCGCTGGGGCGGCTGACGTTGCGCAACTCCGTCGTCGCCGGCAACACCGTCGACGGCAAGGCCGGCGACTGCAAGAGGGCCTTCGCCGCCATCGCCTCGGAAGGCCACAACATCGACGGTGACGGAAGTTGCCGACTCACCGCCTCGGGCGACCTGCCCAGCCGTCCACCGCTGATCGGCCCCCTCGCCGACAACGGCGGCCCCACGGACACCGCCGCGCTGCTGCCGGGAAGCCCCGCCCTGGACGCGGCGGTCGACTGTCCGGCCACCGATCAGCGCGGTGTCGCCCGCCCCCAGGGCGCGGCCTGCGACATCGGCGCCTACGAGCAGACGCCGTGACCACGCCGCTCGCACCGCATGAGGAGACGCGACGCGCACCGGCATCAGGAGATGCGAGGAGATCGCCGAGCCTGCGCAACACCCTGGCCCGAACCATGACCGTGCTCGTGGCCCTACTGCTGTCCTCCCTCACCACTCCCCCGCCCACGGCCCGGGCCGACGTCACTCACGAACCCCTCGTCGTGCGCACCGACCACGGCTGGGTGCGCGGCGCGGCCCACCGCGACGGCGGCCGGGGCTTCCAGGGCATCCCCTTCGCCGCCCCGCCGACGGGCGGGCTGCGCTGGCGGCCCCCACGGCCGGCCGAGCGCTGGTCCGGCGTACGCGACGCCACCGAGCCGGCCGACCCGTGCCCCCAGCTGCCGCTGACGCTGCTGCCCGACGGCGGCCCCGTCCTGCCCGGTGAGTCCAACCGCACCGGCAGCACAACGGAGGACTGCCTGTACCTCAATGTGTGGACGCCGGCCCGCACCGGCGGCCGGCCCCTGCCGGTGCTGGTGTGGCTGCACGGCGGCGGCAACGCCTACGGCGCGGGCAGCGACTACGACGGCTCGGCGCTGGCCGCGCGCGGCGTGGTCGTGGTGACCGTGAACTACCGCCTCGGAGCACTGGGGTTCCTCGCCCACCCCGCCCTGTCGTCGGAGAGCCAGGACCGCGCCTCCGGCGACTACGGCCTGATGGATCAGCAGGCCGCGCTGCGCTGGGTCCGTCACAACATCGGCGCCTTCGGCGGCGACCGCGACCGGGTGACCCTCGCCGGCCAGTCCGCCGGGTCGGTGGACACCTGCGCCCATATCGCCTCCCCGACCGCGAAGGGCCTGTTCCAGCGGGCGATCCAGCAGAGCGGGAGCTGCGCCTCGGACGGCGGTCTGACACCGCTCACGCTCGGCGCGGCCGAGCAGAGGGGAGCCGGCTTCGCGGCCTCGGTGGGCTGCGCGGACCCCGCGACCGCGGCGACCTGTCTGCGGGCCCTGCCCACCCCCGAGCTCCTGCGCGGCACCGGGACCGGGCCGGCCTCCTTGTGGGGCCCGAACACCGGGCCACGCATCCTCCCGCGTGCTCCGCACCAGGCGTGGTCCGAGGGACGAGTGAACGCCGTTCCGACCCTGGCCGGCAACACCCATGACGAGTACCGGTACTTCACCGCCCTGTACATGGACCTGCTCGGCGGCGGCCCCCTCACCGCCGCGTCGTACGCCGCCCTGATCGCGCTCCAGCACGGCGACCGCGCTGCGGCGGTCCTGGCGACGTATCCGGCCGCGGCGTACCCGTCCCCCAACCTGGCCTACTCCGCCGTCAACACCGACCAGCGGTTCGCCTGCCCCGCACGGGCCGACAGCGGCCTGTACGGCACCCGGGTGCCCGTCTACGCATACGAGTTCCACGACCCGCAGGCACCACCGTTCATCCCGGCACCGCACACACCACAGGGCGCGTTCCACGCCTCGGAACTGGCCTATCTCTTTCCCCTGGACTCCCTGCGCCTGACGCCCGCCCAACGCCGGCTGTCCGCCACGATGACGGCCTACTGGGCCCGGTTCGCCGCCACTGGTGACCCGAACATGCCCGGTGTCCCCGCCTGGCCTCGCTACACGGCGGAACGGGACCGCATTCAGGTGCTGGCGCCCGACCGGGTCGCACCCACAGCCGGGTTCGCGACCGACCACCACTGCGCGTTCTGGCTCCCCTCCCCCGCTTCTCGGGGAGCCGTGCGATGACACCGGCACACCTGCGGCCGTCATTCCCCGTCCGTGACGCCACGTGACAGGGCGCCCTCGCCGGAGGCTTCGCGTCCCAGGACCTTGTGGTGATCCGCAAGCGCCAGAAGGGCGACGCGCAAGGGGCCGGTCTCCAGGACGGCGCCCGGTTCGAACCAGCGGGCCACGGCGGTGCCGCTCGCCATTCTGAGTGTGAAGCGGGCCAGTTCCTCCGCGACTTCCGGCCGGTCGTCCAGCCCGAAGACGGCGCTCAGCGCATCCTGCGCCCAGGCCACCAGCGCGTCGCGGTAGTGGTGCACCTCGGCCACCGCCGCCGCGCTGGCGTCCTGCTGCACCATGCCCAGCCCCAGCAGCAGCTTCAGCCCGTGCGGATGGCGCTGGAAGGCGTCCTCGACCTGCGCGAGGAAGGCGTCCAGCCGCTGTGCGACGCCGGCGCCCGCCACCTCGGCCGGGGGCAGGGCCGCGAGCAGCACAGTCCTGGCGCGCTCCAGCACCGCGACGTAGATTCCGTCCTTGCTGCCGAAGTGCCAGTAGATCGAGCTGGGCGGCAGTCCGCACTCGGCCGAGATCATGGAGATGGACGTGGCGGCAAAGCCGTACCGCGACATCAGTCCGCCGGCGGTGTCGAGAATCGCATCACGCGACCGCGCGCCGCGGTCCTGGGCCGGTGCCTGCGTCATGCAGCCGACTGTAGGCGAGAAGCCGGTGTCCGCTCAGCCTGGCGCAGCTTTTCCGATCTCGCACCCCCGCCTCGGGCCACAACGGCGCGAAGCGGGTGTGTGCTTCGCGCCGCCCTTGGTCGGTGATTCTTCGGTTGCCGCCCGTTACTGCGGTCGGTCGACGACGACCGCGTCGATGTGGTCGATGTACGGCCGTGCGTACCGGCTGACCGGCACGATCTGATTGATCGGCTTGTCGATCCTGCTCGGGCAGGTGGGGTCCCACGTGCCGCAGGCCGTTTCGAGCACGAGGTCGGTGCTGGCCGCCGTGAGGCCTTCGTCGTCCACGAACCTCACGACCAGCGTCTTGCGGCAGGCCACGTACCACAGGTGGTTCTGCACGGTGGCGTTGCCGATGAGGCGGGAAGTCGCCCTGTCCCATTGCACGTTCGCGGTGTAGGAGCATGCCGCGGTGTACTCGCTCTCCGTGCTCGCGTGCAGCACCGGGTCGCTCACGGCGGCCGATGCCGGCGTCGGCGCCCAGATCGCTGCTGCGGCAGCCGTGGCGACGGCGGCCGTCGCGATCCTCCGCGTACCTCGGTTGTTCAACACATCTTCCTCCTCCTGTCGCAGCCGAACTCCGCTGTCAGTGCTGTGTTCGGCGCCTCGACCCCCCGGCCGAGGCGGACCCACTGTCGGCTGCCCAGGAGCCCGGGGACACGGGGCCCGTGTCCCGGCCTGACGGGCGCTCCGCCTTCGGGACATGGGCGGACGTCCGGGCACGAAGCCCGACGGGAGCGGGACTCCTGCCCCATGCGCTGCCGCGCCCGGGCGGCGCAGTGTCCCTGCTGCAACGACAGCGAGGGGCAAGGGGGCGACATGTCGTTTCTGATCAGGGCGGCGATCCGTGGCGGAGCAGGAGTCGCGCGCCGCGTATGGGGGCCGACGGCCGGTGATTTGGTCGAGCGGTTGGATCTGGCGAACCGTCACGCGGCGGCGGTGGAACGGCACGAGATGTCTCAACAGGTGGCCTCGGGCGCGGTCGACACCGACGCGGATAACACCGGCACGGACACCGATGACGGCGGATGGTTCGACAGCGTCGTCGAGTGGTTCCTCGGTGAGTGACGGCGCCGCGTATCAGCCGGATCGGCGCAAGGAGGGGACAACCCGCGTGGAACGGCTGGCTGTTGGGCGGTGACGGCAGGAAGATGGGGGCGTGGCCGTGCGCGGGATCGTGTGGTCGGTGGTGCTGTCCGGCACGGTGGCGGTCGCGTTCGCCATCTGGGTGATGACGTTGCCCGACGGCCTGCCTGAGCCGGAGGGGGGCAACGCCGGCGAAATCGGCCTGGGTGTTGCGGTGTTGACCTGGTCCGTCACCGGTGCTGCCGTGGCGTCGTTGCGCCCACGCAATGCGCTCGGGTGGCTGTTCCTCGCCCTCGGCACGGTGGGCAGCTGGCAGATCGGGCTGGCCGCGTACGGCGGCTACGGGGTTTTCGTCGCCGGCGCGGACTGGCCCGGCGCTGCGGCGGCCGTCGCAGTGGCCAGCGGGGCGCACTACCTCGTGGTGTTCTCCCTGCCCACGATCGTCATGGCCCTGTACCCACTGGGCCGACTGGAACGGAAATGGCTCCGCTGGCCCGTCGCCACGGCGGCGACCGCCATCGCCGTACTGACGCTGGCCGCTCCCTTCGACGCCGAGGCGTACGACGACATCGTGCCCGCGGGGACGCCACCGGTCTCTTTGACGCCGTTTGTGACCGGCATGGTGAACGGGGTCTGTCTGGTGGTGATCGGGCTGTGTTCCCTGGTCCTCGTCGGACACACACTGGCCCGGCTCGTCCGTTCCGAGCCGCCTGAACGACAGCAGCTCGCGTGGATGACGTGCGTCCTGGGACTCCTGCTGATATGCCAGTTCTTCGCCGGGCCCGTGGTGCGAGCATGTCTCATCGGCTTGGTACCGGTCGCGGTGGCCGTCGGCATCCTGCGTTACCGGATGCTGGGCATCGAAGCCGTCATGCGCCGAGGACTCGTCTACGGAGCGCTCACGGTGGTCGTCATCGCCGTCTATCTGCTGGCCACCGTTGGCGTGGGGGCGGTGTGGAGTCGTGGCCCGCTGCCCGGAGTCCTGGCGGCCGGCGTGGTGGCGATCGGGCTCACGCCCGCGCGGGAGCGTCTGCAGCGGGCCGTGGACTGGTGGATCTACGGTGGGCGGCGCGATCCGCTCCGGGCGTTGGCCGGTCTCGGAGACCGAGTGGCCGACGCCGACGACCACGATCTCCTCCCCGTCGCGCTCGAGGCCGTCCGGCAAGCACTCCGTGCCCCGGGCGTCTCGGTCATCGGGGCCGAGGGCAACGTGCTCGCGGCCGTGGGCGCCGCGGCGGCGCCCGGCTCCACGGTCCAACTGCGGGTCGCCGGGCGGACCTTGGGCAGCATGACGGTTGCGGAGCGGACACCCGGTGAGCGCTTCGGCAGCGATGACAGACGCCTGCTGACGGCGCTGGCCCACCAGGTCGGCGTGGTCGTCCGTGCGCGGCAGTTGACCGACGACGTCGCCCGCGAACGCGACCGGGTCGTCGAGGCCACCCGCACCGAACGCGATCGTCTGCGCAGGGATCTGCACGACGGACTGGGCCCGTCGCTGGCCGGCATCGGCCTGGGTCTGCAGGCCGCGGCGGACGGACTGGCGAGAGGCGAGGCAGACTCCGCGGCCCAGTTGGTGGACCGGACCCGCGAGGCGGTGGCCGGCGCTGTCGCGGAGATCCGGCGCATCATCGACGGCTTGCGCCCGGCGGCCCTGGACCGTTTCGGGCTGGTGGAGGCTGTGGTGCGGCATGCCCGTTCTCTGGCGCCCGCGGTGACGGTCGAGGTTCGTGCTCGCGGGCTGCCCCTGCTGTCGCCCGAGGTGGAGGGCGCGGCCTACCGCATCATCGGCGAGGCTCTCACGAATGTCGCCCGGCATTCCGGCGCCCGCAACGCCGGCATCGTCCTGACCGCGGACGCGCACGCGCTCCGCATCGCCGTGGCCGACGACGGACAAGGCATCCCACCCGACGCGTCCCCCGGCGTGGGGCTGGCCTCGATGCACCGCCGCGCCCGGGCCATGGGCGGCTCTCTCGTGATCACCCCCGCGGCCTGCGGCACCCTCGTCTCCGCCACCCTGCCTCTGGAGCCCCACCGATGAGTACGGACAAGCCCGTGCGCGTGGTCTTCGCCGACGACCATCCCATGTTCCGCTTCGGCCTGCGTGCCGCTCTGGAGAGCGCCGACGGCATCGAGATCGTCGGCGAGGCGAACGACGGCAGCGAACTGCTCGCCGTGGTGGCACGGACCGAGCCCGACGTGGTGCTCACCGACCTCGCCATGCCGAACCTCGACGGCACCGCGGCCATCAGACAACTCCAGGCCGATCATGGCCGTACGGCCGTACTCGTACTGACGATGCACGAGGACGACGAGGCCCTGGTCGGAGCACTGCGAGCGGGCGCCCGCGGCTATCTCCTCAAGGGCGCCGACCGTACCGAGATCGTGCGCGCGGTGCTGGCCGTGGCCTCCGGCAGCGCCGTCTACGGCGAAGCCGTGGCCCGCCGCATCAGCGCCTTCTTCACCCAGCCGCAGAGCCGGCACGCGGCGCGGGTCTTCCCCGACCTGACCGATCGGGAGCGGGAAATCCTCGGGTTCGTCGCCGAAGGACACAGCAACCATGCCATCGCCCGACGCCTCTTCCTCGCCGAGAAGACCGTCCGCAACCATGTGTCGACCATCATGAACAAACTCGGCACCGCCAACCGCGCAGCAACCGTCGCCCGCGCCCGCGACGCCGGTCTGGCGAGTCAGGGCCCGGTGGACGACCCGGACGACAGCGCCCGCGCGAACGACTGACCCGTGCGCACGATGTCCGGCTTCACGGGTCCAGGGGCAGTTCGACAACCACGGCGTGCCCCCTCCCGTCACGGACGATCCGGAAGCTGCCACCGAGTTCCTCGGCGCGGCGGCGCATGGACACCAGCCCTACGCTGCCCTCACGCACCTGTGCCCTGGGCAGGGCGCTGCCGTCGTCGAGGACCTCGAGTTTCAGCACCTCGCCGACCGACACACAGATCCGACAGTGCGTGGCCCTGGCGTGCTTGACCACATTGGTGAGGGCCTCGTCCACGATCCGCAATGCCGCGGTCTCGACCCGTTCCGGCAGTACGGGAACATCGTCGGGTGCCTCCACGGTGATCTGCGGACGTCCGTCAGTCGCCTGGGTGAGGCTCAACGCCCGTCTCGGAACGGGACTCGGGCCGGTGGTCGCAGGGGCAGGCCGACGATCTCATCGGCCGTAGCCGCCGAGCTCGGGCAGTTCCCCGGTGGCGGCTACGCCAGCCAGAGTGAGTTGCGCCGATGACGTGCCGGCGGTACGTCCACGGTGTCCGCGGCATCGAGTGCGAGTTCGCCGGTGTTGGTGTTCACCACCCTCAGAAGAATCCCTGCTTGGGTTCGTAGCCGCTGTCGCGCGCGGCGTTCCTCCACCGCGGACCACTCGGCGACGGAGCGGTCCCACTGGTGCCGAGCGAACGAGTAGACGTCCACCGTGCGGCGGACCAGGCGAGGTTGGGGCCTTCTGGACTCTCGTGCCGCGTCGGTGAAGCTGCGTGCGCTGTACCTGAGGTCGTAGAGAACCACGGAACGCCAGGGCTTTCCCGGGGAGCAGCTGTGGACGCTCCGGCTGTGTGAAGGGCGAAGGTGGTGGGCGGTGCGTGTCACGGGACTCCGTTCGCGGCAACCGCCAGGTATCTCCTGGCGGGCTACCTGAAGCCCGTCGACCCTGTCGAACGTTTGTTTTCCATGCGGGTCACCCTATCCCTCCTCTTGCGTGGACGGGCTTGTCGCGTGGGGTGTGGTGAAGTGGGGATCATGACGACGAGTGACGCGATCGTGGTGCCGGAGCTGTACTCCGGCTACCCAGGGGTGGCTTTCGGCGGCTACGTCGCCGGCGTGCTGGCGGAGAGGGCCGGGGCGCAGACGGTACGGGTGGACTTCCGTGGGCCGGTGCCCGTCGGGGCCCCCGTGCGGATCGCCGAAACGGCGGGCGGGGGCGTGGAGTTGGGCGAGGCTGAGCAGCCCCTCGCCGCGGCGCGCCCCGCCGAGTTGCCGCTCGACCCGCCGGCCGCTCCCACCTGGGACGAGGCGGCCGCCGCGGCCGAGCGGTTCCGGGCGGCGCCGCCGTCGGGTGTGGTCGACTGCTTCGGCTGCGGACTGCGCACTCCCGATCGCGGTCTGCGTGTGTACTGCGCCCCGGTGCCGGATGCCGGCCTCGTGGCCTCCGCCTGGTTCCCGTCCCGCGCTTTCGCCGACCCGGACGGTCTGCTCCCACCCCGGCTGGTCTGGGGCGCTTTGGACTGCCCGGGGCACTGGGCGGGCCGCTTCCTCGGCACCCAGCGCCCGGGCGCGGTCACCGCGTCCCTCACGGGCACGATTCTGCGGCCGGTCGCCACGGGTGAGCCGTACATCTCGTACGCGTGGCTGCTGTCGGAATCCGGCCGCAAACACATGATGGGCGTGGCACTCGCCACGGCCGAGGGCGAAGTGTGCGCCGTCTCCGAGGCGTTGTGGATCGATCCCAGAGCTGCCTCCTGAATCAAGGCCGCCGCTGGGCCTCATGCGCGCACGGTCGCCTCGTACGCCAACGACTCCACCTCGAAATGCAAAACTCATCACGCCGCTGAGCGCCCCGGTGGCGTTACGCGGAACACCGTCAGCGTCATCACCGGGGCCGACCCCGCGGCCGCCGGCCGCACCTGGCGCGTACTGGATGTAGGGCAGACCTCCACCCTGGCCGCTGTACGCACGACGTTGCTGGATCAGAACACGCAGTCCAGCACAAGCACTTCAGTCAGCGCCACACGGCCCTTGGCCAGTGGGACGGGATGTGACCGGAGGGCGGGGTGTGAGCCGGTGGCCTCCTCGATGAACCCGCCACCCACGCCCCACCCGGGCGCGGGGCCTACTCCAACAGGGTCCAAGTCGCTGCCCAGCTTGACGCCAGAGCCGCCAGGACTCCGCCCGACGTCACAGCCACCGTCCAGCACTACGCCATGTTGTTGGCGACCTGAATCAAGCCCCAGGCACGGCGCCTGGAGTACGGCTTCGTCGGCGCCGACGGCCTAGGCCGGATCTACAACCAACCGCCCTATCCACACGTCGGGCCAGCCGTGGAGGAAATCCGACCCCTGTGAATCACGGCGCTGGGCGACACCATCGACGGCGACTCCCGACTTGCCGTCTCAGACGCCAGCACAACCAGCCGACCCAGCGCCGATGAAGAGGAGGAGTGCCTGTCTCAGGCAGAGAACTGTCCCTCGCGGTGCAAAAGACGCTCGCCACAGGTACCGGCCGAAGCTGCGGCTACGGCACTGGAGTCGGCTCAACGACCGCGTGGGCGGGCCAGCAGTTCGCCGACGTGTTGCCGGACGATCTCCCAGGCCGTGGCGTGCAGTGTGCCGACGGTCGAACCGCGCAGCGTGTCGATCGCCTCGTCGGTGCCTGTGTCGCAGGGGACGCTGTCGTTGAGCACGTCATAGCCGTCACGCACGGCGACGTGCAGGCGGTCGGTTCCGTCGGTGTCGGAGTGAAGGGCGGCCGCGACGACGAGGGGCGGCGCGCCGCCCGCTTCCGCGGCCAGCTTGCGGTAGCTGCTGGCGACCGGGTCACGCCAGTGCAGGCTGAGCAACAGGTGCTGCTTGGCGAGGAGTTCGGCGAGGTCGGTCTCCACGGCCCTGTCGTACTGCAGCACCGTCGCGCGGGCGCCCAGCACCAGGGCGGCGGGCAGCAGGCAGCGCAGTGTGCTGCCGACGATGTTGCCGCCGACGGTGGCGGTACGGCGTACCGCGCCGGTGCCCACGTTGGCGGCGGCCTGCTGGAGGACCTCGGGCACGCGGCCGTCGATCCGGTTCAGCACCACGGCCGCGCCCAGCGTCCCGTGCCCGATCACGTTGGCTTCCGGCACGTTGCGCAGTGACATCGCCTGCTCGGGGAACCCGTCCCGTTGCCAGCCGGCCCACACGAGCGTCGCCCCGCCGACGGGCACCGCTCCCTCACGTATGCATTCCTGCGCTTCGGACACGGACTCGGGCAGACGCAACAGCACGGGCGGACCTGCTTTCTCGACGAGTTGGTGCTCAGTGCTCGACGTCTCGGCCACCCGACCGAGACATGGCGCATTTTCACCCACCCCTATGGAGGCGCACACAGGGCTCACTGATGCACGGCGCACGCCCCTGCCCGGTCGAGCCGAGCACCGGAGCCGTGCTGGGCAGCACGGCCGTAGGCGTGGGGTTCCGGTCGGTTCAGGGGTAGCCGGGGAAGGGCTGCACGCCCGTCAGGACCGCACCGGCGCCGTCGTACACGCTCTCCTGGAGGAAGGCGTGCTGCGGCACCACCGAGGCGTCCCGCAGGTAGCGCTGCATGGGGTCGCCGTCCTCGATGGCGGGGATGCCCGCGAGTTGGTACGCGACCCGCACCACCTCGAAGGAGGTCCTGGCGACGTGCGCGGAGGCGAGCCTGAGCAGACTCGCCTGTTCGGCGGTCGCGGAGCCTCCCCGTTCGACCGTCGACCAGACCTCTTCGGTGATCTCGTAGAAGAAGGCGCGGACGGACCGGAGTTGGGCCTCGGTCTGGCCGAGGGCGATGCGGTAGGTGGCGCGTTCGGCGGGCTTGGGGGCGCCGGTGTAGCCGGAGCGGCCGCCCTGGGCGATGACGTGGTCGAGGGCGGCTCGAGCGATTCCGAGGCCGACGACGGCCAGGACCTGGGCGGCGTACGGGACGCTCGGGTACCGGTAGAGCGGCTCGTCCACGGTGGGCGCGCCACCCCGCACGAACGTCCACTCCTGCGGTACGACCGCCCCGTTGACCACCAGGTCATGGCTGCCGGTGCCGCGCAGACCGATGACGTCCCAGTTCTCGGCGATCTCCACCTGGTCGGGCCGCAGTACGGCCGTGAGGGGCCGGCCGGCCCGGTCCTCGCCCGCCTTGATGCCGACGCCGAGGACGTCGGCGCCCTTGCAGCCGCTGGCGAACCTCCACCTCCCCGAGACGCGGTAGCCGCCGTCCAGGCGTTCGGCCGGCTGGACGGGGAACAGGCCGCCCGCGAAGACCACGTCGGGTCCGGCGGCGTAGAGCTCGGCCTGTGTGGCGAGTGGCAACGCCGCGAGATAGATGAGGGATGAGGCGAAGCTGGCTACCCAACCGGCCGAGCCGTCGACGACCGATATCCGCTCGATGACACGGAGGAATTCCGCCGGGGGCAGCGCCTCGCCGCCGAATTGCTTCGGGGTGCTCGCGCGATAGATGCCCGCCTTCTTGAACGCGGCGACGACATCGCGCGGTATGTACCGCTTCTCCTCGAACTCGGCCCGCCGCTGCGCCACCAGGGCGAGTACCCGGTCCAGTTCCGACGGCGTCTGCGTCATGAGGTCCCTCTCGCCTTGCCGGGCGGTTCCTTCCCCGCCTCGCCATCGCACCAAGTGTCCCAACTACGGTCGGGCGTGCGGGAATCACTGGCCTGGATCGGACGGCGTCCGCCGTCAGGCAGCCCAAGTCAGCGTTCGGCGTGGTGGACCTCTGTTCCGGCGTCGATGTGGACCAGCGCGGCGTAGGAGTTGACGCGATCGGGGACAACTCCCGCCTCGGCCCTGACCGTTCGTCCGGTACGGCCGTGGACGACGAACGGCCGTCGTCGAGTTTGGCCAAGGGTGCGCCGCCCGACGCGATCGCCCAGACGGCACCGTCCGGCACCTCCTTCACCCACAGGTCACGCCCGTCGGTCACGGCGACACCGGCCAGCGAGTAGTCCTCGTCCGGCTCCTCTCGGAAGCCCAGGACGGCGTGGCCGGATCCGCCGGCCTTCCAGAAGCCGGCATGCTGCCACAGCAGGCGGGGCTCCTGGTCCAGGGAGACGGCGAAGGTGCCCGTCGGGTAGCCGTCCTCCGTCCAGGTGACGCTCACCCCGCCGTCCCCGTGCGGATCGGCGGTGCACCGGCCATGCTCACCGTCCGTGCCCAGGCTGTACACCGTCACGCCGGACGCGTGCGAGAGCCAGGCCGCACGCCCGTACAGAGCGATGGTGGGCCGGGACCCGTCCCGGCCTCCAGCACGGAAGTGAGCCGGGCTGTCGGCGAAGAGCCGCCGCGGGCAGGCCGGTGGACGATCGAATACCCGGGCCGCGGTTTCGGCTTGTGGCGGAAGTCGACAGAGGAACACGGGAACAGAAAAGCGTCCTCCCTCTCGCGCCTTTGTTATGCGGGGGCGCTCTGCGTGTTTCGTAGCGGTGCGGTGTGCGGTGCGCGACCATACGGACGCCGACACATCACCAACATCGGCATTCTGCGTGGAAACACCGAGACAGAAAGAAGGACGTACGTGTCCGGCAGCGAAAGCGAAAACCCAGCAATCGCCTCTCCGACCCCCACGTCGACTCGGCCCAAGACAAACCGGGACTGGTGGCCGAATCAGCTGGACCTTCAGATTCTCCACCAGCACTCGTCCCGCTCGAATCCGATGGACGAGGACTTCGACTACGCGAGAGAGTTCGCGACCCTCGACCTCGACGCGCTGAAGCGGGACGTCTTCGAGGTGATGACGGCGTCGCAGGACTGGTGGCCTGCCGACTACGGCCACTACGGGCCGCTGTTCATCCGGATGAGCTGGCACGCCGCGGGCACGTACCGGGTCGCCGACGGCCGCGGCGGTGGCGGCAGCGGCGCTCAGCGCTTCGCCCCCCTCAACAGCTGGCCGGACAACGCGAGCCTGGACAAGGCGCGCCGTTTGCTGTGGCCGGTCAAGCAGAAGTACGGCCAGAAAATCTCCTGGGCCGACCTTCTGGTCTTCGCCGGCAACTGTGCCATGGAATCAATGGGGTTCAAGACGTTCGGGTTCGGCTTCGGGCGAGAGGACATCTGGGAACCCGAGGAAATCTTCTGGGGGCCGGAGGACACCTGGCTCGGAGATGAGCGCTACAGCGGCGACAGGGAACTCGCCACTCCCTTCGGCGCCGTGCAGATGGGACTGATCTACGTCAATCCGGAGGGGCCCAACGGCAACCCGGACCCGATGGCCGCCGCGCGGGACATTCGCGAGACATTCGGGCGCATGGCGATGAACGACGAGGAGACGGTCGCGCTCATCGTCGGCGGCCACACATTCGGCAAGTGCCACGGCGCCGTCGATCCCGCGTACATCGGTCCGGAACCCGAGGCCGCCCCCATCGAGCAGCAGGGCATCGGCTGGCGGAACACCTACGGCAGCGGCAAGGGCGCCGACACGCTCACCAGTGGGCTCGAGGGCGCATGGACCACCGAACCGACCAGGTGGGACAACGGGTACCTGGACAACCTGTACCGGTACGACTGGGAGCTGACGACGAGCCCCGCCGGCGCCAAACAGTGGACGCCCACGGATCCGTCGGCCAAGGACACGGTGCCCGATGCCCATGATCCGTCGAAGCGGCACGCTCCCATGATGCTCACGACGGATCTCGCGCTGAAGCTGGATCCGGTCTACGGCCCGATCACGAAGAGCTTCCACGAGAACCCGGACCGGCTCGCGGAAGCGTTCGCCAAGGCGTGGTACAAGCTGTTGCACCGCGACATGGGACCCGTCACGCGCTACCTCGGCCCGTGGGTGCCCGAGCCGCAGCTGTGGCAGGACCCCGTCCCCGAGGCCGATCACGAACTCGTCGGGGACGCGGACATCGCCGCCCTCAAGAGCCGGATCGTCGCCTCGGGACTGTCCGTCTCCCAGCTGGTCACCACCGCCTGGGCGTCGGCGGCGAGCTTCCGCGGCACCGACAAGCGCGGCGGGGCCAACGGGGCACGGATCCGGCTCGCGCCGCAAAGGGACTGGGAGGTCAACCACCTGCCCGAGGTGGCCGAGGCGTTGCAGAAGCTGGAGCAGATCCAGCAGGACTTCAACCTCTCCCATGCCGGCGGAACGCAGGTCTCGCTCGCCGACCTGATCGTCCTGGGCGGATGCGCGGCCGTCGAGCAAGCCGCGAAGAACGCCGGGTACGACATCACGGTCCCGTTCGCGCCGGGGCGCACGGACGCGTCGCAGGAGCAGACCGACGTGGAGTCGTTCGCCGTGCTCGAACCCAGGGCCGACGGCTTCCGCAACTACCTGCGGGCGGGAGAGAAGCTGTCGCCGGAGACCCTCCTGCTGGACCGCGCCAACCTGTTGACGCTGACCGCTCCCGAGATGACGGTGCTGATCGGCGGCATGCGAGTGCTGAACACCGGCTTCAAGGGATCCGCCCACGGGGTCTTCACGCACCGGCCGGAGACATTGACCACCGACTTCTTCGTCAACCTGCTCGACATGGGCACGGAGTGGAAGGCGTCGACTTCGGACGAGAACGTCTTCGAAGGCCGGGATCGTGCCACGGGCGAGCTCAAGTGGAGCGCCACCGCGGTCGACCTCATCTTCGGTTCGCACTCCCAGCTCCGAGCCGTCTCGGAAGTCTACGCGTCCCAGGACGCGGGAGAGAAGTTCGTACGTGACTTCGTGGCCGCGTGGAACAAGGTGATGAACCTCGATCGGTTCGACCTCTCCTGAACCCGATGCCCCGGTCGGGACGGTGCCGCGGATCGCTCACAGGCCCCGCGGCACTCCCCCGGTGGGCACGCGCCCTCACCCACGGCACGCGTGCCCGCCGCCCAGGGCGCCCTCTGGCGCCGCCCGTCAGCTCTCCTGGAGCACGGCGAGCACGTTCCCGGCGGGGTCGGTGAACCACGCGATCGCCGCAGGGCCGCCGTTGCCGACCCGGACGATGCCCTTCTCGTCGTGGTCGAATCCGGGATAGCGCTCAAGGTCCACGCCGCGCCGCTCCAGTTCGCCGACGGCGGCCTCGATGTCGTCCACGGGGAAGTTGAGGATCGTGAACGTCGCGGGGGTGTGCGTCTCCTTCGGGTAGACGAACACACGCGCACCGCTGCCGAGGGTGAGGGTCAGCATCCGCATGTCCCCCTGCCCCTGCTCCTCCACCTGGAGACCGAGGGTCTCACCGTAGAACCGGCGGGCCTTGTCGAGGTCGTCGACCGCGAAGCCACTGAACGCCTGCGACTGTCCGAACATGCCGTGTGTCTCCTTCACGGGTGAGCCGTCCCAAGCTCTCAGGGCACACCACACGCACCGGCGTCGAACGCACGCCACGCGGGCCACGACCGGATGGTCGTCCGCCTTCACCCTCACGAAGCGATCACCGCCGCATCCTCATCGACCCCGAAACGTGATCCGCCGCCTACTTACAGGCATCCCAACCAGTCGGTATGGTGCGCCGCTGAGCCATTTCTCCCCGTTCACCTCCACGGATCCGAGCTGCAGTGGAAGGCAAGGCGATGACATACCCCGACGAGAACCGGTATCCGCCATCAGCGTCCCCGGGATGGCACCGGCCGCACACCGATCCCCAGTCGTACGGGTACGGCGCCCCTCGCCACGACGTCCCGCGCTACGACGTCCCTCGCTACGACCCGTACGGGCAGGCCACTTGGGACGAGCCGTACGCGCAGGAGGCTCCTCGGCACAGCGCCGACCTCGCCGCCCTCCGCTCGGCATACCGCCTGCTCCGCCGAGTCTCCACGCTCACCGCGCTCGGCTCCTTCGTGGTGTACGTCGTGCTGTCCTGCGGCGCCCCGGACATGATGGGGTCCAAGATCGCCGGCGAGCTGAGCCTGGGCATGGCGCTCGGGGTCCTCCAACTCGTCGTCACCTTCCTCGCGGTCTTCTGGTACGGACGCAGCGCACGACGCTCTGTGGATCCGCTGGCCCGCGCCGTCAGGGAGCAGGCGGTCAGCGCCGGCAGAAACGCCGGGGTGGCGAGATGAACGACTTCAGCGCCGGGACGCAGGCCGGCGTCCTTCTCCTGTTCACCGTTCTGGTCACCCTCACGCTGCTCATGTGCGTGATGGCGGGGCCGGACCGCGACGACCTGACGAACTTCTACACCGGCTACCGCTCGCTCACCCCGTTCAAGAACGGCCTGGCCATCGCGGGCGACTACATCTCCGCGGCCACCGTGCTGAGCACGACCGGCATCGTCGCGCTCACCGGATACGACGGCTATGTCCTCGCCGTCAGCACCGCCTTGTCGCTGGTGCTGCTGATGTTCCTGCTGGCCGAACCGCTGCGCAACGCCGGGCAGTTCACCATGGGTGACGTTCTGGCCCGCAACATGCCCGGACGGGCCGTACGGGTGGCGGCCTGCGTGGTGACGCTCTCGGCGACCGTGCCCTTTCTGATCGTCCAGCTGTCCGGGGCCGGGTCGCTGCTCACCTTCATCCTGGACCTCCCGCACGTGGCGGGCGCCAGGACGGGCAGCATCGTCATGGTCGGCAGCCTGATGATCATCTACGCGGCGCTCGGCGGTATGCGAGGCACCGCGCTCGTTCAGATGGTCAAGATCGTGTTCCTGCTCGCCACCAGCGCTGTCGTCGCCGTCCTGGTGCTGAACCGCTTCGACTGGAGCTTCGGCGACATGCTCAGGGCCGCCCAGCAGGGCAGCGGCGCCGGCCCCGCCTTCCTCCAGCAGGGCCTTCAGCTGGGCGCCTCGGCCGGTGAGCGGCTGGACTTCATCGGGTTCCAGCTCACCGTGGTCCTCGGCGTCGCCTGCCTGCCCCACATCACGATGCGTCTCTTCTCCGCGCAGGACGTGCCGGCCGTGCGCCGCTCCATGTCGTGGGCGGTCGGCACGGTCACCACGTTCTGCCTGCTCGTGATCATCATGGGTACGGGCGCGGCGGCTCTGGTCGGCTCGCAGTCCATCGTCGCGGCCGACCCGCACGGCAGGACGTCGGTGCTCATGCTGTCGCAGGCACTCGGCGGGGCGTCCGGATCCACGGGCACGACGATTCTCTACTCGGCCGTGGCGGGCATGGTCTTCATCACCCTGCTGTCGTCGGTCGCGGGAATGACCCTGGCCGCGGCGTCGTCGCTCGCCCACGACCTGTTCGCCCATGTGGCACGGCGGGGGCAGGCGGAGCCGCGTACGGAGATGACGGTGGCGGTGTGGACGAGCGTGGTCGTGGGAACCGTCGCCATCGGCCTCGCCACCCTCGTCCAGAACTGGAATGTCGGCGTGCTCACCACGCTGGCCATCTGCATCGGGGCATCGGCGGTGGCACCCGCGCTCACCTACTCCCTGTTCTGGCGGGGATTCACGCGCACCGGCCTGCTCGCGACCCTTTACGGCGGCGCGGCCTGCGCACTGGTGCTGCTGGTCCTCTCCGAGGCCGTTTCGGGCACGCCGTCCGCCCTCTTCCCCGACGCCGACTTCGCCCTGTTCCCGATGCAGTCCACCGGACTGGTCTCCGTCCCGTTCGGCTACCTGATGGGCTGGCTGGGCAGCCGCCTGGACCGCCGGCACCGCACCGCCGAAAGCCTTGAGAGCCGGCGGCTGTACGAGGAGAGCGAAGCACGGCTGCTCGCCGCAGCCGAATGACGACGGCTGCGCGGGCGGGCTACGCGGGCGGCTTCGCTGCCGCAGCCGTAGCCCGCCCCGTGGCCCAGGTGCCGTCATCTCCACGCGGTCTGCACGCCCCCGACGGCGACATCGAGAGCGCCGCACCTCAGGGCCGCCCGACGCCCCAAAGACAGCCCGTCAGGTCAGGGTCGACGGGACGATGCCGTAACGGCGCATCTTGCGGTACATCGTGGCCCGGGAGATACCGAGGTCCTGCGCGGTGCGCTGGACGTTGAAGTTGTGGTCCATCAATCCGCGCAGGATGGCGTCGCGTTCCAGCGCCTCGATGGTGGTCAGGACCTTGTGCGAGGACACCCGGCATTCCGGCGGGAGGTCTTCGGCATGGATCATCGGGCCGGAGGGCCGCCGCGCCAGCCCGCGCATCACCGACTCGAGCTGCCGGACGTTCTCCGGCCAGGGGCATCGCTGCAGCATGGTCAGGGCGTCCGGGGCGAACCCGCTTTCACCGCTCGGCCGGTACTTGCGCAGGAAGAACCGCGCCAGGTGCTCGATGTCCCCGGGGCGATGGCGCAGGGGCGGCACCTCCACCAGGGCACCGCAGAGCTGGTCATCGGTGCTGACCATCGAGGGCTGGCCGGTCAGGACCAGTTGCCCGGTGCCGGTGCCGTCCAGGTCCGTCAGCAGGTTCCTCAGCCGCTGCCGCAGCCCGTCGCCCAGCAGGTGGACGTCGCGCACGACAAGAACGTTGGACGGCACGGCGAGCAGCTCTCCGATGTCGTGCAGCCAGCCCTCGGTGACGGCCGGCGCATCGGACAGCGGCGGCTGCGTCATCTCCAGTCGGCGTCCGGCGCCGTGGGCCCGGTGCAGGGCCTCGACCAGCGTCCTCTTGCCGACACCGGCCTCGCCCAGGAGGTGCAGCGACGTCCCCGCGACGAACGCCGCCTGGCTGTCGGCGACCGCGCGCAGCCAGTTCGGGGACGAGCCCACCAGGGCCAGACCGGACCGGGCGGGCACGGCGGAAACCGCGGGTCCCGGCTGCGGGCGTCCGATCAGCCGGACTCTGAAGACGGCGCCCGCGTCGCTGTCCTCGCGCCGACAGCGACTGATCCTGAGTTCGGCGACCCGTCCGGAGGGAAGGGCGAGGCTGCGCGTCCCCTCCGTGCGGGGGCTGTCGGCGATCTCGCGGGCGTGATCGAGCAGCGCGTAGTGATCCGGCCCGGTCACCGCCATGCTGAGCTGCTCGTTCATCATGACGACATCGCGGTTCAGGGCCAGCACAGGGCCCGGACGCACCGAGGAGCACGCCTCCATGTAGTCATGGAACAGGGCCCGCTCGCGCCGGGAGGTGATCGCCTCGATCTCACCCTCGATCTGGGCCGCGACCGAGCGGGCGAAGGCCATCAGCATGCCGTCGGAGCCCTGACGGATGGTGGTGAGGTTGAAGGCCCCCAGCAGCGTGCGCCGGGTGGGATGCAGGATCGGTACGGCCGCGCAGTGGAAGTCGCGCAACGCCTCGACGTAGTGCTCCATTCCGGCGATCATGACCGGTCGGCCGCTGGCCAGCGCGGTCCCGATGCCGTTGGTGCCCACGTAGCGCTCGGCGAACACATGGCCCGGGGCCAGCCGCACGCGGTTGAGGTTCGTCGTCAGCCCCTCGTGGGAGACCTTCCGGGAGAGCACCACCCCGTTGCGGTCCGTGATCATCATGGACACCGGGTCGTCGGCGAGCTGCTCGTGCAGCCGGTCCAGGATCGGCAGCGCCGCCCTGGCGAGTGGGCTGTCGAGATTGGGGTTGTCGAGGTACGGAGCGTCGAGGCTGCCCGACTTCACCTTGTGCTCCAACGAGCGCTGCCACGAGGCCACCACGAGCGGCCGGGCGCTGGGGTCCTTGGTGACTTCGAGGTAGAGCTCTCTGGCGGCTCTCAGCGAGCTTCCTGGCTGGTGGCGGGGCATTAACACTCCCGTACTGCGCTCGTCATGTTCCCTCAATGCAGTGATTGGACCAGCCCGACGGCGTGGCGCCTACGGCGTGTATCACATTGAGACATCCACGGACGATTTCTGAGACATCGGCCTGCGAACGGCGGCCTGTGTAATCGGCGCACCACCCACCCGCCGACTCGCAGGGAGCCGCCATGAAAGCCGTGCAGGTCATCGAGTACGACGAGCCGCCCGTGCTCGTGGACGTGCCCGATCCGCAGATCACCGGCCCGCTCGATGTGATCGTGAAGATCGGGGGCGCCGGAGTGTGCCGGACCGATCTGCACATCCTCGAAGGACAGTGGAAGGACAAGAGCGGGGTCAGCCTGCCGTACACGATCGGCCACGAGAACGCCGGCTGGGTCGCGGAGGTCGGCCGGTCCGTCACTCATGTCCAGGTCGGTGACCCGGTCATCCTGCACCCGCTGTCGACGTGCGGTCTGTGCCGCGCCTGCCGGGCCGGGGACGACGTGCACTGCATGAACTCGGCCTTCCCCGGCATCGACGCCGACGGGGGTTACGCCGAGTACCTCAAGACCAGCGCCCGCTCGGTGGTGCCCCTCGCCCCGTCCCTGGAGCCGGCCTCGGTGGCGGCCCTGGCCGACGCCGGGCTGACGGCGTACCACGCCGTCGCCAAGGCGGCCCGCGTGCTGCGGCCGGGCGACCGGGCCGTGGTCATCGGCGCCGGCGGCCTCGGACACATCGGAATTCAGGTGCTGCGGGCCCTGTCGCCGGCCGAGATGATCGTCATCGACCGCAGCACGGATGCCCTGGCGCTGGCCAAGGAGCTGGGCGCCGACCACACGCTCGTCGCCGACGGAACCGAAGCCGACCGCGTACGGGACCTCACCTCGGGGCACGGGGCGGAGGCCGTCCTGGACTTCGTCGGTGAGGGAGGTGCCGTCGAGACGGGCGTGGCCTGCCTGCGCCGCAACGGCAACTACTACGTCATCGGCTACGGCGGCCACCTCCACGTGCCGACGATCGACGTCATCTCCACGGAGATCAACTTCATCGGGAACCTCGTGGGCTCCTACAACGACCTCTCCGAGCTGATGGTCCTGGCGGCCCAGGACAAGGTCACCCTGCACACCCAGCGCTACCCCCTCGCCTCCTTCCAGCAGGCCCTCGACGACCTGGACGCCGGGGCCGTACGCGGCCGAGCGATCTTGGTCCCCTGACACCGCAGGAGAAGCCCCATGCGCAGCAGACCGTACCGGGCCCTGGTCGCCGTCGCGGCCGTCGCGGCCCTGACCGCCACCGCGTGCACCGCCCAGAACCAGGCGCAGCAGAAGCCCAAGGAGAAGGCCGGGCTCTTCCAGCCCGGCTCGGTGATCAGCTACCAGAAGTACGGCAAGGACTACCCCGCCACGAAGGTCAAGGACGTCCCCGGGCCCTGCAGCTACGAATCGATCAGCCGCAAGGACTACTCCGGCCAGACACTCAAGATCATCAGCCACGCCGTTCCCGTCATCGGCGAGCCGACCCAGCTGCACGCCAAGCAGTTCGAGGACATCACCGGCGGGAAGGTCGAGGTCGTCAACGTCCCCTTCGGCGAGCTGCACCAGAAAATCCTGACGCCCCTTCAGGCGGGCCAGCCGGCGTACGACGTCATGTTCTACCCGTCCCTGTGGATCGGCGACATGGCCCCGTATCTGGCACCGGTACCGCAGGAGTACCTCGACACGCCCGGCATGAAGGACGTCACCCAGGCCTACATGGACGTGGCGACCTGGAACGGGGAGGTCGTGCAGTACCCGGTGGACGGTGACCGGCACTACCTCAAGGTCCGCACCGATGTGCTGAAGGACCCGAAGTGGAAGGCGGCCTACCAGCAGGCCACGGGCAAGGACCTGCAAGTCCCCAAGACCTGGGCCGAATACCAGCAGACAGCCGAGTTCTTCAGCGGCAAGGACCTCGACGGTGACGGCAAGCGCAACTACGGCAGTGCCGAGGTGACCAAGCGCGACGACCTGACGTTCTCCGCGTTCATCAGCCGGGCCGCGCCGTACGTGAAGAACCCGGACGTCAAGGGCGGTGTCTTCTTCGACGTCGAGACCATGGAGCCGCTGATCAACACGCCCGGCTTCGTCCGCGCCCTGGACGACATGGTGAAGGCCAAGTCCACCTGGGCACCGGGCGGCGCCAACTTCGGCCTGGGAGACGAGATCTTCTCCTTCGGAGGCGGGCAGACACTGATGTCGTACTCGTGGGACGACGCTTTCATCCAGGCCCAGCAGCCGGACAGCAGGATCCGCAACCAGGTTCAGGCGGCGCCGCTGCCGGGTTCCTCGGAGGTCTACAACCGCACCACGAAGTCGTGGGACAAGAAGGCCAACCAGGCGCCCTACTTCACGTGGGGATGGACCTCGGCGGTGGCCAAGGCTTCCAGCCACCAGCAGATGGCCTTCGACTACCTGTGCTTCTTCAGCAACGAGGCCAACACCGCCCTCGACCTGACCATCGGCCGGTTCGGGGTCAACCCGTACCGCTACGCCCACTTCGACCCGATGTTCTGGCAGGAGCAGGGCTGGGACAAGGAGGTCGCCGAGTCGTACGTGCTGACGCTCTCCGGCATGGAGAAGAGCCGCAACCGCGTCTTCGACCTGCGCGTTCCCGGTGTCAACCAGTACATGTCCGCGTTGGCCAACGGCGTCGCGTCGGCCGTGGCCGGTCAGGAGTCGCCGCAGCGGGCGCTGGACGGCGTGGCCCGGGAGTGGTCCAAGATCACCGGCCAGATAGGCAAGGACAAGGTCCAGCGCGCCTATCGCGACGTGGTCGCGCTCGAGGACAACTCCTGATCCGACCGCAGGACGCCTCGGGTGGCCGGACCGGACCGGCCGGCCACCCGGGGGCGCCCGCCCCCTTCCGCAAGGAGAACCATGGACGGCCTGCGCCGGCACAAGAGCATGTTCCTTCTGCCGGGACTGCTCACTCTCTTTCTGATCATCATTTTCCCGCTTCTGTTCACCATCCGCGTCAGCTTCTCGGGCTGGAACGTCAGCAACCCCTCCATGGACTTCATCGGAGGGGCCAACTACACCGCCGTGCTGCACGACAGACGCTTCTGGGCGTCCATCACCCGGCTGGTCCTGCTGGCGGGCGGCACGGTCCTGATCCAGTACGTCATCGGGTTCGGCATGGCCCTGCTGGTCTGGCGCGAGGTACGCGGCCGCAGATTCTGGCGGGTGCTGTTCCTCGTCCCCATGATGACCACGCCCGTGGTGATGGCCGCCATCTGGCAGACGATCTTCCATGAGTCGCTGGGGCCGGCGAACGATCTGCTGGACGTGCTGGGCCTGACCCGGATCCCCTGGCTCACCGAGTCCGGGCCTGCGCTGATCGCGCTGATGACGGTCGAGGTCTGGCAGTGGACGCCCTTCATGTTCCTGTTGCTGCTCGCTGGTCTGCTGAGCCTGCCGAAGGAGCCGTTCATGGCCGCCGCGATCGACGGCGCGGGCATCTGGCGCACCTTCTGGAAGGTGACCTTCCCGCTGATGGCGCCGGTCTCGGTCGCGGCGGTCGTCATCCGGCTGATCGAGGCGTCCAAGCTCTCCGACAGCGTCTATGTACTGACCTCCGGCGGGCCGGGCTCCTCCACGGAAACCCCGGGCTACTACCTCTACATCCAGGGGCTCAGGGACCAGCAGACCGGATACAGCGGCGCGATGTCCCTGCTCTACCTGGTGCTGATGAGCGTGACGCTCACGGTCGTCGCCGCCCTGCTCACCAGGGCCTTCAAGCTGAAGGGGGCCTCATGAGGTCACGCCTTTATCCCGTGTTCAAGTACACCGTGATCGCACTGTGGGCCTGCTTCGTCGCGGGACCGTTCTTCTGGGCGATGACGACCAGCTTCAAGAACGCCAACGCGGTCCAGGGCGGTCCCACTTACCTCCCCTGGGCGCAGTACGAGCCCACCCTCACCGGCTGGCGCAACATCTTCGGCGGAGCCGGCGGTGTCGATGTGATCCGTCCCTTCGTCAACAGCGCGATCGTCACCATCGCCGCATCCGCCATCAGCCTGGCCCTGGGATCTCTGGCCGCCTACGCACTGTCCCGCTACCGCTTCAGGCTGGGCTTCATCAAGAACAGCGACATCGTCTTCTTCTTCGTCTCCCAACGGATCATGCCGCCGGTCGTGCTGGTGATCCCCTTCTTCTACCTGCTGCAGTGGGGCGGCCTCCTGGACAGCATCCCCGGCCTGGTCATCGTGACGGTCGCCCTGCTGCTGCCCATCGCGGTCTGGGTGATGGTGGACTTCTTCAACGGCATCCCGCGGGAGATCGACGAGATGGCGATGCTGGACGGCTGCGGCCCGTTCCAGACCTTCGTCCGGGCGATCCTGCCGAACTCCCTGCCCGGGCTGACTGTGGCGGCGATGTTCTGCGCCGTGTTCGGCTGGAACGACTTCTTCTTCGCCTTCCGGCTGACCTTCACCGAGGTCCAGACCCTGCCCCAGGCGGTCGTCGCCCTCAACTCCTCCATTCCGCCGTGGTGGACGCTGTCCGCCGCCGCGCTCTTCGGTGTGACACCGCTGGTCCTGCTCGCCATCTGGGTGGAGCGCTATCTGTCCAAGGGGAACCTGTCGGGAGCCGTCCGATGAACCTGACCGCCACTGATCTGTGCCTGAGCGTCGACGGCGTCGACCACCTCAAGAACGTGACCGCCACCTTCCGACCGGGGCGGCTCCACACCGTCATCGGCCGGACCATGGCCGGAAAGACGACGCTGCTGCGGGTCCTGGCCGGCTTGCAGAAGGTGGATTCCGGCTCCCTGACGAGGGCGGGCGCGGACTTCCTGAAGACACCGGTCTGGCGGCGCGACACCGCCATGGTCTACCAGCAGTTCATCAACTACCCGCATCTCGACGTGTTCCGCAATGTGGCCTTTCCGCTGAAGCGGGCCGGGCTGTCGCGGGAGGAGATCGAGCAACGGGTCCGGCAGAGCCTGGCGCGTGTCGGGCTCGCGGACTTCGAGAGGCGCAAGCCGTCCCAGCTCTCCGGCGGCCAGCAGCAGCGCGTCGCGATGGCCCGCGCTCTGGCGCGCGGTACCGGCGTGCTGCTGCTCGACGAGCCGCTGGCGAACCTGGACTACAAGTTGCGGGAACAACTGCGCGACGAATTCAAGACCCTCTTCTCGGACCGGGGGGACACGATCGTCATCTACACGACCACCGAACCCGCCGAGGCGATGATGCTCGGGGATGTCGTGCTGGTCATGCACGAGGGGCGGATCCTCCAGACCGGCACCCCGCAGGAGGTCTTCGAACGCCCGGCGACCACCACGGTGGCGTCCATCATCAACGACCCGCCCATGAACATCTTCGCGGGCCGGATCGAGGGCGGGCAGGTGACGGTGGCCGGCTTCCAGGCCACACATGTCTCCGCGCACCTGGCCGATCTGCCCGACGGGGCCTACCAGTTCGGACTGCGCGCCACGGACGTCGGCCTGGCCTCCGGCGGAGTCGAGGGCGAGGTCACCTTCGTGGAGATCTCCGGTTCCGAGACCTTCGTCCACGTGGTCGTCGGCGAGAGCCCCTTCGTCGTACAGATCGAGGGCATCCACGACCTCGCCCTCGGCGACCTGGTCGAACTACGGCTCCGTCCAGACCGGCTGTTCGCCTTCGACGAGCACGGAACGCTCGTGCGGACACCCTCGTACGATCTCGCTTCAGTGGAAGGGCGTTGACATGGCGCAGTTGGACATCGTCGACGTCGGGCACGCCTACGCGCCGGGGGTCGAAGAGGAGCGGTGGGCTCTCAAGCCGCTGAACCTGACCTTCGAGTCCGGCAGGACGTACGCGCTGGTCGGCCCCTCGGGCTGCGGCAAGACGACGCTGCTGAACATCTTGTCCGGTCTGGTCAGGCCGTCCCAGGGGCGGGTGCTGTTCGACGGGGCCGACGTCACCGCCCTGCCCACGAAGGCCCGCAACATCGCCCAGGTCTTCCAGTTCCCCGTCATCTACAGGTCGATGACGGTCTACGACAACCTCGCCTTCCCGCTGCAGTGCCGAGGCTGGGACCGGGCGAGGATCGACGCCAAGGTCCGGCAGGTCGCCGAGGCACTGGACCTGCACGGCCGGCTGAGGCAGCCCGCCCGCGGGCTCACCGCCGACGACAAGCAGCTGATCTCCCTCGGCCGCGGCCTGGTCCGGGACGACGTCGCGGCCGTACTGATGGACGAGCCGCTCACCGTCATCGACCCGCAGCTGAAGCACCTGCTGCGGCGCAAGGTCCGGGAGATCACCGAGCAGTTCAGGCCTACCGTGATCTATGTGACGCACGATCAGTACGAGGCGATGAGCTTCGCGCAGGAAGTGCTGGTGATGAAGGACGGCCGTGCCGTGCAGCAGGGCACGCCGGAGCAGCTCTTCGAAGCTCCCTCGTCCAGCTACGTCGGCTACTTCATCGGCTCACCGGCGATGAACTTCCTGGTCGTGGGCCACGGCGACGGATCCCTCGCGCTGGGTGGCCGGACGCTGTCCGCCGCCTGGGACATCCCGCACGGCACGAGCGAAGTCCAGGTGGGCGTCCGGCCCGAGTATGTCAAGATCGTCACGGATCCCGGTCCCAACACCTTCCCCGGCAGGCTGCGGGGCGTCACGGATCATGGCGCGCACCGCGTGCTCGAGGTGGAGGTGGCCGGGCAGCTCTTGAGGACCAAGACGCCTCGGGAGGAGGGAGTCCCGGCGTGCGAGGAGGTCCTGGTCCATCTGCCGCGCGCCAAGGTCCTTCCTTACGCGGACGGTCAGTTGGTACTCCAGTCGTAATGACCTTCATCAAAGGAATCCCGATGATCTTCATCACCGCCAAGTTCCGAGTCCGTCCCGAGCACGCCGACCGCTGGCCCGAGATCACGGCTGACTTCACCCGGGCCACGCGCGCCGAACCCGGCTGCCTGTGGTTCGACTGGTCGCGCAGTGTGGCGGACCCGACGGAGTACGTCCTGGTCGAGGCCTTCCGCGACGACGAGGCCGGGGCCGCGCACGTGCAGTCCGCGCATTTCAAGGCCGCGCAGCAGACGCTGCCGCCCCATCTGGTCGAGACGCCGCGCATCGTCAACGCGACCGTTCCGCAGCACGACTGGTCGCTGCTGGGCGAGATGGCGGTTGCCGACCAGGAGTAGCAGGGCCTGGGGCGGTCAGGTGAACGTGCCGGCCAGTGACTGCTCGGTCCAGACGGTCTTGCCCTCGCGGGTGTAGCGGGCGCCCCAGCGTTCGGCCATCTGGGCCACCAGGAACAGGCCGCGCCCGCCCTCGTCGGTGGTGCGGGCGTGGCGCAGATGGGGTGAGGTGTGGCTGGTGTCGCTGACCTCGCAGACCAGATGCCGTTCCCGGATCAGCCGCAGCGTGGCGGGGCCGCCGGCGTAGCGGTAGACGTTGGTGACCAGTTCGCTGGCGATCAACTCGGTCGTGAACGCCAGGTGTTCCAGGCCCCATTCGCTCAGCTTGGCCGAGGTCAGTGCGCGGGCGCGGGCGGCGCTGGCGGGCTCCAGCGGCAGACTCCAGGAAGCGACATCGTCCGGTGGCAGCATGCGGGTGCGGGCGATCAGCAACGCGACGTCGTCGCCGGGGCGCGCGGGCACGAGCGAGTCGACCACCGCCTGGCAGGTGCGTTCCAGCGCGTCCGCGGGGCGGGTGAGCGCCGCGCACAGCTTGGTCAGGCCGACATCGGCGTCGATGTGGCGTTCGCCGATGAGTCCGTTGGTGTACAGGCACAGCAGGCTTCCCTCGGCCAGTTCGACGTCGCGGGCCTCGAACGGCAGGCCGCCCAGGCCGAGCGGTGGGCCGGCGGGCAGGTCCAGCGCGGCCACCTGTCCGTCCGGGGCGGTGACCACCGGCGGCGGGTGGCCGGCGCGGGCCACGGAGCACCGCCCGGAGACCGGGTCGTACACGGCGTACAGACAGGTGGCGCCGACGACCTGCTCCCCCACCGGCCGTTCGCCGGCCGCTTCCTGTTCGGCCGCCAGCAGCAGGACCAGATCGTCCAGGCGGGAGAGGACCTCGTCCGGTTCCAGATCGAGACTGGCGAGTGTGTGTACGGCGGTCCGCAGCCGGCCCATCGTGGCGGCCGCGTGGATGCCGCGTCCCACCACGTCGCCGACGACGAGGGCGACCCGGGCCCCGGACAGGGGAATGACATCGAACCAGTCCCCGCCCAGGCCCGGGGCCGCGCTGGCCGGCAGATAGCGCAGGGCCACCTCGACGGCCGACTGGTCCGGAACCGTCCGGGGCAGCAGGCTGCTCTGCAGGGCGAACGCGGTCTGCTGCTGCTGGGTGAAGCGCCGGGCGTTGTCGATGGCGACGGCGGCGCGCGAGGCGAGTTCCTGGGCCAGGGTGAGATCGTCCGCCTCGAAGGGATCGGGGCGGCGCGAACGCCACAGGGTCATCACGCCCAGCACCAGGCCCCGCGCGGAAACAGGGACGACGATCAATGAGTGGGCGCTGAGCTCCGGAGCGTGGGCTCCCTGGCGGCCGTGCGTCGAGAACCACTCGGGTGGCAGAACCGGTTCCAGGACGGGCTCGCCCTCGGCCAGGCATCTGGCCTGGGGTGTGTCAGGCCCGAACTCCACCGGTACGCCGTGCGGATGGGGCGGGCCGGTCTGCTGGGCGCCGACGCCGTAGACGCCCACGCGTACCACCGGCTCTGCCAGCGCCTGCGCCAGCTCCTCACCGCGCGTCACCGACTGCAGCAGGTCCACCGACGCATGGTCGGCGAGGTGGGGCACCATCACCTCGGCCAGCTCCCGGGCGGTCTCCGCCACGTCGAGGGTGGTGCCGATACGGCTGCCGGCCTGGTCGAGGAGCGCGAGCCGGCGCTGGGCCCGATGGCGCTCGGTGATGTCCTCGATCATCTCGGCCACACCAAGGATGCGGCCCGAGGCATCCTCCATGGGGAAGGACGAGACCATCGCGACCCGCTCCCGTGCCGGATCCCACTCCAGGCGGACGAACTGTTCGGAGTAGACCGCCGGCCTTCCGGTCTCCATCACCTGGCGCACCCGGTCCACGGCCCTGCGGGCGTCGTCGGGGACGAGGAAACAGCCGGTGGGCAGCCCCCGGAACTGTGCCGCCGGGACGCCGCTGAAGCGTTCGATGGCCCGGTTGACCCGCAGAAGCCTCAGATCGGGGCCGTGGACGACCAGACCGATCGGGCACCGGCGGTACAACCCCTCGAGCACGGCGCGGTCCCTTTGCCACTCCAGGACGTCGACCACGGGTGCACCCGCGAGAAACCACTCACGGATGTGGCCGTCACGCGAGAGCGCATGGGCCCTGAGCCCCAGCTCCACCAGCCGCCCGTCGCGGTGCCGCACGTTGAGCACCCCGAACCAGCCGCCGGCGCTCCTGCAACTCGCCGCGGCATCCCTGACCGCCGGCAGATCGCTGGGATCGACGAGGACCTCGAACGCCGGGCGACCGATCACGGCTGTGTCCGGATGGCCGAGCAGTTCCTGGGCCCGCCGGTTCCATCCGACCACGGTTCCCCGGTCGTCGAGCACCGCCAAGGCGGCGAGATGCAGGGCGAACGGATCGTCGTGGTCGCTGAGCTCCGTCATCCGCTTCTCCACCGCTGGACACCACCTTGTCCCCGGTCGCCGACGTTCCAGGCCGGTGGCTGGACGTTCCGCACCACGCGCTCACCTGCTGATGCCTTGTAAGCCTATTGAACCCGTGAGACCGCGGCCTCGCCCGCGACGTGACGCGGGTGGCGGACACGCTCGTCACGGCAGGCACCGTGCCCGCTCATGGAGCAGGTGCTGCCGGGCCTCGGTGAGGTGTCCTCAGCTCGCGTGCCGCCAAGGCCCAGCTGAGCTCCACCAGGGTGTCCGGAGCGTCCAGGCTCATGCCGGTCAGCTCCTCGAAACGGCGCAGCCGGTAGCGGACGGTGTTGACGTGGACGTGCGCGCTGCGGGCGACCTCGCGGATGTGCCGTCCCTTCTCCAGGTATCCCCGCACCGAGTCCTCGATGAGTGCTCCGAACTCGCCCTCCGCCTCCAGGGGGCGCAGACAGCGGTCGAGCAGCAACTCGGCGAGTTCGGGTTCGGCGACGACGGCCACCCGCCAGGACAGGTCGCCCAGGTCGTACACGCCGCGCAGACCGTAGGCGCGGGCGGCGTCCAGCAGCCTGCCGGCGGCACGGAAGGAGTGGTGCGCCGCGGCGAGGTCCGTCGGCGGGCCGAGCCCCGCCGTCACCTCCAGGTCGCCGGTCTCCGGCTTCGCCTCGACGACCCCGGCGACGGCCTCGTCCAGCACGGTGAGCAGCGCGCCTCGACCGCTCCCCCGGCCGTGGGATGCCAGCGAGCGTTCCAGGACGTCCGGACCGACGTTGCCGTGGGGCACGGCTCTGATGGCCCGGTACGGCCGCGAAAGGTCGAGTCCGTAGATCGCCGCACCGCTGTGGATCTGCGCGGCGCTCAGCGTCCCGTAGAGCAGTCCCCGCAGGAAGTCGGCGCGGCGGCGGGCGTCGGACAGGGCCGAGGCGACCTCCGCCTGCCGGTGTACGGCGGCGATCCGCACGCTCGCGACGTCCGCGAGCTCCCACAGGCACGTGGTGCGGTCGATGACGAGGCCGCGGTCCAGACCGCGTTCGCTCGCCTCGGCGAGGAACAGATCCCGTATCGCGCTCAACGCCCGGCGAAAGGCCCGGAGCCCGTCGCTGAGCGGCACGCCTCGCGCGGCCCGGTCCCGGGCCACGTCGGCTTCGTCGAAGTCCTCCGGAGCGGGCACCGTTCCCTCGCGCAGCACCGTGAGAGCCCGCTGGAAGTGCCGATGCCAGATCTGGTCCAGGAGTTCGCGCGGGACGGCGCGGTAGGACGGGATGTGCTCGGCCAGATCCGCGTGCAACCGCCCGCCCACATGGCTCTGCTGCGCGGCCATCGCGGCGATGACCCGTTCGAGGGGCGCCGCCGCGCCCGGCTCTCCGCGCATGGGCCTGACCCCACCCTTCCGGCACCGGCCGTTGTGCGAGTGAACAATATGCGGCCCTGCCGCCTTGGCCGGGGAGCCGTCGACAAGCCGCGGCCGCCGAAAGCACAGTGGCACGGCGGCAAAAGGCGCCCGCATCGACGCGCACGCGACCAGGCGCCGATCGGCCGTTTGCAGAGCCGCCCTCGCGCCGCCGCCCCACCCCGACGACTCGCGCCACCGCCCCATCCCGACGAACCGTGCGGAGACCGCCATGACCGACGAGCTCCATCACCGCCCCCACCACGCAGCCCCGGCCACCGGCCCGCGCCTCGCGCCGCTGCCCGAGGACGGCGGGGATCCGTCCACCCGGGAACTGCTCGCCCTGATTCCCCGGGACGCCGACGGCCACCTCGCCAACATCTTCACCACCTTGGTACGCCACCCCGCCCTCTTCCGGCACTTCCTGCCGTTCGGCAGCCATCTGCTGCGCGACGGCCGTCTCCCGCACCGGACCCGGGAACTGCTCATCCTGCGCACCGCGTACAACACCCGGGCCGCTTACGAATGGGGACGGCATGTACCGCTGGCCCGGGCTGCCGGGGTCACCGACGAGGAGATCCGGCGGGTCGGCGCGGGCCCGGACGCACAGGGCTGGACGCCGGCCGACGCCCGTCTGCTGCGCGCCGCCGACGAACTCCACCGAGACGCACGGCTTTCCGCGGCCACCTGGTCCGCACTCGCCGCCGACCACGACGAGGCACAGCTGATCGAGATCACCATGCTCGTCGGTCAGTACCACATGGTCGCGTTCTTCCTGAACTCCGCCGGTACCCGGCTCGAGCCCGACTTCGCGTCGGAAACCCTTCCCGCGCCCACCGGGTCCGGCGCGGACGCGGCGGAGGGGGCGGACGGCGATGCCTGAGCTCCGGCACCCCGCGACCCACCCGGCCGGCCTGCTGACCGGCCGCAACGTCCTGGTCATCGGAGCGGGCACCCGCCCCAGCGACGATCCGAAGGCCCCGGTGGGCAACGGGCGGGCGGTGGCCGTGCTCGCCGCCCGCGAGGGAGCCTCCGTGGCCTGCGCCGACGTCTCCCCCTCCGCCGCCGCGGCCACCGCCGCCCTGGTCGGTGAGGAGGGCGCCCGTGGCCTGCCCGTGGTCGGTGACGCCACGGCTCCCGGCCAGTCCTCGGCCATGGTCGCCGAAGCCCTCCGTGAACTGGGCTCGCTCGACGCGCTCGTGGTCAACGTCGGCATCGGCCTCGGCGCGGGCCTGGCGGAGACCTCACCGCAGCAGTGGGAACGCGTGCTCTCGCTCAATCTGGGCGCCCCCTTCCTCGCCGCCAAGTACGCGTTGCCCGTGATCGCCGACGGAGGATCGATCGTCTTCGTCGGTTCGGTGGCCGGGCTGCGCGCGGCGACCGACTCGCCCGCCTACGACAGTTCCAAGGCGGGCCTGTTCGGTCTCACCCGGCATGTCGCCAAGGAGGGCGGGCCGCGCGGGATCCGCGCCAACCTGGTCGTCCCGGGCCTGATCGACACCCCGATGGGCCGCGAGGCCTCGGCCCGGCGGGCGTCGCGTTCCACCTCGTTCACCCGCATACCGCTCGGCCGCCAGGGCACCGCCTGGGAGGTGGCCGACGCCGTCACCTTCCTGCTCTCCGACCGCGCCTCCTACATCACCGGGCAGAGCCTGGTGGTGGACGGAGGGTTGAACGCCGTCTGAGTACGAAGGCACGTGTGCTGACAGGGCGGGGGCGGTCCCCACGGGTCGGGCATCGACCGGGACCGCCCCCGCCGGCTCACTTGGCCACCGGGCCGAACTCCTTTCGGGTGTCCACCGGCTTGCCGAACACCTGCCACCGCTCGCCCTTGAACCGCATCAGCTGCATCGTCTCGATCGGGAAGGCGTCGTCGGCCCCGGTGGAGAGGGTGACCCCGGGCAGCAGCATGTCCACCTTGACGTCGTTCAGGTCGCGCACCGCGTCCCGCAGGCCCTCCCTGGTCGGGCACTTCATCGCGTCGAGCGCCTTGTGCAGGCTGGAGGCGGCGGCCCAGCCGTAGGCGTTGAACTGGTTGGCCGGGTCGGAGTCGGGCGCGTACTTGTGGAGCGCGTCCGTGTACGTCTTCATCTCCGGGTCGTCGGCCCACTGCGGGTCGGCGGGGTCCTTGAAGTACGTCGCCGAGACCACGCCCTGGACGTTCTTGAACCCGACGGGCTTGAGTACGGCGGCGGACGAGGACACGTTGTTGACGATGTGCAGCGGGTTCCACTTGGTGTTCTTCGCGTCGGCGGCGAGGGCCTGGCTGCCGAACTTGGGCGTGGTGATGTTGAGCAGCACGTCCGCCTTCGAGCGGGCGAGGCTCGTCATCTGCGCCGAGACGGAGGGGTCGGTGACCTCGTAGCTCTCCTCGGCGACGACCTTGATACCGCTGTCGGCGACGGCCTCCTTGAACCCGCCGAGCAGGTCCTTGCCGAAGTCGTCGTTCTGGAACAGGACCGCGACCTTGGCCTTCGGCTTCTCGTCCTTGAGGTACTTGGCGTACACCCGCGCCTCGGAGACGTAGTTGGGCTGCCAGCCGATGGTCCACGGGTGCTTGTCGTCCGTGCCCCAGACGGAGGCGCCCGTGGCGACGAAGGGCTGCGGCACCTTGCGCTGGTTGAGGTAGTCCCAGACGGCTGCCGTGGACGGGGTGCCCAGGCTCTGGAAGACGGCGAAGACCTTCTCCCGCTCGACCAGTCTGCGGGCCTCCTCGACCGCCTTGGGCGGCTGGTAGCCGTCGTCACGGACGACGAACTCGACCTTGCGGCCGTCTATGCCGCCGTTGTCGTTGACGTGGTCGAAGTAGGCGGTCACGCCCTTGCTGATGGTGCCGTAGGCGGAGGCGGGTCCCGACAGCGGGTAGATGCCGCCCAGCTTGATGGTCTTGTCGGTGATGCCGGTGGTCTGCTGGCCCTTGCAGGCGCCATCGGCGGCGGTGTCCTGGGAGTCCTGCCCGCGCTGGCTGCTGCAGGCGGTCGCGGTGAGCAGGGCGGCGGCAGCGGCCGCGGCCGCCCGCACAGCGGTGGTCTTGCGCATGTGAGTCATTCCTTTTCCGTGCGGGGCGGTGCGCCCACGGGTTCGGCATCGGCAACTGCGGGGTCCGCGGGGTTGTCCGTCGCGGAGGATTCGGATGCGGCCGGGGACTCGGGCCGTGCATCGGGCCCGGATTCGGCCGGGGACTCCGGCTCCACGTCAGGCGCGGAGCCGGCCTCGGGCGTGCGGTCCGGGGTGGCCGCGGGGCGGGGCAGACGACGGGCGGCAACGGCCCGGACCCGGCCCGGCAGACCGGCCAGTCCCGTCGGGGCCACGAACATCACCGTGATGATCAGCAGGCCGAAGACCACTCCGGGTGCCGCCTCGCTGACGTCCTGGGAGACGCTCGGCACGTACATCACGAACGCCGCCCCCAGCAGGGGCCCGTACAGCGAGCCGAGCCCGCCGACCACCAGGCCGGCCAGCAGCGTGATGGACAGAACGAAGCTGAAGGAGTCCGGCGAGACGAAGCCGATCACCCAGGTGTACAGACACCCGGCGACGCCCGCGAACATCGCGCTCCAGGCGAAGGCGAGGGTCTTGTGCAGCGACAGCTGTACGCCCATGACCTCGGCGGCGCTCTCGTTGTCCCGCACGGCGAGCAGGGCCCGGCCGACCCGGGAGCGCAGCAGGTTGCGGGCGAGCAGCAGGGCGACCGCGGTGACGGCGAGGACGACGAGGTACAGCCACTGGTCCTCGGCCAGCCCGCTCCAGGCGGGTGGCTGGAGCTTGTCCACGGTCAGGCCCATGGAGCCGCCGGTCACCGGTTCGAGCCGCTTGAGCAGAGGGGGCAGGAACACCGCGAAGGCGAGGGTGACCAGGGCCAGATACAGACCGCGCAGCCGCAGCGCTGGCACTCCGAACCCGAGGCCCAGCAGGAAGCATCCGGCGGCCGCGACCGGCAGGGTGGCCAGGTGGCCGGTGTCGTACCGGTCGAGCATGACGGCCGCGGTGTAGGCACCGGCCGCGAAGAACGCGCCGTGCCCGAGCGAGATCTGCCCGCCGAAGCCGACCAGGAGGTTCAGTCCGGCCAGGGCCACGGCGTACAGGAGCACCATGGTCAGCTGGAAGACCTGGAAGGGGGCGAAGTAGAACGGTGCTCCGACGGCGAGTGCCGCCGCGAGCAGGACGGTGAGGGCGGCCCGCAGGCGCCGGGCCCGGTCCGTGCCGAGGGTGGCGATGATCGTGCTCATGCGCGTTCCACCGCCGCTCGCCCGAACAGGCCCTGGGGCCGTACCAGCAGCACCGCCAGGATGATCACCAGGGGGACGCCCACCTTCAGATCGGCGCCGACGAAGTCGACGTACGCCCCGGTCAGCGTCTCGGCGAGGCCCACGAACAGGCCGCCGACGACCGCGCCGACCGGGCTGTCGAAGCCTCCGAGCGTGGCCGCGGCGAAGGCGTAGATCAGGACGCCGCCCATCATGTTGGGCTCCAGGAACAGCAGCGGGGCGACGAGCACACCGGACAGCGCGCCGACCGTCGCGGCCAGCCCCCAGCCGAGCATCAGCACCCGGCTCACCCGGATGCCCGACAGCCGGGCGGAGGCCGGGTTGCAGGCGACCGCCCGCATCACCAGGCCGATGGAGGTGTGCTGGAACAGCACATACAGCAGGCCCATCACGGCGGCCACCACGCCGATGATCCCGAGCGTCGACCAGTCCACGCGCACCCCGGCCAGGTCGAGCCCGCCGTCGGGGAACGGCTGCGGGAAGTCCTTCACGGTGAACGACCAGATCAGGCCGGCCAGCGCGTTGACGAAGATGAACAGGCCGACCGTGACGATGACGATGGTCAGCTCGGGTGCGCCCTGCACGGGGCGGATGACGATCCGCTCGACGAGCATGCCGCCGGCGAAGGACACCGCGAGGGTGACCGGCAGCGCCAGCCAGAACGGCATCCCGGACGCCACCAGCTGCCAGGCCACGTAGGTGGAGAGCATGGCCAGCTCGCCCTGCGCGAAGTTGACGATCCCCGTGAACCGGTAGATCAGCACGAGGGCCAGCGCCAGGCTGGCGTACACCGCGCCGGAGCCCAGTCCTTCCACCACTTGCTGGAGAAGTTCGGTCACGGCGCTCACCCGCCCTTCCGGGCGCTGACGGAGACACCGAGGTACACCTCGGCGACCTGCCCGTCCTCGCGGATCTGTGCGGCCGGTCCGGACAGCACCAGGCGGCCGGCCTCCAGTACGTGCGCCCGGTGCGCGATGTCCAGCGCGAGCTGGGCGTTCTGCTCGACGACGACCACGGTGGTGCGTTCCTCCTCGTTGACGGCACGGACGATCTCGAACAGTTCGCGGGTGACGAGCGGGGCGAGGCCCAGGGACGGCTCGTCCAGGAGCAGCAGCGAGGGCCGCAGCATCAGCGCCCTGCCGATGGCGAGCATCTGCTGTTCCCCGCCGCTGAGGCTGCCCGCGGCCTGGCGGGAGCGCTGGCGCAGCTTGGGGAAGTAGCCGTAGATCCGCTCCAGGTCGGCCGCCACGGCCGCGCGCTCGGCCCGGCGCCGCGTGCGCAGGTGGGCGCCGATGCGCAGGTTCTCCTCGACGTTCAGCTCGTTGAAGGTGCCCCGGCCCTCGGGCACGTGCGCCACCCCGAGCCGGGCGGCCTGCTCGGGCGAGCGGCCCAGCAGCTGCGTGCCGTTCAGGGTGATCGAGCCCCGGCCGCGGACCATGCCGCACAGTGCCCGCAGCGTCGTGGTCTTGCCCGCGCCGTTGGGCCCGAGGATCGCGCACACCTCGCCGCGGGCGACGGAGAAGTCGAGGCCCTGGAGCACGCGGGCCTGGCCGTATCCGGCGTGCAGATCGGTGACCTTCAGGAAGTCCGGCTGCTCCGCGGGCTCCACGGCCTCCGCAGCCTCCGGGGCTTCGGTGGCTTCGGTGGCTTCGGTGGCTTCGGTGGCTTCGGTGGCTTCGGTGGTGGGCTCGCTCATGCGGCCACCCCCAGGTACGCCTCGATGACCGCCGCGTCGCGCTGGATGTCCTCGGGCGAGCCCTCGGCGATCTTGCGGCCGAAGTCGAGGCAGACCACCTTGTCGCACAGGCCCATCACGAACCCCATGTGGTGTTCGACGACCACGAGGGTGAGGTCGAAGTCCTGGCGCACCGACCGGACCAGCTCCGCGAAGTGGCCGACCTCGCCGTGGCTGAGCCCGTTGACGGGTTCGTCGAGCAGCAGCAGCCGCGGCCGTACCGCGAGCGCCCGGGCCAGTTCGACGCGTTTGAGCGTGCCGAACGGCAGCCCGGAGGCGGAGTGGTCGGCGACGTCCGCCAGGCCGAGTCGCCGTAGCAGGTCATCTGCCCGGTCACGTAGTTCCCTCTCCTCCCGCCGGACGCGGGGCAGCCGGAGCGCCGCGGCGAGGTGTCCGGTGCGCCCCCGGCTGTGGGCGCCGACCATGACGTTCTCCCGGACCGTGAGCCGCGGGAACAGGCCGAGGTTCTGGAAGGTGCGGGCGATGCCGCGCCCGGCCACGGTGTGCGGCGGAAGGGCGAGCAGGTCCTCACCCTCGAACCGCACGGTTCCCGCATCGGGGGTGCAGCGCCTGGTGAGGCAGTTGAACAAGGTGGTCTTGCCGGCTCCGTTCGGTCCGATGAGCCCTACGGCGGTGCCCTGCTCGACGGTGAACGCGACACCGTCCAAGGCCGTGATCCCGCCGAAACGCACGCTGATACCGTCGACCGCGAGCATGAGTGACGCCCTTTCCGACGTGCTGGGGGGTGGGCGAGCGTCACAGTAGGTGGGGGTGTTCGGGGCGCACATTGGGTGTGAGCACCCAACTTCCCGGTCGCCGGACTGTGCGCCGCGCACAGGTCGCCGCGGATGTCTCACCCCGGGGCTGTTGACGGAGCACGAGTCGGGCGGCGACGATCGGCGCCATGCCTCGTGGTCCCGCTCCGGGCGCCCCCGAACTCTCCGAACCGCTCCGCCGGGAGCGGCGGCGGATCCTGCACACCGTCCACGAGCGGATCGAGGAGGTGGCGGAGACCGCCGTCGAGGTGATGCGCACGGAGATCCCGTCGTACGCCCTGCAGGACGAGCGGTTCTTCGACGACGTACGGGAGCAGGTGCTCGAGCACTACCGGATGCAGTTGGCGGCACTCGCCGGCGACCGGGCCATCGCCCCCGAGGACCTGGTGTTCAGCCGAGCGGCGGCGATGCGCAGAGCCCGGGCGGGGTTCGCCCTGGAGGACTGGATCAGCGCCTTCCGGGTCGGCCGGCAGGTGCTGTGGGACGCGCTGCTGGACTGCGCGGGCACGGCGGCCGAGGCCCAGCAGGCCGCGCTGTCCCTGGTCACCCCGCTGATGCGGTACGTCGACTTCGCCAGCACCCATGCCGCGCAGGCCTACGTCGAGTACCAGCAGCACGTGGTGGCGGACGCGGACCGCGAGCGCCGGGATCTGCTGGACCAGCTCCTGGCGGGCGTGGCTCCGACGCGCGGTCCGCTGTTCGCGGCGGCGCAGGCGTACGGCATCGGACCGCGCTCGCCGATGATGGCGGTCGTGGCGGTGTGCGTCGACAACACCGGCAGCGGGGACCTCACCTCGGCCGAGCACGGGTACGCCACCAGCGCGTCGATCAGCGTCGCCGGGCCCTGGGCCGGCCGCACCCTGGTCGTCGTACGCCACGGAGAGGTGGTGACCGTGCCCGTGGTCCGGGCCGGCATGAACGCGGAGGACATCTGCGCCCACTTCGAGGCCGTGCAGCGGCGGCTCGCGCGGGCGGGGACGATGCTCTCCATGGGCATCAGCACCGTCGCACAGGGCGCTTCCGAGCTGCCGCGCGCCTATGCGGAGGCGCGGGCCGCCCTCGACCTGGTGCCGAGCGGGGGCGGGGTGGCGGCGCTGCCGCGGCTGTCCCCGTTCGACTACCTGGCGCTGCGCGCCGACGACCTCGCCCGCCAGCTGGTGGACTGCCGGGTGCGGGCGCTGCTGGAGGAGGACCGAAGACGCGGCGACACGCTGGCCGCCACCATTCGGGCCTTCGCGGAGGCGGATCTCAATCTGCGGCTGGCCGCCGACCGGCTGCGCATCCACCACAACACGGCGCACTACCGGTTGCGCCGGATCGAGGAACGCACCGGCCGCAATCCGCGCCGGATCGCCGACCTCCTGGAACTGCTGGTCGCCCTCGCCATCCGCGACGGGGCCGGGGAAAGTGAGGACGGCCGGTGAGCGGCATCGTTGAATCCACTGGGACCGAGGCGGGACGTCAACTGCCGGAGGAACAGGGGCACATGGGCCTGTCGGAGGGCGACGGCGGCCAGGACCGGACAGTGCGGCGCGCGCTGCTGGACGCCGCGCTGTCGGTGTTCACCGAGCGCGGTTACACCGACGCCGGTCTCAGTGAGATCGCGGCACGCTCCGGCATCCCGGTGGGCAGCCTGTTCCAGCACTACGGCGGAAAGCGGGGGCTCTATCTGGCCCTCTGGGAGGAGTTCCGGGAGGAGCAGGAGCGCAGGACCGCGGCCACGCTGGCCGCCGAGCGCGGTCGTGGCGTGGACGACCCCATCGCCCTCTTCGTGGCGGGAGCCAGGGCATACCTGGGCGGCGCCTGGGACAACCGGCGGCTCGCCAAGCTCCTCGCGGAGGACGACGGCCCCGCGGGCTTCGACAGGCTGCGCCGCCAGTGGGACCGCGCGTGGGTACGGCGCAACGCCCGGCTGTTGAAGGTGGACGAGCGGCGGCGCGCCGGCCGCGTGCGGGTGAGCGTGCTGACCACCGTGATCGGAGGGGCGGCACGCGAACTGGGCGACTGCGGGGACGAGACGGAGGCGCGGGAGATCGTGGACGAGGTGTGCGGCATCCTGATCCACCTTTCGACACCGCCGGGTTGAAACCCCGGACGCGTGGCTCGGCGGGACGCCCGACGAGGGAGCGTCCGGCGCTTCTGCACACCGGACGCCCGCTCCCCCGCCTCAGATCCCGATGGTGGCTCCTTGCCTGAACGGGAGTGCGTCACCGAGCAGTTGCCCGCCGTCGATCACCATGGTCTCGCCGGTGATCCAGCTCGCGGCGTCGGAGACGAGGAAGGCGACCGCCGAGGCGATGTCGGCCGGCTCCCCGATGCGCCCGAGCGCCGTCGAGGCGGACACGGCCTCCTCGTGCTCCTTCCACAGCGCCTCGGCCAGCTTGGTGCGCACCACTCCCGGTGCCACCGCGTTGACGCGGACCTTCGGCGAGAGCTCCAGGGCCAGTTGCTTCGTGAGGTGGATCAGTGCGGCCTTGGACGCGTTGTACAAACCGATGTTCGCCTCGAAGGCCATGCCGCCGACCGACGCGGTGTTGACGACGGCACCGCCGTGCTCGCCCATCCAGGCGCGGGTGGCCAGACCCGTCCACAGGACGGGAGCCCACAGGTTGACGTCGAAGGTCTTGGCGAACCGGCCGTGGTCCTGGTCGATGACCGACCCGAAGGCCGGGTTGGTCCCCGCGTTGTTGACGAGGATGTCCAGGCTTCCGAAGCGCTCCAGCGTCAGCTCCACACAGCGCCGGGCCGCATCTTCGTCGACCGCGTGCGCGCCGACGCCGATCGCGGTGCCCCCGACCTGGGCCGCGGCGGCGTCTGCCGCCTCCTGGGAGCGGGAGGTGAGCACGACGTTTCCGCCCGCGGCGGCGATGGCCTGCGCGATCGCCAGCCCGATACCGCGCGAGGCGCCGGTGACGACGGCGGTGCGACCGGTGAGATCGAGTCCTGCCATCTCAGTTCACCGCCGTCGTGGCCGTGTCGCGGTACTGCCGCAGTTCCTGTCTGGCGATGGCCCGCTTGTGGACCTCGTCGGGACCGTCCGCCAGCCGCAGCGTCCGCAGACCGGCGTACATAAACGCCAACGGGAAGTCGTCGGTCACTCCCGCTCCCCCGTGCACCTGGATCGCGCGGTCGACGATCTTGAGCGCGATGTTCGGGGCTGCCACCTTGATGGCGGCGATCTCGGTGCGCGCTTCCTTGTTCCCGACCGTGTCCATCAGATACGCGGCCTTCAGCGTGAGCAGGCGGATCATCTCGATGTCGATCCGCGCTTCCGCGATCCAGTCCTGGATGTTGGAGCGTTCGGCGATGGGGCTGCCGAAGGTCACCCGTGACTGCGCGCGCCGGCACATCAGCTCCAGCGCCCGCTCGGCCGCGCCGATCGCCCGCATGCAGTGGTGGATACGACCGGGCCCGAGCCGGGCCTGGCTGATCGCGAAGCCCTCGCCCTCGCCCTTGAGGACGTCCTTGGCCGGCACCCGTACGTCATGGAAGTCGATCTCGGCGTGGCCCTCCCGGTCCTGGTAGCCGAACACCGGCAGACCACGCAGCACCGTGATCCCGGGGGCGTCGATCGGGACGACCATCATCGACTGCTGCCGGTGCGGGGCGGCGGTGGGGTCCGTCTTGCCCATGACGATGAGCACCTTGCAGTTGCGGTGCAGGGCGTTGGACGCGAACCACTTGCGGCCGTTCAGCACGTACTCGTCGCCGTCGCGCTCCATCCGCAGCTCGATGTTGGTGGCGTCGGAGCTGGCGACACGCGGCTCGGTCATGGCGAAGGCCGAGGCCATCGTTCCGTCGAGGAGGGGCTTGAGGTACTTCTCCTTGTGCTCGTCGCTGCCGAACAGCGTGAGCACCTCCATGTTGCCGGTGTCGGGAGCGTTGCAGTTGCACGCCTCGGAGGCGATGTGGCTGCGCCCCATGATCTCGGCCAGCGGCGCGTATTCGAGGTTCGTCAGCCCCGGACCCCACTCCGGGTGCGGATGGAAGAGGTTCCACAGTCCGCGCTTGCGCGCCTCCGCCTTGAGTTCCTCGATGATCGGAGGGTGGAAGTGCGGGTCACCCGAGGCGCGCATCTGCTCGTGGTACACCGCCTCGGCGGGGTAGATGTGCGTATCCATGAACTCGAGCAGGTCGGCCTGGTACTTCTTGGCGCGGTCCGATATCTCAAACAAGGACATGCGAACTCCTGATGGAAGAAGGGAAAGTCAGGAAGGGGAAGCAGGGCGGGCGCGGAAGAGCCTTCACGGCGCACCGGTCATGGCTGCGCCAGCAGGGAGCTCTGGTAGCGGCGCATACCGCGCAGCCACCGGTCGTAGTCCGAGCCCTTCTGCCGGTACATCTCGAGAACGTCCTCGTGCGGCAGGATCAGGAAGCGCTCGTCCTCGAGCGCGGCGAGGACGGCGTCGGCGACGTCAGCCGGCTCCAGGACGTCACCAGCTGACGTTACGGCCCGCGTCGCCGCTCGGCCGAGCGCGTCGCCGGAGTCCTCCCCGGAGGACAGCATCCTGGTGTTCACGCCCATCGGGCACAGACAGCTGACCCGGACCCCGCGATCGCCGTAGGTGACACTCAGCCACTCGGCGAAGGCGACGGCCGCGTGCTTGGTGACGGCGTAGGTGGCGGAACCGATCTGGGTGAGCAGCCCGGCCGCCGAGGCGGTGCTGACGAAGTAGCCCTCACCGCGCTCGAGCCAGCGCGGCACCAGCAGCCTGGCCGCACGGATGTGGGCGCGCAGGTTCACGTCGATCGAGAGGTCCCAGTCCTGTTCGGTGGCGTCGAGGCCGGGTGCCCCGGCGATGCCCGCGTTGGCGAAGTAGAGATCGACCGGGCCGTACGTGCTCTCGGCCAGGGCGATCAGCTCCTGGATCCGGGTGGTGTCCGACAAGTCTGCGCCGGCGCTGACCGTGCTGCCCGGATGGTCGGCATTGACTCCCTCCGACACCGCCCGCGCGGCCTCCGCGTCGAGGTCGGCGACGACGACCCGGGCACCCTCGCGGGCGAGTCGTGCGACCAGCGCGCTGCCGATGCCGCCACCTCCCCCGGTGACGATGGCGACTCTTTCTGCGACGTTCACGGCGGGCCCTCTCCGTCGAAGGTGTGCGATGCGCCCCACCTGTATAGTTGAATCCGACGTCAGGTTCAATACCTGCTCGCGCGGGGCCACACGAAGAAAGCCGCCCGATCCCCCGAGGGATGAGCGGCTGTCAGGCGGACGGATCAGCGGTGGCCGGGAAACCTCAGGGCGTTCGCCCAGAGCCGGGTGACCGTGGACACAAGCTCCTCGAAGTCCACCGCCGTACCTTCTTCTTGCCCTTCACTGAGCACGAAGGCGTTGTACGCCATGACGCTGACCATGCCCGACAGCGCACGGGACGCCATCATCGGATCGACCTCACGGTCCGCGACACCGCGCGCCTGCAGTTCGGCGATGCCACGGGCATTGCGGCGGATGAACGCCTCCCCGCGCAGCCTTCGGAACTCACGGAACTCCGGCTCCACTTGGGCCACCTGCTCGAGCAGCGCCATCAGCTTCGCGTTCCGCCGGTATGCCGCGAGGTATGCGCGGTTGCTCGCCTCGAGTACCGCATGGGGGTCGTCGGTGTCCTGCACCCGGGTCATGCCGGGGTGCAGCATGTCCTCCTGCGCTTCCAGGAGGACGGCCGCAAGCACCTCTTCCTTGTTGGAGAAGTAGGTGTAGAACGATCCGGCCGCGCAGCGGGCCTCTTTGGTGATGTCGGTCAGGCGGGCGTCGAGATAGCCGTCCCGTTCGAACACCTTCCGCGCGGCCTTCACCAAAGCGGCCCGCGTCCGCGCTCCGCGCTGCGTCGTGGGCGGCTCACGGAGCTGCGAGAAGGGCGCCACGGGTGGTGCCTGCTCGCTGTCGGTCTCCTCGGGCGCGCTGGTGTCCATCCCGGGGACTTTACTTGAATCCGACGCCATAGTCACAAACCCCGAAGGGGGGTCCCGGTCGCTCGGTCATGTGGTGATACGGAAGCGTTCGGCGAGTTGGCGGCGGGTGTCGGCGGCGCTGGTGTGGAGTACGCCGGCGATTCCGATCCGTGCCGCTCCGTCGAGGTTCTGCTGCAGATCGTCGATCATGACCGCCTCCTCAGGGTCGACGCCGAGGCGTTCACATGCGATCGCGTAGATCCGCCGGGAGGGCTTGCGGATCCCGACGTAGGAGGAGATGACGACGACGTCGGCCACGGCGGCGAGGTCGACGCCGTCGTAGGTGCCGGTACCGAACGAATTCGACACCAGCGCCACGGGAAAGCCGGCAGCTCGGAGCTCACCGAGCAGCGCGAGCATGTCCTGGTCGATGGACATTCCCGCTTGCATCCTGGCCGTGAGCCCCTCGGCCGGTACGTCGGCGCCGTGGGCGCGCAGGCGCTCGGCGAACCCCCGCTCGAAGGCTTCGGCGTCGATGCGGCCGCATTCGTGGTCGGCCAGGAGGGTGCGTGAGGGCTGGTCCCGGGCGAGGAGTTCCAGCGGCAGGCCCGGGTCGCCACCGAGCGAGGCGCCGAAGTCCCTGAAGGCCTGCAACACGCTGGAGGTGAGGACCCCGCCGAAGTCCACCAGGACCGCGGTTCGGCCCTTCCCCATCAGACGACCTCGAACAGTCCGGCCGCGCCCATCCCGCCGCCGACGCACATCGAGATCACCACGTACCGGACCCCTCGGCGCTTGCCCTCGATGAGGGCATGCCCCACCAGGCGGGCGCCCGTCATGCCGTAGGGATGACCGACCGAGATCGCGCCGCCGTTGACGTTGAACCGCTCCGGGTCGATGTGCAGTTCATCGCGGCAGTACAGCGCCTGGGAGGCGAACGCCTCGTTGAGTTCCCACAGGCCGATGTCGTCGATCGTGAGGTTGTGCTGCTTCAGCAGCTTCGGAATGGCGAACACCGGGCCGATGCCCATCTCGTCCGGCGCGCAGCCGGCGACGGTCATCCCCCGGTAGACGCCCAGCGGTTCCAGTCCGCGGCGCTCGGCCTCCTTCGCCTCCATCAAGACCGAGGCCGAGGCCCCGTCCGACAACTGCGAGGAGTTCCCGGCCGTCACGCTGGAGTGCGCGCTCACCTGGCCGTCCGGCAGCACCGGCGCCAGCCCGGTCAGGCCTTCGAGCGTGGTCGAGGCGCGGTTGCCCTCGTCCCGGGTCAGGGTGACCTCCTCGTCCCGCACCTCCCCGGACTGCTTGTCGAGCACCTTCTTGACGCTGCTCAGCGCGACGATCTCCCGGTCGAACCGGCCGGCCTCCTGCGCCGCCGCGGTGCGCTGCTGCGACAGCAGCGCGAACTCGTCCTGGCGTTCCCGGCTCACGCGGTAGCGTTCGGCGACGATCTCCGCCGTCTGCAGCATCGGCAGGTAGATGCTCGGCTTGTGCTCGACCAGCCAGGGGTCCGTCATGCGGTGGGTGTTCATGTGGTCGTTCTGCACCAGGGAGATCGACTCGACGCCGCCGCCGACGGTGACCTGCATGCCGTCCGTGACGATCTGCTTGGCGGCCGTCGCGATGGCCATCAGGCCCGACGAGCACTGCCGGTCGATCGTCATCCCCGACACGGCGTCCGGAAGTCCGGCGCGCAGAGCGGCCTGACGCGCGACGTTGAAACCGGACGACCCCTGCTGGACGGCGCAGCCGAAGACGACGTCCTCGACCTCCCCTCCCTCGAGTCCGGCGCGCTGCACCGCGTGCGAGAGGGCGTGGGCGGCTAGTTCCTGTGCCTGGGTGTCGTTGAACGCGCCGCGGTAGGCCTTTCCGATCGGGGTCCGTGCCGTCGAGACGATGACTGCTTCCCTCATGTCACCTCACTGCTTTCTGTTCGGTCTGGTTCTTCCGGGAGCTTCGAGTGCCGGGCTTCGTTATAGTTGAATTCGACGTCATGTTCAATCAAGCTCATCTCACACCTCAGGGCTTGACAGCCGCCCCCTCCACCTGAAGGCTACCGACCAGTCGGTATGAAGGGGTGGGTCGTGACCGAGCTGAGCATCTCCACTGATGCGGGCGTGTTCGACGCGATCGTGGCGGGTCCTCCCGGGGGCCGCCCGGTGCTGCTGCTGCACGGCTTCCCGCAGACGGGGCTGGTGTGGAAGCGGCAGATCGCGGCACTGGCCACCCACGGCTACCGGGTGGTGGCACCGGACCAGCGTGGTTACTCCCCCGGCGCCCGCCCCCAGCGGCCCGAGGACTATCGCATGAACCTTCTCGTCGACGACGTGGTCGCGATCACCGAGGAACTGGGCTGGGCGACGTTCGACCTGGTCGGCCACGACTGGGGCGGCGCGGTGGCCTGGTGGACCGCTGACGCCCACCCCGGCCGCGTACGCACCCTGACGGTTGTCTCCACCCCGCACCCCGGTGCGCTGGCCACCGCTCTGCGCACCGATGAGGATCAGCGTGAGCGCTCGCGCTACATGATCGACTGGCGCGAAGCACCCGCGACCGAAGATCGCATGCTCGCCCACGATGCCCAGCAGCTGCGCACCTTCTACGCCGGGAAGATCCCGCACGACAGCGCCGAGGCCTACGTGCGGCACCTGTCCCAGCCGGGCGCTCTCACCGCCGCACTGAACTGGTACCGGGCCGGCCGCCCCGACCGCCCGATCGGCGTCGTCGACGTACCCACGCTGTACGTCTGGAGCACGCAGGACAGCGCGTTCGGCGCGGCGGCGGCACAGGAGACCGGGCGATGGGTGAAGGGGCCGTACCGGTTCGAGACCCTCCAGGGAGTCAGCCACTGGGTCCCGGAGGAGGCGCCCGAAACGCTGAGCCGCCTTCTGCTCGACCATCTGCGCACGCACGGCGCGCACTGAATCGCAGCGAAGCCCCCTCATTCGTCGAGTCCCCGGAGAGGTGACCCCATGAAGTCAGCGCGCGCGGCCTGGCGCCGCCTGGAGCCCCTGCACGGGATGATCTACTTCGTCCCCGAGGCCAAGCGACGGTACGCGGACCTCGGACTGAGCGGACGCGCCGGGTACTTCACCTCCCGGAGCGCCGCGTTCGGCCGGGCGTCCGCCGAGCTGGTCATCTCGACCTTCTACAACTTCAACCCCGGTCTCGTACGGCAGGCGGTGGCCGGGGCCTGGGACGCGACGACGCCACAGCAGGTGCTGGAAGCGCGGTACGCCGCCGCGGGCGAGGCCCTGCGCCGGGCGGGCATCCACGAGTTCCCCGCCCTGGACGAGGTCCTGGCGCTGACCCGCAGGGCCGCCGAGGCCGCCTGCGAACACGCGCCGGGCCGCCCGCTGTTCGCCGCGCATGCCGCCCTGCCTTGGCCGGAGGAACCGGTGCTGCAGCTGTGGCACGCCCAGACGCTGCTCCGGGAGTTCCGAGGGGACGGCCACGTCGCGTGCCTGCTGAGCGAGGGCGTCGGAGGCTTGGAATCCCTGATCCTGCACGCTGCCACCGGTGAGGTTCCCGTCGACTTCCTCAAGGCGAGCCGCGCGTGGCCCGAGGAAGAGTGGGCCGAGACCGAGGAACGCCTGCGCACGCGCGGCCTTCTCGACGGTGACTCCCTCAGCGCCGAAGGCGTACGCCTGCGCCGGCACATCGAGGACCGCACCGACCTGCTGGCCCTTCCCGCCTACGCCGCCCTGGGTGACAGCGACTGCGAACGCCTGGCCGAACTCGCCCGCCCGTTCGGCCGCGCCGTCGTCGACGCCGGGCTCCTCAAGCTGGACTGACCGGGACGTGCACTTCCGCGTCGGCGGCGCGGCCGTCGGCAAGGCGACCACCAGCCTGGTCGTCAACAGCGACAACGTCATCGGCGACCACATGTGGATCTGGCGCGCCGACCACGGCAGCGGCATCGTGACGAACTACCCGTAGAGCACCACTGAGCACAACGCGCTGAGCCCGCCGTCGGCCGTCCCTCCACCCGAGGGACGGCCGACCCACTTGTCCAACGCCTCCAGGGACACCCTCAGCCATGTCGCCGGCCCAGGTAAGAGCCGAGCCGACGCCCTCCGGCGGTTCAACTGCTTCGAGCGGCACGGGACCGGTCCCGCGTCACAGGTGCGAGTCTGTTCCGGACCGGCACCGGCCGGTCCGGCCACTCCGTCAACTCCCTTTCGGCTACGCACCGTTGACCTATCGGAGGAGTTCGTTTTCCACTGGTCGTTTTCGGGCACATCGGTTACCGGTCGTCCGCTCCCAGGCGGGAGTGCGCTCCGTGGGGGGGATCCATGTGTGAAGACCTCGGGTTTGCAGAACTCCTCGATGACGAGGGCTTCTTCGCGTGTCTGCTCGGGCCGTCGCTGTCGGCCGGCGACCGGAAGCTGCTGTACGGCCCCGACCTTCCCGTGGTCCTGCTGACCGGCGGCCCGGGCATGGGCAAGAGGCGGCTGCTGCGTGCGGTGCATGATCGTTTCGCCACCAAGGTGCCGGTGATCTATCTCGACTGCGCCTCGCAGCTGTACGCGAACCGGGCGGCCCCCGAGCCGGACGCCCGCTCGGCCGCGACCGAGGCCCTGGTCGAGGCCGCCCAACGGCTGTGCACCTGGCAGGGTCCGGGTGGCTCGTTCACCTTCCCCCGTCTCTTCACAGGCCTCGCGATGATCGCGACCGGCGCCGCGGACGGCAGCCCCACCGCGGTCGCGACGGAGATCCAGCGGTACGAGAGGCTGCCCCAGAGGCAGCGCTTGCGCGGCCTGGGGGCAGGTGACTTCTGGCGGGGCGTGCTCGGCGGAGTCATCCAGAACCTGCTGACGGCCCTGGGTGGGCAGCTGCTCGGCCCGTACCCGGCGGCCGTGGCCAACGCGTTGCTGGACGCACTCTTTGCGCGCTTGGGGCCCCGGGGCATGGCGGAACTGGAGCGGATCTACGGCGCCTATCCCGCGGCGGGCGGTCAGCCCGGCCACGGCCTGCGCAACCTGGCCGCCGACTTCAAGGCCGGCGGTGAGGGGCGGGAGCTTGCAGAAAGCTTCCTCTTCCGGGCGCTGCGCGAGGACCTGGAGGCGGCGTACGCCTCGGCGGTCGGCTGGCTGAGCCGGGTCGGTCGTCCGGGGCTGTTGCTGGACCACGCCGAGTCGCCGCTGGGTGAGCAGCTGCTGCGCGCGGTGCTCACCGATCGCCGGGGCGGGCAGCGGGACCGCGTGGTGATCGTGGGCACGGCACGCCGGGACGACGGCGGTGCCTTCCTGTACGACGGCGGGCCGGGGCAGCAGGTCGCGGCCCCCGTGGAGTTCCACCCTGCCGACGGTGGCCCTCCCGAGTGGTCCCGGCGCACGGGCAGAGGAGCGAACCTGGCACCACTGGCCGACGGGGTGCTCCTGCTGCGTATGCCTCTACTCACCGGTGACCAGCTCGGCGAGGAGACCTCGCGCAGACAGCAGCGCACGGAACCGGAGGGCGGCATGAACCGCCGCCGTATCGATGCCGCCGTGGCACGGCTGAGCGGCGGACGACCGCACACCGTGATCCGGCTGGCCGCCGCCACGGCTGCCTTCCGGATGCCGGAGGACGCCAATGACCGGGACATACTGGACGCCCCGTTACGACTGGCCGGCAACGGCGACCACGAGCGGTCGGTGGCCGATGTGCTGTTGCAGGAGCTGATCCTGGATCAGCTGCCGGTGCGACTGCCGGCCGAGCACCGTGACCAGTGGCTCGACCTGCTCACTCATCTGTCGGTGGCGCACGACGAGGAGTGCGCGGACGTCCTGCTGCGCCACCATCAGGCCGGCCGGGTCCACGAGTTGACGGCTCATGATGTCGCGGAGCTGCTCACCGACACCGGATGGCCCGGTTGCGAGCGGCACTTCATAGGGGACTTCGGGCTGCGCCAGCTGCTGGTGCACCGGCTGTACGGACTGAGCTCCGGCGGCAGCGCCTGGCACGCCGACCACCACTTGCTGCGGGACCACTACACGGCACGCGCGCAGGCGGGCGAACAGGCGCAGAACGGCGGGGCGTTCCGTTCGGTCACGGCGCACCGGATGAACCACCACCTGGTGTCCGGCGGTGTGGACGATGTGGTCGGCCATCTGGCCGCCACACTGCCCGGCCGCCCCCAGGAGTGGTGCGCTGAGCTGCTCGAGATCGCCCAGGCGCCGTATCCGGGCGGAGCGGACGCCCGGCGGGGGCGCGCCCAGGGCCTGGTGGCGGTGGACGGACCCGCGCTGCGCCGCACCGTCGATCAGTTGCTGCACGCGGTGTGGCTGTGCGAGGAGCGGACCAGGCCGACCGGAAGCGAGATGGCGGACACGCTGGCCACGTTGCTGAGACTGCTTTCGATCATGGAGTTCGACGGCGCGAGACAGCTCCGCAGGACGGCCACGGAGTGGAGCGGCTTGGCGAAGAACGAGCAGCCGTTGCTGCGCTGTACCTGTACCGGCCGGCTCGGGCGAAGGAGGTGACGGGGATGCCGAGGTGGAGGGTCGTACCCCGATGGAGGGGAATGCCACGGTGGAGGAAGATCCTCTATGCGCTGCTGATCGCGGGGTCGGTCACCGCGTGCGCCGTGTTCGCCTGGTCCGCCTTCCGCAAACCTGACACCTGCGCCGACGGGATCGAGCGGATCGACGGCGAGTGCGTCGGCGTCGACGGCGAAGGCTACGACTTCGGCACACCGGAGATCCGCGACGTGGCACGGGCCATCGCACGCGAGAACAAGAGGATCGAGGGCCAGCCGTACGTCACGGTGGCGCTGATGCTGCCGCTCCAGTCGGAGCGTGCGGAACTGCGTCGGCAGATGCGCAGCGACCTCCAGGGCGCCTACCTGGGGCAGCGGCAGGCCAACGAGGGCGAGGGGGAACCGCCGAAGATCCGGCTGGTGCTGGCGAACCCCGGACGGAACTACGGGCAGCAGGAGCACATCGTGGACACCCTGCTGCGGATGGCCGACTCGCCCGAGGAGCGGCTGCGTGCCGTCACGGGCTTCAACCTCAGCCTCGACGCCACGGAGGACGCCGTCGAGCGTCTGACGGACCACCAGGTCCCTGTGCTCGCATCCCGGATCAGCGGGGACAGGATCGCCAACAAGGACAGTGCCGACGGGATGGCGAAGCTGCGGTTCCCCGGCCTGGCCCGGATCCTCCCCACCAACCACGACGCCGCCCAGGCGCTGGCCAACTTCAACGGCGAGCGGGGCCGCCAGAACCTCAAGACGGTGCTGGTCTACGACAAGCGCTCCGACGCCTACAACGAGTCGCTGGCGAAGGCGTTCAGCGGGATCGAGGAGAAGGGTCCGCCCGGTCCCGCCGCGATGTCCTTCGAGTCCCCGGCGATAGACGAGCCGGGCTCGACCGGCAACCAGTTCACTCAGATCGCCAACAACATCTGCGACTCCGAGGCCGACACCGTCTACTTCGCCGGGCGCACGCTGCATCTGCGGATCTTCGCGCTCAAGCTCGCTCAGGTGGGCTGCAAGGACCGGCACTACACCATCGTCAGCGGTTCCGACGCCGCCTCTCTGCGCCAGGCCATGACGGCCAAGGACTGGGAACAGCTGCGCGGTGAGGACGGCCACGCGAAGGTGACGGTGCAGTACGCCGCCCCCGCGCATCCGGACGCCTGGAGTACCGAGTTGGCCCGCTGGAACGAGAAGTGGGACGCGGAGCACGACCGCGAGCCCACCAAGGAGGAGCTCCCCCAGTACCTCACCGAGCCCGAGGCGGCCCTGGCCGCCTTGGAGAAGCGGATCGAGACCACGCGCAGCGAGGGGGTGCGGCTCGGCTCCGTCCCGAACCTGGAGGACTCCCGCACGATGCTCGTGTACGACGGCCTCGTCACCATCGGCAAGGCACTGCACCAGGCCCAGCAGGGCAGCGCCGCGGCGGTGCCCGGCCGTGAGGATGTCGGCCGCCAGTGGTCGCTGCTCCAGTCCCGGCACCGGGTGCAGGGCACGAGCGGCCTCATCTGCCTGACGAGCGGCGGCAATCCGTACGACAAGCCGGCCGCGGTCGTCGAGCTGGATCCGGGCCGGGAAGGCCACGGCAAGCTGAAGTTCGTCGGCCTGGGCTGGCCCACCGGCCGGGAACAGCCGAGGAACTGCGTGATCCCCAGCAGCACTCCCTGAGCGGTGTCCCGTAACCGCTCGTCATGATCGGAGGTCGTCGTTCACCCTCAGGGAGTGTCTGCCGCCTGCTGCGCCGGCCTTCATGCCCTCAGACGGCGGCGGGCTTCCCCGGGCCGGGGACGGTGCGGAAGCGGAACGGTTCCGGTTCGCGGCCCGCCTGGACGAACCAGCACTCCCCCGCACCGTCGCCGGTGACGATCCGCAGCACCGTGTCCGCCACGACCTCGGCCGGGATGACGGGCAGGCCCTGCTCGGAGAGCATGTCGCGCAGCGGGTCGATGATCCGCGATTCGGCGAACCCCGGGCAGATCGCGTTGAAGCGCACGTTGTCCGGCGCGAGAGCCGGTCCGAGGGAGCGTGCGAGTCCGACGACCGCGTGCTTGTTGGCCGCGTACAGGGGGTCGAGCGGTACGGCCGCCAGTCCCGCGAGGGAGGCGGTCGCCACGATCGCCCCTCCGCCGCGGGCCCGCAGCGCGGGCAGCACAGCGTGGGTGCCGTAGACGACGCCGTCGAGGTTGGCGCCCATCGCCCGGCGGTAACGCGCCGGATCGAAGTCGTCGCCGACGCCGCATCCGGTCGCCACGCCCGCGTTGAGCAGCGCGATGTCGACCCCGCCGTACTGCTCCTGGGCGAAGTCGACCAGAGCGTGGTTGGCCTCGAGGTCGGACACGTCGCAGGCGCGGAAGGCGCCGTCGATCTGGTCCGCCACCTCGCGGCCGGCCCGCGCGTCGAGATCCGCCACGACCACCCGTGCCCCGGCCTCCGCCAGCGCGAGTGCCATGGCCCGGCCGAGTCCACTGGCACCGCCGGTGACGATCGCCACCTTGCCCGCCAGCGCGGCGCCGTCCGTCCGCCCTCCCCGGAGGGCCTCGGCGGCGGTCATGACAGCTCCAGCACGAGCTTGCCGACGTTCTCGCCGCGGAAGAGCATCTGCAGCGTCTCGGGGAAGTCGTCCACGGTGCCCCTCACCACGTGTTCCTTGACCTTGATGCGGCCGTCCCCGATCCAGGCGGAGATCTCCTGCGCGGCCTTGGCGTACTGCTTGGCGTAGTCGAAGACGACGAAGCCCTCCATCCGGGCCCGACGCACCAGCAGCGTCAGGTAGTTGGAGGGGCCCTTGACCGGGGTGGCGTTGTTGTACTGGCTGATCGCGCCGCACACCACCACGCGCGCGTGCATCGCCAGCCGGGTCAGGGCGGCGTCGAGGATCTCCCCTCCGACGTTGTCGAAGTAGACGTCGATGCCGTCGGGAGCCTCCCGGCGCAGCGCCTTGCGCACATCCTCGGCGCGGTAGTCGATCGCCGCGTCGAAGCCCAGTTCGCCGGTGAGCAGCGCGCACTTCTCCGGACCACCGGCGATGCCCACGACCCGGCAGCCCTTGGCCTTCGCGATCTGCCCCACCATGGTGCCGACCGCGCCGGCCGCGCCGGACACCACGACGGTCTCGCCGTCCTTCAGCGCCCCGACGTCGAGGAGGCCGAAGTAGGCGGTCATGCCGGGCATGCCCAGTGCGCCGAGATACGTGGAGGGCGGTGCGAGGGAGGTGTCGATCTTCATCGCTCCCTTGCCGTCGGAGACCACGTATTCCTGGACGCCGAACGTGCCGACCACATGATCGCCCGGCCGGTAGTCGGGGTGGTTCGAGGCGGTGACCTCGATGACCGACCCCGCGCGCATCACTTCGCCGATGCCGACGGGCGGGAGGTAGGAGGGGCGGTCGTCCAGCCAGCCGCGCATGGCCGGGTCGAGGGAGATGACGCGCGTCCGGCCCGCGAAGAGGCCCGGTCCCGGTTCCTCGACGGGTACGGAACGGTGCTCCCAGTCCTCGGGTTTGACTTCGCCGACGGGGCGGGCGGCCAGACGAATCTGGCGGTTGGTCGCAGACATCTCGTCTCCTGTCGTTCACGGCTCCCCAGCGAGGGTACCGACCGGTAGGTATGTCATGGGTAGTGACGTGTATCACACGTCGCGAGCGGGCCCTGCGGGTCAGCGGTAGGTGAGCAGGTCCCGGCGCTCTCCGGCGAAGTGGGCGTGGTCGTTGAAGGCCAGCAGGCTGATCCCGGATCCGCCCGCCACCAGCGTGGTGACGGCGGCGTTGACCGCGACCCGGTTGAGGCCGACCGTCCCCGCGGCCGACGCGCCGAGCAGCCTTCCGCACAGCGCGGCCACCACTCCCCCGGACGTGGCCACCACGGCGTCGCGGCCGGGACCGAGGGAGGCGACCAGGTCGCCCAGAGCCGCGAAGGCTCCCTGCGAGAAGGCCGCCCAGCCGTCGTCGTCCGGGTCGTTCATCCACTCCTCCAGCGCCCGGTCCAGCAGCTGCTGCGTACGACGGGAATCCGCGAGCACTCCGGGCGCGGGCGGGCCATGGCGATCGAGGAGGCGGAGGTGGTCGTACTCGTTCCAGCGCGGGTCTCTGGCGGGGGCACCGCCGAGTCCGGCCGCCTTCATCAGCAGCTCGGCCGTGTCGTACTGGCGGTGCAGCGTGCCGCAGACGACGAGCGGATCACGCAGCCCGCGCCGTGCCAACTCGGCACCCACGACGGCCGCTTGCTGCCGCCCGAGTTCCGAGAGCACGTCGTACGTCGGTGAACCGAACGACGCCTGGCCGTGCCGTACGAGGTGGATGACCGGCATGGGGACCTTTCGGGGGGTGGCGGAAGGCAGCCGGGCGCGACGGGGCGCACGCCGAGCGGGACGGCTACGGCTACGGCTACGGCTACGGCTACGGCTACGGCTACGGCTACGGCTACGGCTACGGCTACGGCTACGGCTACGGCTACGGGGTGATGATGTGGCCGGTGCGCGGCGAGGTCCGACCCGACTGGACTTCGTGCCAGACCCGCTCGAGGCTCTGCGGGCCGTTGCTGTGCACGATGTCGACCCACCCCTCGGCCACGGGCAGGAACTCCTTCCACGCCTCGGCGAAACGCTGGTCCAGCCCTTCCCGCCCCCAGTCGCCGATGCGCTTGCGCATCTGGTCGGGGGCGAAGAACATGCCCGGCCCCGTCTCCGCAAGGGTGCCGGCGGGCGCGGGTGCCTGGTTGGTGATGCCGACGACGACCTCGTGCACCAGCGAGTCGCCCAGGTGGGCGCTCAGCCGGGCGGACAACTGCTCGTCGCCCGCGAAGTCGGCGTACAGCGTCTGGGTGCGAGGGAGGCGGGAGACGTCCTCGTAGGTCAGCACCCGGTCGTAGCAGCCGAGGCCCTCGGTGAAGGCCAGGTTGCGCGGCGAGGTGAGGCCGACCACCTCGCAGCCCTGCCCCTGGAGCAGGTGGGCGGCGCCGTAGGCGGTCTTGCTCGAGGCAGACGACAGGACGACGGTCTTCGCGCCCAGCCAGGCGTTGTCGACGAGCCAGTCGGCCAGCATGAACGAGGTCCAGAACAGCGGGCGGTACAGAACGTGCAGGTCCTCCCGGCCGGCCTCGTAGGCGAGGTCGCCGGTGGTGAGGGCGTAGGCGTTGTAGGGGCGGGGCAGCGGCACGCGATGAGGGCTGGCCTCGCGGAAGCCCCGCTCGTCGACCCGGTCGGGGCGGACCAGCAGGTGGCTCGCGGACGGGTAGTAGCCGTAGTAGCGGCTGCCGGTCTCGATGCCCTCGACCCGGGAGGCGACGACGTCGGCGAAGCCCCAGAGCGGGACGATGCCCCAGCCGGCCCGGGACGCGGGGAAGAACTCCCAGTAGCGGAACGAGTCTCCGAGCGCGGCGTAGGTGACGTTGTTGGCGGTCAGGCCGACGCGGTCGACGCGCAGCAGCGCCTCGCCGTCCCGGAGCTGCGGGACGGGGACGTCGTCCAGCTCGGCGGTAGACAGGTCGTCGCGGCGGACAAGCAGATTCCAGGGCGTGGCAGCGGTGGTGATGTCCATGCCCTGGAACGTACTTGAATCCGGATTCGGATTCAATACTGGGCTAGGCTGCACACATGCTCACCCCAGCCCCTGAACCCGAACCGCCCGCGCGGCGACAGCCGGCCGGAACGCGTACCCGGCGCGGCATGCGCACCCGTGACGCCCTGGTGGCCGCGGCCCGGCGGATCTTCGAGCGGGACGGCTATCTGGACGCCCGCATCGTCGACATCGCAGCCGAAGCCGGAGTGGCCACCGGCAGCTTCTACACGCACTTCGCGTCCAAGGAGGACGTGTTCGGCGCCGTCCTCGCGCGACTGCAGGACGAGATGCTGCACGCGGGAGTCAGCGACGGCGGTGACGAGGGCGGCGACGGCAGTGACGACGGCGACAGCGACGGACAGCGCAAGGACCCGTGGCGAGGAGTCGAGGACGCCAACCGCGCCTACCTGGAGTCCTATCGCCGCAACGCCGGCCTGATGGCCGCCATGGAACAGGCCGCCGCCGTCGACCCGCAGTTCGTGCGAGTACGGCTGGAACGGTCGCGTGTGTTCATCGACCGCAGCGCCGCCGCCGTCGCCCGCCTCCAGCAGTCGGGCCTCGCGGACCCGGACCTCGACCCGGAGATCACCGCCCGAGCCCTGAACGCGATGGTCAGCCGGCTTGCGTACGTGACCTTCACCCTGGGCGAATCGGTGCCCTTCGACACGCTGGTCCAGACCGTGACCCGGCTCTGGACGAACGCGCTGCGGATGCCGCGGGACTGATTCCGGCAGCGGCGCGCCCTAACGAGAAGTGACCGACCATGAAGGGTCGCATGTTCGCGAGGAGTACGGGGCGAGGGGCGCGACCACCCCGCCCGCGCCGGCGGAGTTCTCCCTTCGCAGAGAGCCTTGTCGACGTCGAGGCACGCTCTCCACTCGGCGCGCTTGCCTGCATCGTGTGGCGGGCACGGCAATTCCGTCCCATGAGGCTGCCCCTCGGTATCCGAAGGCGTCGACGTTGCCAGCCGGGTCGGTGATCGAGCGCTCGGGTTGGGCGGGCTGCCGCAACGGCCGCCCCGCGTGAGCCGGGATGTCCGGAGCCGGTATGTGCAAAATGTCGACCGGTACGTGCCACAGATGCGGGAGGCCGCGCGCACTGAGCCGGACACCACCATGGCCGGCTTCCTGTACAAGCGGGGCTTCTCGGACTACTTCGCCCGGCACTTCGTCCATGCCCGGCAACCTCGACTGGAGCCGGACCACGAACCGCTACAGCGCAGGAGCCACCACCATCGGCCCCCAGGCCTTCGGCGAATGAGCGATCGCCTTATGTGTGAGGAGGGTGCGCAGGTCGATGACGCGGTAACCGCGTGAGGTGATCGCGTCGAGGATCCGTGGCAGGGCCTGGGCGTCGATCACCTCGCTGCGGCCTTCGGACGCGCCGAGGTGCATCTGCAGGATCGCTCCCGGGCGCAGGGCGTCCAACGCCCGGCGCACCGCGCGGTCCACGGTCATGCCGCCCTCGGCGCCCATCCATCCATTGGTGTCGGTGGTGAATTCGATGTCCGCGTATCCGAGCGCGTTGACCTCGCCGATGTGGTCCGGGTGAGTCTCGCTGTAGGGAAACCGGAAGAACGGAGTCATGGCATCGCCTGCCCCGGCCGCCCGCAGGGCCCGGTCCGCTGTCCGGACCTCCCGGGTCCTCCCCGAGGCGGTCAGGTCCTTGAAGTAGGGGTGGCTGTAGGAGTGGTTGCCCAGCCCGTGCCCCTCCCCCGCAAGCCTCTTGACCACGTTGGGGTACCGGTCGGCGAAGTCGCCGGTCAGGAAGAACGTGGCAGGCGTGTGCCGGCGGGCGAGCTCATCGAGGATGCGGTCCAGACCCGCGTCGTTCCAGGCCGCGTTGAACGTCACCGCGACCAAGCGCTCGCGCGTACGGATCACACGGTTCTCCGACCCGAACAGCGCCCGCAGGCCCTCCTCGTCCGCAGCCCCGGCCGGGCGCGGGGAGAAGGCCTCGGCCGTCAGGGATGAGGGCCCGGGCGACACCGCCCACAGGACAGCGAACAGCCCGGCGGCCGCCACGAGCAGGCGGCGGTACACAGGACGGCGTGCAGCGATGGGGGAACGTGTTTCCATCCCACCGCCATCGGCCGCCCTGTGCCCGCCCTTGAGTTCGTACCGCAGCCAGAAAGTCCACCCGTGCGGCGGTGATGGGCACATCCCTCGCCACCGCCGCGCCCGCAGAGGCGGCCCCCTACTGGCAGGTGGTGGACACCGACTCGAACTGGACATGCTCGCCGTACAAGCCGCACCGGCTGTCCTTCAACATCGAGTTCAAGACCTGCATCGTGCGCAACGCGAACGACGATGCCCAGGGTGTGCTGGTCGTGAGGAACATCGGGACGAAGGCGGCTGAGATCCGTGGCGAAGCCGACGGAATACAGTACCGAGACGGCTGGTCTCGTTCGTACGGCTTCGAGTGCCTGAAGTCGACGCTCAATCCCGGCTTCACCCGCGGTTGCTTCGGGATCACCGTTGAGGGCACGAACAAGATCAAGCTCACCACGTTCCTCTTCATGAACGGCACGGACGAAAGCCACGTGACCACGGACTCCTGGTACGGCTAGGGTCCGGGCGATCAGGTTCGCAGCCAGATGCCCAGCGCTGCTGCTGCGGCGGTGCCGAGGAGGACGTACCAGCGCTGGTCGTGGCGGGGCACACGGTCGGCCTCGCCGCGAGGCCGAGAGTTCGGGGCCGGCGGCTCCGGATCTCCTGGCCTGCTTCCGCCCTTCAGCTTGAGTCAGTGCCCCTGGCTCTGACGGTGATCCGCGCGTAGTCGTACCCACCGGGCTCAGGCGACGGGTTGTAGGTGACGGTGAACGTGCGCCGTACGTCGCCGAAGCGGTCGGAGTACGTCACCTCGGACGGGCTGGTGCGCTTCGGCTCGGCGGTGACGTCGTACGTACGAAGGAAGTCCTTGACGCTGGAGTCCTGGCTGTTGCCCACCTCGTAGCGGAGCACCGCGGTGCCGTCCTTCTCCACCTTGGCGTACGTCGGTATGTAGTAGCGCCCCGCGGGTTGATGCTGATCGTGGTGCATCCCCGCCTTGCGCTCCACTGCCTCCTCCGGACCGTCACCGGCCGGCGTGAGCAGGGCGACGGCCGCCCAGGCGATCACGCCGAGCGTCCACACGACGCACAAGGCCAGGAACCACACCAGCCACCTGCGCCGGCGCGGCCTCGTGGGGTCCGTACGCGTACTCAGCCGTTCCATGTGCGCACTTCGCTCTGCCCGCCCATGTCGTACTCCTTGGCCTGACCCGACTGGTGGAGCCTGGCCATTTGGGCGTCCGACACGTTGCCCATCGCGGGTACCGGAGTCGCCTTGTTCGCGTCCCAGTTGTAGCGGTCGTACACGTGGGTCTGGTAGCGGATCGTGGTCTTGGGCTCGCCGTCCGGGCCCGGGACGACCTCGACCTGGGCGACCGTGTTGTAGTGGAAGGAGCCGACCGCGTGATACCAGTCGGGGTCCTTCTCCGCGGTCCAGCCCTGCCAGCCGGTCTGCTGGACCAACTTCACGGGCTTCCCGGTGCGCTCGTATTCGGCGAGGGCCTGCGCCTCCCAGTTGGGGGCGTTCTCCGCCATCTGGGCTTCTACGTTGCGATTCATGTCCGGGAGATCGGTCATCAACGCGTCCACGTCGATGTCCAGCGGTTCCCCGGTGTTGGAGAGGTAGTGCAGCATGTGCTTGGCCGACTGAGGGCCGCCGAGCACCGCGGGGGAACCCATGGCGAAGAAGCCCATCTTGTTCTTGATGGCACGGTCCTCGTCGGTGGCCTCGCGGGTGTTGTAATCGCCGGAACCCTTGTCGGGCGCGGGCGGCGGGAGCAGCACTCCGCCCCCACCGGAGAAGACGCGGTTCAGATCCTTGGCGCCCTGGGTGTCGGCCTTGACGGCGGCCTCGGTCCGGTCGTCCAGGACGGTGTACTCCGCCGCCTTCTTGATGCGTTCGAGTTCGTAGCCGGTGTGCTCGTTGACGTCGGCGGCATAGCTGAGGGCGGCGGTCACGCGCGTGAGGAGGCTGTCCGCGTTCTCCTGATCCTGCCGGGCCGCCCCCGCGCTGTCCGGGTCGTTGGGCGGGTAGTCCCGCGCGGGGATGGTGACGCCCCCGCTGTCGTGCAGGGTCAGGTCCTTCGCCCGGGCCATCTCCTGGGCCTCGGCGAGCCAGGTGCGGGCGAGCTCGAACCCGCTCCTCGCCGCTTCGAGAGTGGTTGCGGCAGCCTTCGACTCGCGGTGCGCGATGGTCAGTTCTTCGTGCAGTGCGGACAGTTGGACGCGCGCCATCATGGCGGCCGGGCCCGCCCAGACGAAGGGCAGCTTGAGCAGGACGTTCTGGACGTGGTCCCGGGCCTCGGTGGCCGCCGCGGCCAGGTCGGCCCACTCGCCGGCCGCCCGCGACCAGGCCTGCGGACGTACGTCTTCCAGTTCCCCGACCGTGATGTCCTGCCGCTCGACCGCATCGGCATGCTCGTGGTCCTGGCCCTCCGGCCGGTCAGTGAGCGTTGCCATTACGCATCCCCCTCGAGCGAAGCGAGGATCGCCTGGAAATCCCGCCCCGTACGCTGTTCCTGAGTCGTGTAATTCGTGTGCGTCTGGCGCATCTTGTCGGCCAGTGAGCGGCATTGCTTGGCGAGGCGGGTGATTTCGTCGTCCCAGTCGCCCGTTGTCGATTTGAGCATGCGTCCGCTGGTGAGCATGTCGTGGATACGCGCTGTGGTGTCGGATTCCGCCAGGCCCTTGTCCGCCTTCTCGAGGATCTGTGCGGCCAGGTCCAACTCGTCTGCCATCTTGCCGAGTTCGGCGTTGCTCACGCCGTAACCGTTGTCGTCGGCGCCGCCCGCCTGGGTAGCGGGGGTGGTGCTCGGGCCGGTGGCGCCTGCCGGGCCGGCGCCGGCCGACATGGTCTGGATGCCGTTGTGGTGGAAGCCGGGGTCAGGGTTCGTCCCGGGCGCGGGATTCCGGTCGCGGACGTCGGTGGGGCCGTCCGGGGCGGGCATCTGGTGCGTCTCGTCCGCCGGTTGGGAGGTGCGGGCGTCAGGGCCGGTGCGGGAGTTAGGGCCTGCGTCGGGCGCGGGCACGTCCAGGCGGTAGCTGGTCCGGGGATCCAGGCCGGTGTTCGGCGCGGATATGGGTGCCACGGAATCGGGCTCTGTACTCACAACTTCCCCCCGTGTCGACGCGGGCCCACTGTGGGGCGGCACGCTTCGACGACTATGTGATCACTCGTGGTGGGACCCTAGCCGCTCGGGGTCACGCCGGGCAAAGGGGCCCCGCGATCCTGATTCCTACTGGTCAGCGGTGCCGGCGAGCCGTCTCGACGGGGTTCTCGTGAAGCGGAGGTGGCCCGGCTGACGATCCCGCCACTGCGGGCGCGGCGTCGGCGGCTTCGCCGTGCAACTCGCGGGGCCGCGGCCTCGGTCAGCCCGCACGCCTCCACATCCACCCCCGCACCACCCGATCGCTAGCAGCATCCTGGACCACGTCGGGTTGGAATCGTGCCGATCGCGGGCGCGCGGCGGGATCGGGCTTCCGACGTCCGCTGCTGTGTGGAGGCCGGGCCCGCGGCGCCCGCCGTCCTCTGACCGAGACTGAGCATCGCCGCTGTGACCTCGCCAACCGCCGCATCGGGGATCGCAGTGGCGGCCTCCTCGAGGACGAGCAGCCGTGCGCCGGGGATCTCGCGCGCGATCGCCTCGCCGTTGCCGACGGGGAAGAACCGGTTGCGGCGGCCGTGGACGACGAGCGTGGGGATCTTGATCTCGGGCAGGCGCTCGCGCCAGCGGGGTTTGCAGTCGAGCCTCGCGAACACCATGCCCATCTGGTTGGCCATCTGGACCGGTGGTGCGGTGCCGGGCGTGCGGTCCCAGATGCGCGCAGCGATTGCTCGCGCGGCGACGGGGTCGTCGCCGAGGATCTCCGCGCCGGCGGCGGCGAACTCCGCAACCGCCCCGCGGTCGGTCCAATCGGGCATCGGACGCGCGAACAGCCGGCTCATCGTCGCCTGGTCGTGGTCGGGGAGGTCATCGTCGGGCGGGCCAGGGGCAACCGCGCGGGTGCCGACCAGGGTGAGCTCCGAGAACGCGCCCGGATGGTCGAGCACGGCCACCTGGGCGACCATCCCGCCGACGCCGATCCCCGCGAGGTGCGCAGGCCTGCCGCCGAGCGCGTCAGCAAGGGCCGCCGCGTCGGCGGCGAGGTCGCGCAGGGTGTAGGCGGGCGCCTCCGGATCCCTCGTCGTCGACTCCCCGCTGTCTCGCAGGTCGTAGCGCACCACACGGCGCCCGCCGGCGGCGAGGCGCTCGCACAGCGCGTCGGGCCAGGAGAGCATCGTCGTCCCGCCCGCGAGCAGGACGAGTGGCGCGTCGTCGTCACCGAACGACTCGATGCCCAGAGCGATCTCATCGGCGTTGACAGTGGTCATCGGGATCACCGGCAGACGTCGTAGGTCAGGTGCGTCACGGTCGATGTCGAGATCACGCTCCGCTGCACCAGCGTGCGCGGCGCTCCGCCGGTGAACAGTGGTGTCCCGGCGCCCAGCACGACGGGCGCGAGGTGCAGCGTCAGCGCGTCGACCAACCCGGCCTCCAACGCCGAGCCGACCGTGGCGCCACCGCCCATGACGATGACGTCGAGGTCCTTGCCGCTGTCCGACGACGCCGCCTCGGCTCGCTCGCGCGCGGCGGTGACTGCGTCGGGCAGACCGGTGGTGACGAACGTCCAGTCGAGGTCGGTTGTCCGCACCGACTCCGGCGGCGAGCTCGTCACGACGACGAACGCGGGCTTGCCGACCTCGCCGGCGCCGTAGCCGGACGTGTCGTCCCAGCCTTTCGGCCCGTCCACCACGTCGAAGAGGTGGCGGCCGAGGACGACGGCGCCCGAGCGGGCGGTTGCCTCGCGCAGGACCCGGCGGTCGTCGGGGTCGTCGGAGAACGCCCACGTGTGCAGGGCCTCGCCGCCGGTGCCCAGACCGTTGTCCGGGCTGGGGTCGGGCCCGGTGACGAAGCCGTCGAGAGAGACCGAGATGTCAGCGATGATTCGAGTCATACCAGGGCAGACCCGATCCGCCGCCCGAACTCATCGCTCACGCATGAAGCGCCGCCTGATCACTTCCGTCCCGCGTACAACACCCGAGTCGCCGTCGTGAACCGGGCGAGCACGTCCGGCAGGGGGTCTACGCCGATGCCGGGGGCGGTCGGTACGGGCAGGTGGCCGTCCTGGAGGACGAACGGTTCGGTGATGTCCTCGGCGAAGTAGCGGCTGGAGGCGGAGGTGTCGCCGGGGAGGGTGAAGCCGGGGAGGGCGGCGAGCGCCAGGTTGGGGGCGCGGCCGATGCCCGTCTCCAGCATTCCGCCGCACCACACGGGTACGCCGTGGGCGGCGGCCACGTCGTGGATGCGACGGGCTTCCGGGTAGCCGCCGACGCGAGCCGGTTTGACGTTGACGACCCGGCAGGCGTCCATCGCGATCGCGGACGCCGCGTCGCGCGCGGAGTGGATCGACTCGTCGAGGCAGACCGGTGTGGCCAGGCGCTTCTGGAGCTGGGCATGGGCGTGGAGGTTGTTCTCCTCCAGCGGTTCCTCGATCAGCAGCAGCCCGAAGTCGTCGAGCCTGCGCAGCTGTTCGGCGTCGGCGAGCGTGTAGGCGGTGTTGGCGTCGACCTGGAGCGGGAGTGCGTCGCCGAAGCGTTCGCGTACGGCGCGCACCGGCTCGACGTCCCAGCCCGGCTCGATCTTCAGCTTGATGCGGAGGTAGCCCTCGGCGAGGTACCGCTCGACGTCGTCGAGCAGTTCGGGCACGGAGTTCTTGATGCCGACGGAGACCCCGGCGGGCACCCGTTCGTGGACCGAGCCGAGGAAGGTCGCGAACGACATCCCGTACGCGCGCAGTTCCGCGTCCAGAAGGGCGGTTTCCAGGGCGGCCTTGGCGAGTTCGTGGCCCTTGACGGCGGCCATGGCGGGGGCGACGACCGCGGTCGTCGGCTCGGGCAGGGCCGCGACGCGCGGCAGCAGGAAGTCCCGGATGACGATCTCGGCGCCGGCGACGAACTCCGAGCAGTACAGCGGCTGCGGGTCGGCGGCGAACTCGGACCAGCCCTCGGCCTCGTCGGTCACCACGTGCAGCAGGAAGGTGTCCTTGCCGGTCATCGTCCCGAAGGAGGTACGGAACGGGGAGACGAGCGGGATGGCGACGTGGAGCAGTTCAACGCGTTCGAGCTTCATTCCTGCTCCTTGGCAGCGGATTGGGAAGCGGGTTCGGAGAGGTCGGAGGACGGGCGGCGGGTCAGCAGGTACCAGCCGTCGCGGGACATGGCCGTCGCGCGCAGGCCTTCGGCGTACGCCTCGGTGAAGACCTCGCGCACGGCGTGCCGCCAGTCGAGCGCGAGCGCCGGGTCGGCGGCGCGCAGCGCGACGATGTCGTCGGGCACACGGCACCACAGCCTGTCCGCGTCGCGCAGGGCGAGCGGGCCGCCGTCCGGTGCCCGGCGCACGACGTCGGCGGCCGAGCGGGCCTCGGCGGGGTCGTCCTTCCGCGTCATCCCGGTCGCCAGGTCCCACTCGACGGTGAGCCGGTCGCTCTCGTCGCCGTCGTTCACGCCGTCGCTCATCGGGCCGTAGAAGTCGACCAGGTACTCGCTGCCGACGGCGCCCAGCTTGACCAGGTTGAAGCGGGCGTTGCGGCTGACCAGCGGGTCGAAGGTCCAGCGCATGGTGGTGGCGCCCCGCTCCAGCGCCCACAGCCGCTGGGCCTGCTTGACCGCGAAGCCGACGCCCCGGCCGGACGCGGTCGCGGCGGCCACGAACGAGTACACGTCCCGCTCGGCGGGCGGCCCGAACACCGCCACCGCCGCGCCGGCGAGCCGCTCGCCCGACGGCCCCGCGGCGTACGCCGCGTGCACCGCGCCACCGGCGTGCACCAGGCTGTGCAGCACCTCCGAGGGGTAGGGCGGGGTGGCGCGCGGTGTCTGCCACACATCGGCGAAGAAGTCGGCCACGGCACGGATCCCGTCCACGTCGTGCACGGTACGGACCGTGACCCCGGCGGTACGGGCCGCGTCCCCGGCGCTACGGGCCGCGTCTCGGGCCAGGGCGCCCACATTCGGCGTACCGTCCACCGCACCGGACCCGGCGGCGGAGCTCGTCACAGGTGTCATGCCCCGAGTCTCCAAGGCCACGACCTGTCGGCCATTGTCGTCGGGCACAATGAGAGTCCCCATCCCTGTTGCGATCGGCCAAGGCCCTCAGCGGTCACCGTCCGATAAAAAACGCCAATCGTCCCCATGTGACCATGCCCATCCCTCAACGTGACCAGGACCATCCCCCACCGGAGAGACTCGCCCCGCCCATGGACGCCTGCACCCTCGAGGAGCTTCTCGACACCCTCGGCGAGCCCATGTTCCGCGTGCTCACCGCCCCGGCCGGCCTCACCGCGCCCGTCTCGGAGGTCCTTCTGTACGACGCCGGGGCACCGTTTCCGCGCAGCGCGCCCGGCGCCCTGCTGCTGGCGGTCGGGGCGCGAGCAGGCGAGGCCGTGGCGCTGGTCGGCGATGCCGCGGCGGCCGGGATGGCCGGGGTCGTCGTACGGGACAGGGACGGGCGGCCCGACGCGGTGGCGGCGGCGAAGGCCCACGGCCTCGCGCTGCTCGCCGTCGACGAGGAGGCCGCCTGGCATCACGTCCATCTGCTGCTGGCGTCCGCGATCGGTTCCCGGCCCGGCCCGGCGGGCGGCGGGGCCGCCTTCGGGGATCTGTTCGCGCTCGCCAACGCGGTGGCCGCGGCCGTCGGCGGTGCGGTCGTCGTCGAGGACGCCCGCCAGCGGATCCTGGCCTACTCCACCGTCCCCGGGCAGGCCGTCGACGAGGCCCGGCGGCAGGGCATCCTGGGCCGCCAGGTGCCGAGCAGCCCCGAGAACACCGAGCAGTACCGCGTCCTGTTCGCCGCCCCCGGCCCCGTACGGCTCGCCGCGCTCGACGGCGACGAGCTGCCACGCCTTGCTGTCGCGATCCGCGCGGGCGGCGAGACGCTGGGGTCGCTGTGGGCCGTCGACGACGGGCACCTCGGCCCCGATGCCGAGGAGGCGCTCACCCAGGGCGCGTCCACGGCCGCCCTGCTCCTGCTGCGGGCCCGGGCCGGCGAGGAACTGTCCCGGCATCTGACGAGCGACCTGCTGCGCCGTCTCCTGGACGGCACCGCCGATCCCGCCGGCGCCGCGCACCGCCTCGGCCTCGCCGCGGACGCCCCGGTCCGTGTCGCGGCCTTCGCCCTCGACGGTTCGGTGTCCGCGCCGGACGGGGAACAGACCGCGCTGCGGCTGCTGGACCTCGTACGGCTCCAGTGCGAGGCGCGCTACGGGCGGCACGCGTGCGTGCTGGTGGACGGGAGGGTGTACGCGCTGCTGCCGGTGGCCGGCGAGCGCGGTGGGGAGCGGCACAAGCGGCTCGTCGAGGACATCGTGCGGCGGGCGGGTCAGGCACTGCGGGTGCCGGTGCGGGCGGGGCTCGGTGACGTGGTCACGGACCTGGCGGCCGTACGCGGCTCACGGGACGACGCCGACCTCGTCCTGCGGGTGCTCGGGCCGGACGAGGACGTCGCCGCCGTGGCCGACGTACGCCCCCGTGTCACCCTGCTCCGGTTGCGTGAACTCATGGGCGAGCAGCGGGAGTTGATGGCAGGTGCCTGGCGGGAGGTGCTGGCGTACGACGCCGAGCAGGGCACCGACTACGCCAGAACTCTGGTGTGCTGGCTGGACGCCGGATGCGACATGGCGCGGGCGGCGAAGCTGCTCGCCGTGCACCCCAACACCTGTCGGTACCGCCTCCGGCAGGCGCAGCAGCACCTCGGCATCGATCTGGACGACCCGGACGAGCGGCTGGTGCTGTGGCTGCAGCTGCGGACGCTCGGGGGCTTGCGGGGCGCCGACCGGTGAACTCCGCCTGCGGAAGTCCGTGGGCGAGGCTCACCGGTCGGCGTCATGGAATGCGACGGCCGGTGGCACGTGCGGTCCACCCGCCGGCGCCATGCGCATCCGTGGGGTTCAGCCGCTCAGCCAGGCCGAGAGCCGGGCCTCGCACTCCCGCAACTGCGCTACCGGCACGTACTCCCCGGCGGTGTGCGCGAGGGTCGGGTCGCCGGGGCCGTAGTTGAGCGCGGGTGTGCCGAGCGCGGCGAAGCGGGCGACGTCGGTCCAGCCCAGCTTGGGGCGAGGGGTCGCACCCAGGGCCTCGACGAGCGAGGCGACCGGGCCGCCCTGTCCGAGCCCCGGCAGGGCTCCCGCCACGACCTCGGTGACCTCGACCTCGTACTCGGGGAAGAGCCCGCGCAGATACGCCTCGGCCTGCTCGGCCGAACGGCTGGGCGCGAAGCGGAGGTTGACCGTGATCACACAGGTGTCGGGGACGACGTTCTCGGCGATGCCCGCGCGGACGGCGACCGCGTTGAGCCCTTCGCGGTACTCCAGGCCGTCGATGACGATCCGCTCGGCGGTGTGGTCGTCGAGGCGCCGGAGCACGGCGGCCGCCCGGTGCGCGGCGTTGACTCCCCTCCAGGAGCGGGCGGTGTGCGCGCGCTCGCCGCGCACCGTGATGTCCGCGTTCAGCACGCCCTGGCAGCCCGCCTCGACGCCGGCGTCGGACGGTTCCATGAGGATGGCAAGGTCCGCCTTGAGCAGGTCGGGGCGTTCGGTGGCGATGCGGTGCAGGCCGTTGCGGTCGCCGGAGACCTCCTCGCACTCGTAGAAGACGTACGTGACGTCGCGTACCGGTGCGGTGAGGGTGGCCGCGAGGCGCAGGGCGACTGCTACGCCGCCCTTCATGTCGCACGCCCCGAGGCCGTGGAGCAGCTCTCCGTCCAGCCGGGACGGCAGGTTCCCGGCGGCCGGGACCGTGTCCAGGTGGCCGCCGATGACCACCCGCTCGGCTCGGCCCGCGTCAGTGCGGGCCACGACGGAGTTGCCGATGCGTTCGACCGTCAGGTGCGCGCAGCCGCGCAGGGCGGACTCCACGGCATCCGCGAGAGCGGCCTCGTCTCCGCTCTCGGACGGCGTGTCCACCAGGGCCCGGGCCAGATCCACCAGGTCGCCGGTCGGGTTCAGCGACGTCATACGACGGTCCCCTCGTGCGAGTCCTGCGAGCCCTGCGAGGCGGGCCGGTTCAGCCGGGAGTGCTTGATGCCGTAGAGCGCGTAGATCGCGAACCCGACCGCCATCCACAGGCCGAACGCGATCCAGGTGTCGGTGCCGAGCCCCCACATCACATAGCCGCAGCACAGCACGCCCAGCACGCACGTCACCGGCGCGAGCGGTACCCGGAAGCTGCGCGGTGCCTCGGGGCTGCGTCGGCGCAGGATCAGCACGGCGCAGTTGACCAGCGCGAACGCGAACAGGGTGCCGATGCTGGTGGCGTCGGCGAGCGCGCCCAACGGCACGAGCGCGGCGAGCACCATGACGAACGCGGACACGATGACCGTGTTGGCGCGGGGCACCCCGCTCCTCGGGTGGACCGCGGCGAACAGGGGCGGCACGAGCCCGTCGCGCGCCATCGAGAACAGGATGCGGGTCTGCCCGTATTGCACGGCGAGCACGACACTCGTGGTGGCGACGACCGCGCCGACGGACAGCAGGATCGGCCACAGGTTGCCGCCGCCGACCGAGCGCACCAGTACCTCGCTGAGCGTGGCCTCGGTACCGGCGAACTTCTGCCACGGCATGGCGCCGACCGCCGCGATCGCCACCAGGCAGTACAGCGCGGTGATCAGCCCGAGGGAGAGCAGGATGGCGCGCGGCAGGTCACGCTGCGGGTTCTTCGCCTCCTCACCGGCCGTCGACGCGGCGTCGAAGCCGATGTACGAGAAGAACAGCGAGGCGGCGCCCGCGCTCACCCCCGCCATACCGAGCGGGAACAGCGGCTGGAAGTTCCCGGCGCGGAACGCCGTGAAGGCGACGGCGCAGAACAGCACCAGGGCGGCCACCTTCACCGCCACCATGATCGTGTTGACGACGGCGCTCTCGCGGGCCCCGCGCAGCAGCACCACCATGGCCAGGACGACGATCGCGGCGGCCGGAACGTTCAGCACACCGCCGGCGCCGGGCGGGGCGGCCAGCGACTCGGGCAGCGTCCAGCCGACGGTGAGCTCCAGCAGCTCGTTCACGTATTGGCCCCAGCCGACCGCGACGGCGGCGACCGAGACGCCGTACTCCAGCACCAGACACCAGCCGCAGACCCACGCGACGAGCTCGCCGAGCGTGGCGTAGGCATAGCTGTACGAGGATCCGGCGCCAGGGATCATGCCCGCCAGCTCGGCGTAGGACAAGGCGGAGAACAGCGCGGTGATCCCGGCGAGCACGAAGGAGACCACGACGGCGGGGCCCGCCTCGGGCACCGCCTGGCCGAGGACGACGAAGATGCCGGTGCCGAGGGTGGCGCCCACGCTGAGCAGCGTGAGCTGGGTGAGCCCCATCGTCCGCCGCAGCTCACCGCCATGGGCCTCGGCCACCAGATCGGCGACGTCCCGCCGCCTCGTCAGCCTGCTCGCAGTCCTGACGTCACCCGCGGCTCTCGGCGGTCTCGTCTGCACAGTGTCCACGCGCCACTCCTCTCACAGCTCCCGTTCCGGCCCTTGATGATGCGGAAGGGCGAGGTGGGGAGGGGTGGGCGTGGTGGCCAAGACAGTGCCGGGTGCTTTGGCTTTCTGGCCAATGCCGGAGGTGGGGGTGTTCGGCATTCCGTCACTCCCGCCGCTTCGGTGAGCGGCGCTTCGGTGAGCGGCGGGAGTGGTGATCGGGTCAGGTGTGGAACTGGTTCGCCGGGACCGGGAGCCCGTAATGCTCGCGCAGGGTCGTGCCCTCGTACTCGTATCGGATGCGCCGCCGAGCCGGGAGATGCCCTGCCGGACCGTCAGCTTCTCGCGCGCGGCCGGGGCCGTGGTCAGCAGCAGGGGCCGGCATGGCGGTTCTCCTCGGCGAGGTCGGTGAAGGGGATGGGGCAGCCGGGCATCGACGCGCACGCGGTCAGGTCGTCACATCCGGCGTCGACGGCGGTGAGCAGGGCGGCGCGGATCGTGGTCAGGTCGGCGATCTCCGCGTCGACCTCGGCGAGCTTGGCCGCGGCGCGCTCCTGGAGCCCCGGCACGGGGCGGCCGTGGCGGTGGCGGCCGGCCTCGAGCAGCTCGGCGACCTCTTCCAGCGTGAAGCCCAGCCGTTGGGCGGCCTTGATCTCCCGCAGTACGGTGACCGCGTCCTCGCCGTACAGGCGGTGGCCGCCGGGGCTGCGGTCGGGTTCGGCGAGCAGGCCGCGTCGCTCGTGGTAGCGCAGGCTCTGGATGTTCACTCCGGCCGCGTCCCGCGACCTGCCCCGCTGCGCAGGCCGCTGCCGTTCACGGCGCGTCCCGGACTGCGATGGCGGTGGCTCGCTTGTGGAGGGCGTCCAGCACGGCCTCGTGCGCGCCGTCGACCTCGACGTCCAGCTCGATGTGCTGCGGGCCGGGGCGGTCGTTGAAGGTGAAGAACGAGCAGCATCCGCTCTCGCGGGCCACCAGGTCGCGCACCCGTGCCTCCAGGCCCTCGCCGCCGGTGAGCATCAGCTCCAGCCGCAGCCTCTCGGGCCGGGAGGCACCGGTGGGCCGTTCGGCGAACAGCGCATCGAATTCCGCGACCCGCAGCGGCTGCTCGGTGGTGGGCAGCGTGCAGGACCGCGGTACCCAGGTTGTCATGGTGACCACTGCCGTCGTCGTGTCACACCCGGCACGGGCGGGGACGTCTTCGACGGTGAACCTGTACCTGGGTACCGGTTGCAAGTCCGGCTCCCCGGTTCGCTCAGCAGCAGTCGCAGCCCGGTCGGCAGCCGCATGCATCGGCCTCGGCGCCGGCCTTCGGTGCAACCGCGGCTGTGGACGGTGCGCAGCAGCCCTTGCCCTGCCAGGCGTCGCGGCCTTCATTGACGGCGATGGCGGCGATGACGAGGGCTGCGATCGGGTCGGCCCAGGACCAGCCGAGGGTGGCGTTGAGGACCAGGCCGGCCAGGAGTACGGCGGACAGGTACGTGCACAGCAGGGTCTGCTTGGAGTCGGCGACGGCGGATGCGGAGCCGAGTTCGCGGCCGGCCTTGCGCTGGGCAGCGGACAGGAAGGGCATGACCGCCAGCGACAGGGCGGCGAGCACGATGCCGGGGACGGACCGTTCGGCTTCGCCGGTGCCCGTCAGGGCGCGGACGGCATCGACGGTGACGTAGGCGGCGAGGGCGAAGAACGAGATCGCGATGATCCGCAGGGTGCGCTGCTCGCGCGCTTCCCGTACGGCGTGGTCGGCTGCGGAGAACTGCCAGGCGACCGCGGCGGCGGAGGAGACCTCGATGACGGAGTCCAGGCCGAAGCCGATCAGAGCGGTGGAGGAGGCGAGGGTGCCGGCGGTGATGGCGACGACCGCCTCGATGACGTTGTAGGTGATCGTGGCCGCCACCAACAGCCGTATGCGCTTGGCGAGGACGTCACGGCGGGCCGGTGAGGGCCCGAGGGATATCGCGGCCATCAGCAGCACCCCTTGTCGTCGGCGTCGGCGCACGTGCGGTCGGTCTCCACGGCCACCACGGCGGTGCGCAGGTCGTCGAGGGCGTGGCCGAGGCGTTCGTCGGCGAGTTCGTAGCGGGTGCGGCGGCCGTCGGGCACCGTGACGACCAGTCCGCAGTCCCGCAGACATGCCAGGTGGTTGGACAGGCGGGTGCGGGAGACGCCGAGGGCGTCGGCGAGGTCTGCCGGATAGGCGGGGGCCTGGCGCAGGGCGAGCAGGATTCGGCAGCGGATCGGGTCGGCGAGGGCGCGGCCGAAGCGGGCCAGCACGTCGATGTCGGAGGCAACTGTCAGCACACGCACGACAGTACACAGAACTCTGAATTCAGGAAATCATGAACTATGGTGAGGCCGGGCTTTCGGCCTACGCTTCGCTTCACCAGCACGAGAGGACGACGTCTGTGACGGACGATGGGCAGGACCTGGCCGATGCCCAGCGGGAGCACTGGCAGGACACCTACACCGCCCACCCCGGCATGTACGGAGCTGAGCCGTCTGCCCCGGCCGTCCATGCCGCCGCGGTCTTCCGCGCCGCCGGCGCCCGGGATGTACTCGAGCTCGGCGCCGGGCACGGCCAGGACACGCTGCACTTCTCCCGCGAGGGCTTCACCGTCCAGGCCACCGACTTCTCCGTCACGGGCCTGGAACAGCTGCGCGACGCGGCCCGGCAGCTGGGGATGGCGGAACACGTGACCACCGTCGTGCACGACGTGCGGGACCCGCTGCGACTGCCGGACGCCTCCGTCGACGCGGTCTTCGCGCACATGCTGCTGTGCATGGCCCTGTCCACGAAGGAGATCCACGCACTGGTCGGCGAGGTACGCCGCGTGCTGCGGCCCGGCGGTGTCTTCGTCTACACCGTCCGCCACACCGGCGACGCCCACTACGGCGCGGGCACCGCACACGGGGACGACATCTTCGAACACGGTGGCTTCGCGGTGCACTTCTTCGACCGCGCCCTGGTCGACGCCCTCGCCGACGGCTGGACACTGGAGGAGGTGCACGCCTTCGAAGAGGGCGACCTCCCGCGCCGTCTGTGGCGCATCACCCAGAGCCTGCCCCGATAGCCTCCAGCCGGCCGACTGCCGGACACCGACGTGGGCGGTCCGGCAGCCACTCGCGTGTCAGTCCTGACAGCCGCACCCGGAGGCGCTCTTGGCCTCGGTGACGGTCAGGGCAGGATCGGCGGACGCCTCGGCCGGGGTACAGCAGGCCTTCACACCACAGCAGGCATCGGCCGACTCCGTCACCCCGGGAAGGGTGTCAGTGGCCACCGGCTTGACGGCGCGAACGATGGCGGAGTGCATTCCGTCGGCGACGGTGTGCGTCGGGGTGATCTCGACGTCGGCGAACCCCGCGGCCTGAAGGCCCTCTCGGTACTCGGCGAAGGACAGCGCGCCCGCTATGCAGCCGACATGGTCGCCGCGCTCGCCCCGTTGGGCGGGGGTAAGAGTGTCGTCGGCGACGACGTCGGAGACGCCGATCCGGCCGCCGGGCTTCAGCACCCGGAACATCTCGGCAAACACGGCGGGCTTGTCCGTGGACAGGTTGATCACACAGTTGGAGATCACGACGTCGATGGTGTTCGCGGGCAGAGGGACGGCCTCGATGGTTCCCTTGAGGAACTCGACGTTCGTGGCGCCCGCCTTCTCTGCGTTGGACAGGGCGAGTTCGAGCATCTCGTCGGTCATGTCCAACCCGTACGCCTTGCCGGTAGGGCCGACGCGGCGGCCCGACAACAGGACGTCGATACCTCCCCCGGAGCCGAGGTCGAGAACACGCTCGCCGTCACGCAGTTCGGCGACGGCTGTGGGGTTCCCGCAGCCGAGGGAGGCGGCGACTGCCTCGGCGGGCAGCGCGTCGCGCTCGTCCGCAGCGTAGAGCGTGGAGCCGAAGTTCTCGTCGACCTCGACCGGCTCGGGCCCGCAACAGGCTGTGGCGCCCTCGGTGACCTTCACGGCCGCCGCCGCGTACCGCCGACGGACGGTCTCTCGCAGGTCAGTGGACTGCTTGCTCATGACTCACTCCCAGGTGACGGGCTACTGCACTGGCCCGGAACGGCCTGTATTGACGTTCATTGATGCAACCTTGCGCCTTGAATCGAAAAACGTCAACATAGAGGCATGTCGAAACAAGAGCTTGAGGTGATCGGCCAGGACGCCGCCTGCTGCCCGGGCCTGTCCGCGGCGCCGCTGGACGAGGACCAGGCGGCCGACCTGGCGAAGGTCTTCAAGGCCCTGGGCGACCCGGTCCGGCTGCGCCTGATGTCGTTGATCGCCGCGCGCGGTGAGGGCGGCGAGGTCTGCGTGTGCGAGCTGACCCCGGCCTTCGACCTGTCCCAGCCCACCATCTCCCACCACCTCAAGCTGCTGCGGCAGGCCGGGCTCATCGACTGCGAGCGGCGCGGGACCTGGGTCTACTACTGGGTGCTGCCCGGCGTCCTGCACAAGCTCGCCGCGTTCCTGTCCACCGCGCAGCCCGCCGGAGCCGGCGCGTGAGCGCCTCTCTCGCCCGCCGGGTCGCCGCCGAAGCCGTTGGGACCGGGCTTCTGGTGGCGGTGGTGGTCGGCTCCGGCATCCAGGCCACCGAGCTGTCGAACGACGTCGGTGTACAGCTGCTCGCCAACTCCCTCGCCACGGTCTTCGGCCTGGGCGTGCTCATCCTGCTCTTCGGGCCGGTCTCCGGTGCGCACTTCAACCCGGTCGTCACGCTCGCCGCCTGGTTCACCAGCCGCCGCGATCCGGATGGGCCGGCCCTGCGGGACGTCGCCGCGTACGCGCCCGCCCAGATCATCGGCGCCATCGGCGGGGCGATCCTGGCCGACGCGATGTTCGCCAAGCCGCTGGTCAAGTTCTCCGCCCACGACCGGTCCGCCGGTCACCTGCTGCTGGGCGAGGTCGTCGCGACGGCCGGGCTGATCCTGCTGATCTTCGGCCTCAACCGGATCGGCCGCGCCGCGCTCGCCCCGGCTGCGGTGGCCTCCTACATCGGGGCCGCGTACTGGTTCACCTCCTCCACGTCCTTCGCGAACCCGGCGGTGACCATCGGCCGGGCGTTCACCGACACCTTCGCCGGCATCGCCCCTGCCTCCGTGGCCCCGTTCATCGCTGCCCAGTTGCTGGGAGCCGTGCTCGGGTTGGGGGCCGTCGTTGTGGTCTACGGCCGCCCTGCTCCCGTCCGGGATGAGGTCGTCGTCCCGCACGGCGAGCCGGAACCCGCCGTCTCCTGACCGATCCGTTCTCCCAAGAAAGCCCCTGCACATGAGCTCTTCCGCCACGCCGCGTCCGTCGGTGCTGTTCGTCTGCGTCCACAACGCCGGCCGCTCCCAGATGGCCGCCGCCTTCCTCACGCACTTCGCGGGCGACCGCATTGAGGTCCGCTCCGCCGGCTCGGCTCCCGCGGACACCGTCAACCCGGCCGTGGTCGAAGCGATGAGCGAGGTCGGCATCGACATTTCCGCCGAGACCCCGAAGATCCTCACGGTGGAGGCCGTCCAGGCATCCGACGTCGTGATCACCATGGGGTGCGGCGACACCTGCCCCGTCTTCCGCGGCAAGCGGTACCTCGACTGGCATCTCGACGACCCGGCCGGGCAGGGTGTTGAGGCCGTACGCCCCATCCGCGACGCGATCGAGACCCGCGTCCGGGCGCTGATCTCGGAAGTGGCACCCGGCTGAGGGCCCGGCCACTCGCGCGGGTTCAAGGCCCTGGTCAACTTCCGGTTGGCTTCCCGGGCAGCCTCCAGTTCGGCATCCCGCTCCTCCAGGGACGCCGTCAGGTCAACGGTCTGCTGTTCCAGTCGCGTGATCGTCCGCTGGAATTCCTCGACATCGGCAGGGCAACGAGGCCCGACTCGAGCCATACCCACTCCCCCAGTGCCTTGGACAGACGCTTCTCCAACTGCCGGAGGCGGGCGACGGGCCGGGGGGGCGTGCCTGCGCGTCGGTGCCTGGGGTGAGGCCCGGCTGACGGGCGTGGCGCCCGCGGGATCCTGCGCGGCGGGCTCGAGTTCAGCGGAACGGAGCAGGGCGAGCAGGACGCGGTGGCGGTAGAGGAACGTGCGGTCCACCCCGGCCTGCCGGGCGATGCCGGCCATGCGGGTGGGGACGCCCGCGGCCACGGCATGCGCACGGTCCTGGCTCGCCGAACTGCCGTTGACGCTGCTGTCGTACGACAGCCCCCGCACCACCCGGCGGTGTCACCCGGGGGCCCCACCCCGACCGGGCTCAGGATCGGCCGGGGCGGGTGTTCGGAGGGTGGGGGACTTCTCGGCGAGGAGGGCCGTGCGGAGGGCGGAGTGCAGGCGGGGCGTGTTCGTCCACTCGCGGTCCCGCGTCGGAGGGATCTGCCAGCACAGACCGGGGCTCATGACGCGGTGTAACGGGGGGATCGCCACGTGGGAGCCCCGGCCGAGGACGCGCACCTGCGGGAGGTCCCAGTCGGCTGCGGAGCCGGGAGGAACCAGCCAGTACAGGCGCCCGCTGAAGCCGTCCCTGATCACTGCTCCCGTCTCGTCGCCGAGGTGCCGGAGTGCGTCGGCTCCGAGGGCGATCGGCACGCGTACGGCGTCCCACCACCCACCCGCGGGCACGATCCGCACCTCGACACTTCCCGGTTGCATCCACCACGGGGACCTGCGGACTGTCATCCCACTCACCGGCTCTCCGATCCGACACCCCGACCGTAGGGCGCAAGCGCACCGCCGAATTGCCCCCGGGCGCAAAGAAGTTGTCCCCGTGCGCAGCGTGCGCCCACCGCTCTCGCCCGGACACGCTACGTCCAAGTAGCTTTACCGGTCGTATCGATGTGCGAGCTCCAGGGAGACTTCCATGGGACACCCCCGCCCCTTAGTGATCGACCCGACCGGCCGCGACATCCACGGCGAGGCCGCCCGCATCCGCGAGCGTGGACCGGTGACCCTCGTCGAACTGCCCGACGGCGTCCAGGCCTGGGCCGTCAGCAGTCCCGACCTCCTCAAGCGCCTGCTCACCGACCCACGCGTGTCCAAGGACCCGCGCCGGCACTGGACTCGGTGGATCAACGGCGAGATCGCCCCGGAATGGCCGCTGTTCACCTGGGTCGCGGTGCAGAACATGTTCACCGCCTACGGAGGCGAGCACAAACGGCTGCGTGCTCTCGTCTCCAAGGCTTTCACCGCACGCCGCACCGCGGCGCTCCGGCCGCGTATCGAGGAGATCGCCGCGGCGCTGTTGGACCGTATGGAGCAGGCCGGACGGCACGGCCAAGTCGTCGATCTGCGCGAGGAGTTCTGCTATCCGCTGCCGATTCAGGTGATCAGCGAACTCTTCGGCCTGCCCGAGGAGCAGGGGGCGGAGCTACGGGCCGTCGTGGACGGCGTCTTCCACACCTCCGCCACCCCGGAGGAAGTCACCGACATCTACGCACGGTTCTACGCGGCGCTGGGCGAACTCGTGGCACTCAAGCGACGGTCGCCGGGCGACGACCTGGCCTCGGCGCTCATCGCGGCGCGCGACGACGGCGACTCCGGGCTGAGCGAGCAGGAGCTGCTCGACACCCTGGTGCTGATGGTCAGCGCCGGCCACGAGACCACGGTCAACCTGATCGACAACGCCAGCCACCTCCTGCTCACGCATCCGGACCAGCTCGCCCACGTCCGCTCCGGCCGCGTCTCCTGGGACGACGTGGTCGAGGAGGCGCTGCGCGTGGAGGCACCCGTCGCCAGCCTGCCGCTGCGGTACGCCGTCGAGGACCTCGTGATGAGCGAGTTCGGCGGCCCGGACGGGATGGTGATCGGCAAGGGCGAGGCCATCCTCGCCGCGTACGCGGCCGCCGGGCGTCACCCCGGGAAGTACGGCGAGGACGCCGACCGCTTCGACGTCACCCGCGTCGACAAGGAGCACCTGGCCTTCGGCCACGGCGTGCACTTCTGCCTGGGCGCCCCGCTGGGGCGGCTCGAGGCCCGCATCGCGCTGCGGGCACTCTTCGACCGCTTCCCCGGCCTCCGACTCGCGGTGTCCCAGGACGAGTCGGAGCCGGTCGACTCCTTCATCTCAAACGGCCACCGCTCCCTTCCGGTGCGCCTGTCCTGATCACTCGCCGCGCCACCACGCCAGCAGCCGAGCGGCCCATCCGCGCCGCTCGGGGCCGGCCTCGGACACCGCGGGTGGGGGCGGCGTCGGCGGGGTGCGCTCCGTCGGCGGCTCGTCACCGGCGGCCGACGGAGTGACGGTGGCCGCCGGGAACGTCACGGGCAGTGCGGCCAGCGCACGGTGGAAGGGGCCCGGCCGCCAGGCCAATTCCCCGGCCGGTACGGCGAGTTCGACGTCGGGAAGCCGGTCGAGCAGCTTCTCCACGGCCACCGCCGCGATCAGCCGGGCCGGACTCTGCGCCGGGCAGTTGTGCGGGCCCGCGCTCCACGCCAAGTGGGCGCGGTTTCCCGCACGCTGATCCACCGTCAGCGACGGGTCGGTGTTCGCCGCGGCGAGACTGACCACCAGCGGATGCCCCGCGCGCAGCACCAGCCCTTCGTAGACGACGTCGTGGACCGGGTAGTGCACGGCGTAGTTGGCCATGGGCGGGTCGGTCCACAGCACCTCGTCGAGGGCGTCCTCCACCGGCAGGCTGCCGCCCGAGAGGCTGCCCGCGAACCGGTCGTCGGACAGCAGCAGTCGCAGGCTGTTGGCGATCAGGTTCTGCTGCGGCTCGGTGCCCGCGCCCATCAGCAGGACGAGGGTGTGCACCATCTCCTCGTCGGTGAGCCCTGCGGCGTGGTCCATGAGCCAGGACGTCACATCCGGCCCGGGTCGCCGGCGCTTCAGCGTGACGAGGTCGAGCAGCGTCGTCGCGAGGAGTTCGTTCGCCTTCTCGGCGTCCACTCCGTCGAAGATCCCGGACATCCCGCGCACCAGCCGCTCACCGTAGTCGTCCGGGCAGCCGAACAGGCGGTTGAAGACCAGCAGGGGAAGCACCTGGGCGTATTCGCCGAGCAGATCGGCCTGCCCGGCCGGGGCGATGCGGTCGATGAGCGTGTCCGCGCTCGCCTCGACGTAGCCGCGCAGGGTGGCGGGATCGACCCGGGCCAGGCTGTCGGTGATCGCGCCGCGCAGTCTGCGGTGTTCCGCGCCGTCGGACCACAGCGCGTTCGGCCGGTACATCATCATCGGCACGACCGGGCTGTCCAGGGGGACGGTGCCGTCGGCGAGGTCTTTCCAGCGGCGGGGGTCCTTGGAGAACGTCTCGGTGCTGCGCAGCACGTGCAGGGCGGCGTCGTATCCGACGACGAGCGAGGCGCGCACGCCGGGCGCCAGCTCGACGGGCGCGATCGGGCCGACGTCACGCAACCGCCGGTACACGGCGGCCGGATCGGCGGCGAAGTCGGGCCCGTACAAGGACTCGTGCGCGGGGCAGCCCGGCGGCGGGGAAGACGGTACGGGGGATGCGGAGGTCACGCGTGCTCCAGGTGGCCGTCGGGGGTCTCCCCGCTCGGGCGGGGCCGAGCGTGGGAGAGGGTCAGGAGGTACTCGGCGAGATGGATGAGGGCCCGCGTGGACGAGACCCGGTCGCGGGCGTCGCAGCGCACGAGGGGGGTTTCGGGCAGCAGGTCGAGGGCCTCGCGCACCTCGTCGAGTTCGTACGCGGGAGCGTCGTGGAACTGGTTGAGGGCGACCGCGTACGGCAGTCCGTGCTCCTCCAGCAGGCCCATGACCTCGAACGACTGGCTGAGGCGGCGGGTGTCGGCGAGGACGAGCGCGCCGAGCGCGCCCTGCGTCATGTCCTGCCACAGCCGGGTGAAGCGCTGCTGGCCCGGGGTGCCGAAGAGGTAGAGCACCAGGCGGTCGTTGAGGGTGAGCCGGCCGAAGTCGAGGGCGACCGTGGTGGTCGTCTTGTCCCGCGTGCCCGCCAGGTCGTCGACGAGGGCGCCGGCCTCGGTCATGACCTCCTCGGTGCGCAGGGGCCGGATCTCGGAGAGCGTGCCGACGAACGTGGTCTTGCCGACCGCGAAGTGGCCCACGATCAGCAGCTTGACCGCCGTCTGCACACTGGGCCGCAGGTAGACGCCGTCAGAGGCGGGCGCGGAGTCCATCGAGCACCTCCTGGAGGATTCGGGCGTCGGTCGGCCGGGCGGCGGGAATCGGCGCGCGGGTGACGATGTGGCCGCTGTCCATGAGGTCGGCGATCAGCACTTTGGCCACGCCCACCGGCAGCGACAGATGGCCGGCCACCTCGGCGACGGACAGGGCCCCGGGCCGGCACAGCTCCATGAGCCTGCGCTTTTCCGGGTTGAGACCGGTCAGCGGCAGATCGCCGGTCGCGATCAGCAGGGTGACCAGGTCCAGGGTGTTGCGGGTGGGGTGGGCGCGGCCGTCCGTGACGACGTACGACCGCACCAGCCTGTCTCCTGGGCGGCGCCGCGGGGTCATGCCGGGCTGCCGGTGTCCTGCCGGGCGGGGCTGGTCAGCTCCTTGCCGAGCCGGTCGACGAGTTTGTGCATACGGTAGGTGACCGCCTCCATGTCGACGTCCGCGCCGGTGGAGACCGCGAGGTAGGCGCCCTCGCCGGCGGCGACCAGGAAGACGTAGCCGTCCGCGAACTCGATCAGGGTCTGCCGCCACGGGGTGTGCGGGGTGCCGCAGAACTCGGCCGTGCTGCGGCTGATCGACTGGACGCCGGACAGGCCCGCGGCCAGCCGTTCGGCGTCGTCCCGGTCGATGTCCTTGGAGAAGGCGCGGAGCATGCCGTCGGCGGAGAGCAGGATCGCGTGCCGCGCCTGCGGGACCTTCAGCACCTCGTCCAGCATCCAGCCCAACGTGTTGTTGGTGGGCCCGGTCATTCGTGGCTGTTCCCTTCGTCGTCGTGGAGCGGGTGCTGGGCGGCCCTGCCGGAGCGGGTGCCGCGTGCGAAGGCGCCCATGCGCCGGGCGTTCTCCTCGGCCGAGCGGCCGCCGACATCGTCGGCCGGTGCGGGCTGCTCCGCGGCCGGTCGCCGTGCGGAGCGGCGACGGCGCCTGGGGAGGCCCCCTGGCGTGGTCGCCTCCGCGGGTCCGGGAGCGGGTTCGGGTTCGGGATCGAGATCGGGGATGGGTGCGGGGGCAACCGGATCGGCGGTGAGCGTTGTGCCGGACGAGGCCACGTGCGCAGGTGAGTGCGCGGGCGCTGCGGCGGACGTGGGCGCTGGGACCGCGGCGTTGGTGGGTGCGGGCTGTTCGGCGGACGGCGCGGGCGCCTGGACAGCGTCCAGGTGCGTGAGCAGGGCGCTCGGCAGGAACACCACGGCGCGTACACCGCCGTACGGAGAGAGCGTGTCCACGGAGACGCTGAACCCGTAGCGATTGGTGAGCGCCCCGATGACGGCGAAGCCGAAGCGGGGCGGGTCGCCGAGCCGGGTGATGTCGACCGCGTCTGCGCCGGCGAGCAGTTCGGCGGCGTGCTCGGCCGCCCGGCCGTCCATGCCGACTCCGGCGTCGTCGATCACCACGCAGGCGCCGTTGTGCACCGTCTGGACGGTGACCTCGACGGTCGTGCCCGGTTGCGAGTGACGTGCCGCGTTGTCTAGGAGTTCGGCGACCGCGAGCACCACCGGTTCGACCGCCCGGCTCCGCACGGCGATGTCGACCTCGCCGTTGATACGGATGCGCCGGTAGTCGCGGATGCGGGAGGTGGCGCCGCGTACGACCTCGACGAGCGCGGAGGTGGCGCGCTGGCGGCCGGGCCACGAGCCGCACAGCACGGCGATGGCCTGGGCGCGGCGGCCGAACTGGGCGTTGGTGTGGTCGATTTCGAGCAGGTCGCGCAGCACGCCGGGGTTGTCGTGCCGGTCCTGCATCTCGGAGATGGACACCTGCTGTTCGTTGGCCAGGGCCTGGATGGAGCGCATCGACGCCTTCAGGGCGGCCTTCGCCGACTGGTCGGCACGCGACCGGGCGTACTCGGCCGCGCCGGCGAACCGCTCCAGGACCGCGTCGAGGCATTTCGCGAACTCCGTGTCGGCGAGCCGGTCGTCGAGCAGACCGACGGCCGGGACCTGCTCGCGGGGCGCGTCCTCCAGGGCCGGCAGCCGGGCCGAGACGAGGTGCCGGAGTTCCTCGTCCCGCGCCCGCAGACCGTCCCTCAGCTCGGCGTTCCGTCTGCGCTGCCGTGCGCTGATGCCGCGTTCGCGCAGCAGCAGCACGGCTACGGCGAACAGAGCCACGGCCAGGCACCAGAACACCGCCTCCGGTATCCGTTCCGTCATCAAGTCCTCACAGCAGGTGGCGGGTCGACGAGCGCACGACGGTAGTGCCGCCTCCGCTTGCCCACTTGTCCGTGCGCGCAGAGAAGTTGTCGTGGGACGCAGGCGCGTGCGTGGGACCGGCCGATCGCGACGATCTTGCCCCTGGCGTAGGCCAATGCGGCCGGGACGAGTTCCGGAAACCGATTGCTGGTCCCTAGTCTGCGCCGAGTGGCAGCCCGCGGGCACAAGGGAGTTCCGGGCTGCTCTCACGGCCGTCGGGACACGTCGCAGTGAAGGGGATACGTTGCCCACGGGAAGCTATGTCGTGGAGACGACGAGGACCGCCGAGGTCGAAGCGCGCGAGCAGACCGATCTGTGGAGTGAGCGCGTCGCGGCGTACCAGACCCGGATGGACTACAGGTATGCCCGTGCCGAGGTCTTCCGCGGCGAGATGGTCCGGCAGCGCAGTGACACGTACCAGGTCGTCACGTGGGACAGCGACCAGATCGAGTACGCCCGTACGCCGGGCCTGATCCGCCAGATGCCGGACCCCGACTACCGGCTGCTCTTCCCGCTCTCCGGCGAACTGCAGCTGCGGCAGGACGACCAGGAGGTGCGGCTGACGCCGGGCACGGGCAGCTTGATCACACTCGGTGCGCCCTTCGAGATACTTCACGACGCGTCCCTGCGCGGGGTCATCATGTCGATCCCGGCGCAGGAGATCGACGGCCCGCTGAACCGGAAGGCGCCGCTGGCCACCGGGCTCGATCTGACCAAGGGGCTGGGCCGCGTGCTGCACTCCGTGGTGCGCAGTCTGAACGAGGAGCGCGACCACCTCGACACCCGGCAGTTCGACGCCGTCTGCGATCGCGTCGTCGAACTGCTCTGCATGCTCGCCTGCGGCGACGACCGTCCCGACGCACCGGGGCATCTGACCGAGGTCGAGGCGGTGGTCCGCCGCTACGTGCGCGATCACGCGGCCGATCCCGACCTCTCCGGCAACTCCATGGCCCGCGCCCTCGGCTGGTCCCTGCGCCAGGTACAGCTCGCACTCCAGCACGCGGGCACCACGCCCCGCGACCTGATCCGCGAGGAGCGCCTGCGTCTGGTCCGCGAGCGTCTCCTGTGCGCCGACTGCGAGCACATGACGATCACGGATCTGGCGTACGCCTCCGGCTTCTCCTCGGGCAGCGCCCTGAGCACGGCCTTCCGCCGACGCTTCGGGGTGAGCCCCCGGGAGATGCGCCACAAGGGCCGCTGATCCCACGCCCACCGGGTCGGCCTGCGGGCTCGCCGTCGGCTTAATAAGGAACGAGGAGGACAGTCCAACGTCCAGCGCGGCAGGCCCCTCTGGAGTCACTCCCCGGCGAGCGGGCCTGACCAGGCGCATGCCGGTTGCTGGCCAGCCACGAAACGGGGGCCGCTGTCAGCGAACGACCACCCAACGCGCATCCGCAGGCCAAGAGCCCGTGCCAACGATGTGCTCCACGAGCCCGAATGCCTCACCGATGGGAACGGTGTCCTCATTCGGATACTCGTCGTCCTGCCCGTTGGAGAGGACGAACCCGCCGCTCGATCCCTCAGCCCCCGGGTCCACGGCATGCTCACCGGGATCGCCCTCTTCTTCGAGCAGCATCACCATCGCCCGCTCGGTATTCGTCACGAAGGCCAGCGACCGTCCGGAGGAACTGGTCAGCCACGTCTCAAGCTGCCCGCCCTCGATCCTAGACCGAAGAGCCTCCAGCACCACCTCGGACGACACAGGGACAGGGCTGTCGCTATCGATCACCCAGAACTCGATCACGAGCACGACGATCTCACGGACCGAACTCAGAGACCTTCCCTAGCGGCGACTATCGCGTTCGATCGCCACCATGGCAGCGTCGTCGCCCAGATGCCCTCCAGGCGTATGGGCGAGGAGGTCTTCCTGCAGATGACGCAGGAGTCCCTGAGGCTCGCCTTCGGGAACGGCGCCCATACGCTCGGGCAGCGGATAAAAGGCCCCCGAGCCGTCGCGGGCCTCGATGACGCCGTCGGTGTACAGCAAGAGAGTGTCGCCGGGCTCGAACGGGAAGGTCTTCGCGGCGAAGGGGGAGGCGCTGAAGTCGGTGAGGCCCAGGGGCGGGGCCGGATCGCTCACCTCGAGCGAGATGACCTGTCCGTTGTGCAGCAGCAGAGGCGGTGGGTGTCCGCAGTTGATCAGGTGCAGGACCGGTGTGTCGTCCGGGATGTCGAGGACGGCGGCGGTGATGAAGGCTTCGCTGTGGGATCCGGGTTCCGACAGGGCCGCTGCCGGGTCGTCCAGGTCCGAGGAGACCGTTCCTTCCAGATAGGCCACCAGCGCGGCAAGGTCGGCCTGCCGGTGGGCGGCGGAGCGGAAGGCGCCGAGAAGGAGGGCGGCGTCACCGATCGCCTCCAGGCCCTTCCCCCGGACGTCACCGACGATGAACCGGGTCCCCTGCTTGGCACGCGCCGCGGCGAACAGGTCACCGCCGATCTGCGCCTCGGCCTCGGCGGCCAGGTAGACCGAGGCGATGCGCAGCGGGCCGATCCGGTGCGGCAGCGGTCGTATGACGACCTGCTGTGCAGCCTCCGCCACAGAGCGCAACTGCATCAGTTCTCTCTCGTGTCGCTCGCGCCGGTGGGCGAACAGCGTGACGAACACCGAGATCAGAACAAGCGCGGTGAGCTGGAAGCTGTGGTTGAGGTCGACGAGGCTGGTGCGCACGATCGCCACAACGGCCTGGGCCAGCACCGCGACCGCTCCGACGCACCCGGTGGTCCAGGGGCCCGCGAACGATGCGGTGATGGCGGGAGCGGCGGCCAGGAAAGGGCCGAGGTGCACTTCGGCGGGAGCAAGGATGTCGCCCACCGCGACGATGACGATCAGCCCGAACGGTACCGCCAGCAAAGCCAGATGCGGCTCCCGTGATCGGCGATGACTGCCGCGCAGTCCTCGAGCGCCCATGAAACCTGGATACACCCCCGTGACGCTTTGCACCTCCCCTGACCAGTGCAGGTTTCAGCGCGGGGTGGCCGGATGCAACGGGCGCAGGTGACCGCTTACGGCATTCTGATCACGATCGCGTGAATCCGCAGGTCAGAGGCCGGCTACGGGAACGTTCCTCCCGGGGATCTCCTTCGCGCCGCAAGGGCCGACGGTACGGAACCCTTCTCGTCCACGTCGTGGCGCACAGGGGGTGGACGCGCTGCCGGATCGGGACGCCGAAGCCTTCGGCGCCTGGCTGCGCGAGCATCCCGGCGCCGAGGTCACAAGATCACCCCGTGGATCTCGGTCATGAGGTTCCCGTTCCCGGCCACAGCCGGGCGGAGGCGTCTGTCCATGCACCCATGCCGAAGCGGCCGCCCACGGCATCCTCTTCGTACCGGCCGCGCCCATCCAGCCAGGTCTCCAGCCACTCGGTGAGACTGGCTGCCTCGACGAACCACGCCGTGGAAACGTCCTGACCTCTGATGGCGTTGGGTTCGAAGAGCAGAACTGTTCCCGCTTCCGTGCGGCAGTCCACGCACGCGAACATCGCGCAGCCCCAGTCCAGCACCGGCACGACCCCCGTGGGCCAGGACCACCAGGTCGTCGTACCTTCCGACGGAATCCTGCCCAGGTACTCCCGCACGAGCGACGACTCGAAATCCGAATCCGGCTCGCCGCAGAGAGGCAGCACGGAGTCATCAGGCCCAAAGCCCCCATTGCCCACCCTCAGATAGAGGGCAGCGAGCAGGGGATGCAGCCTGAAGCCCAGCATCCGCTCGGCATTGGTCACCTCAGCTGCAGTCACCGGAGGCCGCAACAACTCACTTCCTGTAGCTGCGGCCGCAACACGGCCGATCAACTCATCAAAGTCACCCACCGCCGCATCATCGCCGACGCCCTCCCCGACAGCCACGTGCCGATGCTCGAACTGGTCGGAACACCAAGCGCAACGCCGGCACGGTCACTGTCCTCCTCGGCCGCGCGGGCGGCCTGTCCGGTACCGGTGCCAAGTCCTACTCCCAGGACGCCTCCGGCATCACCGGCACCCCGGAGACCGACGACCAGTTCGGCGCCTCCCTCAAGCTCACCGACTACACCCGCGACGGCCGCGCAGACCTCATGATCGACACCAACGAACAGCTGGGCCACGAGGACCGCTGGGGCCTCGTCCACCTGCTGAAGGGCTCCGGCTCGGGCATCACGACGACGGGCTCGAAGGCCTACTCCGTGACGTCGCTGAAGCTGTCGTATTCGCGACTGGGCGGGCCGTTCGCACGCTGAGTCCGCTGAAGCGCCGGTGATGGGACGCGATCTGCTCAGGCTTCTACGTCGGGCGGACTCCGTCGAGGAGGTTGCTGACGAGTGCGACGATGAAATCGTCGGTGACCGGTTCGTCGGGGATGAGCAGTCGATGGTAAACGGCGCCCCAGAGCTGGTCGACGAGGACTTGTACGTCGATGCCGGTGCGGATCTGGCCGAGCTCCTGAGCCCGGTGGAGGCGCTCCGCCGCCAGCCGGCGTCGGTGCGAGGAGTACATCTTGCGGTAGGCGGTGGCCAGGTCCTCGTCGGTCTGTGACTCGCCGATCAGCTCGGCCAGGACACGCCCGCCTGGGGTCTTGGTCATGACGTGGGCGAAGGCGCGGAGTTGGGTGAGCAGGTCGGCGCGGATGTCTCCGGTGTCGGGGAAGGCGAGCGTTTCCTCGACGGCGTGGAAGTAGCCGTCCAGGGCGAGCGCACCTTTGGAGGGCCACCATTTGTAGAGGGTGGTCTTGCTGACGCCCGATGCCCTGGCGACGCGTTCGAAGGTGAGGTCGGCGATGCCTTCGGTGAGCAGCAGGTCGCCGACGGTGCGCAGGACGTCTGCTCGGACCTCGTCCGCCGGCCTACGCCCTCGTCCGCGGCCGTTGCCTTCCTTGGCGGCGGGGCCGTTCACCTTGTTCACCACGTGTGCTCCTGCTCGGTTGCGGGGATCGTGTCAGTTTCCAGGCGGGCGCCGCCCGCGGTCGAGTCGGTGGGCGGCGTCGCGGCCGGTGTCACGGGGTGATCCGCAGGCTCGCGATCAGCCCGTCGCGCAGATGGAATGTCATCGGGCCGGTGCCGTTGTGGCCGTTGCCGGTCACGGTCAGGGTCGCGACACAGGTGTCCGGGGATGAGCCGGGCTCGATCGCGTGCAGTTCGAAGTGCGCCTGGACGCCGATGTTGTCGGTGCGGTCCCAGGCGCGCACGCCGTCGCGGCCGTGGTACTCGCGGCCCCAGTCGTCGAGGTGGGCGTCGTGGGTGAACGCGGCGGCGAAGGCCTCGGCGTCGCCGCGGTTGGTCGCGTCGATGAACGTCCTGATGGCGGCCGGCGTTTCGATGCTGGTCATGGTGACTGCCTCGGTGGTGAAGGGAGCCGGGACGGGAGGGCTGGCGTCCCTCCCCGACCCGGGCCCAGGGTTTCAGCGCTGGACGGTGAGCAGGTCGGCGAGGTCGATGCGGGTGAGGAATTCACGGCGGATGCCGTCCGCAATCTCGGAGACCTCCTCGGATCCGTCGTCGGCGGGGTCGATGTGAACGCGGTAGGGGCGCTGCCCGGCGGGCAGGGCGACGATACGGGCGATCTCGTCGGAGACCAGCGACGCGGTCGCGCCCTCGGGGGCGAGAGCGGCGAGTTTGGTCGCCACCTGGTCCATCAGGCCGGCGTATCTGGTCTCGTACTCGGCCTCTACGGCGGTGTCGTCGGGGCGGCCGGAGTGGGCGAAGTGGTTGGTGCCGCTGGTGAACGAGCCGGGGACGATGATCGAGGTTTCCACGCCCCAGCGGGCGAGTTCTGCGGCGTAGGACACCGCGAGGGAGTCCATGCCGGCCTTGGCGGCGAAGTAGGGGGCGAGGTACGGCGGGGTGCCGCCCTTGACACTGGTACTGGACACCCAGACCACCAGTCCTTGTCCACGTCGCCGCATGCCCGGCAGCGCGGCGCGGTTGACGCGCTGGGTGGACAGCACGTTCACGTCGTAGAGCTCGGCGAGCTGGTCGGGGGTGAACGCCTCGGCCGGACCGGTCACCATGTGCCCGGCGTTGTGGATCAGCACGTCGATATGGCCGTGCTCGGCCTCGATCCGTGCGATGGCGGTGTCGACCGAGTCCTGGGAATTCACGTCGAGCTCGATGGAGCGCAGTTCGACGTCGTGCTCGCCGGCGTAGTCGGCGGCGGCCCGGACCTGGGGCGCGTTGCGGCCGGTGGTCTGGCGCATGCCGGCGTAGACCGTGTGGCCGGCGTCGGCCAGCGCGCGGGCCGTGAGGGCCCCGAAACCGCTGGAGGCGCCGGTGATGACGACGACGGTGCCGGTGGTGGACATGGACGTGGTTCCTTTCAGCAGTGAGAGCCAGGGGTGGGAGGTCCAGGTGCGGGATCTCCGGGTGCGGCAGAGGTGGGAGCTCCGGGCGCGGGATCTCCGGGTGCGGCAGGGGTCAGGCGAGGCCGCCGTTGGCGTAGAGGATCTGTCCGTTGACCCAGCGTGCGGGGCCCGCGAGGAATGAGACGACCTCGGCGATGTCCTCGGGCCGGCCCAGCCGCTCGAGCGGGGTCGCCTTGGCGAAGTTGGCGATGGTGGCATCGTCCTTGCCGTCCAGGAACAGCGGTGTGGCGGTGGGGCCGGGCGCGACGGCGTTGACGGTGATGTCCCGGCCGCGCAGCTCACGGGCCAGGGTGAGGGTGAGGCCCTCGACCGCGGCCTTGCTGGCGACGTAGGCGCCGTAGGTCGGCAGCTGGGTGCGGACCACCGAGGTCGAGAAGTTGACGATCGCGCCACCCGGGCGGACGCGGCGCGCCGCCTGCTGGGACACGACGAACGTGCCGCGGATGTTCGTGCGGTGCATCCGGTCCAGGTCGGCGAGGTCGAACGTGGCGATCGGCGCCAGGATCATGATGCCGGCGGTGTTCACGACGACGTCGACGCCACCGAAGGCCGACTCGACCGCGTCGAACGCCGCGCTCATCGCGGTCTCGTCGGCCACATCGCCTCCCACGGCGAAGGCCCTGCCGCCGGCCGCGTTGATCGCGTCGACGGTTTCCTCGGCCCTGGCCTTGTTTCCCGCGTACTGCACGGCGACCGCGAAACCGTCCTGGGCAAGCCGCTCGGCCACGACACGGCCGATGCCGCCCGAGCCGCCGGTGACCAGTGCGACGCGGTTGGTGGTGGGGGTACTCATGGTGTTCTCCTTCCGACCCTGCAAATGAACGGCACGTTCATATAAACACTTAATGAACGCGTCGTCCATATCCGTGGGCAAGATTCTTCCGGACGAGCGAGGACGAACGCCGGGCCTCGCACGTCCCAACGGTGCCGTCCTGCGGGCGCTCGCACGGACACTGCACCACTCCGACGCCGAGTACGAACTGGCCTGGCGTTACGTGGATCTCCGCCCGGCTGGGGCCGGAGATTGCCGCAGAGAGCCCCGACCGCTGCCTACGTTGGCGACGACCGGGGCTTGCTTGCTTCCAGCAGCGGTAGGAAGACGTGCGTGTGAACGTCAACAGCGGTCTGGGCTGGCGGCACGACGGTGACGGCGATGACGCCGGGGCGCCCAGCTCCGTGTTCGCCGGCCGTCAGCCCTCGAAGCGCTGCCGGGCGGACTCGATGTGCCGGAAGTAGCGGTAGGTCCACTCGCACATCCCGTCGACCGTCGCCCGCAGTCCGTGGCCCGCTTCGGTGAGGGTGTACTCGACGCGGGGCGGGACCGTGGGGTGGACGGTCCGCTCGACCAGGCCGTTGCGCTCCAACATGCGCAGGTTCTGGGTGAGCATCTTGTGGCTGATGCCCTCGACCCGGCCGCGCAGCTCGCTGAAGCGCAGGGTGCCCTCCCCCAGGGCCTCGATGATCAACAGCGCCCACTTGTTGGCGACGTCGGAGAAGATCTCCCGCGCCAGGGAGTCGGCACGCCGCAGGTTTGCATCCTCGTCCGAGCCGCTGAACTGCTTGGTCACCATCAGGTTCCCCAGTCACTGGAAAGTGCGTTCTTCCATGTCAACGCACACTCTCCTACGGTTCCTTAGTAACCACAAGAGACCACAAGGGTCTGGTTCGACGAGCACGGGCTCACCGGAGCCCGGACGAGGAGGCGGACAGCATGGCCATCACCCTGAAGAACCCCGACGGACTGCCGACAATCGATGTTTACCGGCAGGTGGCGATCGCCTCCGGTTCGAAACTGGTCTTCATCGCCGGGCAGGTCGCCTGGGACGCGGAAGGCGTCACGGTCGGCGAGGGCGACCTCGCCGCGCAGGTCGAGCAGTGCTACCTCAACATCGCCACCGCGCTGGCCGGGGCCGGCGGTTCCTTCGACGACGTGGCGAAACTGACCTTCTACGTCGTCGACTGGACCGCCGACAAGATGCCTGCGCTCCTGGAGGGAGTCTCCCGGGCGGCCGCGAAGCTGGGGGTCACTCCGGTGCCGCCGGCCACGCTGATCGGCGTCGCGGCGCTGGACCTCCCCGAGCATCTGGTCGAGATCGAAGCCACCGCAGTCCTCGGCTGAACAGGGCCACCGAGCACCGGAGCGCCCGGCCGTCGAGTCGGCTACGCCCTACCGGGCGAACTTCGGATCTCGGCGTTCAAGAAGGACCCGGTGCGGACGGCCCGCGGCCGGAACTGAACGGCGGTGCCGCCGCCGCGCCACCCGTGCCGTGTCCGTCTCTGGCCGCGGGCATGTTGACGGCCGGGCGGCCGTCCTCGGCGAGTACCACGACGGCATCGTCCTCGCCCAGGGTCAGCGGCGCGGTCTTGGGGGGATTGAGGAAGATGCCGTAGGTCGGAGGTTCGTCGCTGTGCCGCGCGATCCGGTAGCCGATGGCTGTCTCTCCCTGTTGCCGGGCCGCCTCGATGACCGTGGCGAAGTTCGCCGGTGTTTCCGGAAGGACGTAATTGGTGGCCGGCTTGAGGTAGATCTCCGATCCCGCCGGATCGAAGAGATCGGTGAACACGGCGTAGAGGTGACGGTCCTCGACGAGTTGCGTCAGCAGAAGGCTGATTATCTTGGTGCTGACGATGAAGTCGTCCGCCTTGGTGACCTGGGCGATCTCGCGGTTGGCGTCGTTGTTCATCTCGGTGACGATCGAGTACGGGCTGCCGTGGCGGATGGCGATGTCGCGGAGGTGAAGCAGCGTCACCAAGGTGCGGTCATCGGCCCATTCGGGGTCGATGTCGTCATCGGTCAGAACGATGATGTTCCGGTAGCCGTCCAGTCCCAGGGACTCCAGCGAGGGCCGGAGGGTGGGCTCGCAGGGTTTGTAGTCCACTGTGAGGTTCTCCAAGTGCTCCTGGAGGTCGTTCTCGGGGCGTTGCGTCGCCGCGATGTCGATCAGTGATCCGGGCTCGACCAGGCAGTCCAGCAGCCTGATGATCTTTGCCGAGCGGGAGTTCCAGCCGATCATGAGCGTGCGGTCGGGTGTCGGAGGCCGGCCGGGGGCGGAGGTGATCGCCGAGCCGACGATCGTGGGCCGGGTGTCTGCCGGCCGGATGAGCAGGTCGTCCTCGGCCAGGACGAGCATCTCGTCATCGCGGGCGATGACCGTGTTCATCGGCGGGTTGACCAGTGACTCACCGCACTTCCTGCGCAGACCGACCGGGATGCCGAGGTCGAATCCGTTGAGCGCCTCCCCGTACGTGGTGCCGGCCAGCCCGGTTACGGGGTAGGGATATATCTCGTTGCCGACGAAGCTGAGCATTTCGTTGAAGACGGTGGACAGGCCGGTCTGCCGGTGCGACTGCACGATGAGGCGCACGGCGACGTCGTCGACGTCGATCACCAGGGCGTCCTCGCCGGCGGCGAGGCGGGCAGCCGCCAGATTGGGCGACCTCCGCACGGCTGCAACGATGTTCGGGCGCGGGCCGCTCCACGGCCGGTTGTTCAGGAGCAGCAGAGTCTTGATGACATCGGTGTCGCCGTCGTCCGCGACGGGGGGCAGCACCATGATGGACTTGGCCGCGTCCAGGCTCACCAGTTCCAGATCCGCCCGCTGAAGGGGGCTGCCGCAGCGGCAGATCACCCGTGTGTGTCCGGTGTCCGGGATCCTTCTGCGGATCTCGTCCTCCATCTGGATCTTGTCGCGCTCGGTGAGGATCACGACACACGAACGCCGCTCACTCTGGTTGGCCTCGACCAACTCCGCGATCACCGTGAAGACTTGTTCCGACCAGCCGAGCACCACGGTGTGCCCGCGCTCGATCAGCCGGGACTTGCCCCGCCGCAGTTCGTGGATGCGGGCCTCCAGGCCGGCGGTCAGCACACTGATGAGGGCGCTGACGATGAAGATCCCGCCGACGGTCGCGGTCAGCATGAGGCCGAGGAACAGCGGGCCTCCGGCGTCCCCGCCCATCGTGCCGGGGTCGAGCGTACGCAGCAGGCTCATCCAGGCCACGCCCAGCCAGCCGCCGTTCTTCTCGGTGTCCTCGTCGGTGAACGCGACCACCAGAGACGTCACCAGGACGATCAGCACGACGGAGGCCAGGGCCAGCCAGCCGATCAAGGCCTGCGTCCCCCGGTCCATCGTCCCGTCGAACCAGTACCGCAACCGCTCCCGCAGTCTCGCGTGCACTGCCGAAGACCTTCCCTCCGCTGCCGGTGGCCCTCCCCTGAGCACCGGGTGATTCCTACCGTCGACACGATCATCCAATCGCGGGAACACAGGGGGCGCAGATGATGGAGGGGGCGCAGAGATGCAGACAGCAGCGGATGAGCCACGCGGCCCCGCGCTGACACCGCCCTTGTCCGGCGGCCGGCCCCGCTACGTGATCGTGGGCGCGGTCATCGGCTCGTACCGGGCCCGGCCGACCCGCACCGTCGGTAGCCGGGAACGCCGCGGGCCGTGCCGCAGGCCCCGACGACGAACGGCGGGTGGGAGACAGTCCCTTGTCACACGGGGATGAAATTCCGTTCCGGAGGACTCAACTCCCCCAAAGCCAAAGGCGATTCGCTCAGGCATTCGCTCTCGCGCTGCCATATTCGACAACCACTTCGGAGGTGGTTGTGACCAAAGAGGCGACGACATCCGGTCCGGCGCAGGTGGTTGACCACGCGCCCCGGAGCACCGCGGAACGCATCACCGACCTGGCCCACCGCCATCAACAGGCCCTGGTGCCGGGCGGGGCGAGGAGGCGCGGGGAGTTCGGGGCCCGGGAGCGGATCGAGCGGTTGGTGGACAAGGGATCCTTCGCCGAGACCGGCCTGTTCGTGCGGGCACGGCCCACCGGGGACGGCGGCCGACGGCCCCACGGTGACGGGGTGGTCACCGGGTACGGCACGGTCGACGGGCGCCGGGTGTGCGTGTTCGCCCAGGACTCCGCGGTCTTCGGCGGCAGCATGGGCGAGGCGTTCGGCGAGAAGACTGTCGCCCTCATGGACCTCGCCCTGAAGACCGGCTGCCCGGTCGTCGGGCTCAACGACGGCGGCGGCGCCCGGATCCAGGAGGGCGTCGCCTCGCTGGCCCTCTATGCCGAGCTGGTGCGACGCAACGTGCAGGCGTCCGGCGTGATTCCGCAGATCTCGGTCGTTCTGGGGCCGTGCGCGGGCGGGGCGGCCTACTCTCCGGCGATCACCGACTTCACCGTGATGGTCGACGGCGCCTCGCACATGTTCGTCACCGGCCCCGACGTCATCGAGACGGTCACCGGCGAGCGCGCCACCGCCGAGGAGTTGGGCGGCGCCCTCACCAGCAACACCGTCAACGGCAACGCGCACTTCCTCGCGGCCGACGAGGAGGACGCCATGGACGTCGTACGCGATCTGCTGTCGTATCTGCCGGCCAACAACCTGGAGCGGCCCCCGGAGTACGCGCCCGGCGAGGTCTTCACCGGGGACAGGCTCGATTCCGTCGTCCCGGACCGGCTCGGGCAGGCCTACGACATGCGGGAGATCCTGCGGGCGGTGGTCGACGACGGTGAACTGCTGGAGGTGCAGGAGCTGTTCGCACCGAACATCGTCTGCGCCCTGGCGCGGGTCGAGGGCCGCTCGGTCGGCGTCGTCGCCAACCAGCCGCTGCACGCCGCCGGGGTCCTCGACATCGACGCCTCCGAGAAGGCCGCGCGGTTCGTACGGTTCTGCGACGCGTTCGGCATTCCGCTGCTGACCTTCGCCGACGTCCCGGGCTATCTGTCCGGCGTACGACAGGAGCGCGGCGGCATCATCCGCCGCGGCGCCAAGCTGCTGTACGCCTATGCCGAGGCGACCGTCCCCAAGGTCACGGTCGTGGTGCGCAAGGCGTACGGCGGCGGGTACGCCGTGATGGGTTCCAAGCACCTCGGGGCCGACATCAACCTCGCCTGGCCCACCGCCCGCATCGCCGTGATGGGAGCCGAGGGGGCGGTGGGCGTCCTGCACCGGCGCGAGCTGGCCGCCGCCGACGATCCCGAGGCGCTGCGCGCCCGCCTGGTCGCCGCCTACGAACGCACCCACGGCACGCCCTACCTCGCCGCCGAACGCGGATACGTCGACGCCGTGATCGCCCCTCGCGACACCCGCGACCACATCTGCCGCGCCCTGAACGCCCTGCACGGCAAACGCGCGCCACTGCCCCAGCGCAGGCACGGCAACATCCCGCTCTGAGACCCGAGGGGCCCCACGGGGCCTCCCCCACCGCTCCGCCGGGGCCTCCCGACGATCCGCGAAGAAGGCGCAACCCCGTCCGCGAAGACGCGCACATCCCCCGCAAGAACCGCATCCGGCCGGCCTCGTACCCGCCGGCCGATCCCGCGACCTCAGGAGCCACACCAGATGGACAGCCGCCGCCCCCCGCTAGCGCCCTCGTGTCGGACCCTGCCGCAGTACGTACGTCACTGGGCCGAAACCACCCCCGACCGCCGGGCGTTCACCTTCGTCGAGTACCCGGCGCCGCATTCCCGCGGCGTCCACCGCACCCTGACCTGGCGGCGCCTGGACCTGCGCGTGCGCGCGCTCGCCGCCCGCCTCGCCGAACAGGCCGAACCGGGCGCGCGCGTGGCGTTGTTGTGTCCGCAGGGCACGGAGTACGTCACCGGGTTCCTGGCGGCGCTCACGGCGGGGATGGTCGCCGTACCGCTGTATCCGCCCGGGCTGCCCGGGCATTCGGACCGGCTCTCGGGTGTCCTGGCCGACGCACGCCCCGCGGCCGTCGTGACCACGAGTCGCGTACGGCAGGAGGTACGGGACTTCTGTGAGCGGGCGGTAGACGGTGCCGAGGGGCGGATGCGGATCGTCTGTGCCGACGAGGTGCCCGACGACGACGCCCGGGGGTGGCGGCCGGTCGACCCGGATGCGGGGGCGATCGCCTATCTCCAGTACACGTCCGGTTCGACGCGTGCTCCGGCAGGCGTGGAGATCACCCACGCGAACGTCGTCGCCAACGCCCGGCAGGCGCTGACCGCCTACGGCGCCGACGCCCATCCGGTGACCTGTGTGGGCTGGCTGCCGCTCTACCACGACATGGGGCTGGTGCTCAGCGTGGCCGCACCCGTGGTGCGCGGTGTGCTTTCGGTGCTGATGGACCCGGCCGCCTTCCTCAACGAGCCCGTACGGTGGCTGCGGCTGCTCGGCGCGCATCCGCGGGCCGTGAGCGCCGCGCCCAACTTCGCGTACGACTACTGCGTCGGCGCCGTCACCGAAAGCCAGAAGGCGGACCTGCGCCTCGACGGTGTCGCCGCGCTGATCAACGGCAGCGAGCCGGTCCGCCCGGGCACGGCCGACCGCTTCCACGCCGCCTTCGCCGACCGGGGCCTGCCCGCCACGGCCCACTGTCCCTCGTACGGGCTCGCCGAGGCCACCGTCTTCGTCAGTGCCGCCCGGCCCGGCGAGCCGCTCGGCCGGTTCGCTCTCGACCGGGACGCCCTCGCCGCCGGGAAGGCCCTGCCCGCACGGCCCGACGACCCCAGGGCCGTTCTGCTGGCCGGCTGCGGCACTCCGGCGGGCCAGCGGGTCCGGATCGCCGACCCCGTCACCCGTGCCGTCCTGTTCGAGGGGGAGGTCGGGGAGATCTGGGTGCAGGGGCCCAACGTCGGCCGCGGTTACTGGAGTCGGGCGGAGGAGAGCGAGCTGGTTTTCGGGGCGGAGTTCGCCGGCGGCTCGGACGCGCCGGGTGGCCGGTGGCTGCGTACCGGCGATCTGGGCGCGGTGCTGGACGGGCAGTTGGTCGTCACCGGGCGGCTGAAGGACCTCGTCATCGTCGACGGTCGCAACCATTACCCGCAGGACCTGGAGGCCACGGCCCAGGAAGCGCATCCGGCTGTACGCCGCGACCGGCTCGCCGCCTTCGCCGTGCCCGGTGCCGCGGGTGAGCGGGCGGTCGTGGTGGCCGAGCACGTACGGGACGTGTCCCTGGCCGAGCTCGATGTCCGGGACGTGGTGCGTGCCGTGCGCGGCGCCGTCTCCGCGCGGCACGGGCTGCGGCTCGCCGACGTGGTGCTCGTGCCGCCGGGCACGGTCGCCCGCACCTCCAGCGGCAAGGTGTCGCGGGCTCTGACCCGGGCGCGGTACCTGGAGGGTGCGTACGGGCAGGGGGGCGACACGGAGGGGGGTGACGGGGAGGGGGGCGGCACGTCACGGGCCGATGCGAACGTGGGCGCCGCACTACGGGGAGGAGCGGCGCAGGACGGCACACCTCGGGGCGAGACAGCGCACGGCGACACACGCCGAGCCGACACGACGCACGGCAAACCGGCCGGCACGCCACCAGCCGACACCGCAACCGGCACCACGTCGGGGGCCGCCGGATGAGGCCCGTCGACGCGGCGACGCTACGTCGGGTGATCGCCGAGCGGGTGGCTTCCTGGCACGGCACCGCTCCCGAAGACGTCCCGATGGACCAGCAGCTCGCGGACCTCGGCATGTCGTCGCGGGACGCGGTCGCCCTCGCCGGGGAGTTGTCCCGCGTCACAGGCTGCGAACTGCCGCCGACACTGCTGTGGGAGGCGCCGACCGGGGAGGCGCTGGTGGCGCGGCTGTGCGGTACGGCGCCAGGGCCCGCGCCGCTCGTCATGGTGCCGGGATCGCCCGGCGAGCCAGTCGCGGTCATCGGCGTCGGCTGCCGGCTGCCCGGCGGGGTGCACGGGCCGGGCGACTACTGGCGGTTGCTGTGCGAGGGCGTGGACGCGATCCGGCGCGTACCCGAGGACCGCTGGCGGGACTTCACCGCCTTCCCGCCCGCCGACGCGCATCCCTACGGCGGTTACCTCGACGACATCGCCGGGTTCGACGCGGACTTCTTCCGCATCACGCCGCGCGAGGCCGCGGTGATGGATCCCCAGCAGCGGATCCTGCTGGAGGTCGTCCACGAGGCGCTCGACCACGCCGCCGTCCCGGCCGCGTCCCTCGCGGGCACCGCCACAGGCGTCTTCGTCGGGGTCTCCGCCCCGGAGTACGGGCAGTTGACCGGCGCGGATCCGGCCGCCGTCGACCCATGGGCCCCCGCCGGCGCGGCCCTGAGTGTCACCGCGGGCAGGCTGGCGTACGTCCTGGACACACGCGGGCCGTCCCTGGCCGTGGACACCGCCTGCTCGTCCTCGCTGGTCGCGGTGCACCACGCCTGTGTCAGCCTGCGGGCAGGTGAGAGCGAAACAGCGATCGCCGCCGGGGTCAATCTGCTACTCTCGCCCGCCATCACGGTCGCCTTCCGGAGGGCGGGCGCCCTCGCACCGGACGGGCGGTGCAAACCGTTCTCGGCGGCGGCCGACGGCATCGGGCGCGGCGAGGGCTGTGCGGCCGTGGTCCTCAAACGACTGTCCCACGCCGAGCGCGACGGCGACCGGGTGCTGGCGGTCATCCGTACGACGGCCGTCAACTCCGACGGCCGGTCCAACGGTCTCATGGCCCCCAATCCGGCAGCCCAACGGGCCCTGTTGGAGACGGCCTACACGCGGGCCGGGCTCACTCCCGCGCACGTCGACCACGTCGAGGCGCACGGCACCGGCACCCCGCTGGGCGACCCGATCGAGGCGGGCGCACTCGGTGCGGTCCTCGGGCCCGGCCGCGACCCCGATCAGCCGTTGCTGGTGGGCTCGGTCAAGGGCAACCTCGGTCACCTGGAGTCCGCCGCGGGCGTGGCCGGCCTGGTGAAGACCGTGCTCGCCCTGCACCACGACCTCATCCCGCCCTCCCTGCACTGCGCGGACGGCAGCGCCCTGCACGACGACCGGCTGCGCGTCGTGAGCGAGCCCGAACCGTGGCCCCGCTACAGCGGCACCGCCACCGCCGGAGTCTCCGGCTTCGGCTTCGGCGGCACCAACGCGCATGCTGTGCTGGAGGAATGGCGGCCCGTCAGCCCGCCCTCGCCCCCGGCCGACGAGCCCGCCGCCCGCCTGCACCTCCTCTCCGACGCCGACAGCGAGCGGATCCGCGACACCGCGGGCCGGCTCGCCGCATGGCTCCGAACGCCCGAGGGCCGCGCCGCGCACCCCGCCGACATGGCGCGCACCCTCGCCGGGCGCACGGGCCGCGGGCCCGTACGTGCCGCGGTCGTGGCCCGTGAGCGTGACGAACTCGCTGAGGCAATAGGCGAGTTGGCGGCCGGTCGCCCGGACGGGCGGGTCACGACCGGCGACCGGGACCTGGTGGGGCCCGGCACCGTGTGGGTCTTCTCCGGGTACGGCACCCAGTGGCCCGGCATGGGACGCCGGCTGCTCGCCGAGGAACCGGCGTTCGCCGCGGCCGTGGAGAAGCTCGATCCGCAGCTCGCCGCGGAGTGGGGCGGACTGTCGCTGTACGACCACCTGGCATCTGGCACCGGCCTGGAGCGTCTCGACACCGCCCAACGGCTTCTGTTCGGCTTGCAGTTGGCGCTTTCCGATCTATGGCGCTCGTACGGTGTCGAGCCCGCGGCCGTGATCGGCCACTCCATGGGCGAGGTGGCGGCAAGTGTGTGCGCGGGTGCCCTGGAGGTGGCCGACGGGGCGCGGGTCATCGCCGTACGCGCTCGTCTGCTGAGCGGGCTGCGCGGCGGTGCGATGGCCGTCGTCGACCTGGACGACTCCGAACTCGACCACCTGGAAGGGGACTTCCCGGGGGTGCATGTCGCCGTTCACTCCTCGCCGCGGCTGAAGGTCGTGGCCGGAGCGGAGGCGGCGGTGGACCGTCTGGTGAGCCGTCTGCAGAAGGAGGGCCGGGCCGTCCGGGCGATGCGGGTCGTGGGCGCCGGGCACTCCCCGCAGGTCGACGCGCTGCTGCCGGAGCTGACCGATGCGCTGGCCGGTGTGCGGGGGCGTCGGGCGCGCGTGCCCGTGTACTCCACCGTTCTCGACGACCCGCGCGGCGAGAGCGCGTTCGATGCCGCCCACTGGGCCGCCAACCTGCGGCGGCCGGTACACCTGGACCGGGCCCTGGCGGCAGCGGCGGCCGACGGACACACCGCGTTCGTCGAGATCTCGCCCCATCCGGTACTCACGGGCGCCGTCACCGACACTGTGCCGGGGGCGCTCGCCCTGCCCACGCTGCGCCGTGACGCGGACGGATCGACGGCGTTCGCCGGGCAGTTGGGCGCCCTGTACACGGCGGGGCAGCGGCTGCCGCTGCCGCCCGGCCGGGTCGTCGACCTGCCCGGTCCGCGCTGGCGGCATGTGCGGCACTGGTGGACGGACGGGAGAGCGCGGGCGGGTGCGGTGGGCGTGCCGGCGGTTTCGCGGCCGGCGAGTGTGCCGGCGTCGGCCGAACGGCACGCCGGTGGGGACGCGGACACGGCGGAACCTGGCGGCAGCCAAACGCAGATCGGCGCGACCCCGCCCGTCGACGGTCCCGACAGTCACGCGCGCCTGGCGGGCCACTCCCCCTTCCTGGCCCGCCTGACCCATCACATCGCCGCCGTCACCGGCCACCCGCCAACCCGCATCACCCCCACCGCCGCGCTCGCCGACCTCGGCCTGGACTCCCTCATGGCGGTCCGTATCCGTACGGCCGTGGAGCGCGACTTCGGCATCGAACTGCCCCTGCGCGACCTGCTGGGTGCCGCTACCGCCGCCGAGGCGGCCACCCGTATCGAGCAGGCCCTCCCCCAGTCGGCCGGTGGCGTGTCCCCGCGTCCCTTGCGCGCCACCGGCTCCCGGCCCCCGCTGTTCCTCGTGCACGCGGCCGGCGGTCCGACCACCGTCTATCGGGCGCTCACCGAACGCCTGGGCGCCGAGCAGCCGGTCTTCGGGCTCGACCGGATCGACGGGGCCCACACGGTGGCGGACAAGGCGTGCCGCTACGCCGAGGCGATCAGTGCCACGCATCCCGACGGGCCCGTGCTGCTGGGCGGTTGGTCCTTCGGCGGCTTCGTCGCCCAGGAGACCGCACGGCAGCTGGCCGCCGCCGGACGGGACGTACCGCTCGTGGTGCTCATCGACTCCGTACGGCCCCTCCCCGGGCCCGGTCTGACGTCGGCCGACCGGCTCCGGGCCCACTTCGAGGGGTTCGCGGGGCACGTCGCCGAAACCTACGGTGTGCCGCTGGAGTTGCCGTACGACGACCTGGTCGCGATGGACGACGACAGGGACCGTATCGACGCCGTGCTGCGGGCCCTGCGGGAGGCGGCCGAGGTGCCGCGCGCCGTGTTGGAGCACCAGCGCGCCTCCTACCTGGATCTGAGGATCGGCGAGGCACACCGGCCGGGCCGCTACGACGGCCGGGTGGTGCTCTACCGGGCCATCGAGCCGGCGCCGCACACGGTGCGCGATCCGGCGTACGAGCGCGACGACGAGGCGCTGGGCTGGGACGAGGTGTGCCCGGGCCTGGAGGTCGTACGGGTGACCGGACACCATCTGGCGCTGCTCGACCCGCCGTACGTCGACGAGATCGCCACCCATCTGAACCGGGCGCTCGCCGAGCGCACCCCCGCCCCCTGAACCGGAACCCGAGGAGCCGCCATGTCCGACCGCACCATCGGAGTGTCCCGGCGCACCGTCGCCAAGGCGGCGACCGCCGCCGGTCTGGCCGTTGTGTTCGGCGCCACGACCGGCACCGGTCGCGCCCGGGCGGCGACGCGGCTGGGACCGCGCACGTTCGAACTGTCCGTGTCCTCCGCCGCCCTGGGCCGCAACGCACCGGTGCGGCTGATCCTGCCGTCGGGCTTCGACACGGAGCCGCGGCGGACGTATCCGGTCCTGTATCTGCTGCACGGCGCCCACGACGACCACACGTCCTGGACTCGGGAGACTGACATCGAGGCCTTCACCGCGGACCGCGATCTGATCGTGGCGATCCCGGACGCGGGGCCGACCGGCATTCCCAGCGTCTGGCGCGACGGCTCCGACTACGAGACCTTCCAGGTGAAGGAGGTTCCCGCGCTGCTCGCCCGTGACTACCGGGCCTCTGGTGTACGGGCCGTCGCCGGTGTCTCGACCGGAGGGTACGGGGCGATGGCGCACGCGGCCCGGCATCCGGGCGTGTTCGCCGCGGCGGCCTCCTACAGCGGGGTCCTGGACACCACCGCGCCCGGCGTGCCCGCCATCGTGGACGCGATCGTGGCCCGGGAGAACCTGCCGGCCGCCTCCCTGTGGGGCCATCCGGTCCTGAACCTCCCGACCTGGCGGGCCTTCAATCCCCGCGCCCGTGCCGAAGGGCTGCGCGGTACCGCCCTGTACGTCTCGCAGGGCAGTGGTCTGTTCGGGGGTGGCGGCGATCCGCTGCCGGAGGCGCTGGAGAGCGCGCTGTGGCCTTCGGCGCACGGCTTCACCGACGCGCTGGCGCGACTCGGTATCCCGGTGGACCGTCACTTCTACTCGGGAGGAGGCCACAACTGGGCTTATTGGAAACGGGAGTTCAGCGCGTCGTGGCCGATGCTCGCCCGTGCCCTGGGCGTACCGGAGTGATGTCGGTGCCGTGGGGGCACGGAACGGACCGGAGGGGGCATCCGTCCAACCAGGGACGCCCCACTCGCCCCACGGGCACCACCGCGCGGGCGAGCCGACTCCGGGCGAAAGGAGTGTCCGCGATGGCGTTCCCCACCCCGCGCGACCTGACGAACGGTGCCGGGGCCACACCGGTGCCGGCCGAGCTGGCCGGGCTGTTGCGTGCCCAACTCGCCGAAGTCGCCGACCAGGTGGAGGCGGAGGTCCGCCGCCAGGTCCCCGAGTACGCGCAGCCGCCCGACGGCCCGTACGGCAGGAACCTGCGGGACGGGGTGGTGCAGGCGCTGACCCTGTTCGTGGACCACATCGCCGATCCGCGCGACGACGGCCAGGCGATCGCCGCGACGTACTACGCCCTGGGGCGCGGCGTGGCCCAGGAGGGCCGGAGCCTGGACGTGCTGCAGTCCGCCCTGCGCGTGGGCGGGATGCACGCCTGGCGGTGCATGGGGCGCACGGCGGAGACACTCGGGCTGGACTCGACGGTCGTGGCCGCGCTGGGCGAGCTGGCGTTCCGGACGGTGCACGAGGTCGCCGAGGCGGCCGCGGCCGGGTTCGCGGAGGGGCAGCTGCGCAGCTCCGACGAGCTGGAGCGGCGCCGCCGGCGACTGCTCGACCTGCTGGTCGGCGAGGGCCCTGTGGTCCTGGAAGCGGTGCAGAAGCTGGCGCACAGCGCACGGTGGACGGTGCCGCGGCAGGTCGCCGTCGTCGCGCTCGCGGCCGCCCCCGACCGGCGCGAGGAGGACCGGCCGCTGGCCTCGGCGGGGGCGCTGGTGGACATGGAGTCGCGGCCGCCCCGCATGCTCGTGCCCGATCCCGACGGCTCGGGGCGGTGGGCCGGCCGCAGTTTCACGCTCGCCCTGCGGGGACGCCCGGCCGCGATCGGCCCGACGGTGCCGCTCACCGAGGCCGCGCAGTCGCTGCGCTGGGCCACCCGGGCGCTGGGGCTGATGGGGCGCGGAGTCCTGCCCCGGCAGGACGTGGTGCGGTGCGCCGACCATCTGTCGACGCTGCTGCTGCACGCCGACGAGCCTCTGCTCGGCCGGTTGCGGGCCGGCGCCCTCGCCCCGCTCGACTCGGTGTCGGCGGGGCAGCGCGCCCGGCTCGCCGAGACGCTGCTGGCCTGGCTGCTCAGCGGCAGCAACGTCCCGGCCGTCGCCGCCCGGCTGCACATCCATCCGCAGACGGTCCGCTACCGGCTGCGCCAGCTGGAGAAGCTGTTCGGCGACGCCCTGCACGACCCGGACACCCGCCTCGAACTGATCCTGGCGCTGCGCGCGGAATCGATGCACACCCGGCAGGACTGATTTCCAGCACTCATCCGGCACTCATCCGGCATTCCTCCTGTACTCCCCCCGCGCTCATCCCGTACTCATCCCGTACTCATTCGACAACAAAAAAGCGCGGCACTTCCATAATCCTGTCCATAACGCTCCGTCAAGCACCGCGAATACGTTCGGGAAGTCATCTCGCAGGCGCATCCCGCGCCCCCATCGCGGAGGATCCCATGCGTATCCGTATGTGCTTGGCCGCGCTCTCGCTGGTCGGCGGAGCCGGACTCGTCACCCTCTCAGCGCCCACGGTCTCGGCCGCGGCCTGCACGGACATCGACGTCGTCGCGGCCCGCGGCACGTTCGAACCGGGCACGCTCGGCTTCATCGTCGGCGACCCCGTGTATTCCGCGCTGCAGAGGAAAATCACCGGAAAAACCCTCTCCAGCTACAAGGTGAACTACCCCGCGGATCTTTCCCTCACGTCGGCCGCACAGGGAAACGCGGATCTGGTGAACCACGTCAAACAGCAGGCCGCCGCCTGCCCGAACCAGCGTTTCGTCCTCGTCGGCTATTCGCAGGGCGCGAACGTCGTCGACAACTCCATCGGCATCAGCAGCGAGGGCGCGGTGGTCGGCAGCCCCATCGTGGCCACCCTGCCGACCGCGGTCGAGCCTAAGGTCGCCGCGGTGCTGCTGTTCGGAAACCCCATCCGGGCCCTGGGCAAAAGCGTTACTGGCGTCTACCAGAGCCGCACGATCGACTTCTGCGCCAAGGGCGACCCCATCTGTGAGAACGGCGGGACCGACGTGGGAGCGCACCTCGGCTACACGGCGAACGCCGACGCGGCGGCCGCGTTCGCCGCGGGCAAGGTCTGAGCCGTAGCGGCGCGAACGGGACCGCGCACCACGCGCACGCTCGGGGCCCGGGAGGAGACGTTCCTCCCGGGCCCCAAGTACGTGCTCCGGGAAGTCAGTTCGGCGAGTCGGCGAACCGCGCGAGCCCGGTGGAGACGGGCTCGGCCCGGCCGTTGTTCTGCACGGGCGCGGCGGTCAGCACGTCGAGGTGCTGGTAGCCGTCGGCGATCAGCGGGTGCAGGTCGGGCGGGACGCGGCCGGCGAGCAGCCCGTCGCCCGCCAGGATCGTGAGGGTCGGGTTGGCGGTGAGCCCGTCCGGATGGACGACGAGCTTCTTCACCTGCGGTGAGGTCGCCAGTTGGAGGTCGGTGACCAGCTTGGTGGGGAAGTACTGCTCGGTGAAGTCCAACGGCTGCTCGGCCAGACTGCGGGCCAGCTCCTGGATGTCGGTGACCTCCTTGCCGGCGGCGGTGAACGGCGTGCCGTCGGCCGACCGGTACCCGGGGTCGTCGGCGTCGCCGACACGGTCGTAATTGCGCCACGTGTACAGCGGCCCGTGCGGCCGGTCCGGGATCGCCTTGTACTCGGTGCCGTACAGGCCGGGCTGCTGCGCACTGCCGTTGGCTGCGGGGAAGTTCTTGTCGGCGACCGGCCCGCCGTCGAGGAATCCGACGCTGCTCTGCAGGAACGCCAGCGGTACGGAGTTGTCGTCGAGCAGCGCGCCGAGCACCGCCGCGTTGGTGAGCCTGAAGTCCTTCACGCCGGGTGAGCCGGTGAGGAAGGTGGCGGCGTCCTTGGAGAACAGGAAGCGGTTGGTGGCCTCGATGTTGAGGTTGGAGGGCAGGTAGCGGGGCAGGTCGGCCTCGGCTGAAGGGGCCTTCAGGGCGCCGAGGCCGGCGATGGCGAGCAGCGTCATCGTCTCCGGGTTGAGCAGCACCGGCGCGGACAGCGAGCGTGGCAGCGTCCCGCTGTCGAGGCCGGCCTGCACGACGCCGTAACCGAGCCCGACATCGGGGACGTTGGTGTCGTCCGGGATGCTGCCGCTGAGGTCGGCCAGCGAGGTGGAGACGGTGGTGTCGAGGGCGAAGTAGCCCGCGCACTGGTTGTGTCCGGCGTCGGTCGTGGTGGCCGGGTTCCCGTCGAAGTCGGCGGTGGCGAAGTAGCCGGTGATGACGCCGCCGAGCGAGTGACCGCCGCACAGCACCTTTCGCTTGCGCAGGCCCTGGTCGGGCAGTTCGGCGGCGAGCAGGTCGTACTGGTCCCGGACGGTCTGCTCGATACCGAGTCGCGCCATCCACCCCAACTGCCCGTTGCCGGTGTACCCGTCGAAGGTACGCCCGCCGACCTCCTCTCCCCGGTAGTAGTAGTCGACGGCCGTGTGCTGGTCGCCGGAGGCGATGCCGGTGCGGTCCTCCAGACAGTTGGAGCGCCGGTCCAGGGCCCAGAACTCGATGTGCCGGCCCTGCGCGGCGGCCGCCGCCACGGTGTTGCGGGCGACGCTGTCGAACGCCCCGGCCCCCTCCAGGATGCCCGGCTGTGCGACGAGGATCCGGTCCGCGTCGGCCGCGGCGTCCGGGCCGTCGGCGGCGCGGTAGCGCAGGTACGACAGCCAGTCGCACGCGGCCGGGCGAGGGCCGGCCGACTCCGGCAACGGCGCCTTCACCCGCACCGCCGACTCGACCACCCCGGCGACCGGAGACGTCGACGACACGGGAGTCTCGGTCCGCGCACCGTCCGCCCGGGCTCCGGGGGCTGCCGCGGTGAGCGTCCCCGCGGCCAACAGCACCGCCGGCGCGGCATTGCGCCATGTCCTTCTTCTGCTGCGGCTCATGTCCATGCCACGGACGCTAGGGACTCGGGCAGGTCGAACTCAGGGAGTGCTGACAGGAACTCAGGATTCCCGCGCCGGCTTGTCACCGACGCACAGGGCGTGCCGTACGAATGCCGCCTTGCCCAGGGCGTTCCTGGGCCTCGCCCTGAGCCGGGCCTCCGGCTCCCCCGAGCCCAACCGTTTCAGAGTTCGTGTTCGTCAACCCCCTTGTCGCCGGTCACGCGTCGCTGCGGTCTCATCGCGATGGTGGCAGCGACCGCCACCGCCAGTGCGACGGGTACGACGGTGAGGAGGATGACCGTCTGGCCTGCGAGCCCGGCCCCGACCAGGGCGCCGACGGCTGCCGGGCCGACCACGGAGCCCGCGCGGCCGAAGGCGGCGGCCCAGGCGATCCCCTGGGTGCGCGCGGCCGGTTCGTACAGGGTGACCGCGAGGGCGGCTTGGCCGATGACACCGCCCGTGAGACCTGCGCCGGCCACCGCCAGGGCGAGGAAGAGTGCCGTACCCGCGGACGGCAACCGGCTCGCGCCGATGAGGAAGAGGGCACCGGCGATCAGTGCTGCCACCAGGCACCGGGGCAGGCCGTAGCGTGCCGAACAGGCGGCGAGCAGGATGCCGCCGGTGACACCGCCGAAGCCGAGTACGGCGGATCCCAGCGGCGCCTGTGCGGGATCGAGCCCATACCCCGTGGTGAGCAGGGTCGGCAGCCATGCCTGGAGCGCGAAGGTGGCCGTGAAGGCGAGGAACGCGAACGCCCACAACAGGACGGTGGCCGTGGCCGCGCCGTGCCGGAAGAGGGTGGCCACCGAGGCCCGGGGGCGGTGACGTCCGGAGGGCACCGTGGAGGAGTCCGTGTCGGAGCTGGGCAGGCCCCAGTGGAGGGCGGGCAGCAGGGCGAGAGGAAGGACGGCGCCGAGCCAGAACACCGAGATCCAGCCGAAGCCCGCGATCAGGCGGCCGCCGAGCAGTCCGCCCGCCATGGCGCCGGCGCTGAGCGCCAGGGTGACGCCGAGGGTGATCATGGCTCGCCGGGGCCTGGGCGCATGGTCTGCGGCGAGGGATATGGAGGTGGGCAGGACGATGCCGAGGCCCAGTGACGTCAGCACGCGCACCGCTGTCAACTGCGGGACGTCGTCGGCCAGGACGGTGAGTGCGGAGCCTGCGGCGAAGATCGCCGTCCCTGTCACGATCACTTTACGGCGCCCGATGCGCGCGGCGAGAGCGCCGCACAGCAGGTAGCCGGCAACCACGCCGGCGTTCGTGGCGACCAGGGCAGGGGTGAAGGAGGCGGGGGGAAGGCTCCATGCGTCGGCGAGCGACGGGACGACGAAACCGAGGGACGTGGTGTCGTATCCGTCGAGGAGGAGGACGGCGAAGACCAGGGCGATGACGCGCCGGCCGGTGGATGTCGTGCGGGAACTTCCGCTCTCCGCGGGAGCGGCTGATGACTGCGTGGGTGTGGCTGCCATGAGGACCTCGGCACGGTGCGGTGATGGGCTGTCTGGTGGCCCGGCGGGGCGGGGAGTTGAGGGAGCGGCGATCCGAGCGGCCGGACGGTCGGCTCGTCGCTCGGACGGGGGTTCGGCCCTCGGTCAGCGGGGGGCGACACTCCATGCGAGGTCGGGGAGGTAACTGGGTGCCGCTTTGAAGCCCGTCAGCTTTTTGTCCTGGTACGCGTACAGGCCGTCCATGCGCATGACGGACACGAACCACGCCTGGTCGACGACGTACCGCATGACGTCCTGGTAGAGGGCCGGTTGCTGGTCGGCGGGAGCTGCCGCGGCCGCCTTCAGCATGCGGGTGAGCTTCGGGTCGGACGTGGCGAAGGGATTGAAGGCCGTGGCGTGCGGCAGCATCCAGTCCAGGGAAAGGGCGTAGCTGGTCGCGCCGCCGTAGCCGAAGCCGAGTACCGGGAATTTCTTCGAGGTTGCGTTCGCCAGCCACTGGCCGACGCTCGTGTCGGTGGTGACGTCGGCGGTGACGCCGATCTTCTTCCACTGCTGGACCACGGCCTGGGTGACGAGGTCGATGCCGAACAGACTCTGGGTCTCCATCTTCAGCGAGAAACCGTCGGGATAGCCGGCTTCGGCGAGGAGCTTCTTGGCCTTGGCCGGGTCGTAGGCGTAGCGGTTGTCGTAGTCGGCCGCGAAGCCGTCGAGGCCCGGGAGTGATATCTGGCTCGTCGGCTCTCCGTGGTCCTGTGCGACGGCCTTGGCGATGGCGGCCCGGTCCACGGCGTAGTTCAGAGCCTGCCGTACCCGAAGGTCCCTCAGCGGCTTGGCCATGGTGCCCTTTCGGTCGGCCAGGTTGACGCCCGTGAAGACGTTCGGGGCACCGACGACCTTCAGTCCGCCGGACTTTGCGGTGCCGACCTGGTTGGCACCGATGACCATGACGTCGGCCTGACCCGTCCTGACCGCCTGCAGCGCCGAGTTGGGGTTGGACACGACCTTGATGACCACCTTCTTCCAGTGGATCTTCTTCTTGTCCCAGTAGTGGGGGTTGGGCGTGTAGGTGTAGTGATCGCCGGTCGCCGTGCGTGCCGTGTCCAGGACGTACGGGCCGGCGCCGAAGGACTGGGTGCCCATACTGGCCGGGGCTGCCAGGCCCTTGGGGCTGATGACCGAGCCGACCATCAGCACCTGGGTCATCAGCTGGGGGAGGTTGGGGTGCGGGCTGGAGCACTTGATGCGTACGGTGAGCGGACCGGTGGCCTCGACCGACTCGATGGCGGAGGTCCAGGACAAGTTGAGGCCGTTGTTGCGGCTGTAGTTCAGCGACGCCGCCACGGCTTCGGCGTCCAGCGGCGTGCCGTCGGCGAACTTCAGCCCCTTGCGCAGGGTGAACTCGAACTCGGTGTTGCCCGTGCCGACATAGCCCCACTTGCCGGCGAGGCCGGCCGAGACCCTGCCGTTCGGGCCCAGTCTCAGGACGGTGTCGTAGGTGAGGTTGACGAACCAGTTGTCGGAGCCGACGTTGGCCTTGGCGGGGTCGAGACTGGCGGGCGCTCCGGCGGCGATGACGGTGAGGGTGTCTCCGCGGCCGCCGCCGGCGCCGGAGGTGCTGGATCCGCTGCAGGCGGTGGTGGCCGTGGCGGTGAGGGCCGCCAGGATCGCCACTGTGCGGGTCATGGGCTTGGTGAGTGAGGCATTTCTGGGCATGGGGCGTCCTTAGGTGTGCGGCTGGGACTCCGGGGCGGTGGGGAGGGGGTGCAGTTCCGTACTGCGATGGCATGCCGCGGCGCGGCCTCCGGGCAGGGACAGCAGGGGCGGCCGCTCGGTGCGGCACAGGTCGAGGGCGTGGGCGCAGCGGTGGGCGAAGGTGCAGCCGGCCGGGGAGGGCACCAACGGCGCTGTCGCCGCCGTGCGGTGCGTCGTGCGGGCGCGTTGGGCGCGTGGATCGGGCTGGGGTACGGCGTCGAGGAGGGCCCGTGTGTAGGGGTGGACGGGGAAGGCGTACAGCGTCTCGGCCGGCCCGCTCTCCATGATCTGGCCTCGGTGGAGGACCACGATGCGGTGGGAGAGATGGCGTACCACGGGCAGGTCGTGGGCGATGAAGAGGTAACTGAGATCCAGGTCGCGCTGCAGGTCGGCCAGCAGGTTCATGACCTGGGCCTGGACGGACAGGTCCAGCGCGCTGACCGGCTCGTCGCAGATGACCAGGCGTGGTTCGGGCATGAGCGCGCGGGCGATGGCGATGCGCTGGCGCTGTCCGCCGGAGAACTGACCGGGGTAGCGGTCCGCCGTGTCGGTGGGCATGCCGACTCGCTCCAGCATTGCCGTCACGCGTTCCTCGATGGACCGCTCGTCCGTCCCGCCGTGCACCAACAGCGGTTCCGCGAGGGTCTGGCCGATGGTGCGGGCGGGGTTGAGGGAGGAGTACGGGTCCTGGAAGACGACTTGCAGGCGGGCGCTGAGTTCGCGGCGGATACGGGTGGAGGCGTGGGTGATGTCGCGGCCCTCGAAGTGGATACGGCCCGAGTGGGCGCGGTTCAGTCCCAGGACGGCGCGTCCGATGGTGGACTTGCCGGAGCCCGACTCGCCCACGAGACCGACGGTCTCGCCGGGCGCGATGCCGAGGGACACGCGGTCCACGGCCCGCAGGGGCGGGGTGCGACGGCCCTGACGGAACTCGACCGTCAGGGCCTCGACGTCCAGGAGGGATCGCTGGGTCATGCGGGGGTGCCTTCCACGAGGAGCCGCTGGGAGTGGACGCACCGGGTGAGCCGGCCGTCCCGGGGCTCCGTGAGGGGCACCGGCCGGGTCGTGCAGGTCTCGTCGCAGAGCGTGCAGCGGGCGGCGAAGCGACAGCCGAGTGGCCAGTCACGAGGAGCGGGAACGGTTCCCGGGATCGTCGGCAGGGGCTCACCCTCCACCGCGTGGTAGGGGTTGGCGGCGAGAAGGCCGGCGGTGTACGGATGCAGGGGTCGGGTGAACATCTGCTCGACCTCTGCCTGTTCCACGATCTGGCCTGCGTACATCACCACGGCGCGGTGGCACAGGTCCGCCACCACACCCCAGTCGTGGGTGACGATGAGCACCGCCATGCCGGTCTCGGCCTGGAGGGTGCGCAGCAGTGTCAGGATCTCGGCCTGGACGGTCACGTCCAGCGCGGTGGTCGGCTCGTCGGCGATCAGCAGCCGGGGGCGGCCGGCGAGGGCCAGCGCGATGGCCACGCGCTGTGCCATTCCGCCGGAGAGCTGGTGCGGATACCGCCGGACCACGGCTGCGGGGTCGGGGATCCTCACCAGGTCGAGGAGTTCGGTGACGCGCCTGCGGGCGGCGCGGCGGTCGTACCTCTGGTGACGGCGCACCGCCTCGGCGAGTTGGTGCCCCACCGTGAAGGTGGGGTCGAGGGCGACCATCGGCTCCTGGGAGACGTACGCGACACCGGCCCCGCGCACCGCGCCGAGAGCGGTGGGTGAGCGGACGAGGTCGACTCCGTCGAACAGCACCTGGCCGTGTGTGATCCTGCCGCCTCCCGGGACGAGTCCCAGGATGCCGAGCGCGGTCACGGACTTGCCGCAGCCGGACTCGCCGACCACGCCGAGGGTCTCCCCCGCCGTGACGTCGAAGCTCACGTCCTGCACGACGGGGAGTCCGCCGATCTCCACGGACAGGTGCCGGACCGACAGCAGGCCGCTCTCTTCCGCCGGCGGCGCATCCTCCGCAGTGGTGGCTGCCCCGGCGGTGACGGCATGGGGCGCGGCGGGCGCCGCCACCCTCGAGACCGACCAGCCCTCGACAGCCGCGTCGCGCACCGCGTCGCCCAGCAGTGCGAGCGCCATGACGGTGAGAACCAGCGGAACACCCGAAGGGACGAGCATCCACGGCGCACGGTCGAGGACCTGCGAGGCGTCGGCCACCAGCCCGCCCCAGGAGGGATGGGGAGGCTGGGCACCGAGGCCCAGGAAACCGAGTCCTGCCTGGATGGTGACGACGATCGCCGCGAACAGGGCCGCCTGCACGATGACCATGCTGGTCATCCGGGGAAGGATGTGGCGACGCAGGATCTGATGACTTCTCAGACCGGCGACCTTGGCCGCGGCGACGTACAGCTCCTCGCGAATGCTGAGCGTTTGGCTTCGGAGGATGCGGATGATCCCAGGGCTGCCGAGCACCCCGAACGTGATCATCGCGGCGTGCAGATTGCCCGGGAACACGGACAGCACGACCAGGACGATGATGATGCCCGGCAGGGCGAAGAGCAGGTCGGCCGTGCGCACCGTCAGCCAGTCCACCCAGCCACCGAGAAATCCGCCGGCCAGGCCGAGGGTGACGCCGATGGCCAGGAAGACCAGCAGGGCCTCCCCGACGGCCAGCAGGGTGGAGCGGCCGCCGTGGAGCAGGCGGCTGAGCAGGTCTCGGCCCAGGTTGTCCGTGCCGAGCAGGTGGTCCGGCGTGGGGCCGGCCAGTACGTGGCCGAGGTCCTGGTCCAGCGGGCCGTGGGCCGTGATGAGGGGTGCGGCGAGGGTGGCCGCCGTCAGCAGGATCAGCCAGCCCAGGGCCAGCGCCCCGAGGGGGCGGCGCAGTACCCGGCGGATCAGCCGGGGTCTGCTGGGCGGGCAGCCGGCGCCTGTGGTCACGGTCTGCTTCATGAGGCACGCACCCTCGGGTCGAGGCGGCTGCAGAGCAGGTCCACCAGCAGGTTGACGAGCACGACCAGCACCGTGATGTACAGGACGGCTCCCTGGATGACGGGGATGTCGTGCTGCACGGTGGCCTGCTGGGTGAGGCTGCCGAGACCCGGCATGGCGAACACCGTCTCCACGAACACGGCGGCGGCGAGAAGACTCACCAGCACGACTCCCAGCACGGTCACCAGAGGCAGGGCGGCGTTGCGCAGTACGTGCCGGTAGAGGATCGAGCGCCGGGAGAAGCCGTTGGCCTGCAGGACCCGGACGAAGTCCCGGCTCATGGTGTCCAGGACGCAGTCGCGGGTCTGCTTCGCGATGACGGCCACCGCGCCGAGCGACAGGGACAGGACCGGGAGGACCAGCGAGCGCGCCCACTCGGCGGGATCGTCGGCGAACGGCACGAATCCGGTGACGGGGAACCAGCGCAGTTGCACGGCCCCGACGGCGATCAGGACGAGGGCGAACCAGAACGTCGGCACCGCCAGGCCGAGGAGCGCCAAGCCGTCCACTGCCTTCACCAGGAAGCCCCCGCGCCGGGCGCTGAGCAGTCCGAGCGACACCCCGAGGAGTCCGGAGACGACGGTTCCGGCGACCATCAGCGAAAGGGAGACGAGGAGCCGGTTGTTCAGGAGCGACGTCACTGGCTCGCCGCTGAACAGGGAGGTGCCGAGATCGCCGTGGAAGACCCGGCCGAGCCAGTCCCAGTACTGGACCGGCAACGGCTCGTCCAGGCCGAGTCGACCGCGGACGGCTTCGTACTGCTCGACCGTGGCGTGCTGCCCGACGACCGTGCGGGCCGGGTCCCCGGGGACCAGCGACACGAGGACGAACGTCAGGGCGGAGACCAGGAAGAGGAGTGGAGTTGACGACAGGAGCCGTCTGATCACTAGTCGGAAGGTTGCCATGCTCACCTCGTCGGAAGGAGTGCAACTCAACGACGGACATGTCGAGTCGAGGTGGAACGCCCGAATTGGTGCCCCGATGCGAGGTGCCGGGCGACGACTTGTGCGCTGCGTCCCGTTGTGCGGCGAGAGCGCGGAGGGCCGGGACGACTGGGGTGAAAGGCGGAGTGCCCGAGCGCTGTGGCTGGGCGACGCCAGGAGAATATAGCGACAATTTTACCGACGCCAGAATTAGTGCATAAAGATTGGGTTACACGTGTCGATCCTCGGATAGCACGCAGGTCAGCCGCTCGGAGTTACACGTTTTAGCCCAGGCCGGTCACACGCTGGACGTGCCGGAGGCTCGGCTCCTGGAGCACGGCGTGCAGCTGCTGGAAGACCTCGCGCGCCGCGACCGCGTTCCAGTCGTCGGGAAGGAGTTCCTTCGGCAGCCCCGGGTCGAGATAGGGCAGCCGTCGCCATTGAGTGAGCATGGGGACGTAGTGACGGAACGCTTCCGCCGGGGCGATGCCGGGCTCCTGGGTCAACCGCGCCGCCACGGGGGCGTAGGTGTCGGTGAACGCCGCGTATTGGGCCTCAATGGCCGGAAAGTCCCACCAGGAACTGACCGAGGCGCGCAGATCGCTGAACGCCACGTACTGCGACGTGAAGAGGTGGACATAGGCGCTGAGGCCGAGCCGGTCCAGTGTGGCGCGCGCGTCGTCGAGGAGGCGGGCAGGGGCGAGCCACACACCGGAGGTGATGTTGCCGAAACCGAGCCAGGTCAGGCGCGTGCGCAGCTGGTAGCGGTGGGCGCGTTCGGACTCGGGTACGGAGAAGACGGCCATCACCCAGCCGTCGGCGAGGTCCGCCGGCTCCAGGCTGCCGAAGATGCGGCGGTCGCCCTCGTCGAAGACGGGATGGACGGCCGGGCTGAGCCTGTAGCCGTTCGCCTCCCGCCGTTCGGGTTCGAGGACGCCGCGTTTCTTGAGCCGGGAGATGGCCGAGCGCACGGCCGGCCCGTCCACGTCCAGCTCGGCCATCAGGACGATCAGATCGGCGATGGAGATCCATCCCCCGAGACCGCGGAGGAAGGCTCCGTAGACCGTGTTGATCAACGAGCTGGGCCTGATGGGGCTGTCCGACATGATCGCCTTCCGTTCGCTGCGGTGGCGATCCTATCGAGCACCCTCGGGCGCCGGCCCGGTGAGCCGGGGTGCGGCCGGCCGGTCACTCCGGCAGGCGCGGCAGGGGCGTCTCGGCGTACGCCCCGGACAGCAGGTGGCCCGCCCCGGGTGCCACGGCCGGGAGGTCGAGGGCGCGCAGCATCTGGTGCGCGGTGCACACGGCCGCGGAGACGACGGGCTTGCCGAGGAGCTGCTCGGCCTCCTCGATGGCCCCGAGGGACGGCATCTGGACACAGGCGGACAGGACGACGGCGTCCGCCTCGCTGTGCCGGAGGGCGCGGGCGATGCCGGGCAACTCGGCGGGGTCGTGCGCGGCGACGTCGAGGTTGTCGGGGATCTCGAGTGCTTCGTAGTCGAGTACGTCGATGCCCTCATGGGTGAGGTAGTCCACCACGGTCCTGGTGAGCGGCCGCATGTACGGGGCGACGAGGGCGATCTTCTTGGCGCCGAGGGTGTGCAGGCCGTGGACGAGGGCACCGGCGCTGGTGACGACGGGCGCGGGGCCGCCGTTCTCCACGGTACGGGTGTGCAGGCGGCCCGCGGAGGTGCGGTGGTAGCCGAGGCCCATGCTCATGATGGCGACGAGGCAGGCGTAGCCGAGTACGTCGACGCGCGCGTCGGAGAGTTCGACGGCGCAGCGGTCGGAGTCGGCGTCCATGGTCTTGAGCTGTTCGGGCGTGACATGGGTCATGCGCATGCGGCTGGAGTGAAAGGTGAAGCGTTCCGGCGCCACGCTCTCGCGGGCGCGCAGGATGGCGGGGATCTCGGTCTCCATCGTGACGTTGGAGCTCGGCACGATCTGGCCGATGCGGTAGGTGCGGTGGGACATGGCGGAGGCTCCTCGTGGGCCCGGCGGTGTGCGGCGGGGTGCGGGGTCAGCGGGCGTCGACGACGGGGTTGGTCAGGGTGCCGATGCCCGCGACGGTGGCTTCGACGGTGTCGCCCGGGACGAGGAACTCCGGAGGCACCATGCCGGCGCCCACACCGGAGGGGGATCCGGTGGCGATGACGTCGCCCGGTTCCAGTGTCACTCCGGAGGAGATGTCGGCGACGAGGCGGGCGATCGGGAACAGCATGTGGCGGGTGTTCGACTTCTGCTTGGTGACCCCGTTGACTCGGAGTTCGAGGTCCAGCGCCATCGGATCGGGGATCTCGTCGGCCGTCACCACGGCGGGGCCGAAGGGCGCGTATGAGTCCTGACCCTTGGAGAAGAACCACTGTCCGGAGCGCCGCTGGTCGCGGGCGCTGATGTCGTTGACGATGCTGTAGCCGAAGATGTGGCCGTAGGCGTCCTCCTCGCTGACGCGGAAGGCCGTGCGGCCGATGACGACGGCGAGTTCGCACTCCCAGTCGAGCTGCTCGGTCAGGTCGCCGTTGTGCAGGATCGGCTGTCCGGGGCCGGTGACGGCGGTGGCGGGCTTGCTGAACAGCACGGGGCGCGGGGGCAGTTCCTTGTCGGTGTCCAGGCTGCGGCTGGACTCCTCGACGTGTTCGACGTAGTTCAGGCCGACGCCGATGATCTTGCCGGGGCGCAGAGGGGCCCGCAGGGCGACCTCGTCCAGGCCGTGGACGGCGTCGGCCGGCCACCCGGAGGGATCGCACGCCAGCAGGCGCCGCGCGTTCTCCTGCACGTCGGCGCCCGCCCGGATGAAGGACAGCAGGTCCTGGGGCAGCTCGGTGTCGTGGTGCCGGGCCAGGGTGGGGAGGTCGATCACACGGTCGTCGATCTGCGCGCCGAGGCGGGCGGGGGCGTTGCTGATCGTGTAGGTCACCAGTCGCATGACTGCTCCGTTTGTGGGAGGGAGGGGAAGCAGGGGGTACCGGGGCGGCGGTGAGGACCAGGTCTCCTCACCGCCGCCCGGCGGGGGCCGGGGCGATGCGGGGCGGTGTGGGATCGCCACCGGTCCACAGCCGCCGCGCCGGTCACCGGTGCCGGAGCAGGCGGTTCCGGCGCGGCGGCGGTTCAGGCGGTGGGCTGGTGCCCGCCGTTGTCGGTGTATGCCTCTTCGCGGTGGAAGCCGAGGGAGCGCATCACGGGGAAGTCGTTGAAGGAGAAGAGGCAGGCGTCCTCGCCCTGGTCGAGGTTCACGTGCTCGTGCCAGGCCCAGGAGGGGACGCAGAAGATGTCGCCCTGCTGCCAGTCGTAGCGCCGGCCGGCGATGACCGAGTAACCCCGGCCCTTTGCCGCCGTGTAGAGGACCGAGCCGGTGTGGCGGTGGGCCTGGGTGGCCTGGCCCGGCCGCAGCAGCTGCATGTGGGCGCCCATGGTGGGCATCACGGAGTCCCCGGTCATGGGGTTCGTGTACTCGGCGATGACGCCGTCGTACGGGGAGCCTTCCGTGGCCTTTGCGAGGTTGCACAGGGAGGCGTAGGTCGGCTCCCAGGGGTAGGCGAGCAGCGGCGAATAGGGCCGGGTCCACTTCTGCGCGCCGCAGGGAAGCAGGTTGGCGCCGTAGGTGAGGACGGAGGAGTTGATCACTTTGCCGGGCTTCTGGTGGAGCTCCGGGTGCACCTCGTAGAAGCCCGCGTCCAGGGCGTTGACCAGGGGGATGTCGAGGCCGTCCTGCCAGATGACGGGGGCGTCGTCCGACTCGTTGCCGTGTTCGTGCCAGGTGCCGTTGGGGGTGATGGCGAAATCCCGGGGACCTACCTTGAGCTTCTGGCCGTCCACGATGGTCCAGGCGCCGGTGCCCTCGTGCACGAAGCGCAGGGCGGCGGCCTGGTGGCGGTGGGCGGTCATGGACTCCCCCGGCCCCATGATCTGCAGGCCGGTGTAGAGCAGGCCGACGGCGGCGCTGACGTCCCTGCGCTCCGGGTTGACGAGCATCACGACGCGACGGCCGGCGTCGTCGGCCTTGACCAGGTCGAGCGCCTTGCGGACCAGGGGGCGCAGGGTCTCGTAGCGCCACAGAACGGGCACGGACTTCGGCTGCGGGTACCACGGCTCGATGTCGTTGGCGACGGTCCAGAGCGCTCCGGCTTCCAGTTCGGCGAGTTCGCCGTAGTAGGCGGTGAGTTCAGGGGTGTCGGACACACGGGCCCGGCCGAGCCGGTTGTCGTCGTACTCGGTGGTCATGACTCCTCCTTCGTGGGGGCGGCCTCGGGGACGCAGTCGGTGGCGAGCGGGGTGGCGACGGTCTGCTGGGCCGGATCGGCCGCGAAGGCGAGGGGGGTGCGCGGGGTGTTGTCGACGTGCAGGCGGAAGATGTCGAAACGGTTGTAGTGGCCCACGATGTCGTGCATCTGCTTGGGCTGGATGCACCTGGCCAGGTCGATCTCGCCGTAGACGATTCCCTCGTCGTCGATGAGCGGCTCGGTGACGGGACGGCCGTCGGGTCCGAAGACGCCGGACAGTGCGCTGCGCCGGCGGGCGAGCATCCGGCGCACGTCCTCGTCGTCGCCGGCGACGGTGTCCACGATCTCCGCGGAGATCGTGGAGCAGGCTACGACGGAGAAGACCTTGCCCTCGAAGCTGTGGGCGGCGGTACGCACGGCGATGGCGTCCGCCATGTCGTAGTCCTCCGGCGCGACCGGCAGCGCGATGTAGCTCGCCGCGTGGACGAGCTCGCCCTGGGCGAGCAGGGTGAAACGCGCCAGGGTGTTGGTGTTCTCACCGCACGCCAGCGCGCCGAGCCGCCCGACGGGGGTGTGGTGGACCTTGAGGGAGCTGCCGTCGCCGCCCGTCCAGGTCAGCTTCTCCGCCCAGGTGGGGACGAGTTTGCGGTGCACGCCGAGGAGTTCGCCGTCCGCCCCGATGGTGAGCAGGGTGTTGTAGAGGACGCCGAGGCTGTGCGGGCTGCGTTCGTTGACGCCGATGACCACGACGACGTTGTGCTGACGGGCCGCCGCGCGCAGGGCGTCCACGTGTGGTCCGGGGACGTCGACCGAGGCCCGCCACAGCCGCTCGAACCACGGTCCTCCCTGGACCGGGTTCATGGTCCAGTTCCAGTACGGGTAGCCGGGGACGAACACCTCGGGGAAGACGACCAGTTCGGCGCCCTGGGCGGCCGCCTCCGCGAGGAGCGCGACGGCCTTGTCCACGGTGGCCGCCGGGTCCAGGTAGACGGGTGAGGACTGAACGGCGGCGGCCTTGAAGCGGGGCAGATGCGTCATCTGTTCCTCCATGTCAGACAGCCGCTGCCGCGGCGGCGGGCGACTCGGGCCGCGGAAGCCATCGCTGGTGCACGGGTAGGGGAAGGTCCCGCAGCAGCTTCAGGCGGGGCGGTACGCGGTCGGTGCGAGCGCCCGGTGGTCTGCCGCGGCCCGCCTGCCATGACGCGGGCCAGGGGGCCGCGGGGCCCGTGTACTCCTGGGCGGCAGCGGCATGCAGAGTCCAGAGCGGGTCGTGCAGTTGGGCACGGCCGACGGCGCACAGGTCGGCCCGGCCGGCCAGGATGAGGGAGTTGACGTCGTCGTACGTCGATATGGCGCCCACCGCGATGACGGGTATGCCGGTGGTGTTGCGGATCAGGTCGGCGTGCGGCGTCTGGTAGCTGCGCCCGTACCGGGGCCGCTCGTGGGCGACGACCTCACCGGTGGAGACATCGATCGCGTCCGCTCCGGCGTCCGCCAGGGCACGGCAGATCTCGACCACGTCGGATGCGCTGACACCTCCGTCCGCCCAGTCGTCCGCCGAGATCCGTACGATGAGCGCCTTGCCGGAGGGCCACACGGCGCGGACCGCGCGGAGCACGTCCAGGGGGAAACGCAGCCGGTTGGCGAGGCTGCCGCCGTAGGAGTCGGTCCGCGCGTTGGTCAGCGGCGACAGGAAGCCCGACATCAAGTGGCCGTGGGCGTACTGCAGTTCCAGTGCGTCGAAGCCCGCCCGGTCGGCGCGGCGGGCCGCGGTGACGAAGTCGTGTGTGATCGTCTCCATGTCCTGGCGGGTGGCTTCGCGGGGTGTCGCGCTCGCCTCGTCCCAGGGCAGGGCGGACGCGGCGACCAGGGGCCATCCGTCGGCGCCGAGAGGGGCGCACCGGCCGTCCGCTCGTGGCGTGCTGGTCGCGGCTCGGCGTCCGGCGTGCGTCAGCTGAATGCCGAGGCAGGTGTCCGACTGCCGGTGGACGAAGTCGGTGATCCGGCGCCAGGCCGCTTCCTGTTCGTCGGTGTACAGGCCCGGACAGCCGAGTGTGGCCCGCCCGTCGGCACTGACGGCGGTCATGCCGGCGACGACCAGACCGGAGCCGCCCAGCGCCTGTGTGCTCAGATGCACGAGGTCGAAGTCCCCCGGCACACCGTCCCGCGCGGAGTACAGCGCGATCGGCGGTACGACCACGCGATTGCGCAGGCGCAGACCGCCCACCTGGACGGGCCGGAACATGGGAGGTGCGGTGGCAGCGGCCTGTCCACCGATCGCCGAGCGGTCCGCGTGCCAGGTGTCCACCGCGTCGGTGAACGCCTCGTCGCGTACCCGCAGGTTGTCGTAGGTGACCCGCCGGCTGCGGGTGAGCAGGTTGAACGCGAACTGGAGAGGTTCCTGCCCGGTGTAGCGGCCGACGTTCTCGAACCATTCGAGGCTGGCCTGGGCGGCCCGCTGCGTGGACTCGACGACCGGCTTGCGTTCGGCCTCGTACGCGGCGAGCGCGCTGGGCACATCGGCGTGCTCGTGGAGGCAGGCCGTCAGGGCGAGCGCGTCCTCCATGGCGAGCTTGGTGCCGGAGCCGATCGAGAAGTGCGCGGTGTGGGCGGCGTCCCCGAGGAGCACCACGTTCTCGTGGCGCCAGGTCCTGTTCCGCACGGTGGTGAAGCGGATCCACTTCGAGCTGTTGGGGATGAGCCGGTGGCCGTCGAGGTGGTCGGCGAGGATCTCCTCGCACAACCGGATGCTGTCCTCGTCGCTCGTCCCGGGCGGATACTCACGGGCGGCGAACGCGTCGAACCCCGCGCGCCGCCACGCGTCCTCGTCGATCTCGACGATGAAGGTGCTGCGGGTGGCGTCGAACGGATACGCGTGCACCTGAAGGGTGCCGAAGTCCCGCTCGGCGACGATGAAGGTGAACGCCTCGAACACCTTGTCCGTGGCGAGCCACATGTAGCGGCAGTGCCGTTCGTCGAGGTCGGGCACAAAGGTGCCGGCGTACGCGCTCCGTGTCGCCGACCGTACGCCGTCGCTCGCCACCACCAGGTCGTACCCGGCGGCGAGTTCGGCGGCGGGAGGGGCCTGCGTGCGGTAGCGGACGTCCACGTCCAGTGCCGCACACCGTTCCTGAAGGATCTGCAGCAGGCGCTTGCGGCCCAGGGCGGCGAACCCGTGGCCGCCCGACGTGAGGACCTGGCCCTTGTAGCGGACGTCGATGTCGCTCCAGCGGGCGAACTCGGCCGACATGGCCTCGTGGATCTCCGGGTCGGCCTGCGCGACGCCGTCGAGGGTCTCGTCGGAGAACACGACGCCGAATCCGAAGGTGTCGTCCGCCGCGTTGCGCTCCCACACGGTGATCTCCCAGTGCGGGGAGAGCTGCTTGGCCAGGGCCGCGAAGTACAGCCCGCCAGGCCCTCCGCCGATGACTGCTACGCGCACGGCGTCCTCCTTGTGGTTCGAGGAAGAACGTATGTCGTAATTCCTGCGCTCGTCAAGAAAACTCTATACATGCTGATGGCTCGCATGGATCGCCGACTCAGGCCAGGACTTCGGGGGCCTGCGGACCCGCCTTGGTCAGGAGGTCGCGCACCTGGTCCGGCCACGGCGTGGCGCCGCCCGCACGCGCGGCGGAGTGGGCGATCGTCATCCGCCCGGCGGCCGCCTCCGTGTCACCACTGCCGCGCACCGTGAAGGCGTAGTGCAGGGATGCGGTCCCGACCTTGGTGACCCGCAGTTCGACGCGGACCAGGTCCCCGAACCACAGCCGCGCGCGGTAGTCGGCCTCGAAGTGGACGCGTGGCGTGCTGCCGAAGAGGTGATCCAGGCCGAGGCGCCGCAGCAGGACGGCCTCGGCCGCCTCCACCCAGCGCACGACGGTGGAGTGGTGGTAGTGACCCGCGGCGTCGGTGTCGGGCCACTCGACGCGCCGCTCGATGACGACGCTGGGCAGGTTCGTCTCACCTGCTCCCCCGGATCCACCGGCGCGGGCGCCGGCGGTCGAGGTCGCCCCTGCGGGGCTGGATGTGTCCATGGGGGTGCCTTTCGTCCGGCGATCAGGCCGGCGCAGTGCGGGAGATGAGGCCGGGGCGGGCGAGGAGAAGCACTCTTCGTCACGGCCGCGGAGGTACTAGCCGACGGCCCGTCGGCGCAGGGCGCTGCGCTGGAGCTTTCCGGTGCTCGTGCGCGGCAGTTCGGTGACGAACTCGATGGCGCGCGGGTACTTGTAGGGCGCGATGGTCCGCTTGACGTGGTTCTGGAGTTCCTTGACGGTCACGTCGTCGGCCGCGACGCCCTCGCGCAGCACCACGTACGCCTTGACGACCATGCCGCGCTTGTCGTCGGGCGCGCCGACGACACCGCAGTCCGCCACGTGGGGGTGGGCGAGGAGGGCCTTCTCGACCTCGGGTCCGGCGATGTTGTAGCCGGAGGAGACGATCATGTCGTCGCTGCGGGCCACGTACCAGAAGTAGCCGTCGCGGTCGCGTATGTAGGTGTCGCCGGTGATGTTCCAGCCGTTCCTGACGTACGTCGTCTGACGCGGGTCGTCGAGGTAACGGCACCCGGTGGGGCCGGTGACGGCGAGGAGCCCGGGCTGCCCGTCGGGAACGGGTGCCCCGGTCTCGTCGACGACCATCGCGCGGTAGCCGGGGACGGGCCTGCCCGTGGATCCGGGGCGGATGTCGTCGTCGGCGGCGGAGATGAAGACGTGAAGCATCTCGGTCGCGCCGATGCCGTCGATGATGCGCAGTCCGGTCGCCGCGCGGAAGTCCTCCCATACCGGCGCCGGCAGCGCCTCCCCCGCGGACACGCACCGGCGCAGTCCCGCCAAGCGGTCCACGGCCCCGGCGGCCATGATCGCCCGGTACGCGGTGGGCGCGGTGAACAGGACCGTGACACCGTGCTCGGCGACGAGGTCGGCCAGCTTCTCGGGCGACGCCTGCTCGATCAGCAGCGTCGCCGCCCCGGAGTGAAGGGGGAAGACGACCAGGCCGCCGAGTCCGAAGGTGAAGGCGAGCGGCGGCGTCCCCGTGAACACGTCGTCCTGGCGGGGCTTGACGATGTGCCGGGAGAACGTGTCGGCGTTGGCGAGCACGTCCCGGTGGAAGTGCATCGTCGCCTTGGGTCGCCCCGTCGTACCGGAGGTGAAGGCGATCAGAGCGACATCGTCGGCGGCGGTGGCGACGTTCGCGAACGCGCCGGACTTGGCCGCGCAGCTGCGCGTCAGGTCGTCGTCACCTGGTCCGCCGTAGGGCACGACGACCAGGCCCGGCGTGTCGGCGGCCGCGAGTTCCTCGAGGTACCGGTGGTCGCACAGGGCGACGGCAGGGCGGCTGATGTCGTGCATTTGCGCCAGTTCCGAGGCGCGGAGCATCGGCATCGTCGTGACGGCGACACCTCCCGCCTTGAGGACACCGAACCAGGAGGCCACCAGCCAGGGGTTGTTGGGACCGCGCAACAGAACGCGGTTGCCGGGACGCAGCCCGAGGTCCTCGGTGAGCACCTGGGCAACCTGGTTGGCGTGCCGCAACAGGTCGCCGTAGGTCCAGCGGTCGGTGGGTGTCAGCAGACAGGGCCGGTCGGCTCCCCAGCGCTCGACGGCGTCGTCGAGCAGGCGGACAGCGCAGTTCAGGCGGTCGGGATAGCGCAACTCCGGCATGTCGAAGTGGAGTTCGGGCCAGAGGGAAACCGGTGGAAGCCGGTCACGGCAGAACGTGTCCGCATGGGCGGACAGGGAGAGCTCCATGGGGCGCACACCTCGGTCTCGGGGGCAGCGAAGGGAGTGCGGCAAGTATTGCGTCAAATTGACGGCCGTCAAGATGGCTCTACACAATTTCCCGCGACGAGCCGTTGCCCACAGCCCCGCCCACTCAGCGCGAACAGCCGCCGCGGACAGGAATGCGCGCCCGGACGACCTTCCCCAACCCCGCCCGGAAGGCGGCCACTTCACCCTCGGACTCGCGGATCAGCAGGCCCACGATCACAAGGCCCCGCCCGCTCTCCGCCTCCAGCGCCGGCCGGTCCGCATCCAAACCGATGCGCGGCAGGACAGGGTCCCCGTCGGCGACATCGAACTGCAGCCACTCTTCATCGAGCGCCAGCGTGATACACAGCCGACGGGTCACGGCACCGGCGTGACGGACGGCGTTGGAGACGAGCTCCGTGGCCACCAGCAGCAGGACATCCACCCGGCCCGGCTCCACTTCCCAGCCTTCGAGCGCGGACCGCAGGAACGCGCGCACCCGCGGGACCGCATCCGCCCTCGGCTTCACCGCCCAGCCGACCGAGGAGCAGTCGCGAGGCGGAGCGGAGGACATGGAGACCGTGTCCGGCGAGACACGAGCCGGCGGAACGGTGGACGAGATGGCGCTGATCATGAGGGACTCCCCGGTGAGGAAGGGCGGAAACGCCTCTGCTGATCCGTGGAACCTGACTCGTGCAACTTTCAGATCGCCGATCAGCTCAATGACCCGGCTGATGTCGTACACTGCGTCGCATCGGGTTCTGTTACACGTGTAACAGCCTAGAAGGCGCCCGGCGCGAGCACAAGGCAATTCGGACATCTGTCGAAAATTTCCTCAGCGTGCAGGTGGACCACGGCGCCCCGGCACCTGTTGCCATCACGCCCATCAGAAAGAGGCGGACATGACGCAATCACCTCCGGCATCCCCTTCCGTACAACCGCCCGTCGACCTCGACATGGGCTGGCCGCCGCCTCCCTTCCTCGCGCCGCCTCCCCCACTGGTCGCCCAGGACGGCGTGCGCCGCTTCGACGGACTCACCTACGCGTGCACCCCCGGGTTCCGGCCGCGCCTCCTGGACGCGCAGGTTCCGGTGTCCACCACGCCCGTACCGGGCGTGGTGTGGATCCACGGAGGCGGCTGGCTGGAGGGCGACCGGCGCTTCCCGCCGCCGACCGTGCCCGTCGAGCTGCTGCACGGCGCGGTCCTGGAGGCCGGCCTGGCCCTTGTGAGCATCGACTACCGGCACAGCCTGGAGGCGCCCTTCCCGGCGCAGCTGCACGACGTGAAGTCGGCCATCCGCTATGTGCGCCGGTTCGCCGACGACCTGGGCATCGACAAGGACCGGATCGGCGTCTGGGGAGAGTCCGCGGGAGGTCACCTGGCCGCCCTCGCCGGGCTCGTCCGAGCGGACGGGAGCGAGGAGGCGTCGGCGCTGGAGGGCACGGAGGGCGTGCGGGACGAGGACACCGGCGTGCGGGCGGTCGTCGACTGGTACGGAGTCTCGGACATCGGCCCGCTGCTCTCGCACGCGCTGCCGCCCGCACCGTCCGGTGCCGCGTACCCCAACCCGTTCACCGCGCTCCTCGGGGGCGCCCCCGACCAGCAGCCGGAGCTCGCCCGTGCCGCCAGCCCGCTCCACTACGTGGGCCGCGCCGCCGCTCCCGCATTCCTGCTGATCCACGGGACCGCCGACGGCCTCGTGCCGTACAGCCAGAGCGAAGTCCTCGCCGAGGCCCTCGAACGCGTCGGCGCCGACGTCACCCTACGGCCGGTGGAGGGCGCGGACCACATCTTCCTCGGCGCCCCGGACGTGACACCCATCGTCTCCGAGAGCGTCGCGTTCCTGGCCCGGCACCTCGCCGGCTGACCCAGCAGCCGCCGATCCGTGCGTGGGACGCCGTCACGCCGGCGTCCCACGCGCTTCCCGCTCGCGCACACCGTGTCCGCGCCCATCGCGTCCGGATCCCGCGCCGAGTCGGTCACCGCATCCGATCCCTGCTCACCGGCGGCACTCCACCGCCAGAGGAACCCCATGACCGGTACGTCCGCCGCCCCGCTCGGCGCTTCCGCTGCGACGCCGACGCGGCACCGCCCCCGCTCCCCCGCTCCCCCGCGCCCGGGAGTCCTCGCCCTCGGCGCGTTCTTCCTGCTCGTCACCGCCGCGCTGGCCGCAGTCGTCCTCGCCCACCCCTCGCGACCGGCATTCCAGAGCCTCGACGACATCTGGCTGCGCTGGACGGGTGGCCCGCACGACGGGCCGTACGCGGCTGTCGCCGCCGCCCTCGACTGGTTCGGCGGGCCGCTCGGTGTGGTGGTCCCCGTGGGGCTGCTGATCCACCTGGCGGTCGGCAGACGATGGCCGTCACTGGTCTGCCTGCTCACCACGTACGTCGTGGGCAACATGCTCGTCGTCCAGTCCCTCAAGCTCTGGGTGGACCGGCCGCGGCCCGACAACCCGCTGGTCCGCGTGGACCACGGTTCGTTCCCCTCCGGACATGTGGCGGGCACAGCGCTGCTCGTGGTGGTCGTGGGCGCCTTGTTCGTCCCGGCGGCACGGCGGCGGACGTGGTGGGCCGCCGGCGTCATGTTCACCGTGGCGATGATGTGGAGCCGTGCCTGGCTGCACGCGCACTGGCTCAGTGACACACTGGCCGGCGCCACCTCCGGGGCCGGTACCGCACTCCTGCTGTGGTGGGTCTTCACCCCCCTGCTCGGCCGTGAGCGCGACTCACGAGGGTGCGCGGCACCCGGCGCCATGTCGGGTCACGAGGACTGACGGTGCACCAGGACCGGCGTCATGCCCGGCACTTCGGGCGGCACCTCTCGGTCGACCAGTTCGTGCAGGGCGTCCGCGACGTGCGCGGTCCTGGGCAGGTCCAGTCGTACGGTCGTCAGCGGCGGCTGCTGGAAGGCCGACACCAGCAGGTCGTCGCAGCCGACCACGGAGACCTGCTCGGGGACGGAGATGCCCGCGGTGCGCAGCGCGTGCAGCAGCAGCGCCGCGTACTCGTCGTTGTAGGCGAAGACCCCGTCCAGGTTCAGTTCGGGCCAGCGCCTGGCGAGTTCGGCGGCCGACTCGTGTGTGTAGGACATCTCCACCGCCGTGACGGTGGCCGTGCTGCGGGAGGCGACGCTCTGGGCGCCGGCCAGGCGTGGCCGCGCGAAGGTGTCCAGGCCGCGCTCCCGCGGCATGATCACGCCGATCCCGCGTCGTCCGCGGGAGACGAGGTGTTCGGTGGCGAGGGCGCCGACGCGGGCGTGGTCGAAGTCGATCCTGTGGACGCCCTCGACATCCCGGGAGGCGAACGCCAGCACGCCCCGCACCCCGGCCCTGCCCAGGACGTCGGCCGCCTGACCGGTCAGGCTGTCACCGTCGAGGGCCACCACCGCCGCCGGGCGCAGCTCCGCCCAGGCCCGCGCGGCACTCACCGGGTTGGGGAAACGGCCGGCGTGCAGCACGGTGACGTACCCGTGGCGTTCCAGTTCGCTCTGCAGGTCGTCGATCCATGTACTGACCAGGCGCCCGACCGCCGAGACGGCCGCCGGCATGAGCACGAGGTTGCTCCGGCCCGCCCGCAGCGAGCGCGCGGCGGCATGCGGCACGTATCCCAGCTGTTCGGCCGCCGTCAGCACCCGCGCACGCGTGGTGTCGCTGACCCGGTGCGCCTGGGTGTTGTTGAGGACGAACGACACCGTTGCCCGCGACACCCCGGCCAGGCGCGCCACATCCGCGCTGGTGACGGCTGCCGGTGCCGTCGGCTCCTTGGCCATTCGGACCCCACTCTCGCTCACGCCCATCCGCTGACCTCCAGGTTACACGCGTTACCGAACCGTGCCCCGCACGCCCTCGGTGGCCCGCCTGGCCCCTGACCGAAGGAGTCCGATGGACCCGAAGAGCCATGACGATCCCGGGCCGGTGAGCCCGTGCCGGTCGGCCCTCACCCCGCTGTACGGCACCGCGGCGTGGCAGGACCCCGGCGCCCTGTACGAGCACCTGCGGCGTCACCGGGGCCCGGTCGCTCCCGTGGAGATCGCGCCGGGCGTCCCGGCCTGGCTCGTGCTGGGCCACCGGGAGGTGCTCGACGTCATCTGGAACGCACAGGACTTCTCCAGCGACCCGCGCCGCTGGAGGGCCGCCGTCCGCGGGCTGCTGCCCGATGAGGCACCCCTGCTCGCTCTTCTCGGGCCCCGCCCGGTGGCGTCCCGGCTCGACGGCGATGAGCATCGGCGGCATCGCCACGCCCTGTCCGCGGCCCTGCGCCAGATCGATCCGCAACGCCTCACTCGCATGGTGCGGCATCGAGCCACCGCTCTGGTGGACACCTGGTCGGCAGGAGGGTCGGCGGACCTCATGACCGCGTACGCCCGGCCTCTGGTGTGGGACGTCCTCACCCTTCTGCTGGGCTTGTCGCAGAACTCGGTCAGCACGCTCGACTCACTGACCCGGGCCGTCCTGCACGGCTCGCCCGAAGCGGCACAAGCCGAGGCGGAGCTGTCGCGCGCCATGCGGCGTCTGGTGGCCGAGCGGAGCGTGGCGCCGGGGCCGGACCTCGCGTCCTGGCTGGCCCAGGCCGGCCGGCTGACCGATGAGGAGATCGCTCACAATCTGGTGGCGCTGGTGCTGATCGGGGCGCAGAGCACGATGAGCTGGATCGGCAACGCGATGTGCTTGCTGTTCCGGCACGAAGGGCCGCTCCCCGCGACGGCCGGCGGAAATCTCGTGTTCTACGCGGTCGAGCACGCGCTGCGGGCCGCAGCGCCGATGCCGAACATCGCCGGCCGGTGGCCCACGGGCGACGTGACCCTCGCGGGATACCGGATACCCGCAGGTGACCTGGTCATCCCCAGCCTCGCCGCCGCCAACGCCGAGCTCGGTCCGCAGAGCACATCGCTGTCCCGGACGCGCGCCCACCTGGCCTGGGGCACCGGCGCGCACGGTTGCCCGGCCAAGGACGAGGCCCGAGTGATCGCGGAGACGGCGATCGAGGTGCTGGTGAACCGGATCCCCGACATCCAGCCGGCCCGGGCGGACGTGGCCCTGCGCCGGCGGCCGTCACCGTGGTGCGGAGCACCTGCCGAACTGCCGGTGGTCTTCTCCCCGTCCCTCGAGGCGGACTTCGGCCACGCGGGGGCGGCTCGGCCGGACGTGCTCGCGCTCATGAACACTCCGGAGAAGACGCGCTCCGACCCGGTGGTACGGGAGGCGCCGCCACAGCGCTGGAACTGGTGGCACTCGCTGGGCGGCTGGTGAATCTCCGTACCGGCGAACTGTGAATCTCCGTACCGGAAAAGGGGGACCGCCGGACCCGGCTGTGGTCCGGCGGTCCCCCTCGTTCCGGGTCAGTCGGTGGGCGGATCCAGGTCCAGCCCGTAACCGTAGGGGAAGAGCGGGTCTCCCGAATCGTTCGGCACATCCTCCTGACCGGCGGTGACCGCGTCCATCGTGCGGGCGAGTTCGAACGGAAGGCGCCCCTCGGCCGTCGCCCGGCCGAAGAGCACGTCCAGCAGAGCGGTGTCCGACGCGCCGTAGTCGGCCACGAGGGCCGCGGCCTTCTCCGCGATCTCCGGGATCACCGCGGGGCGGTCGAGGAAGACACCGAAGACGGTCGGCACGTTCCCGGCGGTCTCCAGGAGGGGCCGCACCTCCTCTTCGGTGAAGGCGAGCCGGCCCGCGCGGAAGAAGCTCTCGAACCCCTCGGTCCGCTCGTCGCACGGCGTGGCGATCCGTATCAGCGCGACATGGGCCTCCTCCGGGCTGTCGACCACGGTGGCGTACCGTCCTGCGGTCTCGCGGTCGACGCCCTGAACGTGCAGGCGGGTGCCGACCGGGAGGGGCAGCAGGGATGCGGACGCGTCGGCGGGGCGGTCCTTGAGCACCGTGACCGAGCGGCTCTGGGCAGCCCGGCCCTGCGCGGTGAACTCGTGGTTGCCGCAGAGGCGTTCGGCAGCCTCCGGGTCGACGTACGGGTCGTCGAAGAGCCCGAGCACGAACTTCTCGCGCAGCAGGCGGGCCACCGAGACGTCGAGACGTTCGACGGCGACGCGGCCACTGCGCACGAGTTCCAGGACGAGTTCGGGCGCGGCCTCTCCCCCGAGTTGGTCGGCTCCGGCGTCGAGGATGCGCTCCACGCGGGTGAGCCGGTCCAGGTCCTCCACGCCCCAGGCGCGCGCGGGGAAAGGGGCCCCGAAGATCCGGCTGTCGGTGACCAGGCCCCAGTCGGTGCAGACGATGCCGTCGAAGCCGTACTTCTCGCGGAGCAGGCCGGTGATGACACCCTTGTTGAAGCCGAAGCCCACCTCCTCGTAGGGCGTGCCGACCGGCATGGCGTAGTAGGGCGTGATCTGCGAGGTCCCCGCGGCGAAGGCGGCCTCGAAGGGGATCAGGTGGTAGTCGAAGTTGCCGCCGGGGTAGACCTGTTCGCGCCCGTAGGGAAAGTGGGCGTCCTCTCCGTTCAGCTGCGGGCCGGCGCCGGGGAAGTGCTTGGTCATGGCGGCCACGCTGTGCGGCCCCAGGGTCTCGCCCTGGAGGCCCTTGATGTACGCGGCGATCATGCGGGCCGCCACCTGCGCGTCGGAGCCGAAGGTGCCGAGGATGCGCGCCCAGCGGGGTTCGGTGGCGAGGTCGGCCATGGGGTGCAGGGCCACGCGGATGCCGACGGCCAGGTATTCGCGGCGGACGATGTCGGCGTACCGGTACACGAGTTCCTCGTCACCGATCGCGGCCAGGCCCGGCGGCTCCGGCCACAGGGAGAAGCCCTCGGTGTGCGCGCTCGCGGCCGGGTTGTCGACGAAGCCGTGGCGCGGGTCGGTGGAGAGGGTCACCGGAATGCCCAGCCGGGTCGTCGCGGCCAGGTCCTGGAGCCGGTTGTGCCACTCGGCCATCCGGCGCGGGGCCGCGGCACCGAAGAGGTTGAAGTGGTTCATGAGCTTGCCGGTCACCATGGCGGAGGTGGCGGCGCGCATCGGGTCGTCGTCGGGGGCGCCCGGCTCCGGCTCCACCAGCGAGCCGTCGGGATTGATCCCGATCATGGTGTGGAGGAGCAGGCCGGCCTTCTCCTCCAGGGTCATCCGGCCGAGCAGGTCGGCGACGCGCTCGTCGACGGACAGACGGGGGTTCTCGTAGGGCTCCATCACGCCGTTGCCGTTCAGGTCGCGGAAGACGGTGCCGTCGGGGGCGGTGAGGGTGCGCGGCCGGGCCGGCGCGGGCTGGGTCATGGGTTCTGTTCCGTTTCGTCGGCGGGGCGCCGGACGGTCGCCGGTCGCGGGCGGGTGGCTGCCCGCGACCGGTCGGCCGCCCGTCCCCGACTCGGTAGCACCCTAATTACACGTGTAACTGAGCAGAGGTGCGGGAATCACGCGAAGGGAGTGTGCCTGGGCTACTCGCCCGCCGACGTCCCCTCGTACAGGCGCCGCGCGTCTGCGGCCAGGTCGCCGATGGGATGGGTGACGGAGTCGAAGCGCATCGTGGTGCGGGTGTCCGAGCGGTACGGTTCCCAGGCCGGCAGGCCGGCGTGGTTCGGATCGCCGGTCCGGGCGAACGCGATCCAAGCCCGGTGCATGGCCTGCGCGAGCCCTTCACCGACGGACGGGTCGATCCCCTCGACCAGGGGAGCGTGGGACCAGCTGTCGAAGTTGGCGAAGACGAAGGGCAGTTCCAGGCAGTGGGCGGCGGCGAGCCTGCCGCCGTGGGCAGGGGTGGGGAAGTCGAACTGATACGCCCACACCGGGCGCCCCAACGCCGCCCTGGCCTCCGCGAGTTGCACACAGGGCGCCCGGAACAGCTCGTCCGTGATCACATCCATGAGGACGTCCACCGGCCGGGCACCGGGACGGCTGCGGACGTACGCGTCATACACGTCGGCGGCCGAGGCGTCGGGCAAACTCTCGGCGATCCGTGCGAGCACCTGCTCCCGGGTGGCCTCCGCGTAGCCGGGGTCGAGCGCGAACGCGAAGGCGGCTTCCTCCCGGGTCCAGCCGATCAGGACGTCGACATCGGTGGCGGCGCCGTGCAGGAGGGTCTCCGCGGGGTGCCGGAAGAGGGTGACGTCGTCGCATACGGGCAGGAAGGGGGTGGACCAGTATCCCCAGCGCATGGTGGACGCGAACAACCCTCCGGCGGCCTCGATGAGCCGGGGCCAGGGGACGTTCCGCAGGTCGTCGGCGTTCTTGGCACCGGCGAGTTCCAGATAGGCGGACACCCGGGGGCGGTACTCGTCGGGCGTGGGGATGCGCAGGCCGATCGGGGGGCTCTGAAGGATGGCGCGCTGGAACAGCCGCTGGGCCTCGGGATGTCCCGCGAGGGCAGCGGTGGACAGGGCGCCGCCGGACTGTCCGGCGACCGTGACGCTGTCCGGGTCTCCGCCGAAGCGGGCGATGTTGTCGTGCACCCAGCGCAGCGCGGCCAGTTGGTCCGTGAGCCAGAGGTTGGCCGGCTGCGGCCCCGCAGGGCCCTTTTCGTCGAACGACAGATAACCCAGCGGGCCGAGACGGTAGTTGAGCGTGACGACCACCAAGTCACCGTTGCGTGCGAATGTCTCGCCCGAGTAGATGGGCAGCGCTCCGGAACCGGAGACGAAACCACCGCCGTGGATCCAGACCAGGACGGGGCGCCGGGCGTCATCGACGGCCGGGGTCCACACGTTGAGTGTCAGGCAGTCGTCGTCGAAGGGCGGGAACCCGTGTCCGCCCAGGACGGGGTCACCGCCCGCCATGTACATCTGCGGTGCGCTCGGACCGTAGGCGGTCGCGTCCCGGGTACCGCTCCAGCCGGGAAGCGGCTGCGCGGCGCGCCAGCGCAGCTCGCCGACCGGCGGTGCTGCGTACGGCACTCCCTTGAACACGGCGACACCGCTCTCGATGCCGCCGCGGAGCCGGCCGGTCGGCACCTGCACGACGGGCGGCGCCTGACCTCGCGTCTCAGCCATGGAAGTCCTCCTCGGTCAACGATTCGCCAGATACGCTTCCGGCGCGAGACTATTGCGCCTACTTGCCGGTCGTCAATTTTGCTACATACACTGAGTGCGCCTTCAGGACCACAGACGGCCGGTCGCAGCCCGCCGCGCCTCCTCGGCAAGGAGGCGGTCGAACGCCGACCACAGCAGCAGCACGACACCGGCTCCGGCGGCCGCACCGGCCACGGTGTCACTGAGCCACTGGGCGTGCAGCCAGGTGCGGCTCCACATCACGGCGCCCACCAGCAGGACGGAGAACAGCCACCAGCACCGCCGCGCCACCGGCGGGAACAGCACCACTCCGGCCGCGATCACCAGGGCCGTCACCATGAAGACCTGCCCGGACGGGAAGGAACCCTCGTTCACCAGGACCCACGGCCGCGGCGGACGCGGGCGGTCCACGAGCAGCTTCAGCGGGGCCACGACGACGATGTTCGCGACGACCGCCGCGGAGAACACGAAGACCGCGGATCTCCACCGCCCGTAGACACAGAGGCACCCCGTGAGCGCGAGGGGCAGGATCATGCCCAGGGGTCCACCCAGGGCGTCCAGGGCGTGGGCGAACCCCGTCACCGCCCCGCCCGGTGACCCGCGCATCCAGCTCATCCACCGGTCGTCGAGATCCTGGAAGACCGGCCGCCCCTCACCGAGTGCGGCGTAGCCGACGGCCAGTGCGGCGATCAGCAGCACGGCACCGGTCAGCGGCGTTGCGCGTGACGGGGCGGCCGGAACGGGACTGCGCGGACTCTCGTCCGGTGGCGACGGCGGGGCAGCGGCGCGTGCACGGGCCATGGCTGACCTTTCCGGGGACATGGGAGCGGGCCACGAGAGGCAGATACCGGGCGGCGTCGGCCGCAGGGAGGACGGTTCCACTGACGGCCGCGGGGGGGCGACGCACCTTGAAGGCGGCGGTTTCAGGCCACCTTGGCGCACATCAGATCCGTCACACAAGAGTGACGCGCGAGTAGCAACACGTGTAATGCGAGTGATGCAGGACTGACCCTCTGGTGCATTTCAGATCGCCCGGAGCACTACTCAAATGCTGAACAAGGTGCTACACAAGGCGTACCACCGGTGATTAACACGTGTAATCAAGCCCGTGACTGTCGTTGCCGACGCTCGACACGTCGCCTCGGTGTTTCTCCCTTTCATCACCGTCAGCTCGCAGCTCAGCGCTCAGCTCCGTTCTCGAGGAGTCGACATGCATGCCCGGATTCCCTGCCGCGCGGACCACGCGCCCGTAGTGCTCCTAGGTGGTCACCGTGACAACTGAGGACCTGATCCAGCCGAAGACTTCCGATGCACCCGCCCAGCCTCGTCACCGCGCCCTGATGACACTGCTCCTGGTGGCCAACTCCTCCATGCTGGCCGTGTACATGGGTGTGGGCGCGGTGCTGTTGCCGACGCAGATCGCGCAGATCGACCCGGCGAACAAGGTGGCGATCCTGGGTGTCGTGGGAGGGGTGAGCGCGGTCTTCGCCACGGCGTTCAACCCGATCGCCGGAGCCCTGTCGGACCGAACCGGTCGCAGGAACCCGTGGATTGTCGGTGGCGCGCTCGCCTCGTTCGCCGGGCTCGCGTTCCTCGGCGGTGTCCACACCGTGCTTCTCGTCGGCATCGGATGGTGCCTGGTCCAGGCGACGATGAACGTCTACCAGGCCGCCGTCACCGCCGTGGTGCCCGATCGGATCCCCGCCACCCGCCGCGGCACCGCCTCCGCCCTGGTGGGCCTGGGCCTGCCGATCGGCGGCACCGTCGGCGTGGCGATCGCCTCGGCGACGGCGGGGCAGCTGACCACCGGTTACCTGGTGCTCGGAGCCGTCGTGGCCGGAGCGGCACTGCTCCTGGCCGGCTTCTGCCGCGAGACGAAACGGCGACCGAGTCCCCGCTCCTCCGTGTCGCGACGCGAACGGGTCGCCGCCTTCCTCTCTGCGCTGGGCCACCACGACTTCCGGTGGGCGTTCATCGGACGGGCGTTGATGGTCCTCGGCTACTTCTCCGTCGTGGGCTACCAGCTGTACATCCTCGACGATCACATCGAGCTGCCCGCCGGCCTGGCTCCGGCGGAGGCGATGGCCGTCCTCACACCGGTCTCGATGGTCGCGATGGCCGTGTCCACGCTGCTCGGAGGTCTGCTCTCCGACCGATGGGACCGGCGCAAGGTCTTCGTCGGTGTGTCGGCCGCGCTCGCGGGCGTCGTGATGGTGGTGCCGGTCATCAGTCCCACGTGGTCCGGCATGCTCGCCTTCAGCGCGCTCAACGGTCTCGCCTTCGGCTGCTTCATGGCGGTGGACACCGCAGTGGTCACCCTGGTGCTGCCCCGTGCGGAGGACGCCGCCCGCGACATGGGCGTGCTGAACATCGCCAACGCGGGACCTCAGATCATCGCCCCGTTCGTGGCGTCCGCCGTCGTGACCGCACTCGGCGGCTACACCCCGCTGTTCCTCGTCGGCGGCGCACTGTCCCTGCTGGGCGCACTGGCCATCCTGCCGATCCGCTCAGTGCGCTGAGCGGCCGCGGAGTCCTCAAAGCCCCGGCGGGCGCGTGCCGGGGGTCATGTGCCCGCCGGCTTCCTTCCCCTTCCCCCGGCCCACTCCCTCATCGAAGGAGCACTCCTTGAGACGCAAGCGAGTTCTGCCTCTGGCCGCTCTGCTGCTCTGTACGCCGGCTCTTTCCGGCACGCTGCCGGCGGCCGCCGCTCCGCAGGCCGCGTCGGACGGCCCGCTGCGGATCCTGCTGACCAACGACGACGGCTACGACGCGCCCGGGCTCCGCATGCTGTTCCAGCGGCTCACCGCGGCCGGGCACGACGTCACCATCGTCGCCCCGCTCACCAACCAGAGCGGCACCGGGACGAAGATGATGGGCGGCACCACTGTCACGGTCAAGCATCCCGAGCCCCGCGTGTGGGCCGTGGACGGAACGCCCGGCGACTCGGTGTCCTTCGGGCTGTCCGAGGTGTTCGCCGACCGCGCGCCGGATCTGGTGGTCTCCGGCACCAACTTCGGGCCGAACGTGGCCGTGCTCGCCACCCACTCCGGAACGGTCGGCGGTGCGGTGGCCGCTCTGGAGCACGGGGTGCCCGCGATCGCGGTGAGCACCGGAGGACTGGCCGTCCCCGTCCCCGAGCCGATCTTCAACGCGATGCGTCCCACCAACGACTTCGTCGTCAAGCTCATCGAACGCCTGCAGGGCAGAGCCAGGGACGGCAGGCTGCTGCCCCAAGGGGTGGGCCTCAACGTCAACCATCCGGTGGTCGGCGCCGACGGCAAGGGAACCGCGCGCGGCGCGTCCGTCACCACCCAGGATCCACAGCCCATCCTCAAGGCGGACTACACCGACTCCGGGGACGGGACCTGGAAGGTGAATGTCGGTCTCGTCCCGGCGCCCGACCAGCGGGGCGGCGACGTGGAGGCGATCGGCGACGACAAGGTGTCGATCACGCCCATCTCCCCCAACTGGAACACCGGCACCGCGGACTTCGCGACGACCGCATCGCTCCTTGTCGGCCTCCGCCCCTAGGACGCGCCTGCTCGCCTCTCGTACCGGCCGCCGAGGCGGCCCGTGCGAGAGGCGTTCGGCTCATCAGCACCGTCCGACTCGCCTGCAGGCACCGCACGTTGGAGGAGAAGTGAAACGATCGCGCGCGACCGTTCCCCCACTGGTCCTGGCTCTGGCCCTCGCCGTCACGGCACTGTTCGCGTGGCCGGCTCCTGCCGCCGCCCGGGAGGCCCCCGCCACCCCGCGCCCGGTCGTCACCACGGGTCAGGGCCGACTCGCCGGCCAAGTCCACGACGGCGCCGAAGAGTTCCTCGGGATTCCCTACGCCGCGCCACCGGTGGCGGACCGCCGGTTCCGCCCGCCTCAGGCAGCCCCACGATGGAGCGGGACGCGGGAGGCCACCCGCCAGGCTGTCGCCTGTCTGCAGTTCTCACCGTTCGGACTGCGTGACCCGCACAACGTCAGCGAGGACTGCCTCTACCTGGACGTGTACCGGCCACGCCACACGCGCCCCGGTGACCGTCTGCCCGTACTGCTGTGGGTTCACGGTGGCGGATACAGCCAGGGCACCGGAACCCAGTTCGGGGGTCGCACCATGGCCGACCTCACCGGAAGCATCGTGGTGAGCATCAACTACCGGCTCGGCCGGCTCGGATACCTCGCCCTACCGGAACTCACCCGGGGCAACGCGTTCGGCTCCGGATCGTTCGGGCTGATGGACCAGCTCACGGCGCTCACATGGACACGCGAGAACATCGCGGCGTTCGGCGGGAATCCCGCCGACATCACTCTGTGGGGCCAGTCAGCCGGAAGCGGATCCATCTGCGCCATGCTCGCTTCACCGCGAGCCGCGGGGTTGTTCGCCCGAGCCATCCTCCAGAGCGGGCCCTGCACGCTGCTCCGCGCTCCCAGCTCCCGCCAGGCCGCCGAGGAGGCCCAGGCGTTCTCGGCTGCCGCAGGCTGCCCGGAACCCGCCACCCGCGCCGCCTGTCTTCGTGACGCGCCCGCCGCCGATCTCATCGCCGCCGCGCGCACGCATCCCACATCGGGACCTGCCTTCGGTGACCGCGTCCTGCCGGTGCAGCCGTCCGAGGCCATCGCCGCGGGGCAATGGAACAAGGTCCCGATCCTGATCGGCAGCACCCGGGCCGAGGGCAGGTTCTTCGTCGCGCTGTCCCAACCGCATCTCACCGCCCAGGAGTACATCGACCAGATCGACTCCAGGTACGGACAAGCGGCTTCCCAGGTCCTGGCGCGGTACCCGCTGTCCGGCTACTCGACTCCCTACGACGCGATGTCTACGGTCCTCACCGATTCCACATTCGCCTGCCCCACGCTCGACACGGCGCGCAGCCTGTCAGCGCAAGTGCGCACGTATGTCTACGAGTTCGACGACCCCGGCTCCCCCACGCTGTACGGAGCGCAGGTCCCGGGCATCGACATGGCCAATGCGCACAGCGCCGAACTCGCCTACCTGCACGACTTCACGATGGCCGATCGCCCGCTCACGGCCGAACAGGTCTCGCTGGCCGACGACATGAAGCGCCGCTGGGGGGCGTTCGCCCACACCGGGAATCCGAACCTCCCTGGTGAAATCGGATGGCCGGTGGCCGGCCCCCGGTACACCGTCCTGACCCTGAATCCCGGGAACACCCGCCCCTCGGCGGCGTTCGCGGCCGATCACCAATGTGCGTTCTGGGCGGGCTCAACGGCCCCCGACAACCGGACGGGCTTCAAGGGCAGCCAGAGCCAGGACGGTTCGTCACGCGCTGGAACGCCGGCCCTCCTCCGCCGCCGCTGATCCGTGTCGGCGGCCTCCGAGAGTGGCTCTGGATCACTTTCAGTCCAGGGCCACAGAGGGTAACCGAAACGGAGATCATGAACGGCCTCGAAGACACTTCACACGAGCCTGTCGCCGTACTCGGGACACACTCCGCCGGGACCGATGTCAGAGCGTGTCAGGGGGAGACGCGCCGGACAAATACTTCCGGTGCATCCGGCGTGGATGTCCGCTGCCTACCGTCTCCGGACTACACCTGGCGCTCGAAATGCCCGGATGTGCTGCCAGGTGGACAACGGTCCGGGCCGGCTTCGACCGAGCCGTCCCGACGTTCCCCGAACGGAGAGGTCCACCCTTGCGGTGCGCTCGCGGATCAAGATCCGGACCATTCGCGGGCCGGAAAGCTGCCGAGGATGTTTCCGCTGCTCAGCGACCACCTCGGTAATCCTCGGGCCACTCGTCCAGCCCGCTGATCTTTACAGGCAGAAGGCCGACCGGGCCGAGGACGCCGATACAAGTACGCAGTCGAGCTCCCGGAAGCACTGGCGGCCTCGGCCCGGCATGCCGACACGAATCCTCAGCCCTCCACGCCGACGGCTCCGCGATCCTGCGCGTGGGAGCACCTCAGCGCAAGGGCCGCGATGTCGTCGTCCAGCCTTCCGCCGCTGTGCTCGAGCAGATCCCGGTGCAGCTGGTCGAGCAGCTCGCGGGGCTGCTCCACGCACTGCCGCCGCATCCAGTCCGGCAGTGGGAAGAACCGGCCGGTGTGGTCCCGGGTCTCCGATACGCCGTCCGTATAGAGCAGCAGTTGGTCACCCGGGGTGAAGGCGACGCTGTCGACCCAGTAGCGGTCACCGATGAGCGCTGCGAGGTTGAGGGGCGGGGAGGGGATCGTGGGCTCCAGGACGCGCACCTTCCCGCCGTGCGCGATCAGCGGCGGGGGATGCCCGCAGTTGAGAAGTCGTACGTGGCCGCCGCCGTACGGGATCTCGGCGAGGAGGGCAGTGGCGAAGTGCTCGGGCTGATCGTGGGCTGGAAAGTCAGCGCTGTGGCGCGTGACGGTGGTCTCCAGGCGGTGGATGATGCCCTGCAGGTCGGGCTCGTCGTACGCGGCCTCTCTGAAGCAACCGATCACCGCCGAGGCCGCCCCCACTGCGGACAGGCCCTTGCCCCGTACATCGCCTATGAGCAGCCGGACGCCGTGCGGTGTACCGATCGCCTCATAGAAATCGCCGCCGATCCGAGCCTGTTCCTGGGCCGCCAGATAGAGCGACTCGATCTCGACGTCCTGGATGCGGCGCGGCAGCGGGCGCAGCAGCACCTGCTGGGCCGCGTCGGCGACGAGCCGGACCTGGAAGAGTATCTCCTCCCGCTGAAGCCGGACGTGGCTGCCGTATGCGGCCGCCAAGGTGACCGCGACGATCGCGGCGGCCGTGTACTGCGTCCCCAGATCGGTGTAGAAGAAGCTGAGGACGATCATGATCAGCATGCAGCACGTCCCCAACAGGATGGTGGGGAGCACCGGCCACATCGCGGCCGCAAGGGCGGGCGCGGCGGGCAGGAGGCGGCTGACGGCGATCTCCCTGGGCGTGGAGAAGGCCAGGCCGGCGATGAGGACGGTCAGGACCACGGGTGACAGCCGGACAGCTTCCCATCGGCCGCTGTAGGCGGGGCGACGGCGCCACAGCCGTGCAGACATGATCACAAAATGCATCATATCGGCCTAAGCGGACATCCAGCGCGGAGAGATCATGCGCCACACCCGAGAATCTGCGGCGGACGGCCATGCCCGGAGGGGCCCAGGCCATGCAACGCACGACTGCACCGAACCCGGGGTCAGCCGAGCAAGGATCGAACGGGCCCTGGCCACTCGGGATCACCGGTGTTAAAAAGGTCGCATGGCGAACCGTTTCGCCCGTTTTCGACACCTCTCGGTCAAGCGCCTGATCAGCAAGAGCACGCGGAGCGTAGCCGGGCAGGTGTTGGTCTTCCAGGTGGCTCTGGTAGTGCTGCTCGTGACCTGCGCCGTCTTCGCTCTCGTCCTGCAGTCGGAGCGGGACACCAGCGCCGAGGCCAGGCGCCGCTCCACGGCCGTGGCACAGACCTTCGCGCACTCACCGGGCGTCCTGGCGGCCTTGCGGACCCCGGATCCGAGCAAGATCCTCCAGCCGCTCACCGAGGCGGCACGCCGGGCCGCCGAGGTCGACTTCATCGTGGTCATGGACACCAAGGGCATCCGGTACACACACCCCTTGCCGGACCGGATCGGAAAACGGTTCGTGGGAGAGATCGGGCCGTCGCTGGCGGGGAAGGTCTACGTGGAGAGCGTCAACGGCCCGCTCGGCCGCGAGGTGCAGGCCACGGTCCCGATCGAGAACACCGATGGCACGGTGGTGGCCCTCGTATCGGCCGGGATGAAGGTCAAGAACGTCGAGAGTCAGGTGGACCGGCAGCTGCCGATCATCCTGGGCGCCGGGGCCGGGGCGCTCGCGCTGTCCACCGGTGTGACGGCGCTGGTGGGCCGGCGGCTGCGGCGGCAGACGCACAGCCTGGCCCCGGACGAGATGACCCTGATGTACGAGCATCACGACACGGTGCTCCACTCCGTCAGGGAAGGGGTACTGATCGTGGCCGCCGACGGGCGGCTGATGCTGGCGAATGACGAGGCCAGACGACTGCTCGAGCTGCCCCCTGGGGTCGAGGGACGGCTCGTCTCGGACCTGCCGGGCCTCGATCCCGGGACGAAGGCGCTGCTCACCTCCGGGCGCGAGGCCACCGACGAGGTGCACCTCGCCGGAGAGCGGCTGCTCGCCGTCAACCAGCGGCCCACGGGTGGCAAGGGAGGCCCGAAGGGAACGGTCGTGACGCTGCGTGACTCCACCGAGCTGCAGGCCGTGACCGGCAGGGCGGAGGTGGCACGGGAGCGGCTCAGGCTGCTGTACGACGCCGGACTGCGCATCGGCACCACTCTGGACGTGCTGCGCACGGCCGACGAGCTGGCGCGGGTCCCCATTCCGCGCTTCGCGGACTTCGTCACCGTGGACCTGGCCGACGCCGTCCTGCACGGCGAGGAGCCGGCCCCCACGGCGACGGACATGCGCCGCGCGGCCGTGAGCGGCATCCGCGACGACCATCCGCTCTCCGAACTGGGCCGGCTCTTCGACTACCTTCCCTCCACGCCCCAGGCGCGCGGCTACGGCAGCGGCCGCTCCCAGTTGGTGAGCGATCTGCCGACCGCCACGGACTGGCGCGTGCAGGACCCGGAGCGCGCCAAGGCGATCATCGACTACGGCATCCATTCCCTCATCACCGCCCCCATCCAGGCCCGTGGCGTCGTGCTGGGCATGGCCAACTTCTGGCGCGCGAGGCCGCATGAGTGCTTCGACGAGGAGGACCTGTCGCTGGCGGAGGAGCTGGTGGCCCGGGCCGCGATCAGCATCGACAATGCCCGCCGCTACACCCGCGAGCACACCCTGGCAGTCACCCTCCAGCGCAGCCTGCTGCCACAGGCCGTGCCCGAGCAGAACGCCCTCGACATCGCCTACCGCTACCTCCCCGCCCAGTCGGGCGTGGGCGGAGACTGGTTCGACGTGATCCCCCTGCCGGGGAGCCGGGTGGCCCTGGCCGTCGGTGATGTGGTCGGCCACGGCCTGCACGCCGCCGCCACTATGGGCCGGCTGCGGACCGCGGTGCACAACTTCTCCGCCCTCGATCTGCCGCCTGATGAGCTGCTGAGCCATCTGGACGACCTGGTGGGACGCATCGACCAGAACGAGGCGGCGGAGAGCGCCGCGGGCGTAGTGGGTGCCACCTGCCTGTACGGGATCTACGACCCCGTGACGCGCCGCTGCGTCATGGCGCGTGCGGGGCATCTGGCGCCCGCGCTGGTCCAGCCCGACGGAACGGTCACCTTCCCGGACGTACCCGCCGGTCCGCCCCTGGGCCTCGGCGGCATGCCGTTCAAGACCGCGGAGCTGTGCCTCCTGGAGGGGACCCAGCTCGTCCTGTACACCGACGGCCTCATCGAGGACCGCAGGCGCGACCTGGATGTCGGACTGGAACTGCTGCGCGACGCGCTGACGGGCCACCCCGGACGGCCGCCCGAGGAGACCTGCCAGGACGTGCTGGACAGTCTGCTCCCCGAGCGCCCCAAGGACGACGTCGCCCTGCTCGTCGCCCGCACGCGGGGACTGCCGCCCGACCGGATCGCCGACTGGGACGTACCACAGGACCCGGCCGCGGTCTCGGGGATGCGCGACGCCGTGTCCGAAAAACTCGAAGCGTGGGGCCTGTCCGAGCTCGGCTTCACCATGGAGCTCATCCTGAGCGAGCTCATCACCAACGCCATCCGCTACGGCGCCGGGCCGATCCACGTGCGGCTGATCCGCGACCGCACGCTGATCTGCGAGGTCGCCGACAGCAGCAGCACCTCACCGCATCTGCGGTACGCCGCGACGACGGACGAGGGAGGCCGGGGCCTGTTCCTGGTCTCGCAGATGGCTGAGCGCTGGGGCACCCGGTACACCCCCCAGGGCAAGGTCATCTGGGCCGAACAGGCCCTGCCCGAGGTCATCCAGCAGCCCGTCCCGACATCGGCCGGCGTGGAGGCCCCTCCGGACGAAGGGGCAGCCGACCCGAAACCCCCGAGGTGAGGGCGGCAGTGATCAGCCGGAAGTCGTCGCGGCCATGTCGTCCTGCGAGGCCCACGCCCGTACACAGGAGATCACGGGTCCACTGGTGACCCGTACCCACCACGACACCGTGCTCCCTCCGGCGTTAGAGTGCCGTCGCTCCCCAAGCCCAACTGAAGGCCACAGGAAGGCAGCTCGTTCCGTGAACCACACCCACGAGTCCACCGGCTCCGTCGGCGAGCGCCGCCTGCAGCACCTTCTCGGCACGACCGACCAGGCCGCGACCTTCTACGACCGCCAGGTGCAGGCCCGGCTGACCCCGCAGATGGCGGACTTCATAGGGCGGCAGACCATGGCGTTCCTGTCCACGTCGGACGCCGGCGGAGCCTGTGACGTCACCTTCCGTGCCGGTCCCCCGGGCTTCGTCACCGTGCTGGACGACGGCACCCTCACCTACCCCGAGTACCGCGGGAACGGGGTCCTCGCCAGTGCGGGAAACATCACCGAGAACCCGCATATCGGCCTGCTCTTCGTCGACTTCACCCATGACCACATCGGCCTGCACGTCAATGGCGCGGCTCGGCTCCACCGGGACGACGAGCAGCGGCGGGCCTACCCCCACCTTCCTGTGGACACCGCTCCAGGCCGCAGGCCCGAATTCTGGGTGCACATCACGGTGGAGGAGGCGTATGTGCACTGCTCCAAGCACATCCCCCACCTCGAGCCGGCACCGCGGCCACGCCCGGCGGTTCAGAGGCCGAAGGATGCCGACTACTTCGTCGCCTGCGGCGAGCACCAGTCCCCGGCGGACGAGGGCGAGCAGACTGCGGGAACTCACACGCGATCGCTGCCGAGCCGACCGGCGTGACCCCGGCGGCACCCGCCGTGGCGATGGCCACGGCGGGTACGTAGGGAAGCCGGCCCCTGAGCCCGCTGTCAGGGCGCCATTTCGTACGCCCCGGACAGTGCCTCGACACGCTCCCACACGCGCTGCGAACGCGCTTCGTCGACGACGGGACGCCGGACCGCACCGAGCGCCCAGCGCTGCTGGTCCGCGGTGGCGGAGTCCTTGCCGTGCAGCTCGACGGCGTAGGCGGAGAAGTCGCGGACGAGGACGGAGAACAGTTCGTCGAGCACGTCCTCGTCGAGGTCCGTCAGGCGGGCCTGTTCCAGGATGAGCTGGCCGTGCACCACCAGCGCGAACAGCTGGCCGACGGCGAGAAGAAGATCGAGGTCGCGGCTCTGCTCCTCGTCGGGGGCGGCGGTGGCGACGAACTCGCACAGGGCGTCGGCCTGCTCCCGGAAGCGGGCGACGTTCGGTACGCCGGCGTAGGCGTCGTAGGCGGGGCGCCAGTCGTGGAAGCGCACGGAGCCGAGGCCACGGGCCGGTCCCTGCTCGAAGAGGAACGTGTCGTCGGCCGCGTCGAGGCGGGTCGGCACGGGCGCGAACTCGGCCGGATTCAGGAGGTGGTTGCGCATGAACTTGAGGATCAGCGCGAGGTTGACGTGGACCGTGCCCTCGAGCTTGGGCAGTCCTCGGATCTCGACGGCGGCCTGGGCGAAGTAGGTGTCCTTCTCGAAGCCCTTGGCGGCGATCACGTCCCACATCAGGTCGATGACCTTCTCGCCCTCCGTGGTCACCTTCATCTTCGTCATCGGGTTGAAGAGCAGGTAGCGGCGGTCGTCCGGCGAGGCGGAGCGGAAGTAGTCGACGGCGCGGTCGCTGAACAGCTTCATCCCGACGAGGCGTACGTACGCGTCGGCCAGCTCGCGGCGCACATGCGGGAAGGCGGTGACGGGGCGGCCGTACAGGATGCGGTTGTGCGCGTGGGTGACCGCCTCGTACATCGCGTGCTCGCAGATGCCGATCGAGGCGGTGCAGAGGTTGAACTTGCCGACGTTGACGGTGTTGAGGGCGGCGTCGAAGGCGGCGCGGCCCGTGTGCAGGACGTCGTCCGGGCCCACGGGGTAGTCCTCGAGGCGGAACTCGCTGACGTACTTGGAGGAGTCGACGACGTTCTTCACGAGGTGGTAGGCCGGGTGGCGGCTGTCGGCGGCGAAGAAGACGTAGCCGTCCGGGCCTTCGATGTCGGTGCGCCGGCCGAAGACCGAGACGAGCCCGGCGGCGTTGCCGTTGCCGATGTAGTACTTGGAACCCGTCGCCCTGAAGCCGCCGTTGCCGTCCGGCGTCAGCAGCATGTCGGTGGAGTAGATGTCGGCGCCATGGGTCTTCTCGGAGAGGCCGAAGGCGAACACCTCACCCTGGGCGAGGAGTTCCGCCGCGCGGGTGCGGGCTGCGGTGTTGTCGCTCTGCCAGACCGGGCCGAGACCGAGGATGGTCACCTGCCAGGCGTACTAGTAGTCGAGACCGTAGAACCCGAAGATCTCGTTGAGGGCGGCGATCCGGGCCGTGTCCCAGCGCTGGTCCTCGTGGCCGGCGGCGGACGCGGGGGTGAGGAAGGTGGCGAACAGCCCTTCCTTGGCGGCGAACGCGAGGAAGTCGGCCAGCCAGGCGCGGGACCGGTAGTCCTCGATGAGCCTGCGCTTGCCGCGGTCCTCGAACCAGTCGACGGTGGCCCGCAGCAGCCTGCGGGTCTCGGGGTCGAACTGCGCCGGGTCGTAGGTGCGCGGGTTGAAGAGGAGGGGGTCGGCCATGAGGGTCTGCCTTCCGAGGGGTTGAGGGTTGAGGGTTGAGGGTTGCGGGTGAAGATGTGGCAGCGAAGGTCGCGGAGCGCGTGCGGCGGTGGCCGGCGGTTCAGCCGTGCCGGTGCGGGGTGCCGAGCCGGCGGAGGGTGGCGAGTACGTCGTCGAGCCAGGCGATCGTCATCCGCTCGTACGCGATGCCGCCGCGCAGCACGACATGCTGCAGCTCCTGACCGGCGTCGAGCGGGGTGGGGGCCGTCGGTCCGGTGAAGTCGCGCAGTTCCCCGGCGAGATAGTGCGCGAGCCGGTCGCTGTGCACCTCGCGGTGCCGTTCGACCTCACCGATCAGCGCGGACGGGTCGTCGAATGCGGCGCCGCGGATCTTCACGGCGAGCTCGTGCCGGATGCTCTCGGGTTCGATCGGTTCGTGCAGCCACTGGGAGAGGGCGGCGCGGCCGGGGCCCACGACGGAGTACTCCTTCTTGTCCGGCCGGCTCTGCTGCGGCAGCGCGCGCACGGCGAGCAGACCATCGCCCTCCATGCGCTTGAGAACGCGGTAGATCTGCTGGTGCGTGGCGGTCCAGAAGTATCCGATGGACCGTTCGAAACGCCGGGCCAGCTCATAGCCGGAGCCCGGCTTCTCCAGCAGGGAGACGAGGATCGCGTGCTCGAGCGCCATGCCTCGATCTTGCTATGCAACTCGTTGCATAGCCAAGGGGCGCTGCCCGGGTGAGACAGGGCTCACGCGATGCGACAGTGGACGGCTCGCTCACCGCGCCGAGCGGATCAGCCTCGCCTCCGCGACAGGCCTCACCGGTAGGTCCGGCCGCCCGCCTCCGCACCGACGGTGCGGGGCTTTCGGGCTCACGACCACCATCTCCACGGTCGCTCTGGCCCTCGACGACTCTGATAGAGCCGACACCACGCGGCCGTGGCTCCCCTGTCCAACGTCGGCCGTTCCATGGAGCAGGCCCTCACTGAACAATGTGTGCATGCTGGACGACCTGGACCGTGCCCTGATCCACGCGCTGCACATAGACGGCCGTGCGCCTTTCAGTCAGATCGCCGCCGCCCTCGGCGTCTCACCACAGACCGTCGCCCGGCGCTACCGCCGCCTGCGCACCGAGGCCTCCTTACGGGTCGTCGGGCTGCCGGACCCCCATCAGGCAGGTCAGACGCAGTGGCTCGTGCGGCTCACCGCGGCGGCGAGTTCCGCGCAGGACCTGGCCCGCGCACTGGTGCGCCGGCAGGACACCTCGTGGGTGAAACTCACCTCCGGCGGCACCGAGATCGTCGCGATCATCCACACACCGACCGAGGCCGGCGCGGGCAACACTCTGCTGCTGCGCGACATTCCACGCAGCAACAGCATCACCGCCGTGTCAGCCCACTGCATCCTGCACACCTACCTGGGCGGACCGACGAACTGGCGCCGCAGTGCGGACACGCTGGACGAGGAGCAGCAGCGCGTTCTGTGCGAGCGCGAGGCGGCCGGCACGTCGTACACGCCCGTGCCGCGCCAACTCACCGAATCGGACGCCGACTTTCTGGTGGCCGTGCAGAAGGACGGGCGGGCCACCCACGCGGAGCTGGCCCGGGCGACCGGCTGGTCCCCGGTCACCGTGGCGCGTCGGCTCGCTGATCTCCAGGCGGGCGGCGCCATCTTCTTCGACGTCGAGGTCGACACCAGGCACTTCGGTGCCCATACGAGGGCTCTGCTGTGGATGTCGGTGAGCCCGGCGCACATCGAGAACGTGGCGGCAACCCTGGCAGGCCACGATGAGCTGGCGTTCGTCGCCGCGACCACGGGCCCCACCAACCTGGTGGCACAGGCCCTGTGCCGCGACCCCGCCGACCTGCACCGCTACCTGGCCCAGCGGCTCGGCTCGCTGGACGCGATCCACACCCTGGAGACCAGTCCGGTCCTCCAGAACCTCAAGGCGGCGAGCCCCATCATCACGGATCTGGCCCGCACCAGACGGCCCTCCGCACCGGCTCGTAGCCGAGCGTGAGAGGTGGTGGCCCACCAGCAGCGAGTACGCCGAAGCGGCGGCCCGGAGGCCGCCGCTCACACCTTGCGCATCACGGCACTTCCGCAGGAGCGCTCAGTGCTCCGCCCGGGCGTCCGCCGGAGCACCCTTGTCGATCATCAGCCGGCTGGTCGCGAAACTCACCACCACCAGTACCACGGCGACCAAGAACGCGACCTGGACAGCATGCAGCGCGGCCGAGGGGCCGCCGCCACCGGCACTGTCCAGATAGACGCTGCCGAGGACAGCCACCCCGAGGGTGGCGCCCAACTGCTGTACGGCGTTCAGCAGACCGGCGGCCGAGCCGATCTCCTGCGGCCGGAGCGGCTGGAGGGCGATGGTGAAGAACGCCGGGCTGAACAGACCGACCCCGAGTCCGACGACCCCGAGCGCGAACAGCAGCGGCGTCGGGTACGTGTGCGGGTCCGCCGCGTGGTAGACGGCGACGGCCGCGACCGCGCCGACCAGCAGGACGGCGAGTCCGAGGGACATCATGCGGTGTCCATGGCGCTTGACCAGGTACGCGCCGGCCACCCAGGAGGCCACGGCCAGGCCCACCGACCATGGGGCGAGGGTCAGCCCCGCCTTCAGCACGTCGGTGCCCAGGCCGAGTTGGAGCTGGAGCACGATGACCATCATCAGACCGTTGGTGACGGCGAAGAAGGAGGCCGACGTCACCAGTGCTGCCGAGAAGCCGCCGTGGGCGAACAGACTGGGTTCCACCAGCGGGCTGCGTCCGGCGGCGGCCACCCCGCGCTGGTGCACCGCGAACACGGCCATCAGGCACAGCCCGGCCGCGATGGCCGTCCAGCTCCACCGGGACTGGGCGTTCAGATCGGCGCCGATCAGCGGGTGGACGACGAGCCCGATGCCGGCCATGGCCAGCAGCGTGCCGGTCAGGTCGAGGGTGGGGCGTTCGGGTGCGCGGTTCTCCATCAGCCTGGGCGAGATCGCGAGGACGACCAGGGACACGGGGATGTTCACCAGGAACGCCGCGCGCCAGGAGGAGCCGAACAGGTCGGCGTGGGTGAGCACACCGCCGAGGACCGGCCCGCAGACGGCGGCCAGGCCCATCACCGGGCCGATGGTGCCGAGCGCCTTGGACATCTCGGGACCGGCGAACATCGTCTTGATCAGGCCGATCGTCTGGGGGATGATCACGGCCGCCGCGGCTCCCTGCACCACCCGGAAGGCGATCAACAGCCCTGCCGTCGGTGCCACGGCGCAGGCGGCGGACGCGACCATGAACCCGGTGACGCCGATCACGAACAGCCGCTTGCGGCCAGCGATGTCACCCAGCCGGCCGCCGGTGATCAACAGCACCGCGAACGGCAGGGTGTAGGCGGTGGTGAACCACTGGATGTCGGACACCGAGCCACCCAGATCGGCGTGGATCTTCGGTGCGGCGACCTGCACGATGGTCGCGTCCAACAGGTTCATCGCCTCACCGAGCAGCAGGGCGGTGAGCGCCGGCCACCGCCATCGGTACGCCGTAGGAATCGGCGTCAGCACACGCTCAGCAGTCATCGGGGGTTCCTCTCCACCGTTGTCGACACACCGGCCCGGCCCCGGCCGACGGGGCGTGCGGGCCGACCACGACTCAGCGTGGGCGTGGCGGAACGGAGTGCTCCAGCCAGAGCAGGGAGATGGTGGATTCCTTCCATCGGTGCCGCTTGTGGTGTCGATTTCCCACACCTCGATCGGGTGCGAAGTGGATCGTCGCCGACAGCGGCGTCCACACGTGAGGCAGGGCACGCGTGCAGGCTGAACCTTCCTCCCGCAGCAGGCCCGCGACTGTGTCGGCGGAGATCAGGTGGCCCTGCCGGGTCAGCTCCGCTGCCAGCTTCCGGCCTCCGCCTGCTCGGCGCACCCGCCCCAACGGGGCCCGGTCGGACTCGAGTTCAGCCACCCGACTCGAGACCGTGCCCTCCCGGACTCCGGCCGCGACGGCGACGAGCCTGATCTCGCCAGGTCCCAGCGACCGCGCCTGGGCTCCTATGGCCAGCCGGAGCTGAGGCTCGTGCAGGTGTGGTGACAACGCCTCGAACCTCGCAGTCAGGGCTGCCTCGGTCCCTCCGTTCTCCCCGTACCACGACAACGATCCCCGCAGACGGAAGCCACGACGTGTTGCCCGGCAAGCCCTTAGGAGTCGAGGCTTTTCATCACAGTCCGAACAGCGTTGCCGCGTTGTCGTGGCACACGGCTTGCAGCCACTCCGGCCCGAGGCCGAGCCGCTCCAGAGCGTGGAGCTGGTGTACGTACGGGTAAGGGATGTTGGGGAAGTCGGAACCGAGCAGGATACGGTCGCCGAGCCCGGCGAGCCGAGGCATGGCACGGCGGGGGAACGGCATGAATTCCGCGGTGAAGTCGGTGAACGCCATGGTGGTGTCCAGCCGGACCTGCGCGTACTGCTCGGCGAGGCCGAGGAAGTCCTCGTACTCGGGCATCCCCAGGTGCGCGACGATCAGCCGCAGCTGCGGGTGTCGCGCCAGCACCTGTGCGATCGGCTCGGGGCCGGTGTGCTTGCCGGGCGCGGGCCCGGAGCCGCAATGGATCACCACGGGGATGCGAGCCTCGGCCAGCAACCCCCATGCCTGCCGGAGGAGTTCGTCGGCCGGGTCGTACGCCCCTACTTGTACGTGCGCCTTGAACACGCGCGCACCCGCTTCGACGGCCTCGCGAACGTACGTCTCGACACCCGGCTCGGGGTAGAGGGTGGCGGTGTGCAGACACTCCGGGGTCCGCCGGGCGAAGTCTGCCGCCCAACCGTTCAGCCACCGGGCCATGCCGGGCTTGTGCGGGTAGAGCATCGAAGTGAACGCTCGAACGCCGAACTTGCGCAGCACAGCGGCCCGTTCCGCCTCCTGCTGCCGGTAGCTGATCGGCCACTCCAGGCCGCCGGTCAGCGGCCCCTGCGCGTCGAAGTATTGCCAGACCTTGTGCAGGACGCGCTCGGGCATGAAGTGCGTGTGGACGTCGACCAGCCCGGGAAGGCCGAGCCCGTTCCAGAAACGGCGGACCTCACCGGCCTCTGCATCCAAGGCCACGTCGCTGGTTGCGTCTCGCGAACCTGTGCGGCTGGCAGGTGCCATACGGTGATCGTTCACGTCTCCCACGATCAGCCCTGGCGAGGGGGTCGGTCCAGCCCCTTTCCTCCTGGCAGCGTGAGTGATCCGTCACCAGAGCCACTGCTCCGGGTGGGCTATGACACGGACCGACGCCCGGTGACAAATCCGAATGCGTCCCCGCGGCGCAGTCCCGTCCGGGTGAGATACGCCCCAGCGCGCGGGCGATGCTCCAGCTCGCCGTGGGTGACGCCACGCGAGGAGTCGGCGTAGGCGACCCACTGCCCCGCCGGCTCGGCGTGTACCGGGGGAATGCGAGCGACGCGGCAACTCCCGTCACCCCTGCTGCGCACTTGCCCAGCGCCGGGCACCACTCCTTGCCACGACGCGGCCCGGCGGTGCCGCTGCGCACGCGCTGGCGGCACCGCCGGGCCCGGTGTCCTGTGGAGCTCTACTGTGGCTCTACTCGGTCACCTTCAGCAGCTTGTTGGCCGTTCCGCTGCTCGGGTTGGTGATCTTGTCAGCGGTTGCCGCGCCGGTGAGTGCGGTGGCGACCTGAGCGGGCGTGGCGTCCGGGTGACCGGCCAGGTAGACCGCGGCGGCTCCAGTGACGTGGGGGGTGGCCATGGAGGTGCCGGAGATCGTCTTGGTTCCCTGGTCGCTGTCGTTCCAGTCGGAGGTGATGTCCGAGCCCGGCGCGTACAGGTCCACGATCGAGCCGAAGTTGGAGAAGTCCGACTGGGCGTCGTCCTTGGTGCTGGACGCGACCGTGATGGCCTCGGGGACCCGGGCCGGTGAACCCTGCCCCGCGTCCGCCGACTCGTTGCCGGCGGCGACCGCGAAGGTGACGCCCGAGGCGATGGCCTTCTTGACCGCCTCGTCGAGAGCGGGATCCGCGCCGCCGCCGAGGCTCATGTTGGCCACCGAGGGGCCCTGGTGGTTCTGGGTCACCCAGTCGATGCCCGCGACGACCTGCTCGGTGGTGCCCGAGCCGTTGTCGTCGAGCACGCGGACCGCGACGATCTTGGCCTTCTTGGCCACACCATGGGCGGCACCGGCGATGGTTCCCGCCACATGGGTGCCGTGGCCGTTGCCGTCGTCGGCGTTGTCGTCGTTGTCGACGGCGTCGAACCCGGAGGCGGCGCGGCCCTCGAAGTCCTTGTGGCTGATGCGTACGCCGGTGTCGATGACGTACGCGGTCACTCCTTCCCCGGCCTTGTCGGGGTAGGTGTACTTGCTGTCGCCGGCCGTGTCGTTCTGGTCTATGCGGTCCAGGCCCCAGGAGGGCGGGTTGTCCTGGGTGGCATTGGTGTGGAACTTCTTGTTCTGGACCACCTTGGACACCGCGGGGTCGGCCGCGAGGCGCTTGGCCTCCGTCTCGGTCAGGCTTCTGGCGGAGAAGCCGTTGACCGCCGAGCCGTATGTCCGGCTGATCTTGCCTCCGTACTCGGTGGCCAGGTCCCGCTTCTCGGCCGTGGACGCCTTCTGGTCCAGGAGGACGATGTAGCTGCCGGCCACGGCTCCTTCGGCGTTCAGACCGTAGACCTTGCCCTCCGCGGGCTGTCCCGCCTGAGCAAGGGGGGACACGTAAAGGCCGGTGCCGACGACGGTTGCGACGGCCGCGATCGCGGTGACGATCTTGGCCTTGCCTGAGCGTTTGTGATGCGCCGTCAAGAGGGGTCTCCTCGTGAAGTGGGGGGATTTGCGTTCGAACGGCAGCGCTGCGCGTGCAAAGGAGAGTGCCGACTTGTCGCGAGCAGATCAATCTCTTGAAGTGGTCCCCACGCCCGACAGCTGGTCGATCTCCACAGGATTCACGCACACTTGAAGCAACCCGATCACAAACGTGCAGCCCTCAACGCTGGTTGAATCACCAAGGAACGGTCCAGGATTATCTGTGCCGATCTCTTCACCGTCTGCTCACGTGCGGTGGTGTTGCGCCACACCTCGCACAGCGCGTGCGGTGTGGTGGGCAAGGGAACAGAGGCGCGGCGCGGCCACACGGTGTTTCTACGGTGGGCCGACACACACCCGGCACCCGGCACGCCCTACAGCTGCGGGAGCACCTCACCGGCGATCAGTTCCAGGTGGTCGAGGTCGTGGAAGTCGATCAGTCGCAGATGGACACGGCTCGCGCCGATCGCGGAGAACTCGCCGAGCCGCTCCACGAGCTGGGCCGGGGATCCGACCACCGGATCCTCCGGCGGCAGCGCGCTCTTGACGTGCAGCGGTGCGGCCCGCCGTCGCACCTCCGCGTCGGTACGGCCGATGGCGACCACGACCCCGGCCGAGAGCACCAGCGGTGGCCGACCGGCGTCGGCCCGCCCGGTCCGGTCGCACGCCTCGGCCACCCGCTGGTACGCCCGGGCAGTCTCCGCCACCGACTTGAAGGGCATGTTGAACTCGTCGGCGTACCGAGCGGCCAGCTCCGGGGTGCGCTTGGGACCGCGGCCGCCGACGATGATCGGCGGCGCCGGCACCTGCACGGGCTTCGGCAGGGCGGGCGCGTCGGCCAGTTGGTAATGGTCGCCGCGATAGCTGAAGCTCTCGCCGACCGGTGTCCGCCACAGGCCGGTGATCACCGCCAGCTGTTCCTCCAGCCGGTCGAAGCGCTCCGGGGCGGGTGGGAACGGGATGCCGTACGAGGTGTGCTCCCGTTCGTACCATCCTGCGCCGAGGCCCAGCTCGACCCGCCCCCCGCTCATCCGGTCGACCTGCGCGACCATCACGGCAAGCGGGCCCGGCAGCCTGAAGGTGGCCGGGGTGACCAGGGTGCCCAGCCGGATCCGGGAGGTCTCCCGGGCGAGCGCGGCCAGCGTGAGCCAAGCGTCGGTAGGGCCGGGCAACCCGGGATCGGCGCCCATCGCCTGATAGTGATCGGCCCGGAAGAAGCCCTCGAACCCGGCGGCTTCGACGAGTCGCGCGAAGCGCAGCTGGTCCTCGTAGTCGGCGCCGCGGTGCGGCTCGGTGAAGACGCAGATCCGCAGGCTCATCGCCCCTCCGGTTCGGCCGACGTGGATATGTCCCGTTCCATCAGCAGCTCGTGCAGATCGGCGCTGCACCGGGCCACTTCGTCCAGGTGCGCGGTGCGGCCCAGCGTCCTCGGCCGGGGAACGGCGACGTCGACGATCTTGCGGATCCGGCCCGGGCGCGGGCTGAGCACCACCACCCGGTCGGCGAGGAGCACGGCCTCGTCTGTCGAGTGGGTGACGAAGACGACTGTGGACGAGTTCTCGATGTGGATGCGCTGGAGTTCCACCGCGAGGTCCGCGCGGGTCAGCGCGTCGAGTGCGGAGAACGGTTCGTCCATGAGCATCACCCGGGGCTCGCCCATCAGCGACCGGCACAGTGCGACGCGTTGCTGCATACCCCCGGAGAGCTCGTGCGGCCGGTGCTTCTCGAAGCCGCTCAGTCCGGCCGTCTCCAGCAAGCGCTTCGCCCGCACGCGGTGCTCGGCCTTGTCCCAGCCGAAGATCTCCACGGGCAGCAGGACATTGTCGAGGACCGACCGCCAGGGCAGCAGTGCCGGCCGCTGGAACAGCATGGCGACATCCCGCCGGGCTCCGGTGACTCGCTCGCCGCCGATGGTGATCTCGCCCTCGGTGACCGGCAGCAGCCCGGCGATCAGCCGGAGCAGTGTGGACTTGCCGCACCCGGATCGGCCCACCACCGCCACGAACTCACCCTCGGCGATGTGAAGGCCGATGTCCTGGAGCGCCACCGTCGAACCGGACCGGCTGGTGAAGCTCCGGGACACACCGGTGAGTCTGATCATCCGGCGGTCTCCCCATCCACTGGTGATATCCACTGGCGATCGCCATGCCGGCCGGGTCCTAACGCCCAGCCAGGCTACCTGCGGCAGGCCGCTCTGCGGTACCTGTCGTCCTGTCGGCGCATGCCCCAACGCCCCACACCTGGCCCACAACTACCCATCCCTCGTACGCTGTTGCCCGCACCAAGTGTCATGCCCTCGACGGTTCCGTCAGCCGTTCCGTCTCATCCGGCTCGTCTGTCTCGTCTGTCTCGACGCCCCTCCGCCGGCGCAGTCGGTGGTCGGAAAGGACAACACTGTGCGCATGATCAGGTTCGTCCGTACGGTCGCCGCGGTAGCCCTGACCACAGCGCTGGCGCTGGTGGCGGGTTGTGGCGGCTCGGATTCCGACGCGGGTGCCGGTGAAGACGGCAAGGCACTGAAGAAGGTGACCTACCTGACCTCGTTCGGCAACTTCGGCCGGGACTCGTACGCCTGGGTCGCGAAGGACAAGGGGTTCTTCGAAGAGGCCGGCTTCGACGTGGAGATCAGGCCGGGCCAGGGCACCGGCGGCGTGATTCCGGCCGTCGCGAGTGGCCGGGCGCAGTTCGGCCCGATCGACCTGACGGGAGGGCTGCTGCACATGGGCAGCGGTCAGGCGAAGGACTTCGTCGCGGTGGCCGCCATCCAGCAGCGCACCATGGCCGCGATCGCCACCACCGAGGGCAGCGGCATCGCCACTCCGAAGGACCTCGAGGGCAAACGGCTCGCCGACACGCCCGGCTCCGTCGTACGCAATCTCTTCCCGACGTACGCCCGACTGGCCGGCGTGGACGCCGACAAGGTGACCTGGGTCAACGGCGAGGCCCAGACCCTGATGGGCACGCTCGCGAGCGGCTCGGTGGACGGCATCGGCCAGTTCGTGGTGGGTAAGCCGACCATCGAGGCGGTGACGAAGAAGGAGGCCGTCCTGCTGCCGTACAGCGACGTGATACCCGACCTCTACGGAAACGTACTGATCACGTCGAAGAAGATCGCCGAGCAGGACCCGGAGATGGTGAAGCGGTTCACCGATGCGCTGCTCAAGGGCCTGGAGTACAGCCTCGCCAACTCGGAGGAGGCCGCCGAGATCCTGGAGCGGAACGTGGACGCCACCAACCCGACCGCCGCGGCCGCCGAGTTGGACCTGATGGCCGAGTACGTCAGGCCGGGCGGTTCCGGCACGGCACTCGGGACGCTGGACTCCGCGCGGGTCGCGAGGAGCATCGCGATCCTGGAGCGCGCGGGCGCCCTGCGGCAGGGCATGACCCCTGAGAAGATCATCGACTTCGACCTGGTGCCGAAAGCCTGATCGCGCCGCGCTGGAGAAGGGCCGCGCTGGGAGAAGGATGGGATGACCGACCTCTCGAAGCCGCATCAGTCCCCCGCGGCGGACCCGGAGCCAGTGCCGGTGTCGCGTGACGGTCCACGGCGCAGGACGGGCCTCGGTGCCGTACTGCTGCCCATGGCCGGGCTGCTGGTCGCGCTCGGTGTGTGGTGGCTTCTCACCTCGGTGCTGGAGGTGATCCACCCGGCTGTGCTGCCTCCGCCAGGTGCCGTGCTCTCGGCTTTCGCCACAGCCCCGGCCCAGTTCCTGGAACACGCCGGCGACACCACGGTGGAGACGGTTGCCGGCTTCGTTCTCTCCAGCGCCTGCGGTGTTCTGATCGGACTGTCACTGGCGGGCTCACGGGTATTGGAGCGAATGTTCACGCCGCTGCTGGTGGCTGTCAACGCGGTTCCGAAGATCGCGCTCGGGCCGCTGTTGGTGGGGGCGCTCGGCTGGGGGCAGAAGCCGGTCCTGACCATGGTCTTCCTGCTCTGCTTCTTCCCGATCGTGCTGTCCACCGCGGCCGGCCTCACCTCGACCCCTGCTGACCTGGCGGAGTTGGCACGCTCACTGGACGCCTCGCGCTGGCAGGCGTTCCGGAAGGTACGGTTGCCCGCCGCACTGCCGCAGATCTTCGTCGGGCTGAAGGTGGCCATGCCTCTCGCCGCCATCGGCGCGGTCATCGGCGAGTTCCAGGCCGGTGAGACCGGGCTGGGCTATCTGATCGTGCAGGCGGGCGGGGTCGGCGACACCGCCACCGCCTGGGCCGCGATCATCCTGATCGGACTGATGAGCATCCTGCTCTACTTCGCTTTGGTGCTGTTGGAACGGTTCGCGTTGCCCTGGGTCAGGGACACCACCTCGCGCGGCTGAACCGGCTGGCTCGTGGCTGGGTCTGATGAGCCGGAGCCACGCCGACCAGGGGCCGGAGCACGCCGGATCGCGCGGCGACCGGATCACCGCGGAGGCATGGTGGCGCACGATCCAGCCACGCTGTTCGCAGCGCCGCGTCGGGGTCGGTGTACATCCGACAGCGGCCGCAGGCAGTGTGAGGCTCCTGGGACTCTGCTGCTGAGACCTTTCGAGTTACGGCTTGCCCATGCGCACCGTGTCTCCGGACGGACCGCCCCTGCGTACGTCGATGTGGATGCCGGTCGCCTGATCGGTGAAGGATTGGCCGGGTGCGAACGCGGCCAGGTCCAGGGGGGCGCAGCCGCTCGGCGGCGTCGTGTCCGGGTTGGCGTTGATGACGCGGACGGGGCCCTCGCCGGTCTGGGTCGCCGAGTCGACCTTGTAGATCAGTACGCCTGTGGAGCAGGCGGAGCGGTCGTTGTACTCGGCCCTGCGGGACTCCGCCACATAGGCCGTCGTCTCGCCGGTGCGGATCACGGCGATCTTGGTGCCGCCGGGACGCTCCACCGGTGTGAGCCGCACGGTCCGCGTGCCGCTCGTGGCAAGACAGGCGACCTGGCTGTCGCGGATCCAGCCGAGTTTCCAGGAGTGCCAGCCGAGGTACTGCGGCGCGGGGCCGGCGATGTTCCCCATGAGGTCCCAGCCGCCCACGTACCGGTGGGTCTCACCGGTGAAGGCATAGAGGTCGGGCAGGCCGAAGGTGTGGCCGGTCTCGTGGGCGGCGACCTTGTACCCCCAGCGCCACATGTCCTGGCCGAAGGTGACGGCCCATTTCACGCGGGTGCCGTCGGCGGTGACGCCGGGCGTTGCCGGGTCGTAGAGGTAGGTCGGGGAGAAGGAGATCGCGCGCGCCGACTTCGCCGGGACGACGTAGACCATGTCGTAGCGGGAGAAGTCCACGAACGGGTCGGCCGCCGTGACCGCGTCGCGCAGGTAGCGCTCGTGGGTCTCGAAGGTGATGCCCCGGTCGAAGCCGTAGGACGTGGAGGCCGAGGGCATACGGATCCACTTGCGGTACGGCGTCGCGATGTCGAGCCGTGCGCGGCCGTAGGAGGCCGTGCGCATCCAGTCGGCGGCGGGGGCCAGATGGGCGGCGTAGGCGTCGGTGGAGTCGGTGGCCGGAGCGTCCGGGAAGTCCACGAACAGGGTCAGCACATGATGGGTGCCGGTGGCGCGCCGGAACTGGGTGTGGTCGGTGGCGTGGCCCTCGTCGGTCCAGCCGGTTCTGCCGGGCAGCGCACAGTCGGCCGCGGTGGACGGTGAGTTGGTCTCCTGTTCCTGCGCTGTCGCTGTGGTGGGAGTGGTCAGGCAGGCGGCGAGGGCGGCGGCCACGGCGAGGGACCGGGGACGCGGACGGGGACGGGGTGGCGGGATGGCCATGGCTCTCCTCTGTGTGTGCTGTTCGGTGCGGTCAGCGCGGTTGGGTGGTGCGTCAGGCGCGGCCGGCGGCCACGTCCATGAGGCGGGTGAGGACGCGGCCGCCGGACGCGGTGAGTCCGTCGTGCTCCCACTCGTTGGTGACCCAGACGCGGGTGGCGCCGACCTCGCGCGCGGTGCGCAGCGACAGTCCCGCATCGACGTACATGTCGTCGTGGTACACGACGGCGGCCAGCGGGACCTCGTTGGCGGCCAGGCGGGCGGCGTCGTACAGCGGCGGCCAGTCGGTCCGCCGCGCGAGGAGGTCGGCGGCCTGCGCGAAGGGGCGCAGGGTGCGGATGTCCTGGAACATCCAGGGGTAGATCATTTCGCCGGTGAGCAGGAGTGTCTGCGTGTCCTCGGCGAACTCGGGGAAGGCGGCGAGCGCGTGGGAGGCCGCCCAGCCCGTGGGTGCGCTCCCCTGCCCGTACAGCGTCTCCTGGAGTACGGCGAACAGCGGGTTGTCCGTGAACCCGGTCAGGCCCATCACCTGGTGGAGGAAGGTGCCGGTCAACTCGCCGCGCTCGTCCAGGGCTTCGTCGAGCAGCCAGTGCACGCGCTCGAATCCGTCGCCCATGCCCAGGGCGAGGCCGAGGGTGCGCAACCGCCGGACGGTGAGGCGGTCTCCGTCGGGCAGGAGCACCTCGTCTTCGGCCAGGCGGCCGGCGATGCGGCGCAGGAGACCGGCGTCGTCGGGGTAGCGGTCGTAGTACTCCAGGACGCGGTCGCGTACGCGCGGATAGGTGCGGGCGTACACGTCGCCGGCGGTGGCGGTGAGCCCCGGCAGGCCCCCGGCCACATAGCACGCCGCCAGCCCTTCGGGGGCCTGGGAGAGGTAGGTGAGGGTGACGAAGCCGCCGTAGCTCTGGCCGAGTGTCTCCCAGGGCCGCTCGCGGCACAGTTCGCGGCGTATCAGCTCCGCGTCCGCGACGATCGCATCGGCCCTGAAGCGGGCGAGGTACGCGGCGAGTTCGCCCGGATCCGGGAACCGGGTGGCGGTGTTGGCGGTCACGGGGGTGGAGCGGCCGGTGCCCCGCTGGTCGAGGAGCAGCACGCGGTGGGTCTTCAGGGCCTGGTCCAGCCAGCCGGGCGAACCGGCCGACGGACGCGGCGACTTGCCGCCCGGCCCGCCCTGCAGATACAGCAGCCAGGGCAGGTCGTCGCCGGCGCGGGCCGGATCGGCGACTTCTCGGGCGAAGATCCGGAGGGTGGGGCCGCCGGGGTCCGCGTGGTCCAGTGGGACGGTGAAGGAGTGGTCGACGGTCGCGTACGCGGGGTTCATGGCCTTCTTTCCCGAACCTGCGCGGCCGGTCGGCGGGCAGGTGCGTGGAGGGCAGCGGGGTGCCGGATGACATGTGACGTGTGACGTCGCCGCCAGTGTGTGGCGGCCCGATCCGCCCGCAGAAGCTCCCGCTTGGCCATAACCCCGTGTTATGCGAGGTGGCGCGCTCATGGTGCTGCGCGGCCAATCTGCGCGTCCGGGGCAGGTGCGGGCTGCTCGGGTAAGCCTGGCCATGGCTGCCTGGCCTGCAGATGCTGGAGCATCGCGAAACCTGCGCGCTGGACTTCACGGAGTGCACGGTCCTCGCGAGCACGTCGAAAGAACCAGGTCGTGGGGAACGCTGGCGCTGAAGCCGGCACACCACAGATAGGTAGCGCCCGGGACGGGTCCGCCCACGCCTGCCAGCCCAGCAGGTCGGGGCGCGGGCCGGCGTCCTGAACGAGCGGCGGCAGCATCTCCAGGGACACGCTGGAGCAGAACCCAGGGTCTATGGCGGTAGTAGGCCGATCCACGTCGCGGATTCAGCCCCAGGCACCGCGGACGTCGAGGACGGTCTCCGGCCCCTCGAAACCGACGTCGTGCGCCTCACGAGCGTCGATCGCCACGAGGAGATCGGCCAGCCCCTCGTACGCGACGCCGGTGTTGAGGTAGGCGCTCCCCTCCGTCATCACGGACGTGCTACCAAGGCGTGCGCTCAACTGCCCGGCCACGGGAAGTCCGCCCAGCTCGAACGGGTAGGCCGCGAGGATCCACTCGGCACCGTGCAGCCCGTCCGGGCTGACTTACAGCAGGCTGTCGCGGGCAGTGGGCCACATGCGCCAGCCGAGGCCAGCCAGAGTCTCGCCGATCCGATCGGCAAGAGCACCGTCGTCACCGGCCAGGTGGCGCGGGGTGACCCAGTTCACCGGGTTCGGTGAGCCGGGCTGTGAGGGTTCGTTGGGGGGTGGTGCGGTTGCAGGGGCGCCTCCGCGGGCTCGGGGCCCCTATGACTTTGGTCAAGGGGCAATGGTGGTTGGCGGTTGGTAGAAGGTGCCGTCGCGGAGCATGGCGAATAGGACGTCGCCACATCCACATTACGAAGAGCCTCCCGACGTGGGAAAACGCCGGTGGTCATGCCCCTAATCAGCGGTCTGTCAGTGCCTCCGGAGCTGGTGACACCACCCCCCAGGCCATGCACTCGACAATGGGAGGTAGTCATGCCAATTCCGAAGGCCGGTAGCCCTGTTGCGGGCTATGAAGACGGTAATGGGGGGTGTTGGCGCCCCGGTCTGGCTGACGGTGATGGGGTTGCTGGAGGAGCGGGAGGCCGCTACCCCGGTGCGAATGGAGGAGCTTCAGGCGGAGGCGGATCGGATCCTGGCTGAACTCGCTGCGGCCGAGCCGGCGTTGGAACGCCAGGTGATCGCTCGGGATGTGCTGGCCGAGACCCTGACCGCCCTCGAAGACGGGGCCGTGCAGGAGGTGCCGGAGCTGGTGTCGGCGGCCCTAGCGGTGGAGCTCCTGGCCGCGGCGTCGATCGTGCCGTACTTCGGAGAGGGGATGACGGTCCAGGCGCTCGCGCCGGACTATCGGCGGATCGTCGAGAGGCTGGAGTCGGGCTCCCGTGGCGGCGAGGGGACGATGGCCAAGCAGATCGCGCGCAGCCTCGCCGCCGAACGCCCCGATCCTGCTCAGGGATCATTCGGTTCATCAACCGAATGATCCCCTACGTCCAAATCTCCGATGATCAAGTCGCCAGCAACCCTCACGGTGGTGGCGGCGTAACGGTCCCCCAGGCGCAGATTCGTCGTAAAGGTAGGGGCGGGGTGGCGGTCCACCAGGTGCAGGTGAAGAGACAAAAGGTCATCGGCGATCATCACCTGGGCACTATGTTTGAGAAACCCGTCCTCGGCGATCGTCACCTGGGCGCCCCCTATGTCCTGGGAGTCCGGGTCCCCGAGGATGATGTCTCCGTATCGGGTGGTAATCGTGTGGGGGGGACTGTAGCCCAGTGCCCGCCTCAGATCGGGCGCAACTTCAACCAGGGCTGCCTCAGCACCCGCCGTGTCCCCGGCCTCCCCTCGCCAGCCAGCCAGGTTGCACTTGGCGATGACGGTCCACCCATCGTCGGGGCCGAGTACCTGCATCAGATCGGGCAGCAGTTCGGCGATGGCCGCTGCGGCCCCCGCCGCGTCCCCAGCCAGCCCCTGAAAGCGGGCGAGCAGGTGACGCGCATACAGGGTGTTGAGGTGATCGGGCCCCAGTACCCGCCCCACATCGGGCAGCAACTCGGCGAAGTCCGCCGCGGCGCCCGCCGCGTCCCCAGCCTCCCCTCGCCAGGCGGCGTGCTCGATACGGATGGCCAAGGTGTCCGGGTGGTCGGAGCCCAGTACCCGCATCACATCGGGCAGCAGCTCGGCAACGGCCGCCACGGTGCCCGCCGCGGTACCTGGCCCATCCCCGGCCGACCCCTGAGAGAAGGCGAGAAAGGCGCGGGCGACCAGGGTGTCGGGGTGGTCGGGACCGAATCGCTGGCTGGTGATGTCGGCCAGGCGGCGGAAGTGGTTCGCGGCGGCCCGGTATTGGCCGGCTTCGTAGAGGCTGCTGCCCATGCGGAACAGCACCGGATGAGCGCCGGACTGGCACAACGCGTCCCAGGCGTGCTGCGTGAGCGCTTTCGTGTTCGCTCGCAGGGCATCGGCGAGGGCGTCGTCTCCGTCGGCCCAGGCGCCGAAGAGAGCAGCACCAGCAGCGTGAGCGCAGAAAACGTGCTGGTTCGGGTTGAGGGTGTCGCGGACTGTGCGTTGGAGGAGCTGGTGGACGCGTACGGCCTGGTGTGTGGTGGCGGGGGTGTGGTCGATCAGGTTCAGACGGTGAAGGCTACGCAGCACGCTGACTGCTTCCTCAGGAGTGGCCTGTGTGGGCTTGCCCGGTCCGCTCCACGGCCATCGTCGTAGTCGTCTCCGCAGTGCTGCGCGGAGAAAGGCAGCGTCAGTCTGGGACCTGCGCAGGGCAAGGTACATAAGGGCAGGCGGGCTGGTGAGGACAGCGGCGGGAATGCCGTTGGGGTCGAGCATGGAGGTCAGGTGGAGCATGGGGCGGGCTAAACCGACTGGGTGCATATGGTCAGCCCGGTCGATCGACAGGGACCAGACAGCGGCAGCATTGGCAGTCTGGTCGTCGGGCAGCGCGAAGTCCTCGGGCAACAGGTCAGCCAGGGCGCGGGCGCGGTCGGCCAGCAGTCGCCGGTAGTCGGCGCAGTCCAGGTCGGTGTCGATGAGATAGGCGGCGGCCTGAGACAGAGCCAGCGGCAGGTGCCCGAGCGCCGCGGCCAACTCGGTCATCTGCTCGAGTGGTTCGGCCCGGCCGTGGTCGGCCAGTGTGGCGGCGAGGTAGGCGCCCGACTCAGAAGCGGTGAACAGGCCCACCTGGACCAGGCGGCGGCCGCCGCCTCGAAGAATCTCGTCGCGGCGCCGTGTGGTGATGAGTGTCTGCCCGTGCGGGCTGGACGGGGGCCACAGACCGCGCAGGTCCGCCGGGTCGGCCACATCATCGAGGACCACCAGCCACCGGCAGGGTCGGCTACCGGTAGTGGCTGGCTTGGGCTCGAGCCAGGCCAGGAACTGTGCGGCGGCCCGGTCGGGCAGGGCCGCATCGGCGTCGAGAATCTCAGCTGCGGCTTGGGCGTAGGCGGTGGTGATGGCCTCGCGGGTGGTGGCGGTGACCCACACCAGCAGGTCCAGCTGGTCCTCCGTCATTGTGCGGCGGGCATAGTCGGCGGCCAGTTGGGTCTTGCCGACCCCGCCGGCGCCGGACAGCACCGCCATGCCGCCCTCAGCCACCGCTTCAGCCAACAGTCGCTCCTCGCCGCGCTGTCGGAAGCCATCCGCTCGACGGGGCAGCACTCCCACCTGGTGTGGCCACGACACCGCCGCAGACCGACGTGTGTAGAAATGGTTGTGCTGGATCGAGTGGCTGCCGGACTGGAAGGCGGTCGGTCCATGGAAGATGTTGCCCGACACCCCGTCCTCGCCTGTCCCGGAGGCGGTCATGTCCCCGATCCGAAGCGGTTGTCCTGGCGGTTGTGGTCGCCCACCTGAACGGCAGTGGGCCCGTGGAAGGTGTTACCCGACACGGCGCCCCCGGCAGCCCGGGCATGCTCCACCAGCTCGCCCAGCGCGGTAGTGAGCTCCTCGCGCTCGTCGTCGCCCGCGTCTTCCAGCAGTGTCTCGAACCGGGTCCGCCAGGATGCCTCCTGACTCACCAGCACCCGCTCGGCCTCACCTTCCGCCGCCGCGTCCAGGGCGGCCGCGGTCCGGTCCAGGCGCTCCAGCTCCACCCGCTCACGCTCAGGACTTCCCCGGCCCAGCAACCGCGCCACCCGCTGCCGAAGCGTCTCCCACGCGTCCGTACCCGCAGCCTGCACTACAGCTGTACCGCCAGCCGCAGCCAACGCCACCATCGCCTCCGCCAACATTCCCCCGGTCCCCCTTCACCGTGTGCCGACGCCGCGACCGTATCGCCCGACCCTGCCCCAGCGCCCCCTCCGCGACACATCAGGCCAAGGTTGTTCAAGGTCATACGCCCGCACCACCCAGAGAACGGTGCCCCAGCCTGTTCAACCGCACCAGACCGGCAGCCTCTGCCTGGGCGCAGCCTGGTGCGCAGGAATGCGCCGCGCAGAAGGTCGACCGGGAGGCGGATAGCTGGCCGACAACGGTCACGACTACATGCTCTCCAGGCCTTCTGCCGCCGCTGAGCACAGAGTTGGGGAATCATACGAACTGGGCGGCTGCTACAGCCCTCTACGCGTTCGCGCCCGGCAGGAGGCCTGCTTCCGCGGCCCGAGGCGATCGAAGTAGTCCTTCAAGACCTCCTCGCTGAGCTCTCCGTCCATGCTCGGCGCGGCAGCGCCCTCGAGTGATCCGGCCGCGGGGGCAGCCACAGCCAGGCTGCCGCGTGCCTCACAGTCCACGCTCCCAATCGGGGGGTGTCAGTGGTGCACCGTACGGTCCTCACATGGGTTTCACCTCGGCCTGGTCCATCACCGCCCACGACGACGCGTTCATAGAGACTCTGGCTCCGCGGCTGCTCTCGCTGATCGATTCAGAGCGGAATGAGCCGTTGGCGCCTGAGCGCTGGGATCGCTGGCTGCGAGAGCCACTGCCTGACTTTCGGACCTGGTGGGAGCCCTTCGGGCGGTCCAGCGGCTGGGAGGCGGACGCCCTGGATTCCTTCCACGAGTTGACCGCTGGAGGGGAACCACGTGCAGAAGATGTACGACAGCCTGTCGCCCGAGGATGACTTTCCCCTGCTGACGGACGTATGGGACCTGGTGACCGGGGCTGAGGACATCTTCATCTCGGTGCAGAGCAAGGAGTTCGCGCTGCGGTCCTTCTTCCACGCCATAGGCCCCGGCCGGGCCGCCTCCCTACCCGGCTGGTGCGGCAACTTCCTGCGCACCTCCGCCGAGGTGCGCGAGACGCTGCCGGCCGTCGAGCGGGCCCTGGGCTTCACCCCGCAGGAGCGCGCTGCAGCCGAGGCCCAGGACTGGCTGGACTACCGCGAGGACGAGGAGAGCGTGCTGGACGGGCCGCTCCGGATGTGGCGGCACGCCGCCGCGCACGGCCGCGGCTTGTGCGGGGTATCCGCCGTCGTTTGCTGATCAGGGCCTTGATGCCGTCTTGCCCGCCTTGCATTCGGCGAGAAGGGACCGACTCGACACCGAACATGGCACATTTCGGACGCAGCCAGGTCGCTGCCAGTGTTCGACAGCGGCACCGCATCCGCGGGGAGATTGCGGTCGTGTCGGTCGGCACATCGCTCTGGCCCAAGGACGAGACTTGCGAGGTGCCCATGGCGTTCGGGGCCTTGGTACCGGACAGCGGCACGTCGTAGACCACATCGATACCGATCACCCGGACGCTGCCTGAGTGACTCCCGAAGTCGGGCTCTGGTCCAACTTCTGTGACCCGTGACTGTGGGTGATCGCTTAGATGTCGAAGAGGGCTTCCTCTTGTGGAGGGACCGGAGGGTCAAGAACGTCGCGAAGGCGGGTGATGTCGTGGCGCCACTTCGAGCCGTTCGCAGCGTCGTCCCAAAGTTCGGCGAGTTCAGACCGCTCGGAGGCCACTTGGTCCAGAGCGTCGACGGCGAGCGTACGAAGGTCTGCGGGCAACTCTGGCAGAGGCTCTGACGGACCGTAGTTCGAGCATGTCGGTTCGCCATCCGGGTACTGAGCAGCGACCAGGGCGGCCGCGGCGACGGCTCGCTCACCGTCGGAGGTATCCAGGAAGTCCGCAGGGTCAGCGGCGCGTTTGAGCGCGCTGCGGATCATGGCTTCGCGTTCTTCCAGTGCTGCCTCGTCCAGGTCGCCTCCGAAGTCGGCGGCGGTGTCGTTATCGAAGGGGCCGATGTCCCAGGTGCCCATTTCTCTCCTTGCTTGGCTGTCTGGGGATCGTCGCATTTGCCGCCGACAGTGAGGTCAGGGGGCAAGCAGTACCCGCTTGCGCAGGAGCTTGAAGCCCGCGCGACCGTGCATCTGCCGCTTGAGCATCTTGATCCTTTTGACGCGCCCTTCGACGACGCCTGAGCTCCATGGCAGGGTCAGGCCGGCGATGACCGCATCGAGGTCGCGTTCGAGGTGCTGGGCGAATCGGCTGAGGCTTGGCAGGTCGGGGGTGGCTCGGGCGGATGCGATCCACTCCGGCAGTCCGTCGCCTCGCAGCTCGGTGACCATGTGGACGAATGAGCGCACGTGGTCGACAGGTGTGGTCAGTTCGGAGCAGTTGACCAGGACGGCCTTGAGCTGAATCCGGTTGCCTTCGGGCAGGGCATCGGGGTGGGTGAGGATCCAGCGGGTGACGGCGCGGGCCGACGGCGGACGAGGGCCGACTGGGTGGGGTTTGCCGCGAATGTTCCTGCTGACGCTGTCGCGGACGCTGGCGCAGCCGCAGGGATAGCCCTGCTCCTTGATCTCCTTCCATAATTTCCAGGCGTTGGTGCAGCCTTCCTGCCAGCGCTGGTCGAGGTAGGGCTTGTTGGCGTCGAGTCTGGTCGCGCGGTTTCTCCACTGCCCGGTGAACATTTTCTCCGGGGTGATGGCGCGGGAGAAGCGCAGGATCGTGTTGAGGGTCATCCCGAGCTGTCGGGCGACGGACCGCTTGCTGTGACCAGCGGCGAGGAGAGCGTGGATGGTGGCGTGCTTGGTCAACAGGAGGATCGTGTGTAGGGTCTCGCGGCTTGTGTCACATGCCGCCGCTGTGACTTGGGTTTTCAGCCCTGTCTCTCGTGTCGGGGATTGATCCGTCTCACGACGGTGGCGGATCCAGAGCTGGGCTCGTCACTCGTCTTCGTCGACGAAGTCGTGGGGCGGGATGGTCCATCGCATCATCGTCTCGCCCGCCTCATCGGCTTCGAGGGTGACCGGATAGACCTGACCAGCGTCCCGCTCGCCGCGGTGCCTGATCGAGTGGTCGCCCTGGTCCCATTCGATGCCGAGCACCTGACAACCGCCGACGTCGATCGCGCCGACGTGGAGCGGATGGTGCCACCCGGCCCGCTGGAAGCGGTGGAAATCGGTGTGCTCGTCGACCGAGACCATGAGGCCCTTGCCATGGAGGCGGTCGCGCCAGGCGGCGAGTTCGGCGGCACGTGCAGCCGCCTCAGCCACCGGGAGGTCCAGCCACCCGTGTGGCCCGTCGACGCCGTACTGCGCGATCCGCTCACCACCGAACTGCGCATGCGCCTCGCCCGCATACCGGCCCCAGTAGAAGACATCGGCGAGCCCGTCGGCCGGCTCGTCGTCCATTCCCGTCCACGCGTCCAGCCCTGCGGCGTCGCCGACAACCATGCCGCACCGGTCGACGGGGAGGCCCCCGAGCCGGACCGGTACCGACAGCTCCGTGGTCTCGGGCCAGAGAAGACCGAGGCTGATCTCCAAGATCGCGATCGTCGGTTCCCCGTCGAACGGAGACGGCGAGGTACTCGCCCGCACTCTCAAAGGCCGGTCGGCCGCTGCCGGGACCGCAACCGCCTCGCACAACCACTCCCGAAGGTGGCCCCCTCCGTCTGCCGCAGCCGTCCTTGCGCGCTCGGACAGAGGCTGACCCAGTTCTCGCCACTGGTCGATCCCTCCGGCCATACCAAGCACCAGCACACCAGACGGCGCATTGACAGTTCCCAGGTCGACGAAGGTCTCAGACATGCGCCGATTGTGTCTTCCGTGTACGACAAGCGTCCACGCAGGGTGTCGGTGCCCACCACTGGAAGAAGCCGGCCCCGGACTCAAGGCGACACGGAAGGCGGCGAAGAAACTGGTAGAACCGCCTCCGCATGTCGCCCGAGCCCTGCACCGATGGCCAGCGGCCTGCGCGTCCTGTGCCGGACCGACCCGGGCGGCACGCGACTTGCCTTCGCGGTCCGGATGTTGCCGCCCAATCAGCCAGAAGGGGATGGAAGCCGCGCGCTCACAAGTGACCTCGTCCACCCGGCCGGTCGTTCACCCGAAGGGCGGTCACCTCGACTGGCCCGGCCGCCGTGACCACGGTCCGGGGCCAGTGGTGACCGTTGCGGACCACCAGCTGACGCTCCCCTTGCTCGTCGGTTGTGCCGCACGCGGGAACTAGGCTCTCAACTGGCGAAGTCTCCGATCGCTACACTCCAGCGCACCTCATACCAGAAGCTGTCTTCGGTATATGCCTGTGGATCGATTCCCTTCAGATCGCTTTCAATCTCTCGAGCCACTCGTGCGTTTCTCTCGTCTTCCTCATCCTCATCGTCGAGTTCATCCAGCGGGAACCTGTTGAGAAATGCCTCAAGGCAGCTGTTGAATGCGGCGAGGGACGTGTTGACCAGGCTCACGTCGGGGTCGTCCTGGATTTGTTGCAACACATTTCCAGACGCGAGGTCTACCAGCAAGGACCCGAAGATTCCAGAACGGCCGAATCGAATCATTCTCCGATCGCCGATCGTGATGACCTCGACCGGCGCAACCGGTTGATAGACATTGAAGACTGGCTCTTCCGGAACGACGAAGGCTCCCTCCGAACCGGAGACCCAACTATCAACGTTGGACAATTCGACCAGTTGGAGTTTCCTCTCCCCCATGCCTCTCCCTCAACGTCCGCGGGCGGCCAGCTTACACTGACCTCCTGCGGGACACATCTACGAATCAGCTCGATTTGAAGAATTCCCTCATGGCCTTCGCAAGTTCAGCCTTAGCCGCATCTCTATCCACGCCGTTCCAGCGGACGGTATACGTGACATTCATGTCTCTTGTGAGCCCTTGGCATTTGTTTTGCACGGCTCGCGCTCAGAGTACATGTCTACGATTCCTTTTCCGTTGGCCTGGCGTATCACATCTTCCTCTGCGTGAGCAGCCCCCGATGTACGCCCAACGATCACGGTGCCGTCCTCGAGATGGCCGGCAGCATAGTTTCCGCCCGTCTTCTTTTCGTCCAAGAGTCGCCGAAGCGCGATGAACCTACCGAGTTTGGTGCTCCCATATCCGACCTGCCCGGTAGATGGTTCCCCTCCACCGAATGCCGCATCAGCTTCACGGAATTCCTTCCAGAGCTTGTCCGATCCGGAATTTATCAGGCCCGATCCAGCAACGACGAGTCCCGCACCGCCGGCCATGGATGGGACACCTGCCGCACACAGGACCCCTACCCCGCATTCGACGAGGCCCGTGACGATGAGGCGCCGCCCCCCGCTTCGCCGAACGCGCCGCCGATGGTCTCGATGAGACCGGACCAGAAGTCACCGTTGGACAGAGATTTTCCTTGGTTTTCCTTCTTGTCGCCCGCTCCCGTGACTATAGGGTCACTGCTTGCGTTACCGGACCTGGTGTTCCCAGAGCTGGTGCTGGCTGTGCCGCCACCCAAACCGACACTTTCGCGGGTCCCGTCATACGGACCGTCCTAGGACGGGTTGGTGTTGCCATAAGCCGGATCCGGCGCCTGGGGCCTGTGTCCGCCACGGCGGCCGCGGATGGATTCTGCCGACCGGCCTCAACCTCGCCCTGTTCATCTTCACCGTCGCGCCAAGCCTCAAGGGCCCCGGTCCCTTGGACAAGTGGCCCCAACTGGGCAGCAGTACGTCCACGTTCCTCGTTGCCGCGGTGCTGCTCGGACTGGTGATGAGCGCCCTGGGACCGCTGCTGTACCGGTTTTTGGAGGGCTACACATTCTGGCCGCGCGCAGCCTACGAGCGGAACTGCCCGGTGCAGAAGGCCCGCCGGGACGCGATGCAGGCCCGCCTGGACGCAGGCATCGGTCCGCTGCAGCGGGGGCTCCTGCGGGAGAAGATCGATCGTTTCCCCATCGCGGACGTGCAGATCGCTCCGACCCGGCTCGGCAACGCCATCCGCCGCCTGGAGGAATACGGCTACGACCGCTACCGGTTGGACACCCAGGTGCTGTGGGACGAGCTGATCACCACCGCTCCCGAACAGGCACGGCGGCAGGTCGACACCGCCCGCGCCAACGTCGACTTCTTCGTCGCCCTGCTATACGGGCATCTGGCCGTGCCGTGCTCGCCGTAACCGTCGTGTGTCTGACCGCCTTGATCCCCTTCTGGTATCGCACAGCGGTGACGCTCACCGATGACTGGGCCGTTGCTGTACGTGCTCTGGTGAACGTCGGCCGCAAACCGCTCGCCGAGGCTCTCGGCCTGGTCCTGCCTCACGACCTGGGCGACGAACGCGCCATGGGGCAGTTCGTCACCCGCATGTCGAGCAAGCCCTACGCCGAGGCCGCCACCGCCGCCCTCGCTCCCTACCGAGCCCACCCACCTGCGCCCCCAGCCCTCTGATCATCAACTCGGTCTACTGGCACGGTTACCTTGTTCCCGATCCTTGGAGCCGGTTGAGCGTCCGCGGCCAGGGCGGTTGGCTTCGATGCTCGCCGTTCTGCCCACCCCGGCCGGCGACGCCTAATGGCTGCCCGGCACCGTGAGAGTCAGAGCGATCATGGACTTGCCCATGCCAGTGCGCGAAGCGATCACGGTGAGCCGTCCGGGGCGCAGACCGCCACCGAGCAGTTCATCCAGTGCGGACAGGCCAGTTGAGGGTTTGGGCTGGTGGCCGCGGTATGGCGGCGGGCATCGCTCTTGCGGGCGTGGTTGCGGACCACGGTGTATCCGTTTCGAGGCACGCTGGCCACAGCATGCCGTGCCAACCCCGAGGGTACAGCCGACCGCCGCGTCGTCGGACACTTCGGTAGCCTCTTCGCCGCCGCGTCGGCGGCCGTACCAGCGCTGGGTTAGCGTTTCACTCGGTTTCGGACAGCCGGGACGGCCAGCCCCAGGAGAACGGGCTCGGTCAACCGGGAAGCCATCTCGATGTAGGTGCCGACGGTGGTCGGATCCTGGCCAGAGGAGCGAAACACCACCGAGTTCAGGGTGACGTTCAGGGCCTTCTTCGAAGCGCTCACTGGTGAACCAACTCCCCGTGGGATTCTGGGGGCTGTCTTTCGATCTCGAAGATGACCTTGCCGCCTCTGTCGGGCGGCACAGTGCCGGTCACCTCCTGCTTCGGGGAATCCTGAGGGAGCCCGAAGCCCATCAGCAGCACGACGGAGACGAGCATGGCGGCAACGAGCCAGCCCAGGGCGCGGGAGGCGCGCAGGCCATAGCCAGACAGCATCCAGTAGCCGTGCAGCAAACCGCTTTGGGTGCGGATCCTCTGAATTGGTGGTCTGGATCAAGTGAGGTACGGGGCGGATCGAGGTCGTCGGCCGGTCGGTGCAGATCGGCTCCGTATTGGTAGCGTGCCATGATGCTGATGAACGACATGGGCGATGACACCGACGCACGCATGGACGACCGCATGCGGTTCAACATCACGATCGGCATCGGCATGTTCAACGGGCTGATGCTGCTCGCCGGCCTCTTCTCGCCCTTCCTCCCACGCCTATTGGGCGGAGTGCTCGCCGCCATAGCCCTTGTTGGCGGCTGGCTGGCCGTGCGGGGACATCGCCGCCGTGACGGCAAACTGATCCTCATAGCCGGCGCCTGTCCGCTGGGCTGCTTCTTGGTACTCCTCGCGTTCAGCAAGATCACTAACTCGTGACCCGCTGATTGGCGTGTGGTTGGTGCGGCTGGACTTCTACCGTGGGGGGTGGAGGTGGGACGCCATGGTGTCGTTGCCGGAAGAGCTCCAGGCGCGGGAGGCCGCGGCTCGACAGCGGGTGGAAGAACTCCAGGCCGAAGCTGAGGAGTTGGCCGTCCGGCTGGAGAAGTACCGGGCGGATCTGTCGTGGTTGGAGATCACGCGGGAGACCGTCGCGCAGGTGCTGGCGGAGTTGTCGGCCGCGGAGGTCGCGCAGGAAGGTGACGCGCACGATGTGCCTGAACCCGAGGAAACGCCGAGCCTCACGGGATCGGGGTGATGGCGGTCCCGCCGTGGCGGGAGGGCCTGGTCGCTCAGGTGCTGCCGGACGTGTACCGGGACATCGTGGAGAGCGTCGCTGATGCTCCAGGTCCGGTGCAGGCCAAGCAGATCGTGCCGCGGATCGGGCTGGAGGCCACCATGGCGAAGATCGAGGGGGCCCGGGGGAAGTTGAAGCCTCTGGTGGAGCGGGGCTGGCTGGACGAGGACGCGCCGGGACGGTTCACCCTTGCCCGCCATGACGGGGACGCCGACCGGGTCAACTCGCGGTGACCAAGGGGCTCTTCTCGGTAGATTCGAGGAGGGCCGGTGGCGTAGGGCGAGGCGCACCGGAGACCACACCGGGGACGTCGAAGTGAACCGCGTGGCCGACGGCATCGCTGCCCGAATACGCCGTTGGAAACCCGTGGCAGCCATGGGTGGCCCGGAGTTGGAGGACATGCGCAAGGCTTTCAGCGTGGCCGTCGTCAACATCGCCGACGAGGACTGGCGCACCCTGGCCGCCGAGGTCTCCAGCCGCGACCTGTTCAGCCGCCGGCTGGTCCGTTGGACCCGGCGCCTCGCAGCCGCGACGGTACTACTCGGCACCTGGACCGTGTTGACGACCAAGCCTTTCGCCTGGGTGACGACGACGTACGGGACCGGCATGGCACCCGTGCTTTATGTACTGGCCGCAGCCGTGGCAACCACTCTCGACCCCGCAGCGCATGACCGGGTCATCGGCGCCATCCGCCAAGCCGGAGATATCAAGGCGGAGTCTGGCTGAGGGACGTTTCCCCCAGCGAGGCCCGGTTCTGTGGCCCCGTCCATGCCCGGCAGTCGCCGCTACGATCACTGGCCATGGACTGGCTCGAACGCACCGCGAAGCTGAGGCAGTGGACCAGAAGCGGGACGCGCGCACCGCACAAGCCCCTACTGCTCCTGTACGCCCTCGGCCGGTTCCAGGAGGACGCTGGCAGCGAGCTGCGGTACAGCGCGGTGGAGCAGGATCTACAGCGGCTGCTGACCGAGTACGGCCCGCCCAACAGGACGACGCCCGCCTACCCTTTCCACCACCTGGTCAGCGACGGCGTATGGGAAGTACGTACCGACCGCGGCCCCAGCAGTCCAGGCAGTGCCCTGCGCGACCTCCGGGAATCCGGTGCCACCGGACAACTCGCCCCGGGACTCAGACAAGCCCTGCGGAGCGAACCAGAGCTGCTGCACCGAATAGCGCGATCACTGCTCGACCTGCACTTTCCTCCCTCGCTCCACAGCGACCTGTGTGAAGCCGTCGGTTTGGACTTGGAGACGGCTGAGACCAGCCAGCTCTCGACCGCCCGGAGGCAGCGGGACCGGCGGATGCGCGAGCTGGTGCTGACCGCTTACGAGTACCGGTGCGCCTTCTGCGGTTACGACGGCCGAATCGGCACTGTGCCGGTCGGGTTGGAGGCCGCGCACGTGCGCTGGTGGGCCCTCGACGGACCGGACGACGTCGACAACGGGCTGTGCCTGTGCTCGCTGCACCACAAACTCTTCGACAAGGGCGTTCTCGGGGTCGACGCCGACTACCGCATCCTGGTCTCACAGCGCTTCGTGGGCCACAGCCCCGCATCCCGGGATCACGTCATAGCGCTCGCCGGCCGACCTCTCGTCGGCCCACAGCCAGGTGCCCGCCCTGTCGCCGCCGACCACCGCGCCTGGCACACCAGCCAGGTCTTCCACGGAAGTCCACGCCCTGCCGTGCCCACCTGACGGATCCACTGCCCCAGCTGGTCGGCCGAATGTCAGTGCCCCATGCGACGCTCACGGCATGGACGAGTGGGACCCGGAGAACGCCGATCCGAGCCAGCAAGTAGGAGCACGGCATCACACAGTGCCTACCTTCTATCTCCGCAGGTTCGCCAACTCCCAGAGCCGGTTGGTGGAGCGCGTCGTCCTGGCCCTGAACGCCATGTGCCCTACTGGCATGCAGGGGACGATGCTGCGGTCGTGCTCGGCAAGGTCTTCGCCCTTTCAGCCATCGTCGAGAAGGAAACGGGGCTGACTGCCTACGACTCCAGACGGAACGTCCGCTGGCGGAGATGCAACCGCAAGGCACGATAGGGCTGATGTCGAGGACCAGCGAGGATTTGCGCAGCCGCTACGGTGGTTGATCAACCGTCGACGGAGGCCTGGCGGAGGCCGGTGAGGGCGCCGCGAGGCACACGTGCGCCTGATCGTTCGGCGGACCCGCATCGTGGCCGACTGTCGTCGGCCGAGGTACAGGCTCCAACGATTTCCCGGCTCTGTTCAGTGAGAAGGCGTGAAGTCGGCGGACTGGTCAAGGTGGAACGCGGAGCCCGGAGCCGTCGGTGTCCAGCCCTCACGCAGGGCCACCCGAACGGCCGCGGCAACACCGGAGGGCAGCACAGGTTCGGCCTCGCGACCTATCCAGTTGCTGGGATGCGGCTGGTCGGTGATGACCACAAGCATCGCCCCCGGGGTGCCCGCATGCTCGACCGCGAATGTGCACGGCGACCAGGCCAGGCCCTGGAAGTACGTCGGCCTACGCCGCAGACGCCAGCGGTAGACCGTGCCGTCGACCACGATCCGTCGTGATCCCTTGCGGGCCAGTGCCATGCCCCCTCCTCGACACCAAGGATGCTCGCGAGCCCGACCCCGCCGTCCGTCTCAACTTCCCTCTCATTCAGCCTCGTTCACAGCCGTTCAGACGGGCCGAAAGCTGAAGTCGGTCCTAAGGGCTGTCCATGAACGCAGGTGAACGGCCCTGCACCCATCCCAAACCCCCACCAGCACAGTCGGTGCGGGGCAGGCTCAGCGGGCCGCGCCGAGCTTCCGCCGCGGCGCGCGCCCGGCGGGCTTGTCCTGCTGGTCCTGGCCGCCCTTGGCCCACAGCGAGCGCACATGGCCGAGGTGGCGGGCCATGCACTTCTCGGCGCCCTTGGCGTCACCGGCCACCATCAGGTCGAGGAGTTCGATGTGCTCCTCGGCCGAGGGGATCAGCTGTCCGCGCTCGTCCAGAGCGGTCAGGCCGTACAAGCGCGAACGCTTGCGCAGGTCGCCGACCGTCTCGACGAGGCGGTCGTTGCCGCCGAGGGCGAGCAGGGAGAGATGGAACTGCCGGTCGGCCTCCAGATAGCCGATGAGGTCGTGCTCGCGTGCGGCGCGCACGATCTCCTCGGCGACCGGGCGCAGCGCCTCCAGGTCTTCGCGGGCGGCGCTGCGGGTGATCCGGCCGACCATGGGGACCTCGATCAGGGTGCGGATCTCGGTGTACTGGTCGAGGTCGCGCTCGTTGACCTCGGTGACGCGGAAGCCCTTGTTGCGGACGGGCTCGACGAGGCCCTCGCGGGCCAGGTCGAGCATCGCCTCGCGCACCGGTGTCGCGGAGATACCGAAGTCCTCCGCAAGGCCGGGCGCCGAGTAGACCTCGCCGGGGCGCAGTTCGCCGGAGATCAGCGCGGCGCGCAGGGCATGGGCGACCTGGTCGCGCAGCCGCTCCCTGGTGGTGATGAGGTTGCGCTGCTTGAGGTGGCCCATGGTGGTGGTGTTCCCTTCGTGCCCTGTGCCCTCGTGGCCGAGCGGATCACCAGCGTACAATGTCACGTTGTTTTCGCAGGTGCCCGGGGGTGTGCGGGACCCTGTGAGGCTGCGGGGCCCCCGTGGGGGCCGGGGCTGGTGCCGGGGCTCCGTGGATGTGCCGGGCCGCGTGCCGAGACCCTATGGGTGGGCGGGGACCAGGGTGTAGGTGCGGCCGGAGGTGTAGAACTCCAGGGCGGCGCGGCCCTGTTCCCGTGGACCGTGGCTGGAGGCCTTGGCCCCGCCGAAGGGCAGGTGGAAATCCACCCCGGAGGACGGGGCGTTGACGCGGATCATGCCGGTGTCGAGGTGGTCGAGCCCGTGCAGTGCCGTGTCGAGCGAGGTGGTGTGCACCGAGGTGACCAGGCCGTACGGGACGGAGTTGGTGATCCGGACCGCGTGAGCGAGGTCGTCGGCGGGCAGCAGCGCCGCCAGCGGTCCGAAGACCTCCTCCCGCAGCAGCGGGTCGCCGGGCGGCACCTTCTCGACCAGGGCCGGGGCTGCGTACCAGCCGTCCGCCCGCTCGGGGACGGCGGCGGTCGCGACGATCGACAACCCCTCCCTCGCCTCGATCACCCGGTCACGAGCCCGCTCGTCAATGACCGGTCCGCACACCGTGGCATGGTTGGCGGGGTCGCCCACGGGAAGCGCTCGCAGCGCCTCGGCGAGAGCCTCGCGCAGCGGGTCGAGGGCCGCGCCGACCGCGATCACGCGGCTGGTGGCCGTGCACTTCTGGCCCGCGTATCCGGCGATCGCGGTGGCGATGTGCGCGGCGGCCCGCGGGATGTCCGCGTCGGGCAGGACGATCGCCGCGTTCAGCCCGCCCATCTCGGCCTGTACGGGGATGCCCCGCGCGGTGGCGGCGCGGACGACCGCCTGGCCCACGACGCTGGAGCCGGTGAAGGAGACCACGTCGGCGGCGGAGAGTACGGCGTTGCCCTCGGTGGCCCCGCCGGGCAGCACCGTGAAGACCCCGGCGGGCACGGCCCGCTGAACGATCTCGGCCAGGCGCAGGGCGCACGCGGTCGCCTCCGGTGCCGGCTTCAGCACGACCGTGTTGCCCGTCGCGAGCGCCGGGGCCGCCTTCCAGCTCGGGATCGCGAAGGGGAAGTTCCACGGGGTGATGAGGGCCGCGACTCCGTGCGGGCGGCGCCGGCTCAGGAGGAGCCCCGCACCGTCGGCCGCCTCGTGGACGGAACCGGTGGACTCGAAGGGGGCCTGGGCGTAGTACCGCCAGATGGCGGCGGTGCGGGCCACTTCGGCGCGTGCCTCGGTGACCGGCTTGCCCACCTCCCGTACGGCGAGGGCTGCCAGTTCGTCCGCGGCGGAGTCGATGGCGGCGGCGACGGCGACGAGCGCGGCCGAGCGTGCGTTCGCGCCGCCCAGCAGCCAGCCGGGCTGGGCGTCGCGGGCGCGCTCGACGACGGCGACGGCGGCGAAGGCCCCGGGGGCGGGGACCTGCACCAGGACGTCGGAGGGATCGGCCGGGTTGCGGGAGACGACCGGGGCGAGGGCGGTGGTCACAGGAGGAAGCCTCCGGGGAAGGGGTCGTCCGGGTCGAGGAAGTACTGGGCGGTGCCGGTGATCCAGGCACGTCCCGTGATGCTGGGAACGACGGCGGGCACCCCGCCGACCTCGGTCTCGGCCACGAGCCGACCGGTGAACTCGGTGCCGATGAAGGACTCGTTGACGAAGTCCTCGTGCAGCGGCAGCGCGCCGCGGGCGTGCAGCTGCGCCATCCGCGCCGAGGTGCCGGTGCCGCACGGGGAGCGGTCGAACCAGCCCGGGTGGATGGCCATGGCGTGGCGTGAGCGGTGGGCGTCGGAGCCGGGCGCGGCGAGGTAAACGTGCTTGAGCCCGGCGATCTCGGGCTGCAGCGGATGGACGGGGCGGTCCGGGGAGGCGTTGATCGCGTCCATGACGGCGAGCCCGGCCGCGAGCAGGTCGTCCTTGCGGGACCGGTCGAACGGCAGCCCCAGCGCGTCGAGTTCGACGAAGGCGTAGAAGTTCCCGCCGAAGGCGAGGTCGTACGTCACCGTCCCGTACCCCGGCACGTCCACCTTGCGCTCGAGGCCCACGCAAAAGGCGGGGACGTTGGTGAACGTGACCGCTTTCGCCGCCCCGTCCTCGACGTGTACGTCGACGGAGACGAGCCCGGCGGGGGTGTCGAGGCGGATGGTGGTGACCGGTTCGGTGACCGGGACCATGCCGGTCTCGACGAGGACGGTGGCCACGCCGATGGTGCCGTGCCCGCACATCGGGAGCAGGCCGGACACCTCGATGTACAGCACGCCGACATCGGCGTCCGGGCGGGTGGGCGGCTGGAGGATGGCGCCGCTCATGGAGGCGTGGCCGCGCGGCTCGTACATCAGGAGCGTGCGCAGGTGGTCCAGGTGCTCGATGAAGTGGAGCCTGCGCTCGGCCATCGTGGCGCCGGGGATCACCCCGACACCGCCGGTGATCACGCGCGTGGGCATGCCCTCGGTGTGGGAGTCGACGGCGTGGAAGACATGACGGGTACGCAACGAACGTCCCTTCCTGTGAGCCGGCTTGCGGTCAGTGGTGGCCCTCGGCGACTGCCTTCTCGGTCGCCGCGCGCACCGCGGCGGCGGTCGCGGCGGGCAGCGGCATGCGCGGCGGGCGGGTGAGGCCGCCCCGGCGGCCGACGAGGTCCATGGACAGCTTGATGGACTGCACGAACTCGGTCTTGGAGTCCCAGCGCAGCAGCGGGTGCAGCGACCTGTACAGCGGCAGTGCCGTGCCGAGGTCCCCGGCGACGGCGGCGCGGTACAGCTCGGCGCAGGTGGCGGGGAAGGCGTTCGGGTAGCCGGCGATCCAGCCGACCGCCCCGGCGAGGGCCAGCTCCAGCAGGACGTCGTCCGCGCCGATCAACAGGTCGAGGTCCGGGGCGAGTTCGGCGATCTCGTAGGCCCTGCGCACATCGCCGGTGAACTCCTTGACGGCCACGATGCTGCCGTCGCCGTGGAGCGCGGCGAGGAGGGCGGGGGTGAGGTCGACCTTGGTGTCGATGGGGTTGTTGTAGCCCACGACGGGCAGTCCGACCCGGGCGACCTCCGCGTAGTGGGCGCGTACCGCCTCCTCGTCGGCTCGGTAGGCGTTCGGCGGGAGCAGCAGAACGCTGCCGCAGCCCTCCTCGGCGGCCTGTTCGGCCCAGCGGCGGGACTCGGCGCTGCCGTAGGCGGCGACCCCGGGCATCACGCGCGCCCCGTTGCCCGCGGCCTCGACGGCGGTACGCACCACGCGGGCGCGCTCCTCGTCGGTGAGGGTCTGGTACTCGCCCAGTGAGCCATTTGGTACGACGCCGTCGCAGCCGTTGTCGATGAGCCAACGGACATGCTCGGCGTAGGCGTCGTGGTCGACGGAAAGGTCGTCGCGCAGGGGGAGCGCGGTGGCGACCATGATGCCGCGCCAGGGGCGGGTGGCGGTCCAGGTGGCGCGGGCGGTGCCGGCGGTGGTGGCGTTCATGAAGCAACTCCTTGTGTGATGTGTGACATTTTATTGTGGTGTGAGTGGTGCCGACAACAGTGCGGGGCGCCGTGGCTAATCGCCGTGGGGGTGCGGGGGTGGCTGCGAGTGCGGGTCGGTCGTGGCTGGTCGCGCAGTTCCCCGCGCCCCTTGGTCGGACCGGGTACCCGGCGCCTCGGAGGTGCCCTGAGCTGTCGGGTCGAGTGCCCCCAGCACCCCGAGGGGCACGGGCACCGCGAGTGGCCGGCGTTCGGCGGACGGCGGCACGGATGCGGCGCCCGGTCCGGCCGCGAGGCAGGCCACGGCCGCTCCGCACATCCGCCCCTGGCACCAGCCCATGCCCGCGCGGGTGAGGAGCTTGACGGTGCGCGCGTCGCGGGCGCCGTAGTCGGCGACCACCTCACGGACGGCGCCGGCGGTCACCTCCTCGCAGCGGCACACGTCCGTCGAGTCGTCGAGCCACTGCACCCAGCCCGGACCCGGGGCGTGCGCCGCGGCCATGGCGTCGGCGAAGGCCCGCATCCGGTCGCGGCGGCGCTGCAGCTCGCGCACACGTGCGCTGCGGGTGAGCGCGGACTGCCCGGACACCCGGGCGGCGGCCGCGATGCCCGCGATCTCGCCTTCCGCGCGGGCGAGTTGAGCGCCGCCGATGCCGCCGGTCTCGCCCGCCGCCCAGAGGCCGGGGAGCGAGGTTTCCTGCAGGCCGTCCAGTTCGAGGGCGCACGTTCCGTCCTGGGTGCGCCGGGTCGCGCAGCCCAGGCTCGTGGCCAGTTCGATCTGCGGGACGAGACCGTGCCCGACCGCCAGCGCGTCGCAGGCGATCCGGCGGCCCGTCCCCCGTACGGGCCGCCAGTCGCGGTCCACCCGGGAGACGGTGACCGCCTCCACCCGGTCCATGCCGTGGACCCGGGTCACCGCGCTGCGAGTGCGCAGGCGTACGCCGTGCCGCAGCAGCGCCGCGCCATGGACCAGAGCCTCCGCCAGCTTGTGCGAGTTGGCGGCGAGGACGCCCGGGCGGCGTGCGTACCCGAGATAGCCGGACGCCTCCACCACCGCGGGGACCCGGGCCCCGGCCGCGGCGAGCGACGAGGCGACGGCGAGCAGCAGCGGGCCGCTGCCCGCCACGACGACGCGCCGGCCAGGCAGGACGAGACCCGCCTTCAGCATCGCCTGCGCTCCCCCGGCGCCCACGACGCCCGGCAGCGTCCAGCCGGGGAAGGGAAGCTGGCGTTCGTACGCGCCCGTCGCGAGCAGGACCGTACGGGCGCGCACCCGGACCGGGCGCTCCCCGCAGCCGTCCGCGCCGGTGACCGCGTGCACGTCCCACTCGGCCTCCCCTTCACTCCCCCGCGCCACGGTCCACACGTGGTGCCCGGCGAGGTGGACGACGCCACTGTCCTCCAGGCGCCGGCGCAGGTCGGCGAAGGCGGACCAGTCGTGGTGCAGGGCCTCGGGGCGCACCGCGCCGAGGGCCGGGGCGGGGGTGCGGTAGAACTGGCCGCCGATCTGGTCGGCAGTGTCCAACAGGGCGACGGACAGCCCCAGTTCGGAGGCGGTGACGGCGCCCGCCAGGCCCGCGCAGCCCGCGCCGATCACTGCGAGGTCGTACGGTTCCCGGTAGGCGTGGTCGGTCGCGTCGTCGGTCGCCTCGTCAGACGGCGAGTTCGGCATGACCGTGTCCTTCCTGGGTGGTGATCGTGTCGCCGGGGCGGGCGGGCACCAGACAGGCTCGCCTGTTGGGCCGGCCGTTGATCGTGGCGAGGCAGTCGTAGCACTGGCCGATGCCGCAGAAGGCTCCGCGCGCACGACCGCCGCGGCGAGTCGTGCGCCAGGCGAGGATGCCGGCCGACCACAGGACGGCGGCGACGGACTGTCCGGGCAGCGCGGTCAGTGTGCGCCCGTCGAAGGTGATCTCGAACGGGGCCTCGGGCGTCGCGCCGACGAGTTCGGCGGGGCTGCGGTCACGCGCCATGGCGCGGCTCCTTCCAGGGTGAGCGGATGCGGCGGCGGGTCGGCTTCATCGCGCACCGCCGAACCGGTCCGGCCTGAACGGCTCTACGTCCAACGGGAGTTTCTCCCCGGTCACCAGCCCAGCGATGATCACGCCGGTCGCCGGCGCGAGTCCGATGCCCGCGCCCTCGTGGCCGCAGGCGTGCAGCAGTCCGGGAACGCGCGGGTCCGGTCCGATCGCGGGCAGGTGGTCTGGCAGATACGGGCGGAATCCGGCGTAGGTGCGGATCGCCCGCACCCCGGCGAGCACCGGGAACAGGCGTGTGGCCTGGGCCGCGAGGCGGCGCAGCACCTCCACCGACAGCGTGCGGTCGAAGCCGACGCGCTCCCGGCTCGCGCCGATCAGGACCGGGCCTGCCGGGGTGCCCTCGACGACGGCGGAGGTCTGCAGCGCCGCCGAGCCGCTGGCGACATCGGCGACGTAGTCGGCCGCGTACACCTTGCGCCGCACCACGCGCGGCAGCGGTTCGGTGACGAGCACGAAGCCGCGCCGGGGCAGCACCGGCAGGTCCACGCCCGCGAGCCGGGCCAGCTCACCGCCCCAGGTCCCGGCCGCGTTCACGACATACGGCGCATGTACCTCACCTGTCGCCGTCCGTACGCCCCGCACCTCGCCGTGGGCGCCGGTCAGGACGCCGGTGACCTCCTCACCGAGCCGCAACCGCACCCGGTCCGAGGCCTGTTCGCCCGCGGCCCGCAGCAGATGCGCCGCCGCCAGGGCGGGCTGCACCTGAGCGTCCTGCGGATAGTGGAAGCCACCCGCCAGGTCCGGGGCGAGGTGGGGCTCCAGATCGCGGAGCCGGTCACCCGCGATTTCCTGGGTCGAGACACCCACCCGCGCCTGGCGCGCGGCGAAGTCCCGCAGGGCGGCCATTCCCGCCTCGTCGGAGGCGACGACCAGGCCGCCCTTCGCCTCGTACTCGATGTGGGGCGGCAGCACTTCGGACAGTTCGCGCCACAACCGCGTGGACAGCAGGGCCAGGTCGAGTTCGGGGCCAGGCTCCTTGTCGGAGACCAGCAGATTGCCCTCGCCGGCTCCCGTGGTCCCGCCGGCGACGGGGCCACGGTCGATCACAATGACGCGGAGGCCGGACCGGGCGGCGTAGTAGGCGCAGGCGGCGCCGACCACGCCCGCTCCGACGATGATGAGATCGGGAGAGCTTCTCGTGGGCACGTCAGTAATATTTCACATTGCACTGGCCGTTGCCAAGAGGCTCACCGTCGAGCCACCAACAGGCTCAGCCGTCGAGGGGCTTTCGTCGAGGCACCAAGAGCCTCAGCCGTCTCGTCGCCGAGAGGTCTCAGCCGTCGATCAGCGCCCCCATCCACGCCTCGATCGCGCCCGATGTCCGCGGCAGAGCCCCCGACATCAGCCGCGCCCCGTCCGCGGTGATGACCAGGTCGTCCTCGATGCGCACGCCGATTCCGCGCAGTTCGGCCGGGAGGGTCTCGTCGTCCGGCTGAAGGTAGAGGCCGGGCTCGACCGTCAGCACCTGCCCCTCCTCCAGCACCCCGTCCGGATAGGCCGCCGTCCGCGCCTGCGCGCAGTCGTGGAGGTCGATCCCGAGCATGTGCCCGCTGCCGCACAGGGTGTAGCGGCGATGCAGCTCCCCCTCCGGACTCTTGAGCACGCCCCACTCCGTGAGTCCCTCCGCGATCACCCGCATCGCGGCGCGGTGGAAGTCGCGGAAGGCCGCACCGGGCCTGAGCGCCGCGATCCCCGCGTCCTGGGCGGCGAGCACGAGGTCGTACACCTGCCGCTGCACGGACGAGAACCGCCTGGAGAGCGGGAGGGTGCGCGTGATGTCGGCGGTGTAGAGGCTGTCCGTCTCCACGCCCGCGTCCAGCAGCAGCAACTCCCCTGCATCCAGGGGACCGTCGTTGCGGATCCAGTGCAGGACGCAGGCGTGGGCGCCGGATGCGGCGATGGTCTCGTAGCCGGTGCCGTTGCCCTCGGCGCGGGCGCGCAGGCCGAAGACGCCCTCGATCCAGCGCTCGCCGCGCGGGTGGGCGAGCGCGCGCGGCAGGGCGCGCACGACGTCCTCGAAACCGGTGACGGTGTGGTCCACGGCCAGCTGCAGCTGACCCACCTCCCAGGCGTCCTTGACGAGTCTCAACTCGCTGAGCGCCGAGGCGAGTTCGGCGTCGTCCGTGGCGTCGCGGCCCGGCGGCACCCGCCCGTACGCGTCGAGGTGGACGCAGCGGATCCCGGTGATGCGCTCGGCCTCCGCGAGGTCGGGGCGCCGGCCGACCCAGAACTCGCCGTAGCGCCGGTCCCGGTAGAAGCCGCTGTCGGTGCGCGGCGAGCGGGGCCGGATGTACAGCACGGCCTCGTGCCGGTGGGGCCCGTCCGGCTCCAGGACCAGGACGTGCCCGGCCTGCTCCTCGCCGGTCAGGCCGGTGAGCCAGGCGTACGCGCTGTGCGGCCGGAAGCGGTAGTCGCAGTCGTTCGTACGGACCTTCAGCTCCCCCGCGGGGATGATCAGCCGCTCACCGGGGAAGCGGGCGGACAGCCGGGCGCGGCGGGCGGGGGTGAGGTCGGCGACGGCCGGCCGGATGTCCGCGGGCAGGGGGGTCGCCGCCCAGTCACTCGCCATGAACCCCTCGAACTCCGTGGACACGGGCACGTCATGACTGAGCGTGCGGGGTACGGCGGGCGCGGATTCCTTCATGCTGTCTCCTCCATCTCGGTCTGCCCGTGCCCCACCCGGCCGCAGGCGAGCACTTGGACACGGCTGGATAAAGGAGCGGGCGCCACCTTGCGCAGTACAATTTCACATTACTATGTTACGGGTCACATATCAGCCTGAGGCTGCCTGAGGCTGTCCGACTGTTCACGGAGTGACCACGATGAACAAGCGCACCTGTATCTCCCTCGCCACCGCACTGGTGGCGACCCTCGCCCTGGGCGCGGCCGGCTGCTCCGGCGGCACGCACTCCACGGACGGCGAAGGCCGTGGCAAGAACCCCGCCCTGGTCAACCAGGGCGCCGTCGTCGGCGGCACTCCGAAGAAGGGCGGCACCCTGACCGTCCTGTCCAACCAGGACTTCACCCACCTCGACCCCGCCCGCAACTGGGTCATGAGCGACATGGAGTTCGGCACCCGGCTGCTCTACCGCACCCTGGTGACCTACAAGGCGGCCCCCGGCACGGGGGGCAGCGAGCTGGTCCCCGACCTGGCCACCGACCTGGGCACGTCCTCCAACGGCGCCAAGACCTGGACCTTCCACCTGAAGAAGGGCATCAGATACGAGGACGGCACGCCCGTCACCGCGCAGGACGTGAAGTACAACGTCGAGCGGTCCTTCTCGCCCGACCTGCCGGGCGGCGCCGACTACGCGGCCCGCTACCTCGCCGGCGCCCAGGGCTACCAGGGGCCGGCGCAGGGCAAGCACCTGGACTCCATCAAGACGCCGGACGACCACACGATCGTCTTCGAACTGCGCAAGCCCTTCGCCGAGTTCCCCAACGCGACCGTCATGCCGACCTTCGCGCCCGTGCCGAAGTCCCAGGACAAGGGGCCCCGGTACGACAACCGGCCGTTCTCCTCGGGCCCCTACAAGATCCAGTCGTACGACCGCGACAAGCAGCTCGTCCTGGTCCGCAACCCGCACTGGGACCCCAAGACCGACCAGGTCCGCAAGGCGTATCCGGACAAGCTGGTCGTGGTGATGGGCCTGAAGGGCAACCAGATCGACGACCGGCTCATCGCGAGCCAGGGCCCGGACGCCTCCGCCGTCTCCTGGGGGGCGCTGCGGCCGGAGAGCGCGGCCAAGGTGCTGCCCAACGCCGAGGTCCGAAAGCGGCTGCTCGCGGAGTCGACCAACTGCACGGACATGGTGCAGATGCACACGGGCCGCGCCCCGTTCAACGACGCCAGGATCCGCCGGGCGGTGCAGTACGCCCTCGACAGGGACGCCGTCCTGACCGCGTCCGGCGGGCCCGCCTTCAACGACCTGTCCACCGCGTACATGCCCGCCACGCTCTTCGACGGCAAGCAGCCCGACCTTCTGAAGATCCCCGCCACGGGCGATGCGGCCAAGGCCAAGGAACTGCTCAAGAAGGCGGGCAAGCCGAACGGCTTCTCCACCGAGATCACCGTCTCCACCGGTGACAAGGGGCGCGCCGAGGCGATCCAGCAGTCCCTCGCCAAGGTCGGCATCAAGGTCACCATCGACACAGTCGACCCGTCCGCGTTCTACGCCACCATCGGCGACACCACGCAGCGCACCGACCTCGTCTACACGGGCTGGTGCCCGGACTACCCCTCCGGCTCGACCTTCCTGCCCTTCGTCTTCGACGGCCGCTACATCAAGGAGAAGGGCAACTCCGGCAACCACTCCCTCTTCCGCGACGAGGCGACCATGCAGCGGATGGACGAGATCGCCGCGCTGACCGACGCCAACACGGCGAACAAGGCCTGGCAGGAGCTGGACGGCGAGATCCTCAAGAAGGCACCGGCCGTCCCGGTCCTCGTGCGCCGCTGGCCGCTGGTGCTCGGCACCAACATCGCGGGCGCGTACGGACAGACCTCGTTCGGCGGACAGCTCGACTACGCCTCCGTCGGCCTCAAGGACCCCTCCAAGAGCGGTGAGTAGTCACATGGCAACCCCCGTCCCCCTGGACCCCGTTGCCACGGGCAGCGGCCCCTGGCAGCTCGCCCGTCAGGAACTGCGTCGCCGCACCTCCGTGAAGATCTCCCTGGCCATCGTCGCCGCCTTCCTCCTCATGGCGGCGGGGGCCCCGCTGCTGAGCGCGCTCGGCGGCTGGTCGCCCGACGAGTTCGACAAGACCGCCGTCGACCCCTACCTGGGCGGCACGCCCCTCGGGCCGCTCGGCGGCATCTCCGCCGACCACTGGCTCGGCGTCGAACCGGTCACCGGACGCGACCTGTTCGCCCGGGTCGTGCACGGCGCCCAGGTCTCCCTGCTCATCGCCCTGACGGCCACCGCGATCGTCGTCGTCGCCGGAACGGCGGCCGGGATCGCGGCCGGCTACTTCGGCGGCCGCACCGACACCGTGCTCTCCCGCCTGATGGACCTCACCATGTCCTTCCCGTCCCTCATCTTCATGATCGCGATGATGTCGGTGGCCAAGGACGTCAACCGGATCCTGCTGATGACCGCGGTCATCGGCCTGTTCGGCTGGCCCGGCATCGCCCGCGTGGTGCGCGGACAGACGCTCTCGCTCAAACACCGCGAGTACGTCGACGCGGCCCGCGTCGGCGGCGCCGGCTCGTGGCGGATCCTCACCCGCGACATCCTGCCGGGCGTCGCGGGCCCCGTCATCGCGTACACCACCCTGATCATCCCCGGCATGATCGCCACCGAGGCCGCCCTCAGCTATCTGGGCGTCGGCGTCCGTCCGCCCACCCCGTCCTGGGGCCAGATGATCGCCGACAGCGTCTCCTTCTACGACACGGACCCCATGTACTTCGTCATCCCGAGCGCCTGCCTGTTCCTGACCGTGCTGGCGTTCACACTGCTCGGCGACGCCCTGCGGGACATCCTCGACCCGAGGGGCAGCCGCACATGATCGTCTACACGCTGCGGCGGCTGGCCGCCGTCATCGGTGTGCTGATCGCCGTCGCCGCCGTCACCTTCACCATCTTCTACGTCCTTCCCTCCGACCCCGCCGCCGCGGCCTGCGGCAAGGCGTGCAGCACCGAACGCCTGGCGGCGATCCGCGCGCACATGGGTCTCGACCAGCCACTGTGGCGCCAGTTCTGGGACTTCGCCGGCGGCATCTTCACCGGCCGCACCATGGGCAGCGGCCAATACGCGCTGCACTGCGACTTCCCGTGCCTGGGCTACTCGTACCAGAGCAGCGAGTCCGTCTGGGCCCTGCTGATGGACCGGCTCCCCGTCTCCGCCTCCCTCGCGCTGGGCGCCGCCGTGCTGTGGCTGGCGCTCGGTCTGAGCGCCGGCGTGGTCGCGGCCCTGCGCAAGGACACCCTCACCGACCGCGTCCTGATGGTCGGCGCGGTCGGCGCCGCCTCGCTGCCGGTCTACTTCACCTCGATGATGCTGATCTACGGCCTCATCCGGGTCGCGGGCCTGCTCCCCTACCCGCAGTACGTGTCCTTCGGCGCCGACCCCGCGCACTGGGCTTCGAACCTGCTGCTGCCCTGGCTGGCCCTCGCCATCCTGTACGCGGCCATGTATGCCCGGCAGAGCCGCAGTTCGATGATCGAGACGATGGCGGAGCCGTACATCCGCACCGCCCGCGCGAAGGGCCTGCCGCGCCGCACCGTCGTCGTCAAGCACGGCCTGCGCTCCGGCATGACGCCGATCCTCACCCTCTTCGGCATGGACCTGGGCGGCCTGCTCGCCGGTGCCGTGATCACCGAGTCCATCTTCGGCCTGCCGGGCATCGGCCGGCTCTTCTACGGCGCCCTGTCCACCGGCGACCAGCCGGTGATCCTCGGCGTGACTCTGCTCGCCGCCGCCTTCATCGTCGTCGCCAACCTGGCCGTCGACCTGCTGTACGCCGTCGTCGACCCGCGAGTGAGGCTGTGATGGCCGCCGAACCCCTGCTGTCCGTACGGGACTTGACCGTCACCTTCCCGACCGGTCACGGCCCCGTCCGCGCCGTCGACACGCTCTCCTTCGACGTCCACCGGGGACGGACCCTCGGTATCGTCGGCGAGTCCGGCTCCGGCAAGTCCGTCACCTCGATGGCGGTGATGGGCCTGCACACCGGCGCCGAGGTCACCGGCTCGATCACCCTGGACGGCCGGGAGTTGGTCGGACTCGCGGAGCGCGAACTGAACCGGCTGCGCGGCCGGAAGATGGCCATGGTCTTCCAGGACCCGCTCTCCAGCCTGCACCCCTACTACACGGTCGGCGAGCAGATAGCGGAGCACCACCGGGTCCACTTCGGCTCCCGGCGGGCCGCAGCCCGGCAGCGCGCCGTGGAGATGCTCGCCGAGGTCGGCATTCCGGAACCGAGGCGCCGAGCGGGCGAGTACCCGCACCAGTTCTCCGGGGGCATGCGCCAGCGCGTGATGATCGCCATGGCGCTGGCCTGCGAACCGGACCTGCTGATCGCGGACGAGCCGACCACCGCCCTGGACGTCACCGTGCAGGCCCAGATCCTGGAGCTTATCGCCCGGATCCAGCAGGAGCGCTCCCTGGCCGTCGTCCTGATCACCCATGACCTCGGGGTGGTCGCCCGCGTCGCGCACGAGGTCCTGGTGATGTACGGCGGCCGCGCCGCCGAACGGGCCCCGGTGGAGGCGGTGTTCGCCGCCCCGGCCCACCCGTACACGCGGGGCCTCCTGGACTCCCTGCCCCGTCTCGACGACACCGACGACACCCCGCTTCGGGCGATCCCCGGCAGCCCTCCGTCGCTGCTCACGCCCGCGCCGGGGTGCGCGTTCGCGCCGCGCTGCCCGCGGGCCGCGTCGGCCGGCACCGACGCTCGGGAGCGCTGCGATCGGGTCAGGCCCCCTCTGGTCGGCTCCGACGAGCGCGCGGTGGCCTGTCACCTGCCCCTGAGCCACGCCACCGCCCCCACGGACTCCACTCGGAAGGTCATCTCATGACGCCCATCGACGGGCCGACGTTCCCGATCAGCGCCACTGCCGCACCGCCCCCTCCCCACGCCGACCCGCTGCTGTCCGTGCGCGACCTGACGATGACCTTCCCAGGTCGGCGAGGCCGTTCGGCCCCCGTACGGGCCGTCGACGGCGTCAGCTTCGACGTGGCGGAGGGCGAGACCCTCGGTCTGGTCGGGGAGTCCGGATGCGGCAAGTCCACCACCGGCCGGATGATCCTGCGACTGCTGGAGCCGACCGATGGCTCGGTCTCGTACGACGGCCGCGACATCAGCCACCTCACCCAGCGCGAGCTCAGACCGCTGCGGCGGGAGATCCAGATGGTCTTCCAGGATCCGCACTCCTCGCTCAACCCGCGCCAGACCGTGGCCCGGATCATCTCCGATCCGCTGCTGGTACAAGGTAGTTCCGCGGTCGACGCGCGGCGCCGGGCCGCGGAGTTGATGGAGCTGGTCGGGCTCATCCCCGAGCACATCGACCGCTATCCGCACGAGTTCTCCGGAGGCCAGGCCCAGCGCATCGGCATCGCCCGCGCCCTGGCCACGAACCCCCGCCTGGTCGTCGCCGACGAACCGGTCTCGGCGCTCGATGTCTCCGTGCAGGCGCAGATCGTCAACCTGATGGAGCGTCTGCAGCGCGAACTCTCTCTCGCCTACCTCTTCATCGCGCACGACCTGTCGGTGGTCAAGCGGGTCTGCGACCGGGTCGCCGTGATGTATCTGGGCCGCATCGTCGAGATCGGCCCCAAGGAGCGGGTGTACACGGCCCCGGCCCACCCCTACACCCGGGCCCTGCTGTCCGCCGTACCGCTTCCCGATCCGGTCGCCGAGCGCAGCCGCGAGCGGATCACGCTGCTCGGCGACCCGCCGAGCCCGGCGGCTCCCCCGCCCGGCTGCACGTTCCACCCCCGTTGCCCCCGGGCCCAGGCGCTCTGTCGGTCCGAGGCTCCGGTGCTGGGCATCGCGGCGCCAGGTGAGACACGTCAGGTGGCCTGCCACTTCCCCGAGGCCGCCTGAGGGAACACGGCTGTGTCCTGGACCGCCTGTGGGGTGGGTCCAGGACACAGTCCGTGCATTCTGTGCACGAACGACCGGCGATGTCCTACGACTTGGTGATACGGACGGTGTCCGAGTCGCCGGCCGCGCTCAGGACCTCGATCCGCACCCCCGCCGCCGCGTCGGTGAACGACTGCCCGGCCCAGTACGGCGCGTCGTCCAGCGGACGGCAGCCGCTTGCCGGAGTGGCGTCGGGCTTGGCGTCCATCACCCGGATCGGTCCGCTGCCGGTCGCGACGGACGAGTCGACCCGGTACACCAGCGCACCGGTCGAACACAGCCCCGTGTCCGCGAGGACCGCTCGCCGCGACTCGACGACGTACGCCGTCGTGGGTCCGGTGCGGACGACGGCCATCTTGGTTCCGCCGGCGTACTCGACCGCGTTCAGGGTGACCGTGTCGGTGCCCGCGGAGTTCCGGCAGACGACCTGACTGTCGTCGATCCAGCCGAGCTTCCACGACTGCCAGGCGAAGTACTGCGGCCCGTGCCCGCCGATCAGGCCCATCACGTCCCAGCCGCCCACGAAGCGATGCGCGTCCGTGCCCGCGTCGAAGGCGTACAGGTCCGGCAGCCCGAAGGTGTGCGCGGTCTCGTGGCCGAGCAGCTTGTGGCCCCAGTGCCACATGTCCTGACCGAAGGTCACCGCCCACTTGATCCGCTTGCCGTCGGCGACCACCCCGGCCGTGCCCGGGTCGTACACATAGGTGGGCGTGAAGGAGATGGCCGCCGCGTTCTTCGTCGGTACGACGTACACCATGTCGTAGCGCGAGAAGTCCACGGACGGATCCGCGGCCGTGACGGCGTCCTTGAGATACGCCTCGTGCGTCTCGTGGCTGAGGCCGCGTGCGAATCCGTAGTCCGTGGAGTTGTGCGGCATCCGTACCCAGCTCCGGTGCTGGGTGATGGCGAGCCACGTCCGGCCGTAGGACGCGTTCCACACCCAGTCCGCGCCGGGCGTGAGCTGGGCCGCGTCGTCGGCGGCGGACTCGGTGGCGGGGGCGTCGGGGAAGTCCACGAAGATCATGGCGACCTTGATGGTTGCGGCGGGGCGCTGGAAGACGGAGTAGTCGGTGTCATGACCTTCGTCCGTCCACCCGGTGGTGCCGCGCAGTGCACAGTCCGAGGCGCTGTCCGCCGCCCGGGCCGCCGTCACCGCCCGGGCGTACGGGGCGCCGGGAACGCCGAGCAGGAAGAGAAGGAGGCCTGCGAGCGCGGCCGACAGCAGCACTCCTCGCCTCCTTGGCGCGGGAAGGGTAGGTCTCATGGATGCGTTACCTCCACACATACGGCATGTGACATTTCACATACGACTGTGGGGGCCGCGCAGCCCTGTCGGGAACCTCCCAGCGCTCCATAACATCCGCGCCATGGATCTGGAGATACGCCATCTGCGCGTGGTGTGCGCCGTCGCGGAAGCCGGCAGCCTCACCCGCGCGGCGGCGTCGCTGGGAATGACCCAGCCCGGCCTGAGCGCCCAGGTGCGGCGCGTCGAAAGGCTCCTGGGCGGCCCGCTGTTCGAGCGCGGCCACGCCGGAGCCGTGCCCACCTCGCTGGGTGAGCTGGTGCTGGCCAGGGCCCACGCCATCCTTCCGGGCATCGACCAGCTCCTCGCGGACACCGACCGCGCCACCCGCCGCGCGGCCTCCCCCGCCCGCGTCCGCGTCGGCTCGGTCGGCGCCCCGCTCCTGGGCCATCTCCTGCTGGCCGTACGCGATGTGGTGCCGGGGGCCGAGGTCACCTGCCGCTGCCGGTACGCGCCCGCGCCGCTCCTCGACGACCTCGCCGCCGGCCGCCTGGAGGCCGCGGTCCTCGGCGACCACCCGGGCCAGGAGCTCGCACCGCGCGACGGCGTGATCCTGCACCCGCTCGTCACGGAGCCCGTCTTCGCTCTGCTCCCCGCCGACCACCCGTTGGCCGAGCGGGAGGAAGTGAGCCTGACCCGGCTCGCCAAGGAGGACTGGGCCGTACCCCGACCCGACAGCGATCGCACCCGCGAGTACTGGACGTCCGTCTTCGCCCTCACCGACGTCCGTCCGCGCACCCCCTACGAGGCGGAGGGACGTCAGCTGATCGAGATCGTCCGGGCAGGACTTGCCGTCAGCCTCTGCCAGGCCACCTTCATCGAGGTACCCGGCGTCGCCGTCCGCCCCCTGGCGGGCAATCCGCTCTGGTACCGCCATGTGCTCGCCTGGCGCCGGGACAGCCCCGTGGCGCCGCATGGCGAGGCGGTCCTTCGTCGGGTCCACGACGGGTATCTGAGCAGTTGCGCCACCGGCAGCACGTACGCGCGGTGGCGGGAGAGGCACCGGGCTGTCAGTAGTTAGCGCAGCTGAAACCGTACGATCCGCTGCCGGAACCGCAGGCCGGTGCGTTCGTTCGCGTACTGCACGAGGACGGCAACGCCGGGGGCGGCGAGCGCGCGGTCGTCACCCGGGGCGGCAAGTACCTGCCGACCAAGCGCTCCTGGCCACACGGCCCCGCGGGCGGCCGCGTCCGCGAGCTCGCCCCGACACGACCCGGGATGTACCCCTCCCCGGGAGGGGCTCGGCGAGGTGCCGCACCACCGCTCGCCCGGCCGATCCGTCGCGCGAGACTTCTGTCGGATGACAGGATCCGCGCAGAACTCGCGCAAACCGAGCGACCATCCGGCCTGGGAAATGAGCAGTCGTCAGGGAAGCCTGCAGACACGTACACGAGGGAAAGGAAGACCACATGACTGCCGTATTCGTCCACGGGGTTCCCGAGACAGGTGACATCTGGCAGGACGTGCGCGATCGACTCGACACCGACAGCGTGGCCCTTCGCCTGCCCGGGTTCGGTGCCCCGGTCCCGGAGGGATTCGGCGCGAGCAAGGAGGAGTACGCGCGGTGGCTGGCGGACGCGCTGCGCGAAATCCCCGGCCCCGTCGACCTGGTGGGCCACGACTGGGGTGCCCTGCTGACCTATCGGGTCGTCACGGCGTACGACGTGCCTCTACGTAGTTGGGCCGCCGACTGCTCGAGCGTCATGCACACCGACTACGTCTGGCACCCCGTCGCGCAGATCTGGCAGACGTCGGGCGACGGCGAGGCGTTCAACGAGCGTGCGCGGACCGCGTCCGTGGACGAGCCGGACAGCACAGCCGGCCAGCTCCGGTCCCTCGGTGTGCCGGAGCATCACGCCCTCGCGCTGCACGAGGGCTTCGACAAGACGATGGGGCAATCCATCCTCGGGCTCTACCGTTCCGCGCTGCCCAACCCGTTCGCCGACTGGGGCAGCGACCTCGCAGCGACCGACGCGCCGGGCCTCGTCCTCGTCCCCTCCGGTGACCCGTTCGACAACGAGGAGGTGGCTCGCGACGTCGCCCGCGATCTGGGCGCCGAGGTGTGCGTCCTGGAGGCCGGTCACTTCTGGATGGTCGAGGACCCCGAGTCGGCGGCGAAGGCGCTGAGCGAGTTCTGGGCCTCTCTGGTCGGCCGCGGCTGATCCTGCCTCTAGCGCCGCCTGCTGTCCCCGAGCGCAGCGGCAGTCGGGCCGCTCGCCTGTGCCTACGCAAGGCGGGCGCGCCCCGGCTTCGGCCACGCGTAAAACCGGTAACGCGCTCACGGACGGATCCCAGCAATGGGAGCTTGTGCAGCAGGCACGGTTTCCACGGGCCTGACAGGCCCAGCGGCCGGGGCCCGGTAACGGAGCCGGGCCGCGCACGACGCCGTCGGCGCCTGGACCTCGCACAACCTGCTGCGGGTCTTCCCCACCACATTCCGCTGGACCGCCGGTCTCCCTTCACAGAGGAGCTGAACCGGCGCACCCGGACCCAATCCCACGAACGGCGCCACCCGCGCTCCTCGACATCGACACCGCGTTGATCACAGCGCTGGCGAGGACGGCCGGGCCACCTCTCGGGCGCGCACGCCGAAGTCCTGCTGTGGATCGCCCTACGACCAGACGCGTGCCCTCTCGAAGACGACGGTCACCCCGTGGCTGTCCGACTTCGGCAACCGCGTCCAGCAGCAGACCGTGCGTCCCAGCAGCCGACTCGACCTCGGCGCGACCGAAACGCCCGAGCCGTCCGTCCCGACGGAGGCCGCCTTGGGAGACGACACAACGGACTGCAAGAAGGTGAAGTGCATCGCACTGACCTTCGACGACGGCCCGGCGGCCCCGGAGACAGCGACACTGCTGAAGCACCTCGCCCAGTACAAGGCGCGCCACCTTCTTCAACACCGGCCAGAACGTCGCCGCCCCCGCCGAGCTGGTGCGCGCGAAGGCGCAGGCCGGTCACGAAGTCGGGAACCACTCCTGGAACCACCCCGACCTCACCGGCCTCACCCCCGACCAGGTCCGCTCCCAGCTGGACCGCACCAGCGCGGCCACCAAGGCCGCCACCGGCAGGCCACCGGCGCTGTTCCGGCCGCCGTACGGCGCCATGAACGCCACCGTGAAGGCGGCGACCACCCTCTCCCCCGTGCTGTGGGACGTGGACACCGAGGACTGGAAGTACCGCGACGCGGCCAAGGTCGCCCGCACCGTCATCGACAAGGCCGAGCGCAACAATGTCGTCCTCCTGCACGACATCCACCCCACCTCGGTGGCCGCGGTTGCCCGCACATCACGATGGTGGCGGGGTCCCTCTCAGCCGCCGCTCCGCGAGCAGTCATGGTGGTCCGACGCATAGCTGCGCCCTGAACTATGTTGCCCCACCACATGTGCCCCTGACCTGCACCTTCCTACGGTGTGCGAACACGTACCCGTCCCCACCGCACACGAGGAAGTGGCGCACATGGCCTCCGCAACCACCGCTCCCCCACCACCCGCGAACCTCAAGCGCATCGTCGCCGCCAGCCTCATCGGCACCACCATCGAGTGGTACGACTTCTTCCTCTACGGCTCCGCCGCCGCCCTCGTCTTCAACAAGCTGTTCTTTCCGAACACCGACCCGCTCGTCGGCACCCTCCTGTCCTTCCTGACGTACGCCGTCGGATTCGCCGCCCGGCCGCTGGGCGCGCTGGTCTTCGGGCACTACGGTGACCGGCTCGGCCGCAAGAAGCTGCTGGTGCTGAGCCTGCTGATGATGGGCGGGGCGACGTTCGCGATCGGGCTGCTGCCGACGTACGCGACCATCGGGTCCGCCGCGCCCGTGCTGTTGACCGTGCTGCGTCTGGTGCAGGGCTTCGCGCTCGGCGGGGAGTGGGGCGGCGCCGTACTGCTCGTGTCCGAGCACGGCGACGCGCGGCGGCGCGGTTTCTGGGCCTCGTGGCCGCAGACGGGTGCGCCCGCGGGGCAGCTCCTGGCGACCGGCGTGCTGTCCCTGCTGACGGCCGTGCTGTCGGACCGTGCCTTCGTCAGCTGGGGCTGGCGGATCCCCTTCCTGCTCTCCGGCGTGCTGGTGATCGTCGGCTTGTGGATTCGTCTCTCTGTCGATGAATCACCCGTCTTCCAGCAGGCGTTGGCGCACGCCGAGGCCCGTAAGGCGGCGCACAAGGACGATGCCGAGCGGCTGCCGCTGGTCTCCGTGTTCCGGCATCACTGGCGTGATGTCCTGGTGGCGATGGGCGCGCGCATGGCGGAGAACATCAGTTACTACGTCATCACCGCGTTCATCCTCGTCTACGCCACCACCTCGGCCGGTGTCTCCAAGCAGACCGCCCTCAACGCCGTGCTGATCGCGTCCGCCGTGCACTTCGCGGTCATTCCTGCCTGGGGTGCGCTGTCCGACCGCGTCGGCCGGCGTCCCGTCTATCTGCTGGGCGCGGCCGGGGTCGGGCTGTGGATGTTCCCGTTCTTCTCGCTGATCGACACCGGCGGCTTCGGCAACCTGATCCTGGCCGTGACCGTGGGCCTGGTGCTGCACGGCGCCATGTACGCACCGCAGGCCGCCTTCTTCTCCGAGATGTTCGCGACCCGGATGCGCTACTCCGGTGCCTCCATCGGTGCCCAGTTCGCCTCGGTCGCGGCGGGCGCCCCCGCGCCGCTGATCGCCACCGCGCTGCTGTCCGACTACGGCAGCTCCACTCCGATCTCCCTGTACGTCATCGCCGCGGCCCTCCTCACGGTGATCGCGGTGGGCGCCGCCAAGGAGACCCGCCACCGGGATCTGGCCGACATCGAGTCGACCGACGACGGGGAGCCCGCTACGGCCCGTGCGGCGGACGCGCACACCGTCTGACCGGCGCCCGGCCGTCACGGCCGAGCCCCGTGCAATCCGCCCCCGTACGCCGCGCGCGTACGGGGGTCAGCGCTGTCCCGGTGCCGACAACCGGTGCAGCCGCAGGGCCAGTTGGATCTCCAGCGCGCGGGCGGGGCTCTGCCAGTCGTCGCCGAGGAGGCGGCCGACGCGCTCCAGGCGCTGGGCGACCGTGTTCACATGGACGTGCAGTTCGTCCTTGGTGCGGGCCGGGCTCATCCCACAGGCGAAGTACGCGTCGAGCGTGCGCAGCAGGTCTGTGCCGCGCCGTTCGTCATAGGCGACGACCTGGCCGATCGTGCGGCCGACGAAGCCGGCGATGTCCCGGTCCCCGGCCAGCAGCAGCCCGAGGAACCCGAAGTCCTCGGCGGCGGCGCCGTCTCCGGAGCGGCCGAGCAGACGCAGGGCGTCGAGGCAGCGCCGGCCCTCCTCGTAGGCGGCGGCCACGGCGTCGGGATGGGCCGCCAGGTCCTCGACCGGGGCGGAGGCGCCGACGGTGACCGCCTCGTGGACGGCCGTGCCGAGGTGCCGGGCCGTGCGGCGGGCGAGGGCGGTGGCTGTGTCCCCCGCTTCGAGGGGCAGGAGCAGCACGGTCCCGCCGTCGCGTGCGGCGGCCAGGCCGTGCCGGGTCGCGGCGAGGTGGGAGGCGGCGGACCACAGGCGTCTGCGCGCGGCCGCCTCCTGGTCGGCGTCGGCCGCGGCGGCGTCGAGGCGGGCTGCGAGGACGACATGGGTGGCGTCGAGGTCGGCGTCCAGCCGGGAGGCGCGCTCGCGCAGCAGACGCGGGTCGCGGTCGCGGGCGTCGAGCAGGTCGTCCAGCAGCTCGCCCCTCACGCGCTGTTCGGCCTCGGCGGCGGAGCGCCGGGCGAGGAGCAGCAGGGAGGTGACCATCGCGGCCCGCTCCAGGGTGCGCTGGTCGACGGGGTCGAGGCCGGGGTGGCCGCGCAGCACGAGCGCGCCGAGCAGTTCGCCGCCCGCGGCCACCGCGGCGATCCAGTCGTCGGCGTGCCGTACCGCGTGGCCTTCGGCGCGGGAGGCCTCCAGGGCGCTCGCCGGGGCGTCCGCGGCCTCCGCGAACTCGACCGTGCCGTCGAGGACTTCGGCGACCGCGGCGGCCACGTCGTGTACCCCGCCGCCGCGCAGCACGAGTTCGGCGAGCCGGTCGTGCACGTCCGAGGCGCGTTCGATGACGCCGCTGCGGTCCCGGATGATCTCGTTGGCGCGTTCCAGGTCGGCGACGGCCGAGCGGGTCTCGGTGAGCAGGTTCGCGGTGTCGATGGCGGCCGCGGCGAGAGCGGCGAAGGAGCCGAGCAGGGCGATCTGCTCCCGCTCGAAGACCCGGGCGCGCCGGTCCGCCGCGAAGAGGACCCCGATCACGTGGTGTCCCAGCATCAGGGGCACGCCGAGGATGGCGACCAGGCCCTCGTCGCGCACGCCGGCATCGATCGTGAGGGTGTGCTGGAAGCGGTCGTCCTTGAAGTAGTCGTCGGTGACATAGGGGCGGGCGGTCTGCGCGACGAGGCCGCCGAGGCCCTCGCCCATGCCGAGCCGCAACTGCTGGAACCGGGCGGCGACCGAGCCCTCGGTCACTCGCATGTAGGTGTCGCCCCTGGCCGGGTCGTTCAGGCTGAGATAGGCGACGTCCGTGCCGAGCAGCGACCGGGCGCGCTGCACGATGGCCTGCAGTACGGCGTCCAGGTCCCGAAGGCCGGCCAGGTCGTGGGCCGTCTCGAAGAGGGCCGACAGCTCGGCCTCGCGTCTGCGCCGCCCCTCCAGTTCGGAGCGCACACGCAGCGCGAGCAGCTTGGCCTGTTCGAGGGCGACGATCTGCTCGGCCGCTCTGCCCTCGGCGCGGGCGAGCAGCGTCGGCTGCTCGTAGGCGTCGGCGGACGCGCCCCGGGCCAGCAGCTCGAGGAACGGCGTCTCGGCGCTGTTCAGGGGCGCTCCGGCAGCGGTGGCGGAACGCTCGGCGGACTGCACGTGATCGCGGGACATGCCCACAGGATTGCTCATCGCACTGCCACTCCGTCAGCCCTGTGGATAACTCGGAACCCCCGCCGATGCACCACCGATCAGTGCGCGGTCCAGCCACCGTCGAGCACGAGCGAGGTACCCGTCACGAAGGACGCCTGCGGGCTGCACAGATACGCGACGGCCTCCGCGACCTCCTCCGGTTCGATGAGCCGCTTGACCGCGCTGTCCTGCAGCAGCACCTCGGACAGCACCCGCTCCTCGGGGATGCCGTGCGCCCGGGCCTGGTCGGTGAGCTGCTTCTCGACCAGTGGGGTGCGCACATATGCGGGGTTCACACAGTTCGAGGTGACGCCATGGGGTGCGCCCTCCAGGGCGGCGGTCTTGGAGAGTCCTTCCAGACCGTGTTTGGCGGCCACATAGGCCGACTTGAAGGCAGAGGCGCGCAGCCCATGGACGGAGGACACATTGACGATCCGGCCCCAGCCCTGCCCGTACATATGGGGCAGGGCGCCGCGGATGAGCCGGAAGGGCGCCTCCAGCATCACGGTGAGGACCGTGTGGAAGACGTCGGGCGGGAACTCCTCGATGGGGCGCACGAGTTGCAGCCCGGCGTTGTTGACGAGGAGGTCGGTGCCGGCGGCGGCGAGTTCGGCGGCGTCCAGGTCCGTGAGGTCGAGGACGTGCGGCTCGACCGTGCCCGGCAGGGTGCGCGCCTCCTCGGCGAGCGCCTCCAGGCCCGTGCCGTCCCGGTCGACCGCTCTCACCTTGGCCCCTGCGGCAGCGAGCCTCAGCACACAGGCACGGCCGATGCCGCCGGCGGCGCCGGTGACGAGGGCGGTGCGGCCGCCGAGGTCGAGCGAGGAGGGCAAGGAGGAGCCGTGGGCCGGGAGAGCGCTGGGCGGGGTCATGCTTCGACCCTAGGCAGCACCCTCGCCGGCCCACATATGGTCACAGCCCATAGTTCAGTTCGAAGTCATAGGCTCGAACCACGTGGGTTCATCGGACAGCGCCTGCTTGATCCGGAACAGCTGACGTTCGCCCATCACGGGCAGCGCGTCCACCTCGAACCAGCCCACCTGCAGGGACTCGTCGTCGTTCACGCGTGCCTCGCCGCCGACGGCCCGGCAGCGGAAGGTGATGTCCATGAACTGGCACATGTCGCCGTTGGGATAGGTGACCTCATCGCCGGACCTGACCAGGACGACCCGTTCGGCGACACAGCGGACGCCCGTCTCCTCGTACACCTCCCGCACGGCGCACGCCGCCGGCTGCTCCCCCGGGTCCGGGATGCCGTTGATCACCGTCCACTTGCGGTTGTCCGCACGCTGCCCCAGCAGCACCCGCCCCTCGTCGTCGAAGACGACGGCGCTGACGCCGGGGAGCCACAGGAGTTGGTGGCCGGCGGAGGCCCGGATCGTACGAATGAAGTCAGGAGTAGCCATGGGCCCGACCCTAACGGGCACATGGCGACGCCCCCGGCGGAATACCGGGGGCGTGCGACCGGCGTACGGCTACACCTCAGCGGTGCGTCGAGCGCGCATCCCCGCCCCGATCGCCCAGCCCAGACCGCCCGCGGCGACCAGCAGCAGGGCGATCTCCGGCAGGATGCCGAGCCGCGTGGCGGGCGTCTCGGTGGAGCGCAGCGGCACCTTCTGGACCAGCGAGTCGGCCACGAACATGCCCGTCTTCTGCGTGATCCTGCCGTCCGGCATGATGATCGCGCTCACGCCGCTGGTCACCGGCACGGTGACGGTCCGGCTGTGCTCCACTGCGCGCACGCGGGACATGGCGAGCTGCTGGTAGGTCATCTCGCTGCGGTCGAAGGTGGCGTTGTTGCTCGGCACGGAGATCATCTGCGCGCCGTCGGTGACCTCGGAGCGCACCGTCCAGTCGAAGGCCGCCTCGTAGCAGGTGACGAGGCCGACCTTGGCGCCGTCCATGGTGAACACGCCCGGCTCGGTGCCCCGGCTGAAGTCCTGGCGGACCATCGAGGTCCAGGTCTCGTTGATCGCCCCGACGAGCGAGCGCAACGGCAGGTACTCGCCGAACGGCTGGATCTGCCGCTTGTCGTAGGTGTCGACCGGCCCCTTGGCGGGGTCCCACAGGATCTGCTCGTTGAACAGCTTGCCGTCCCGCTCGACGACACCGCCGACGGAGATGGGCACGCCGATCGCCTTGGCGGCTTCGTCGATGACGGTGCGGGCGTCGGCGTTGGCGAAGGGGTCGATGTCGGAGGAGTTCTCGGGCCACAGCACGAAGTCGGGCTGTGCCACCTTGCCCGCCTTGACCTCGGCGGCAAGGCGCTCGGTCTCACGCGCGTGGTAGTCCAGTACGGCGCGCCGCTGGGCGTTGAAGTCCAGTCCCGCGCGCGGGACGTTGCCCTGGATGACGGCGACGGTCGCGGTGCCGTCCTCGGCCTTGTCGCTGACCAGCGGCCGCGCGGCCACGGCGCCCACGACCGGTACGGCCACGCTCAACAGGGCCACGGCCGCGGCGGACCGCTGGACGGCCCGGGTGCGCCGCCCCTCCATGACCAGGCGTGCGACCTCGTACAGGCCGAAGCCGCACAGGACGACCGCGAAGCCGAGCACCGGGGTGCCGCCCACCGCGGCGAGGGGCAGGAAGACGCCGTCGGCCTGACCGAACGCGATCTTCCCCCAGGGGAAGCCGTTGAACGGCGCACGCGCGCGTGCCGCTTCTCCGGCGACCCACAGGGCCGCCGCCCACACCGGCGAGCCGGGCAGCTTCGACACCGCGGCGACTCCCGCACCGACCAGCGCGACGAAGACCGCCTCGATCGCGACGAGCGCGATCCAGGGTCCGGGCCCGACCTCCACTCCGGTCCACACCAGCAGCGGCAGCAGGAAGCCGAGGCCGAAGAGATAGCCGAGGCCGAGGCCCGCCTTCCAGCTGCGGCCGCGCAGCACCCAGCCGAAGACGGCGAAGGCCGGAAGGGCCAGCCACCACAGGGTGCGCGGCGGAAAACTGACGTAGAGCAGCACTCCGGAGAGCGCCGCGGCGAGGGGCGGAACCAGGCGCAGCAGCCGTGCCGCGCGCGAGGCGGGCGCGATCTGCGGCTGCAGCTGGTCCGACTCGCCCACGGAAGTTGCGGTGACGGTCACTCCGGGAGTGTACGGCGGTTGACCTCGGCACTGACAGCGCGGTCCGGCCCGCGGCACTCACAGCACGGGTCGGCCCGCGGCGACCCTTGGGGCACCGGCCACGGCGTCGGCGGCACGGGTGGGCGCGGCGGCATCGCCGTGGCACCGCGCCGGCCGCCGAGCGAGCGCGGACGCCGTGGCCGACCCCTCCACTCGCAGGTGACGCACCCCTCCTGCACGAGACGTCCACAAATCGGCCATCAGCCGTTACGGTATGCCGGAGCCTCAGTCGTACTGGCCGGTCAGGTCCGGGCGGCGGGGTCCGTCACAGGTCGGGGGACCGGGTTCGGGGGGCGGGGTGGGTGTCACGGGGATGGCCTCTGCGGTGGATCAGGATGAGACAGGCGACAGACGAAACGTTTCTGATGCTGCGGGCGTGGTGGTGCTGGGGGCCTGCGCCGCCTGGTCGCTGATCTCGGCCGCCGTGCACGCCGGCCGCCCGGAGGGTGTGCTGCTCGCGATCCTCGCCGTGGCCGCCGGCTATGCCGCGGGGCGGATCAGCGGGGCGCTCCTGCCGGTCGCCGCGCCCTGCGCCGGAGCACTGGCCGGAGTGAGCCTGACGCTGACCGTCCCGCACCTGGCCCCCGGACCGCAGATCGTCACCCCGCTGGGCCACGCGGGGGCCACCGCCGCCGTACTGACCCTCTCCGCCGGGGCCGCGTGCTGCGCCGCCTGGGCTGCCACGGCACCGGCCCTGCGACTGGGCCTGCGTCTGCTGGCCGCCGCGATCGCGGTGACCGCGGCCGCCCTCGGCTCGACGACGGGCTTCGTCACCTGCACCGCCGTCCTGCTGTGCTCGCTCGCCGCCGGCCACCTCCGCCATCGTGGCGTGGGCATCGCCGGACTGGCCCTGACCGCCACCGCGGTCACCGGCCTGATCTGGGCGGCCGCCAGGAACGCGGTGCCCGGCGGTTTCGCCTCCTGGCTGGAGGCTCAGCTGACGCGGCATCGCATCCAGCTGTGGCAGGACGCCCTGCACCTGGCGCACGACGACCTCGCTCTGGGCGTGGGCCCGGGGCGCTTCGGCGAGCTCAGCACGACGGCGACCGGCACGCTGCTGTCCGACGGCAAGCCGCATTCGGCACCCCTGCAGCAGGCGGCCGAACAGGGAGTCGTCGGCGTGCTCCTGCTGGCGGCGGCGTTCTGCTGGATGCTGTTCGCGCTGTGGCGCACCGCGCGCCCCACTCCCGTCGCGCTGACCGCGGGCGCCGCCCTGACGGCGGTGGCGGCGATCGCCGCGGTCGGCAACGCGCTCAGCTTCGCCTCGGTGTCGGTGGGCGCAGGCCTGCTGGCCGGTCTGGCCACGGCGCGGCCACTCGCCGGCGGATCAGCGGGGCGCGAGATCGACGTACGCGCGCGTGGCGAGCGGCAGGTCCCATGACCCGACACGCGTCGCAGGGGTCAACCGACCCATGACTCCGAATGCTCTCCCCCGCGGTGACGGCCCGATCGTCGTCCCCGATCCGCCGTGCCGGGCGATGCTGCTCAGTGGGCCGTGCCGGGCGCCCCTGTCCGCAGCCGGTCCCTGATGACCCGTACGGCCGCCTCCGCGTCGTCCACGGTGATCGTGAACGTATGCCCGTCCCACAGCCTCAGGATCAGGCCCTCGCCACGCCGTACGACGACCGCGGTGCCCTTCTCGGGCCGCCACCGATAGCCCCAGCCACCCCAGTGGCGGGGAGTGACGTGCGGGACGAAGTCGGCGCCCACCACCTCGGACAGGGGGATGCGGCGGCGCGGCACACCGATGTGACCACAGCGCACCTCGAGGCACTCCTGGTCGACCTTCAGGGCGACGTGCACGAACGCCAGCGTGCCGAAGAGGACCAGCAGCCCGGCGGCGATGCAGCCGACGACGGCCATGACGAGCGGGGCGATGCCCTCCGTCCACGGTGAGTCGACGGCCAGCTCGATCCCGAGCGCCATACAGGCCGCACCGGCGAGCGCCAGCAGCCACTGGACCCGGTTGGTCGCCCGCCCGGTCCAGACATCGGGGTGCGGCTTCCTGCCGTGGGGGTGGTCCCTCATGCCTATGAGGTTACTCAGGTTTCGCTGTGCTGGTACCGCGCTGCGGAGGGTGACTGCGCCGAGCGGACCAGGTTCGAGCCACGGCGTCCTTTCGGTGACCGCCGGTCACCGCGCGGGGCTGATCTCCTGCAGGAGACGGCCTTCGTCGTAGGCGAGGGCGGGCTCGGGGAGCGTGCCCTCGCGTCCGCTCAGCAGCACGGTCAGGGTGCCGCTCGCCTCGGCCTCGGGGGCGGGCTGCTCACCGAGCCGGCGCAGTGCCTGCGCGGCGACGGCTCCGGCGGAGCCGTGCAGAACGAGGGGCGGGAAGCCGGGGCGCTGGACCGCGGTGCGGATGCGCTCGGCGACGAGCTCGTAGTGGGTGCAGCCCAGGACGACGGTCGTGACGTCCTTGGGGGTCAGCGCCGCGGCCGCGGCGACGGCGGCCTCGATCGCCGTCTCGTCCGCGTGTTCGACTGCTTCGGCCAGCCCGAAGCACGGCACTTCGGTGACGGCCACACCGTCGGCGAAGTCCTTGATGAGGCCCCGCTGGTAGGGGCTGCCGGTGGTGGCGGGCGTGGCCCAGATCGCGAAGGGACCGCCGCCGGCGGCGGCCGGCTTGATCGCGGGGACCGTGCCGATGACCGGGATGCCGGGTTCCAGGTGGGCGCGCAGGGTGGGCAGGGCGTGCACGGACGCGGTGTTGCAGCCGACGATCAGCACGTCGGGCCGGTGCGCGGCGGCGGCCTCGGCCACGGCCAGCGCGCGCTGCGTGAGGTCCTCGGGGGTCCTCGGACCCCAGGGCATGCCGTCCGGGTCGAGGGAGAGCACGAGATCTGCGTCGGGTCGCAGGCGTCGTACCGCGGCGGTGGCCGCGAGCAAGCCGATTCCGGAGTCCATCAGCGCGATCTTCACCCGGCCACGATAGACGATGGGCCCTTACGGGTCGGTTGGGTGGGGCAGACTGCGCGCGTGAGCGCCATCGCGTGGACCGCCGCCGGATCACTCGCCGCCTGGCTGTGGCTGCTGCTCTGCCAGGGGTTCTTCTGGCGCACCGACGTCAGACTGCCCAGGCGCGTCGAACCGGACGCGTGGCCGCCCGTCTGCGTCGTCGTACCGGCGCGCGACGAGGCCGCGGTGCTCGGCTCGAGCCTGCCGACGCTGCTCGCCCAGGACTATCCGGGGCGGGCGGAGGTCTTCCTGATCGACGACGGCAGTTCGGACGGCACCGGGGACCTGGCGCGCGAGCTCGCGCGGCGGCACGGCGGACTCCCGCTCACGGTGGACTCCCCCGGCGAGCCGCCCGCGGGCTGGACCGGCAAGCTGTGGGCGGTGCGGCACGGCATCGGCCTGGCACGCGCGCGTGCCCCCGAATACCTGCTGCTGACGGACGCCGACATCGCGCATGCGCCCGACAGCCTGCGCGAACTGGTCGCGGCGGCGCGCGCCGGCGGCTTCGACGTCGTCTCGCAGATGGCCCGGCTGCGGGTGGAGAGCCTGTGGGAGCGGCTGGTGGTGCCGGCCTTCGTGTACTTCTTCGCGCAGCTGTATCCGTTCCGCCGGATCGGCAAGAAGGGGACACGGACGGCGGCCGCGGCGGGCGGCTGCGTCTTGTTGCGCGCCGAGGCCGCCGAGCGGGCACGCGTTCCGGACGCCATCCGGCACGCGGTCATCGACGACGTGGCGCTCGCGCGGGCCGTCAAGGGCGGCGGCGGACACATCTGGCTGGGGCTGGCCGAGCGGGTGGACAGCGTGCGCCCGTATCCGCGGCTGCGCGACCTGTGGCGGATGGTGTCGCGCAGCGCGTACGCACAGCTGCGGCACAACCCGCTGGTGCTGGCCGGCACGGTCGCCGGGCTCACGCTGGTGTATCTGGTGCCGCCCGTGGCCGTGGTCGCGGGCGCGGTCGTCGGGGACACGGCGACGGCGGCCGTCGGCGGTCTCGCGTGGCTGGTGATGACCGGGACGTATGTGCCGATGCTCCGCTACTACCGCCAGCCGCTGTGGCTCGCTCCACTGCTGCCGTTCACCGCGTTCCTCTACCTCCTGATGACGGTCGATTCCGCGGTGCAGCACTACCGGGGGCGCGGCGCGGCCTGGAAGGGGCGCACGTACACGCGACCCGACGCCGTGCCCGACGAGGGCTGACTACTTGCGGCCGGGCGTCCAGTTCATGCCCCATCCGTAGGCGTAGTCGACCGTCCGCTGCGGGCTCACGCCGTGCTCGGGCACCAGGTAGCGGGCCTCGCGCTGGACGATCAGGTCGCTGCCGGTGTTGGTGATCAGGGCGAGCGCGCACACCGTCGAGGGGACCGTGCACTCGTCGAGCGAGAAGTCGACCGGGGCGCCGTGCTGGGGCGTGAGGGTGACCGTGGCGTGCAGGTCGGCGAAGGAGCGCGCCCCTTGGTAGATGGTCACGAAGACCAGGATGCGCCGGAAGGCCCGCTGGTGGTCGAGGTTGACGGTGAGGTTCTCGCCGCTGGCCACGGCGCCGGTGCGGTCGTCGCCGTCGAGGTGGATGTACGGCGGCTGGTGCAGGGCGCCGAAGGCGTTGCCGAGGGACTGGATCACTCCCTTGCTGCCGTCGGTGAGCTCGTACAGGGCGCACAGGTCGAGATCGAGGTCGTTGTGCATGGCGACGGGGCGGCCCAGTTTGCTCGCCCAGCCCGAGAACTGCTTGCGCACCTGCCAGTTGAGGTTCACGCGCATCACGCCCGAGGTGCCGCCCTGCTTCGTGAGCGAGACCGACGGGGACGCCTTGGTGAGCGTCACCTTGCTCAGGCTGATCGGCGCCGCCGGGGGCGCGGGCGGGGGGACCGGCGGCATGGCGGGCGGCGCCACGGTCGCGGGCGCGGTCACCGGGGGCGCGACCGGCGGGGCCGCGGGCGGCGCGGCGGGGGCCGCCTGCTGGGGCTCGTCGACCGTGATGCCGTAGTCGGTGGCCAGGCCCGCCAGGCCGCTGCTGTAGCCCTGGCCGACGGCGCGGAACTTCCAGGCGCCCTGACGGCGGTAGAACTCACCGAGGACGAAAGCGGTTTCGACGGTGGCGCCCATGCTGTCGAAACGGGCGACGACGGTGCCCTGGGCGGCGTCCTTGACCTCGATGGCCAGATCCGGCACCTGGCCGAACGCGCCGCCGTCCGCGGAGGCGGCGAGGATGACGGTCTCGATCGCGGGCTCCACGCGCGCGAGGTCGACGAGCAGGCTGTCCGTCACCCGCCCGCCGGCGTCCCGCTTGCCCTCGTGGCGGACCGCGCCGGAGGAGTGCTCGGGCTGGTTGTAGAAGACGAAGTCGCCGTCGGAGCGGACCTTCCCGCCGACCAGCAGCAGAGCCGAGGCGTCCGCGTCGGGCACTCCCGGCCCGGAACGCCAGCCCAATTCGACCCGCAGCGCCGTCGTCGGCACCGGAGCATTCGATCCTTTCGGCATTGACATGTCCGCCCCCATAACGGGTCAGCGCGCCAGGCACACCCCGGCAGCTCATCGGGTTCTTCTCCAAGGCCAACCTATTCCCCGCCCCCGGCGAACTCCCACGTGGAGCACAGGAACCCGGAGGCCAACCCCCGGTAACCCGCTCGGAACTCGGCATTTACATGATTCGAGCGCCGATTGGCGTCCCTTTTTGCCAAGTTCGCTCGCATTGGGGATCCGGCGTCACCGCAGACACATAAAACAACCCTCTTATCGGTCTCCCCAACCAGCACATCGTGGGCTTAACGTATGCGCCATGACCTCCCCCCGCTCCACCTATGGCGGCGGCTACTACTCCGCCTCCTTCCCGGACACCCCGATCTACGACTCGCTCGTGGCCGAGCGGGGCACCCCGCAGATCGCCCCGATCCGGGTCCCCGCCGCGTACGACATGCCGGGTAGCAGCCTGCCCGCGCTGCCCTCCGCACTGCCCGCCCTCCCGGCGGCACCGTCCCAGCCCTCCTACGGTTATCCGCAGGCGCAGCAGCCCGCTCCGCTGCAGCAGGCGCCCGCGGCGTACATCCCGCAGCAGGCGGCCCCGCCGCGTGGCTACCCGGGTCCGCAGGCTCAGCAGCCTCGTCCGGTGGCGCCCGGCGGCATGGGCTACGAGGCGATGCGCCCCGCGGCTCCCCGCCCCGCCGCGGCTCCTTACCAGGACCCGTACAACAACCAGCAGTACCGCGGCTACTGACCCGTTCCCCAGGGCTGTCGGCGCCACCTGGCACGATGGCCCCATGGGGCATGCGCAGCTGCAGTCGATTCACCTTCATCCGGTCAAGGCGTGCCGGGGCATCGCGCCCCGGGAGGCCGTCGTGGAGCCCTGGGGGCTGGCCGGAGACCGACGCTGGGTGCTGATCGACGACGGGGGAAAGGTCGTCACGCAGCGCCTGCGACCGCGCCTCGCGCTCGCCGCCGCCGAGCTGCTGTCCGGCGGCGGCGTCCGGCTGTCCGCACCCGGCATGGAACCGCTGACGGTGCCGCTACCGCGTCCGGTCGGTACGGTGCCGGTGGAGATCTTCCGGGACAAGGTCGAGGCGGTTCTCGCCGAGGACGACGCCGCGCACGCCTGGTGCAGCGCCTATCTCGGCGAGGACATACGCCTCGCGTACATGGACGACCCCGCCACACGCCGTCCCGTCGACCCGCAGTACGCGCTGCCGGGCGAGACGGTCTCCTTCGCCGACGGCTACCCGCTGCTCCTCACCTCGGCAGCCTCGCTGGATGCCCTCAACTCCCTGATAGCGCAGGGCGACCACGCGGACGAGGGCCCGCTGCCCATGAACCGCTTCCGGCCCAACGTGGTCGTGTCGGGCACCGCGGCCTGGGCCGAGGACGACTGGTCGCGCATCACCATCGGCGAGGTCACCTTCCGCATCGCGAAGAAGTGCGGGCGCTGCGTGGTGACCACGACCGACCAGACCACCGCCGAGCGCGGCCGGGAGCCCCTGCACACCCTGGGCAGGCACCGACGCCTCGACGGCAGGCTGGTGTTCGGCCAGAACCTGGTGCCCCTGTCCCGCGGCACGATCCGCGTCGGCGACCCGGTCACGATCCTCGACTGACGTCACGACCTCCTGCTTGGCCTGGTCAGGATGCTCGGCCGAAAAGGATCCCGCCGGGCGACGGCGCGCGGGAACCGGGGCCGGGGGCCCGTGCGTTGGGGTGTTCGTGAGAAGTTCATGAGAGGCCCTGGGCGCGGGTGATTTCGCTCTCTCTTCGCCGGGCCCGTGGGTGAACGGCTCTGCGAGGGGTTATCACGGAGCGGGAAGGGGGTGGCCGGTCGATGCGGGCGATCAGCGGACTCTGGCGCTGGCGGCACAATCCGCTGCGCCGTACGACCGATCTGGTCGAGGCCTGGCTCGCCCTCGCGGCCCTGCTGCTGATCCTCGTCGTCACGCCGTTGGCCGGCTCCCTGATCGGCGGCCTCGCCCAGGACGCACTGCAGGAGTCCGTGCGCGAACAGCGGGCGTCCCGGCACCTGGTGACGGCAACCGTGGTCCGCAAGGCGGACGGCTCCCCCCTGGACGCCGACCCCGAGACCTCCACCGGCCGGGACATGCGCACCCGGGTCGTGGCCGACTGGACCGCACCGGACGGCACTACGCACCACGCGCCGGTCATGACGAGCATCGACACCCCCCAACCCGGCGACCGCTTCACGATATGGACGGACCGCCAGGGCCGCACAGTGGCCCGCCCGCTGGATTCCGCCACTGCGGCCACGCACGCCGTGCTCGCCGGCTTCGGCGCGGCACTGATAGCCACCGGCCTCATCGAGGGCAGCAGACGGCTGATCGTCTGGCGCATGGTCCTTCGCCGGTACGCACGTTGGGACCAGGCCTGGGACAAGGCGGGTCCGGACTGGGGCCGGACCGGCACCGGCAGTTGACGGCCTTCCCGCTCTGGTCAACCCACCGTCCGCGCGCACGCTACGGTGGACCGGCCGAACTCTTCGGCAGCACAACCCGCGTACGACGAGGTGGGGGCACATCAACGCCATGGCACAGGGCACGGTCCAGGTGACGCACACCGGCACATCGCGGTGGCGGCGCCGCACGGGTGAGTACGCATCGCTCGCCGCCGCCCTGGAGGCCGCGGCCGACGGTGACGTCCTCACCGTCGCGCCCGGCACCTACCGGGAGAACCTCGTCGTCCAGCGGGCGGTGACCCTGCGCGGCCCCGAGGGCTCCCCGGGTTCGGTGCGCATCGCGCCCGTGGACGGTGTGCCGCTGACGGTGCGCGCCTCGGCGGTGGTCCAGGACCTGCATGTGGAGGGCCAGGACGTGGCGGCTCCCGCGCTGCTGGTCGAGGAGGGCGCCCCGGAGCTGTCGGACGTCCGGATCGTCACACGGTCCGCAGCAGGGATCGAGGTGCGCGGCGGCGCGCGACCCACCGTGCGGCGGTGCACCGTCGACAATCCCGCGGGCATCGGCATCGCCGTACTCGACGGCGGGGGCGGCGTGTTCGAGGAGTGCGAGGTCGTCGCGGCCGGCCAGGCGGGCATCGCCGTACGCGGCGGCGCCCACCCGCGCCTGGAGCGCTGCCGGATCCACCACGCCGCGGGTTCCGGACTGACGGCGACCGGCGAGAACTCAGCCCTGGAAGCGGTGGGTTGCGAGGTCTACGAGGTCCGCGGCTCCGGCATCCAGGTCACCGGCCGGGCCACCGCCCACCTCACCGACTGCGATGTGCACCGCACCACCGCCGACGGGGTCACGCTCGACACGGATGCCGTGCTGACCCTGGCCGACTGCCGTATCCACGACATCCCGGAGAACGCGGTAGACCTGCGCTCCCGCTCCGTCCTCACGCTCACCCGCACGACGGTGCGTCAGTTCGGGCGCAACGGCCTGTCGGTGTGGGATCCGGGCACGCGCGTGGACGCCAACCAGTGCGAGATCTTCGACAGCACCGGCGACTACCCCGCGGTGTGGGTCAGCGACGGCGCCACCGCGGTGCTGGACTCCTGCCGGGTGCACGACGTGCCGGACGCCCTGTTCGTCCTCGACCGCGGCTCCCGCGCGGACGTCGTCGACAGCGACCTGTCCCAGGTGCGCAACACGGCCGTGTCGGTGAGCGACGGCGCCACCGCACAACTCGACGACTGCCGTATCCGCGACGCGGCGACGGGCGCCTGGTTCCGCGACCACGGCAGCGGTGGCACCCTGAACAACTGCACCCTGGACGGCACCCAGACCGGCGTGATCGTCACCAAGGGCGCCGACCCCACCATCGAGCGCTGCACGGTCGAGTCCCCGGCGGAGGCCGGGTTCTACGTCTCGGCGGGCGGCCGCGGCACCTTCCTGAACTGCCGCGTGAGGGGCAGCTCCGGCTACGGCTTCCATGTGATCGACGGCTGCCGAACGACGCTGAGGAAGTGCCGTACGGAGCGGTGCGCGCGCGGCGGGTACGAGTTCGCGGACGGCGGCCCGGACGCTGCCTCAGGCGTGGGCCCCGACGTGGAGGACTGCACCAGCGACGAGAGCGCCGGCCTCAGGCAGCCGCCCACAGCACCGGAGCCCGCCGTCCAGACAGCGACCCAGTCCCCCGGCCTCCTCGGCGCGATCCCCGGCCAGCGCAACACCGAGCAGGAACCGCTCATCGCCGCCACACAGCCCGAGACACCGACACGCACCCCCAAGGCCGTCCTCGGTGAACTGGACGCACTGGTGGGTCTGGAGAGCGTCAAACGCGAGGTCCGCGCCCTCACCGACATGATCGAGGTCGGCCGGCGCCGCCAGCAGGCAGGCCTCAAGGCAGCATCGGTCAAACGCCACCTGGTCTTCACCGGCTCCCCCGGCACCGGCAAGACGACGGTCGCCCGCCTCTACGGCGAGATCCTCGCCTCCCTCGGCGTCCTGGAGAAGGGCCACCTGGTCGAGGTGTCCCGCGTCGACCTGGTCGGCGAGCACATCGGCTCCACGGCGATCCGCACGCAGGAGGCCTTCGACAAGGCACGCGGCGGTGTCCTGTTCATCGACGAGGCCTATGCGCTGTCGCCGGAGGACTCCGGCCGGGACTTCGGCAAGGAGGCCATCGACACGCTGGTGAAGCTGATGGAGGACCACCGGGACGCGGTCGTGGTGATCGTCGCCGGCTACACGGCCGAAATGGAGCGCTTCCTGTCGGTCAACCCGGGCGTGGCCTCCCGCTTCTCAAGGACCATCACCTTCAGCGACTACGGCCCCGAAGAACTGCTGCGCATCGTCGAGCAGCAGGCCGAGGAGCACGAGTACCGACTCGGCCCCGGCCTCGCCGAGGCCCTGCTGAAGTACTTCACGGCGATCCCCAAGGGCCCGGCCTTCGGCAACGGCCGCACGGCACGCCAGACCTTCGAGGCGATGGTCGAGCGGCACGCGGGCCGGGTCGCCCAACTCGACGAACCGAGCACGGACGACCTGACACTGCTGTACGCGGAGGACCTGCCGGAGCTGCCCTGAGCACGCCGACCAAGCCACGCACGCTGTACTGAGCTTCTGGCACTGAGCGCTGCAGTGCACGCCCCGGCCACAGTCGGTGACGAAACAGCAGGCAGCCACGAGGTCGCCGTAGGCCGACAAGGCCCACAGCAAGTGCCCACCAACCGCACCGGGCCAACGACACCGGCCGCGAGAGAGCCGAAGGGGCGCGCCGGTGTCGAGAGGGCGAACGCGCGGAGGCGCGCAGCGCCGAGCACGATCGCCCTCTCGACACCGGCATGTGGCGCCCCGTAGGCGACCGAGCCAGACATTCGGCACGCCAACTGCAAAAGGCACTGCACAGCCAACCACGCCCGGAACCCAGCCTCCCGACGCTCACAGCCCCGCCCAGCTCACCCCTCCCCCACCGCCTCCCCCCGCTGCCCCGGCACCCCCGGCCGCAACCGCCCCAGCAACCGCCCCCGCTCCTCCGCGAACGCCGGATCCGCCTGGTAGTCGCCATGCCCGAGAACGGGCGCAGGCAAAGGATGTTCAGGTGTCCGCCCGTAAGCCAAGGGATCCTTCAGCGGCGCACGGTCCACCGCGGGCCCGCAGTCGCCGGGCAAGCAAACCGGGCCCCCGATCGGGTCGGTGAGCCGGTACAGGTTGCGCCAGCAGTCGACCTCGGCATGCAGCGAGGAGAGAGCGGCCGGGCCGAAGTGGGCCGGGAACCAGCGGCCGTAGAGACGCTCCAGGGGCGAGCCGTAGGTGAGGAGCGCGACCCGCTTGCGGTCGGCGGGCGTCAGCTGCCAGGCCGCGGCGGCCGCGAGCACACTGCCCTGGGAGTGCCCGGAGATGACGAGGCGGCGGCCGTTCTCGGCGCGGGTCCAGGTCGCCATCCGCCAGGTCAGGTCGGGCACGGCGCGTTCGGCGTAGCAGGGCGGCGCGAAGGGGTGTGCGGCGCGCGGCCAGAACGTACCGACGTCCCAGAGGATGCCGATGGTGCGCCGTGCGGAGGCGTCCTTGTAGGCGCGCCGGCCCCAGGTGACGAAGAGTATGAAGCCGAACCCGATCAGCCAGGAGCCCAGCGCCTGCGCGGTCTCGGCGGCGCCGTGGACGAAGGGGTACGTCCCGTCGGCGGCCTGGCTGGGTGTCTCGTCGCTGGTCAGGGCGCCGACCAGGGCTCCGGCACCCAGGAGCAGGGTCGCGGTGGAGGTGACGGCGACGACGAGAGGGGCGCGGTCGGTGAGCGTGGCCATCGCGCGCGTGCTCGCGATACGGCGGGTGCGGGCCGTGTCCTGGGGCTCTCCGGCGTAGTCGAGCTCCACCGTGCCGAGCTCGGTGCGGCGCAGCAGCCAGGCCCGCCGTGCCAGCCAGCCGCAGAGCAGCAGCAGGAGGACCAGCAGCGGCGGGATGACCGAGGCCTGCCAGGTCAGCAGGACCGGCGGACCGTCGATGGACGTGCCCGTGCCGTCCAGCCAGTCGGCCACGCGCTGGGACACCCCGCCGGACATGACGCCGCCGAGCGCGCAGGCCAGCATCGCCACGGCCGGTCCGCCCAGGCCCCGCATCGCGGCGCGCGGGTCGGGAGCGGTGCGGTGGAGGGCGTGGGCCACGACGGCGAGGACGATCACGAGGAGGCCCTGGAGGAAGGCGATGGCGCCGAAGGTGGCGTCGCCTGGGAGGCGGCCCTCGGACTGCCAGCCGGGGCGCTCCCACCCGGCGTACACCAGGGCGATCACCAGCAGGAGCAGGGAGGCGAGCGGCAGGCGTCGTACGAGGTGCTCGTCGAGTTCCTGATCGAGGCGGTTCTCGCTGCGGCCCCGGCGGCAGACCACCCCCACCACGACGGCCGCCCCGGCGACGATGGCCGCTTCCAGCAGCCACCCCAGCGCGTCCAGTAGTACGGGACCGCCGGTCCGGCGGTCGAAGCGTGCGGCGGCCGAGCCGACCGCCGCGGCGACCGTGAGCAGGCCGGCGGCGGTGTGCGCCGCGCGCAGCCGGGCGACCAGGCGGCGGCCGTACCAGAAGCCGGGGCGGCCCAGAGATGTGCGGCCGGACTCCTCCTCGGGCTCGGGCTCGCGGGACATCGGCTGCTGGGACTCGTACGCGCTCCACGTGCGGCGCGAGAGGTACCACAGCAGACCGGTCAGCGCCGCGGGCACCATGGCGGCGAGTGCGAGCCTGCGGCCGGGGCGGCTCCACCAGCCGCCGTCCGAGCCCTCGGGCGACAGGAAGCCGAGCCAGCTGTGCCGGTCGGCGCACGCGCGCGTGCCCGCGCACTGCCAGGCCGCGAGGTCCAGGGCGACCTCGCACGCGGCCGCGACGAGCAGCACCGTCAGGGTCAGTCCCGCCAGCCGCACGAGCAGGCCGTAGAGGCGTATCGTGCGCTCACGGCCCGGTGCGGTGGGGCGCATCCAGTGGGCGAGGTTGACCACCATGAACGGCAGTAACAGCAGCCACAGGGCGCGTGCGCTGTTTCCCGAGGTCAGGTTGCACCAGACGTACGCCTCGGGCACCGGTTTGCCCCGGTAGTCGTCGGGTCTGGATTCGGCGTCGACGTCCTCGGCCCGTCGGAAGACGGCCGCCGTGTCGTCGCCGGTGATCCGCACGGTGCGCGGATCGTCGAGCATCTCCTGCGGTGTCGTGCCGCCGACACCGTGGACCAGGAGTTCCAGGGCGGTTGCGGCTTCCGCCCCCTTCATCGCGGCACGTTCCTGCGCACGTTCCACTGTTCGCACTTCCCCCGTGACGAGCCTTCGGCCTCTGTCCGTGCGGGCACAAGGATCTCCGCTGAGAACCCCTTGTACACCTGTCGTCACGGAATCTCCCCGTTCCGTGTGAAGAACAGCGGAACGGAAGTTGCCGACGTGGCATGCGCGCGTCGGGACACTCGGTGGCGCCCCTGGTGCCCACCCGTGCGAGGATGGGACGCCCGCGCACCGGGAACGGGGAGAATGTCCTCGTGGGAGCAGGTGCGACAGGGCGTGTCGGACGGCTTGAGGCAACGAAAGGACCGGAGCGTACGTGAGTGAGAATCAGAACCTCCTCGCGGAGCAGCGGCGCGCCCTGATCCTGGACGAGGTACGGCGCCGAGGCGGGGTTCGCGTCAACGAGCTGACCCGCAAGCTCGGCGTGTCGGACATGACGGTGCGCCGCGATCTGGACGCGCTCGCCCGGCAGGGCGTGCTGGAGAAGGTGCACGGTGGCGCGGTCCCGGTGGTCGAGGCGAGCACGCACGAGCCGGGCTTCGAGGCCAAGTCGGGTCTGGAGCTGACGGCCAAGGAGGACATCGCGCGGGCCGCGGCCGAGCTGGTCGCGCCCGGTTCCGCGATCGCGCTGTCGGGCGGGACCACGACGTTCGCGCTGGCGCACCAGCTGGTCGACGTGCCGGACCTGACTGTCGTCACGAACTCGGTGCGGGTCGCCGACGTCTTCCACGCCGCGGCGCGCACGACGGGCCCGCGGCAGGGCGCGGCCACGGTCGTGCTGACCGGTGGCGTGCGCACCCCGTCCGACTCGCTGGTGGGCCCGGTCGCCGACCAGGCGATCGGTACGCTCCACTTCGACGTGCTGTTCCTCGGGGTGCACGGGATATCGGTCGAGGCCGGCCTGTCCACGCCGAACCTCGCGGAGGCCGAGACCAACCGGCGCCTGGTGCAGTCGGCGCGCCGGGTCGTCGTGGTCGCCGACCACACCAAGTGGGGTGTGGTGGGGCTGAGTTCGTTCGCGGCGCTGGAGCAGGTCGACACGCTGGTCACGGACGCCGGGCTGCCGACGGATGCGCGCTCGGAGATCTCCGAGCACCTCAGGCTGGTGGTGGCTGGCGAAACCGACGAGGACGAGGACATCTGAGGCCGGCGCCGACGTCGGGGCAGTCGTCCGAGTCCGGCGCGGCCGGACGGTGCAGTCATCTGACGGTGCAGACATCTGACGGAGCGCCAGCTATGGTGACGCTGCCCGGTGCGGCGTCGGCATAGGGGGTTTCGTCCATGGCTCACCTGCTGCGTGAGGTGGGGCTCGACTTCGTCGCGAGCGCGCCCGTACGGCATGTCTTCGCGCGGGAGATCTCCGCTCCCCCGGAGCCGGTCTTCCGCGCACTGGCCGAGGACGTGCCGGGCTGGGCGGAGTGGTTCTCGGCGGTGACACTGGCCCGGCCGCTGGACGACGGGGCCCGGCGTGAGATCCGGCTCAGAGGCGGTACGCGCTTCGAGGAGACGATCCTCGCGGCGAAGAGCCCCGATGTGTACGCCTACCGCGTCGACGTCACCAACGCGCCGGGAGCGCGGGCGCTGGTCGAGGAGTGGCGGCTCGCCCCGGCGGGCACGGGCACGCGCGTGCAGTGGACGTTCGCCGCGGACGGCACGGCACCCTTCCGGTTCTCCCTCGGCCTCGCCCGAGCCGGCCTCGGCCGGGCGTTCCGGGACGCGGTGACCTCACTGGACCGACGACTGGCGGCGCGGGCGCGCTGAGGCTCGCAGGTCACTCCGGCCACACACCCGTCGCCAGCAGCTGCTCGATGGCCGCCGAGTACGGTGCGATGTCCAGGCCCTGCTCCGCCAGCCACGCGTCCGAGTAGTACTTGTCGAGGTAGCGGTCCCCCGGGTCGCACAGCAGCGTCACCACGCTCCCCCGCCGTCCCTCGGCCACCATCTCGGCGACGATCTTCAGCGCGCTCCACAGACCGGTGCCCGTCGAGCCGCCCGCCTTGCGCCCGATGGCCTGCTCCAGGGCCCGCACGGCGGCCACGCTCGCCGCGTCCGGCACCTTCATCATCCGGTCGACGGCGCCCGGCACGAAGCTCGGCTCCATGCGCGGCCGGCCGATGCCCTCGATGCGGGAGCCGCAGTCACAGGTGACGTCCGGATCGCCGGTGGTCCAGCCCTCGAAGAAGCACGAGTTCTCCGGATCGGCGACACAGATGCGGGTGTCGTGCTGCATGTAGTGGACGTAGCGCGCGATGGTCGCGGAGGTGCCGCCGGTGCCGGCCGTGGCGACGATCCACGTGGGCTCCGGGAACCGCTCCAGGCGGAGCTGACGGAAGATCGATTCGGCGATGTTGTTGTTGCCGCGCCAGTCCGTGGCCCGTTCGGCGTAGGTGAACTGGTCCATGTAGTGGCCGCCGGTCTCCACCGCGAGGCGGGCGGACTCCTCGTACATCTTGCGCGAGTCGTCCACGAAGTGGCACTGCCCGCCGTGGAACTCGATCAGGCGGCACTTCTCGGCACTCGTCGTGCGCGGCATGACCGCGATGAAGGGCACGCCGATCAGCTTCGCGAAGTACGCCTCGGACACGGCCGTCGAGCCGCTGGACGCCTCGATCACCGGGCGGCCCGGCCGGATCCAGCCATTGCACAGGCCGTAGAGGAAGAGCGAGCGGGCGAGCCGGTGCTTGAGGCTGCCGGTCGGGTGCGTGGACTCGTCCTTGAGGTACAGGTCGATGCCCCAGTGCTCCGGCAGCGGGAAACGCAGCAGGTGCGTGTCGGCCGAGCGGTTCGCGTCGGCCTGGACCTTGCGCACGGCTTCTTTCAGCCAGGCGCGATAGGCGGCGTCGCTGTGGTCGACGTCGAGGGTCACGCCGGACGGGGTCTGCTGGATGGTGCTCACGGCGCTGCTCCTCGTGCTGTGCGGCAGCGGCGACTCGCGCGGCCGTCGCTTCGAGCATAAACATCTTCCGCACGCTTCTCACCTGCATAAACACACCTTTGAGAGCCTCAAAGGCATCCCTGGGCCGTTGGTCTCACGCGGCCCGTGGGGGCGCATTCACGCGAGTGCTCCGAGCGCCCCCGGTCAGCCATGACGGGCGTACTGGTGCTTACTGCGGGACGCGGGCACACTGCTCCGGACGGGACGACGATCCCGAACGGGGGCACACTGGATCACGACCAGGGCCGGCCGCACCGACGCAGAAGGAGCCGGCACACCGAGGCGCACAAGGGGGCGGGGCATGGCGGAGCCGGAGTTCAGGGCCACGGGCGTGCGGATCGGGAAGCGGCTGCGCTCGCTGACCCGGGCCGGGCAGGTGCGCATCAGCGACGGCAGGGTGCAGCTGCTCACCAGTTACGGCAGCGAGATAGACAGCGCGCCGGTGCAGGCGGTGCGAGCGTCCAAGCCCTGGTTCGCCCCGGACGACAAGGCGCTCGCCGACCTCAACGGCAAGCGGTACTCACTGACGCTGGGCGACCATGACCCGGCTCCGGGAGAGCCGGGTCCTCCTGCGGCGCGCCGGTTCATCGAGGCCGTACGGAAGGCTGCGGGGCGTAAGGGCTGAGTCACGGGGAGTTGCGATACCGCGTCCCTTGCGTCACGCTGGTCTCACGTCACTCTGGGTTTACCGGCGATAACGCTGCGAACCAGCCCGCCGGCCACGACAGCAGGCGGCCGTTTCCTTCAAGCACCCTGCTGGATCCGTACTCCGTGTTCTTCCGGACCTCTTCAGTCGGGGAGTCGCAGCCGTGATCAGTTACCCAAGCAGGCACTGCACGGTGGAGCTCCAAGCCCTGCCGTCGCGGATCGGCCAGGTCCGCAGAATCCTTTCAGCGCAGTTGCGCTACTGGCATCTGGACCCCTTGATAGACCGCGCCGCGCTCGGTCTGACCGAGCTGCTGACCAACGTCCACCAGCACGCTCAGCCGGACAAGACGTGCACCGTCGAGATCGAGCTGCTGCTCGACCGGCTCATGGTCTCGGTGCGCGACCACGACCCGCGACTGCCGGTCGTGGCCGACGCCAAGGACGCCGACTCGCTCGCCACGTGTGGGCGCGGGCTGGCGATGGTGGCCGCCGTCAGCGAGAGCTGGGGCGTGCGGCCGGACGGCGACTCCGGCAAGGTCGTGTGGTTCACCCTGCCGACGCCCGTTGCCGCGGCACGGGCCGGGGCCTCGCAGCCGCCGCAGCGGACGGGCGCGGACGTGGAGAAGCCCGTGCGGCAGTTCGCGGTCGCGGAGGTCGGGGCGCGGGTTGATCTGCGCAGGCCGGAACATGCTCCCGCCCGGTCGGCCGTTGTCGGCTGATCGGGCGGTGAGGGGGTGGTGGTTGGACGAGCTCGGTCTTTCGTTCCGGCGGTGGCTTTGGGCGCCCTCGGTCTTTGAATCGGTCCGGCGGTGGCTCCAGGCGCCCTCACCCTTTGAATCGGTCTGGCGGTCGCTCCAAGCACCCTCGATCTTTGAATCGGTCTGGCGGTCACTCCAAGCACCCTCGATCTTTGAATCGGTCCGGCGGTCGCTCCAAGCACCCTCGGTCCTTGAATCGGTCCGGCGGTCGCTCCAAGCACCCTCGGTCCTTGAATCGGTCCGGCAGTGGCTCCAAGCGCCCTCACCCTTTGAATGGTTCGGTCGCCTACGGGGCGCCACATGCCGGTGTCGAGAGGGCGATCGTGCTCGGCGCTTCGCGCCTCCGCGCGTTCGCCCTCTCGACACCGGCGCGCCCCTTCGGCTCCCTCACGGCCGGTGTCGTTGGGCCGGTTCGGGTTGGTGGGCACTTGCCGTTGGCCCTGTTGGCCGTCGGTGGGCCGTTGGCCGACAGGGGTCCGGGCAGCGGCGAGGGTCACTCCGTGGCGATGGCCCTCAGTACGTCCAGGCGTGCTGCACGGCGGGCCGGGCGTAGGCCCGCCAGGGCTCCTGCTGTCAGGCCTACCAGGGCCACCACCGTGAGTTGCAGGGGTGGTATCGCGAAGGCGAAGGCGCTGTCGCTTGCGCCGTCGGAGGCCTTCACCAGTACCCAGCCCAGGAAGGCGCCCAGGGTGAGGCCGCCCACCGTGCCGAAGGCGGCGACCAGGACCGACTCCCAGCGGACCATCGCGCGGAGCTGGGAGCGCGTCTGGCCCACGGCTCGCAGGAGGCCCAGTTCGCGGGTGCGTTCGTGGATGGCCAGGGTGAGGGTGTTGGCGATGCCGAGGAGTGCGATGAGTACCGCGAGGGCGAGCAGGGCGTAGACGAGGGTGAGCATCATGTCGATGCCGCCGGCCGAGGACTGCGCGTACTCGTCCCGGGTCTGGACTTCCGGGTTGCCGTACTGGGCCGTGATCTTCTCCACCGCCGCCTTGCCCGCGTCCGTGCTCACGCCGTCCTTGAAGGAGACCGCGAGCAGGGTGTCGGCGTCCTGGGCGCGGTGCGGGGCCCAGGCGGCGCGGGTGATGACGTAGTCGCCGGCGAGTTCGGACTGGCCGTAGACCGCTCGGACCGTGAAGGTCTGCTTCTGGCCGTCGGTGAAGGTGAGGCGGGTCTTGTCGCCGGTGGTGAGGTGCTGTTTGTCGGCTTCCTTCTCGGTGATGGCTATGCCGTCGGTTCCGAGGTCGTTCAGGGAGCCGCGGATCTCGCCCAGGTCGAAGGTGCGTTCCAGGGCGACCGGGTCCGTGACCGTCAGGGCCCGTCCCTTGCCGTCGACTTCGGCGACGCCTCGGCCGAGTCCGACCGCCGTGTCCACCTCGGGCAGTCGTTGTACGGCTTCGGCGAGGCGGGGGCTCAGGCCGCTGCCGCCCGCACCGAAGGACGGTGTGCTCACGGCGACATCGCCGGCGAACGAGCAGGACACCGTCTGGTCCATCGTCGCCCTCAGCGAGGCGCCGAACACCGTGAAGAGGGAGACGACCGCCACGCCGATCATCAGGGCGCTCGCGGTGGCGGCCGTCCGCTTCGGGCTGCGCAGGGCGTTGCGCCGGGCGAGGCCGCCGGTGACGCCGCGCAGCCGGTCGAGGGGGATTCCGAGGGTGCGTACGGCCGTGTTCGACGCGACCGGGCCGAGGACCACGAAGGCTGCCAGGGCGAAGACGGCGCCGGTGCCCGCCAGCCAGAGGGACGGGGACACCAGGACGCCGGTGAGCGTCACGCCGATCGCGAGGGCGAGGAGGCCCAGGCCGGTGACGGCGCGCAGGCGGGAGGCGCCGGAGGTGTCCACGGCCGTCTCGCGCAGGGCGGCCAGCGGTGCGGTGCGGCCTGCGCGTACGGCGGGCAGCAGCGCGGAGCCGAGGCAGACCACGATGCCGACCGCGAGAGGCAGGGCCATGGAGAGGGTCTTCACCACCAAGTCGCCCTCGGGGAACGGGAATCCGATCGCCGGGAAGAGTGCCTGGAGGCCGGCCGCGATGCCTATGCCGCCTGCGAGGCCCGCCGCCGACGCAGTGAGGGCCACGGCGGTCGCCTCGACGAGGGTGGACGCGGTGACCTGGCGGCGTGAGGCGCCCAGGGCGCGCAGCAGGGCGTTCTCGCGGGTGCGTTGGGCGACGACGATCGCGAAGGTGTTGTGGATGGAGAAGGTCGCCACCAGGAGGGCTACGCCGGAGAAGACCAGGAGGAAGGTCGTGAAGATCGTCAGGAACTGGCTGGCGATCATGTCGGTGTTCTCCTCGGCCGACTCCTGACCGGTGATGACCTCAACGCCCTTGGGGAGTGCGGGAGTCAGCTTGTCGACCAGTTCCTGCTGGCTCACGCCGGAGTCGGCCCGTACCTGGATGCTCGTCGCCTCGCCGGGCCGGGCGGTGAGGTACTTCTCGGCGTCGGCCCGGGTCATGCCGGTGAAGGTCACCTGGGCCATGCCGTCCTCGCCGCCGAAGGTCGCGAGGCCGACGATGGTCACCTTGACCGGGTCGGGTGTGCGCAGGGTTGTGGTGTCGCCGATCTTCAGGTGACCCTTTTCAGCTGTACCACGGTTGACCACGACCTCGCCGGACTTCTGCGGTGCGCGGCCCTCGGCCAGGCGGTACGGGTTGAGGTCCGGGTCGGTGATCCAGTTGCCGGCGAGGGTGGGCGGGCCCTGGCCGCCGATGGGGTCGCCGTTCTTGCCGACGAGTTGGCCGGCGCCCTGGATGACGGGCGCGGCGGCCGCGACGCCGGGGACCTTCTCGACCGTGTTCACGAGGTCCGTGTCGACCGGTTCGCGGACGCCCTCGCTCTCGCCGGGCGTGGTGATGGCGTCGGCGCTGCGGACGACGGCGTCCGTGCCGCTGGTCGCGTTGCCGAACATGGTGTCGAAGCCGGCGCGGAGGGTGTCGCCCATGACCAGGGTGCCGGCCAGGAAGGCGACGCCGAGGAAGACCGCCAGGAACGTACCGGCGAAGCGGCGCTTGTGGGCACGCAGGGAGGACACGCTCAGGCGGACGGAGGCGTTCATGGCGGTCATGCCGGTCATGGCGGTCATGAGGGCACCTCGAAGGCTTTCATGCGGTCCAGGACCTTGTCGGCGGTCGGGGAGGTCATACGGTCCACCAGGCGTCCGTCGGCGAGGAACACGACCTCGTCGGCGTGGGCGGCGGCCACCGGGTCGTGGGTGACCATGACCACCGTGCGGGCCGTCTGGCGCACCGTGCGGCCGAGCAGGCCGAGGACCTCCTCACCGGAGCGGGAGTCGAGGTTTCCGGTGGGTTCGTCGGCGAAGACGACGTCCGGCTGCCCCGCGAACGCCCTTGCCACGGCGACGCGTTGCTGCTGGCCGCCGGAGAGTTCGGAGGGGCGGTGGTGGAGGCGGTCGCGCAGGCCGACGACGTCGATCAGCGCGTCGATCCACTCCAGGTCGCCCTTGCCGCCCGCCAGGTCCAGGGGCAGCCTGATGTTCTCGGCCACGGTCAGTGTCGGCACCAGGTTGAACGCCTGGAAGACGAAGCCGACGCGGTCGCGTCGCAGGAGGGTCAGGCGGCGGTCGTCGAGCGTGCTGAGGTCGGTGTCGCCGATGTGGGCGGCGCCCGAGGTGAGCGTGTCGAGGCCTGCCGCGCAGTGCATGAGGGTGGATTTGCCGGAGCCCGAGGGCCCCATGATCGCGGTGAAGCGGCCGGCCGGGAAGTCGACGCTCACCCCGTCCAGGGCCCTCACGCTGGTGTCGCCGGTGCCGTACACCTTCACGGCGTCGACCACGCGGGCGGCGGTACGGGTGGCGGTCGTGGTGGTGGTCATGCCGCACCGCCCTTGCCCGCCGTACGGCCGAACTGCTCGTCCAGGACGGACAGGCGGCGCCAGTACTCGTCCTCGTCGATCTCGCCGGAGGCGAAGCGGTGGCCGAGCACGGTGATCGGTGAGTTGTCGTCGGGGGTCGACCGGCCGGGGCCACGGCGTCCGCGCCACACGGTGCGGCGCAGCAGCGTGAGGCCGCCGATCACGACGGCCGCCCAGACGAGCGGGAAGAAGAGGATCCACGGGCCGGGGCCGCCGTCGGCGAAGTGTGCCAGCGTCTGCATCTCGAGTCATCTCCCGAGTCGGTTCGGAGAGTGGGTCGTTCGGTGATGCCTCGAGAGTCGCGCCGGGGAAGGGTCCGGGTCGTCGTACGGCCAGCGGCAGTGCGCGTACCTCGCGGGGAGTACGCGGGGCTGGTGCGGCTGCTCCGGAAGGGCTCGACTTCTGTAACTACTAGTATGTACAGTGACGGCATGAGCACCTCGGACACCTCGGACCGACTGATCGAGTCCACCCGGGAGCTGCTGTGGGAGCGCGGCTACGTGGGCACCAGCCCCAAAGCCATCCTGGAGCGGGCGGGCGCCGGGCAGGGCAGCATGTACCACCACTTCAAGGGCAAGCCGGATCTCGCGCTGGCGGCGATCCGGCGGACCGCCGAGGAGATGCGGGCTACCGCCGCGGGAGTACTCGACGGTCCGGGGACGCCGTACGAGCGCATCGAGGCGTATCTGCGGCGCGAGCGCGATGTGCTGCGCGGCTGTCCGGTCGGGCGGCTGACGATGGACCCGGACGTCATCGCGAGCGACGAGCTGCGGGCGCCCGTCGACGAGACGCTGGACTGGCTGCGGGAACGGCTTGCCGGGATCGTCGAGGAGGGCAAGGAGCAGGGCCGGTTCGCGCCCGGGCTCGACGGGGAGGCCATCGCGGCGACGATCGTCGCGACCGTTCAGGGCGGCTATGTCCTCGCCCGCGCGTCCGGTTCCCCCGCCGCCTTCGATGCGGGCGTCCGGGGTCTGCTCTCCCTTCTCTCACCCCGCTGAGAAGGCGGCTCTCCCACCACGCCAGGAAAGGCGGCCCGATGCACGCGATGCAGTACGAGATCACCCTGCCCGCCGACTACGACATGGAGATCATCCGCCGGCGCGTGGCGCGCAAGGGGCATCTGCTCGACGAGTGGCAGGGCCTGGGCTTCAAGACGTATCTGGTGCGGGAGCGAGGTGTGCACGGATCGCCGGTGAACCAGTACGCGCCGTTCTATCTGTGGAACACCTCGGCGGGCATGAACTCCTTCCTCTGGGGAGGCCCGTTCCAGGGCGTCGCCGACGACTTCGGACGGCCGTCGGTCCGGCAGTGGTCCGGGCTGGCGTACGAGGAGGGCGGCGCCGCCCGCTCGTGCGCGCGGTTCGCGGTGCGGCGGCGCCAACCGGTTCCGGCCGACCGGCTGTTGAGCGGTGTCATGGCGGACGCGGCCCGGGAGACCCGGCGGCTGGCCGGCGAGGACGGTGCGGTGCTCGCGGCGGCAGCCGTGGACACGAGCCGCTGGGAGCTCGTCCACTTCTCTCTCTGGGAACACGACACGCCCAAGACCGAGGGCGATGTGTTCGAGGTACTGCACATGTCCGCGCCGGAGCGGGACCGGCTGGCCCGATCCTGTTGATCTCCGACCCGGCGGCCACTTTCGGTCACGACGGCCATGCAGAGGATGGGAGGTGACAGACCGCCATGGTCTGCGGACCCGACGAAAGGCAAGGACATGGCACTGGAGATGCGCGATCGCTGTGAGCGCTGCGAGACGGCGGCACTGCCGCTCGACGCGCCCGCCCGTATCTGCTCGTACGAGTGCACCTTCTGTGTGCCGTGCAGCGAGGCGATGCGGGACATCTGCCCCAACTGCGGTGGCGAGCTGGTCCCCAGACCTCGCCGCTCCTGAAAAGGAGGTCCCCACCCATGCCCTTCGTCCGTATCGACGCTCTGGGAGCCGACCCCGAGCGGCTGGACGCCCTCGGCCGTGCCGTGCACGACGCCCTCGTGGAGGCCATCGGGATTCCGGCCGACGACCGGTTCCAGGTGCTGGTGGGCCATGACGGCAGCCGGAGCACCCTGCGCTACGACGACGGCTACCTCGGCGTCCGCCGGGACGACGACGTCGTGTACGTGGCGATCACGATGCGCTCCGGGCGGACCCCCGCGCAGAAGCAGGCGCTGTACCGGCGGATCGCCGAACTCGCCCACGCCTACGCGGGGACCGAGCCTCGCAACGTGTTCGTCACGCTGACCGAGAACGAACCGATCGACTGGTCCTTCGGCGAGGGTGTGGCCCAGTACGCCGAGCGCCCGGTACCCACCGACTCCCCCGCCCCCAGCGGATCGTTGTCCTAGCTGCCGGGCATGGGCCGCATGTCGACGCCGTGCCGTGCGGCGATCTCGATGATGCGGTCGACGTCCGGTGGGGAGTCCGACTTCGGGGGCAGCTCGTGGCGCTGGGCCGGTTCACCGGCCTCGGCGAAGAACTTGTCCAGGCCGCCCGGCGTGTAGGTGACCACGAGACGCACCGTGCTGGTGGGCTCGAACCGCTCCATCGTCCCCTCGGGGATGTGGAACAGCGATCCGGGGCCTCCGTCGAACACCTCGTCGCCGATGTGGAGGCGCAGGGTTCCTTCCAGCACGTAGATGGTCTCGGTTCCGGGATGAATGTGGGGCGGGGGACCCATCCCCTCCGGGATGGTCATCTCCATGACGGTCATCGCGTCACCGGCCTCCTCGCCGGACACCTTGACCTCGTAGAGGCTGTCCAGCATCCAGAATGCCCTTCCCTCGCCGCTGTGGCGTACGACGGTGTTCTTCGCCATGTGATCGTGCCTTTCTTCGTGGGCCTCCTCAACGTTCCCGTCACCGTGACGGGGGTAAGCCGCCATCCGGGTAGACCTGGGGGACGTCGGCAGGAGGGCTACACCCTGCTGTCGTCCAGCCGCCCGACATGGGCCACGTTTCCCCGGTCCTCGGCGTCCGTGCTCGCCTCGGCCGTGAACCAGGCGTCGAGGATCTCCTTGAGCAGCGGCTCGGAGGTGAGGCGCAGGCTGAGCGCGAGCACGTTGGCGTCGTTCCAGCGGCGGGCGCCGTTGGCCGTGTAGGCGTCGGTGCACAGGGCGGCCCGTACGCCCGGCACCTTGTTCGCGGCGATGGACGCGCCCGTGCCGGTCCAGCAGCACACCACCGCCTGGTCCGCTGTCCCGGCGGCGACGTCTCGGGCGGCGGCCTCCGAGCAGGGCGCCCACTGGGGGTTGTCGCCGGGGCTCAGCGCGCCGTGGGTGACCACCTCGTGGCCGCGCTCGCGCAGCTCGGCGACGAGGAGGCGGGCGACGGGTTCGTCCATGTCGGAGGAGACGGAGATCCGCATGGCTCGAGCCTACCGCCGGGCATGCGCCCGCCCGGCGTGCCGCCGAGCATGGAGGTGACCGGCGGGAGTGACCGGCGGGAACAGCCCAGGAGGAGCAATGCCGACTCTGCACATCGAGCATCCGATCAAGGACTTCGCCACCTGGAAGTCGGCCTTCGACCGCTTCGCCCCGCAGCGCGCAGAAGCAGGGGTACGCCACTACCGCGTCCAGCAGCCGGTCGACGACCCCGCCTACGTCGTCGTGGACCTCGACTTCGACGACGTGGCCGACGCCGAGCGGTTCCTGGGATTCCTCAGGACGAGGGTGTGGTCCTCGTCCGAGAACGCGCCGGCGCTGGCCGGTGCGCCCCGGACGCGGATCCTGGAAACCGCCGACGAGGCCTGAGTCCTGCCGGAGCCAGGGCCCCCGCGACGCGGGCATGATCCGAACGACAGGCCCTAAGTCAGCGCCCCCAGCGGATCGTCCAGCACCGGCTGCCAGGCCAACTCGGCCGCGCCGACGAGGCTGTTGTGGTCGAGGGTGCAGGCGAGGATCGGGACGCCGCCGCTCTGGCCCCACAGGCTGCGGTCGGCGACGACCGCGCGCAGGCGGTCGGGGTCGGCGTCGAGGAGGGTGCGGTGGAGGCCGCCGAGGATGATGCGGTCGGGGTTGAGGATGTTGACCAGGCCGGCCAGGCCCAGGCCGAGGCGGTCGATGAGGGCCTCGGTGGCCGTGCGGACCGCCGGGTCGTCGTACTGGGTGCGGATCAGGTCCTTGGCCTGCTGGAGCAGGGAGACCTCGGGTCCCGGCTCGCGGCCGGCCGCCGTGAGGAGGGCCAGCGGGTCGGCCTCGACGTCGAGGCAGCCGCGGCTGCCGCAGTGGCAGGGGCGGCCCTCGGGGTTCACGGTGAGGTGGCCGACCTCCAGGGCCAGGCCCGAACTGCCGGTGTGCAGGCGGCCGTCCAGGACGAGTGCGCCGCCGACGCCCCGGTGCCCGGTCGCCACGCACAGCAGGTCGCGGGCGCCGCGGCCCGCGCCGTGCCGGTGCTCGGCGAGCGCGGCGAGGTTGACGTCGTTGCCGGTGAAGGCCGGTCCGGTGATCCCGGCCTCGCGCACGCACTCCGTGAAGATCCGGCGCACGGGCGCGCCCACGGGCCAGGCGAGGTGCAGCGGGTTGAGCGCCAGGCCGTCGGGTTCGGCGACCGCGGAAGGGACGGCCAGGCCCGCGCCGACGCAGCGTCTGCCCGTGGTGCGCAGGAGCTCGGCACCAGCCTCGACCACCGAGCCGAGGACCTTCGCCGGGTCCGCGTCCACGATCTCGCAGCCGGGCGTGGTGGCGACGATACGGCCGCCCAGGCCGACCAGGGCCGCACGGAAACCGTCGGCGTGCACCTGTGCGGCGAGGACGACGGGCCCGTCCTCGGCGACCGCCAGCCGGTGTGAGGGCCGCCCCTGGGAACCGGCCGCCGCGCCGGGCCGGGCGTCGACCCGGATCAGCCCGAGCGCTTCCAGTTCGGCGGCGACCGCACCGGCCGTGGCCCGGGTCACCCCGAGCTCGGCCGTGAGCACGGCACGCGTGGGGGCGCGTCCGGTGTGCACGAGCTCCAACGCGGGCCCGAGCGCACCGCGCCCCCGGTCCAACCGCGTCCTCGAGGTGGTCCCTTCCCCCGCCGGCCGGGGGTCCGCCTTGCCGCTCATGAGGGCGAGTCTCCCATGATCCGCAGATGTGGCGGCCTACAGCCCGCTCACTCTGAGCGTGATGTTCAACCGCCCGGTCAGACCCAACTCAGGCGGTGCGGTGCCGGGCTGCACCTTCGGCACACCGTGGTGGGCGAGCCGTGACGGGCCGCCGAAGACGAACAGGTCGCCGCTGCGCAGCTCGACGTCGGTGTACGGCCGGGTCCGGGTCTCGGTGTTGCCGAAGCGGAAGACGCAGGTGTCGCCGAGGCTCAGGGACACCACCGGCGCGTCCGACTCCTCGTCGCTGTCGCGGTGCATGCCCATGCGGGCGTCGGCGTCGTAGAAGTTGATCAGCGCGATGTCGTACGACGCCTTAGAGTGCGCCGCCTCCGACTCGCCCAGCGTGTCCCGCACCGCGCGGCGGCCCAGTTCGCCCAGCCACTCGGGGAACGGTTTCACCGGAGCGCCGTCGCCGTCGACGACGGTGCGGGCGTAGCCGTACGGGTACCAGTGCCATCCCAGGCAGACCTGCCGGGCGGTCATCGTGCCGCCGCCGGGCGTGTGGACGGTGCGCAGGCCGGCCGGTGGGCGCGCCCACGCGCGGCAGGCCTCCAGCAGCTCGCACTGGCGCTCGGCGTCCAGCCAGTCGGGCACGTGCACCGCGCCCGGCGCAACCTGCGTACGCTCCCGGGGGAACAGCTCGGCGTCCATGCCTCCCATCCTCCCCCACCGGCTGTGAGCTGCGGCTCGGCCGGCGGCAGGTGCGGGTGCGTCCCCGGGGTCGCTTAGCCTTGACGCACGATGAACGACCCTATGACGACGCCCTGGGGCGAGCTCGCGCTGACCCGTTTCCCCGAGGACCCGCGTGACAGGCTGCGTGCCTGGGACGCCTCCGACGAGTACCTCCTCAGGCACCTGGCGGGGCAGGAGATCCCGCTGTCCGGCACGGTCGTGGTCGTCGGTGACCGCTGGGGCGCCCTCGTCACGGCGCTCGCGGCGCACCGGCCCGTGCAGATCACCGACTCCTACCTGACCCAGGAGGCCACCCGGGCCAACCTCGCCCGGCACGGCGTCGAGCCCGGTGCCGTCCGGCTGCTCACCACGCAGGATCCACCACCGGACCGCATCGACGTCCTGCTCGTGCGGGTCCCGAAGAGCCTGGCGTTGTTGGAGGACCAGTTGCTGCGGCTGGCGCCCGCGGTGCACGAGGGCACGGTGGTCGTCGGCACGGGCATGGTGAAGGAGATCCACACCTCGACGCTCCAGCTGTTCGAGCGGATCCTCGGCCCGACCCGCACCTCGCTCGCCGAGAAGAAGGCCCGGCTGATCTTCTGCACGCCCGACCCCTCCCTGGAGCGGCCCGCGAACCCGTGGCCGTACACCTACATGCTCCCTGACGGCATCGGCGCGGTCTCGGGGCGCACGGTGGTCAACCACGCGGGTGTCTTCTGTGCCGACCGGCTCGACATCGGGACGCGGTTCTTCCTGGGGCATCTGCCGGGCGGGCAGGGCGCCCGGCGGGTGGTGGATCTCGGGTGCGGCAACGGGGTCGTCGGTACGGCGGTGGCGCTGGCGAACCCGGAGGCCGAGGTGCTGTTCGTCGACGAGTCGTTCCCGGCCGTTGCCTCGGCGGAGGCCACGTACAAGGCGAACGGGGTGCCGGGGCACGCCGAGTTCCGCGTCGGGGACGGGCTGGCGGGCGTGCCCGCCGGCAGCGTCGACCTCGTGCTGAACAATCCGCCGTTCCACTCCCACCAGGCGACGACCGACGCGACGGCCTGGCGGATGTTCACGGGTGCGCGGCGCGCGCTGAGGCCGGGCGGTGAGCTGTGGGTGATCGGCAACCGGCATCTCGGGTACCACGTGAAGCTGCGGCGGCTGTTCGGCAACAGTCAACTGGTCGCGAGCGACCCGAAGTTCGTGGTGCTGAGGGCTGTCAAACGGTAGGCCTCACGGGGATCCCAGCACCTGGATGATGCGGGCCACCGCCTGCACCATCGCCTCCCGCCCCACGCTCAGGTACTTGCGTGAGTCGACCGCCTCGGGATGGGCGGCGAGGAAGTCACGGATGGCGGCCGTCATGGCGATGTTGAGGGCCGTGCCGACGTTGACCTTGGCGATGCCGCCCGCGACCGCCGCGGTCAGTTCGGTGTCGGGGACGCCGGAGGAGCCGTGCAGGACGAGGGGGACGTCCAGGGTGGCGGCAAGGCGTTTGAGGAGGTCGTGGTCGAGGGTCGCGGTGCGGGTGGTCATGGCGTGGGAGCTGCCGACGGCGACGGCGAGGGCATCGACGCCGGAGTCGGTGACGAAGGCGTGGGCCTCGGCAGGGTCGGTGCGGGCGCCCGGGGCGTGGGCATCGAGGGGAGGCTCACCGTTCTTGCCGCCGAGGCGCCCCAACTCGGCCTCGATCCACAGGCCTTGGGCGTGCGCCCAGTCGGCGGCCGCCTTCGTCGCGGCCAGGTTGTCGGCATACGGCAGGCATGCCGCGTCGTACATCACGGAGCTGAACCCGGCCTCCGGCGCCTGGCGCAGCAGGCTGTCGCTCTGGATGTGGTCGAGGTGCAGCGCGACCGGGACGGCGGCGCGTTCGGCGGCGGCGACGGCGGCGCGGGCCAGCGGCAGGAGCCGTCCGTAGCGGAACTTGACGGCGTTCTCGCTGACTTGGAGGACGACGGGTGAGCGCACGGATTCCGCACCGGCGATCACGGCCTCGACGTGCTCCAGGGTGATGATGTTGAAGGCTGCGACGGCGGAGCGTGTCTGTACGGCGCCGGTGACGAGCTCACCGGTGGTCACGAGGGGCACGAGCTCTCCTTAGGGCGCGAGGATGACCGAGCGGGTGAGGTGGCGCGGCCGGTCCGGGTCGAGGCCGCGGGCCGCGGCGACGGCGACCGCGAGTCGCTGGGCGCGGACCAGTTCGGCGAGCGGGTCGAGGCGGCCCTCGATCCACAACCCGCCCGTGGCGCGGACCTGTTCGGCCAGCCCCTCGGGTGCCTCGCCGAACATCCAGGTGGCGGTACCGCCCGTGGTGATGCTGATCGGGCCGTGCCGGTACTCCATCGCCGGGTAGGCCTCGGTCCAGGACAGCGACGCCTCGCGCATCTTCAGCCCGGCCTCGTTGGCCAGCCCCACGGTCCAGCCACGGCCCAGGAAGGTGAACTGCGTGCACTTCACGAGCCCTTCGGGCAGGTCGGTGGCGAGCGCGGTGCGGGCGTCGGCCACGGCGGCGTCGGTGTGCAGGCCGAGGTGGGCGCGGAGCAGGGTGAGCGCGGTGGTGGCGAACCGGGTCTGCACGACGGATCGTTCGTCGGCGTAGTCGAGGACGACGACCTCGTCCGCGGATGCCATGACGGGCGTGTCCGGATCGGCGGTGATCGCAGTGGTGCGCGTTCGCCGCTTCAACCGGCCGAGCAGATCGAGGACTTCGGTGGTGGTGCCGGAGCGGGTGAGGGCGAGGACCCGGTCGTACGCCCGCCCGTGCGGGAACTCCGACGCGGCGAAGGCGTCCGTCTCCCCTTGGCCCGATCCCTCGCGCAGTGCGGCGAACGCCTGCCCCATGAAGTACGACGTCCCGCAGCCGACGACTGCGACCCGCTCCCCCGGCGCCGGCAGCACCCCGCCGAGGCCGGTCGCTTCCGCCGCGGCGCGCGTCCAGCACTCGGGCTGGCTTCCCAGCTCGTCCTCGACATGTGTCATGCCGCCACCTTCCCCGATCCTGATTGTTCCTGCAAGATATCGCGCTTTTTCGAGCAACATCAAGCATTCCCGTCGGAACAACGTGCGCTAAGGTCGCCGGAGATCGAGGAATGGAGGGCGGATGTCGCGCGATGCCCGCTGGAAGGCGCTGCTGGAGCTGCTCGTCGAGCGGGGCCGGCTGGACGTCGAGCAGGCGGCCGCCGAGCTGGAGGTCTCGGCCGCCACGATCCGGCGCGACTTCGACCAGCTCGCGGAGCAGCAGATGCTCGTGCGCACGCGGGGCGGCGCCGTCGTGCACGGGGTGTCCTACGAACTGCCGCTGCGCTACAAGACGGCCCGGCACGCCTCCGAGAAGCAGCGCATCGCCAAGGCGGTGGCCGACCTGATCGCGCCCGGCGAGGCGGTCGGGCTGACCGGCGGTACGACGACCACCGAGGTGGCGCGCGCCTTGGCCGTACGCAGCGACCTGGCGTCGGGCTCACCCGCGCTCACCGTCGTCACGAACGCGCTCAACATCGCCAATGAGCTGGCCGTACGGCCACAGTTCAAGATCGTGTCGACGGGCGGGGTCGCGCGCCCGCAGTCGTACGAGCTCATCGGACCGCTCGCGGACGCGGTGCTGGCCCAGATCACGATCGACGTGGCGGTGCTCGGCGTCGTCGCCTTCGACGTCACGCACGGCGCCGCCGCGCACGACGAGGCGGAGGCGGCGATCAACCGGCTGCTGTGCGAGCGGGCCGAGCGGGTGGTCGTGGCCGCGGACTCCAGCAAGCTGGGCCGGCGGGCGTTCGCCCGGATCTGCGCGGCCGACGCGGTGGACACGCTGGTCACGGACACGGCGGTCGATCCGGAGACGGTGCGGCGCTTCGAGGAGGCGGGCCTGACGGTCGTCGCGGTCTGACCGGCGGTCCGCGAGCCCGGTTCAGCCCACCGATACCGGCCAAGCCCTGATCCCGGCCTAGTCCTGGTTCCGGCAAAGCCCTGATCCCGGCCACGTCCTGATCCCGGCCAGGCTCCAATGCGGGCCAAGCTCCAATCCGGGCCAAGTCCTGGTCCCGACCCAGCCATGATCCCGGCGCGAGCGGCAATCCCGGCACTCGTCCGCCCGATTCGACCTAGGCTGGGTGCGAGGCGCATGGCGGCGGGCCAGGGAGGCTGCGATGAGCACGACACCGATCGACCACGGCGGACCGGCGGCTTCGCGGTATCTGCCGATCGCCGAGCACGGGCTGATCGGCGACCTGCGCAGTGTGGCCCTGGTCGGGACGGACGGCACGATCGACTGGTACTGCTGCTCGGCGTTCGACGCGCCGAGCGTCTTCGCGGCGATCCTGGACGCGGAGCGGGGCGGATGCTTCGAGCTGGCGGCCGCGGTGCCGGCGAAGACCAAGCAGTTCTACTTCCCTGACACGAACGTCCTGATCACCCGGTTCTTCACCGACGACGGCGTCGGCGAGGTGCAGGACTTCATGCCGGTCGACGGCGACTCGGTCGAGGCGGAACGCCACCGGCTGATCCGGCGCGTGGTGTGCGTGCGCGGGTCCATCCCGTTCCGCACGCGCGTGGCGCCGCGCTTCGACTACGGCGCCGCGCCGCACACCGTCCGGATGGTCGGCGACGTCGCGGTCTTCGAGTCGGAGAAGCTGTCGCTCGGGCTGACCGCGACCGTGCCGCTGGAGGTCGACGGCCTGGACACGTGCGCCGAGTTCAAGCTCGCCCAGGGCGAGTCGGCGGTGTTCGCGCTGGACCAGGTCGGTGGCGAGGTGACCCCGCGCCGGTGCGCGCGGATCGAGGCCGAGGAGCAGTTCAACAGTACGGTGGCGTACTGGCGGCGCTGGCTGTCGGCCTCCAAGTACCGGGGCCGCTGGCGGGAGATGGTGCACCGCTCCGCCCTCACCCTGAAGCTGCTCACCTACGCGCCCACCGGCGCCATCGTGGCCGCACCGACGACGAGCCTGCCCGAGGAGCCCGGCGGCGAGCGCAACTGGGACTACCGGTACGTGTGGGTGCGCGACGCCGCCTTCTGCGTGTACGCGCTGCTGCGGCTCGGCTTCACAGGCGAGGCCGAGGCGTTCATGAAGTTCCTGACCCAGTACGTCAGCCGGGGCGACGGCTGTCACGCCGGTCCGCTGCAGATCATGTACGGCATCGACGGGCGCACCGATCTGACCGAGCGCGAACTCGACCACCTGGAGGGCCACCTCGGTTCCGCCCCGGTGCGTGTCGGCAACGCCGCCGCCGACCAGCTCCAACTGGACATCTACGGCGCGCTGATCGACTCCATCTACCTCTACGACAAGTGGGCGGAGCCGATCTCCAGCGGCCAGTGGGACGACGTGTGCGGGCTGGTGGACTGGGTGTGCGAGAACTGGGACCAGCCCGACGAGGGCATCTGGGAGACCCGCGGCGGACGCAAGAACTTCCTGTACTCGCGGCTGATGTGCTGGGTGGCGATCGAGCGGGCCATCCGCATGGCCAACCGGCGCGGTCTGCCCGCCGATCTGCCGCGCTGGCGGGAGTGCCGGGACACCATCTACCGGCGGATCATGAAGCGCGGCTGGTCCGAGCGGCGTCAGGCCTTCGTCCAGCACGAGGACGGCGACGTGCTCGACGCGGCCGTACTGATGATGCCGCTGTCGAAGTTCATCGCCCCGACCGACCCCAAGTGGCTGTCCACCCTGGACGCGCTCACCCAGGAGCTGGTGTCCGACTCGCTGGTCTACCGCTACGACCCGATGGCCAGCCCCGACGGGCTGCGCGGCGACGAGGGCACGTTCTCGATCTGCTCGTTCTGGTACGTCGAGGCCATGGTCCGGGCCGGCCGGATCGACGAGGCGCGGCTCGCCTTCGAGAAGATGCTGACATACGCCAACCATCTGGGCCTGTACGCCGAGGAGATCAGCCACACCGGCGAGCAACAGGGCAACTTCCCGCAGGCGTTCACCCATCTCGCGCTGATCAGTGCGGCCTTCAATCTGGACCGCGCCCTGGGATGAGGCGCGTTCACAGGACGCACGAGCGAGACAATCGAACTTAGGTGAGGCTAACCTAACTAGGGTTCCCGACTCACCGAAGGGCAACCCGAGATGACGCCTGGCTCGATCTTCCCGTACGTCATGCCGACCCCCGCGATGCTCCCCGACGACCGGACCGAGTGGACCCTCGCCCCCGGCCGGGCGGCGCTCCTGGTGCTCAATCTGCAGCGGCGTTTCCTGCGGGAGCTGGACCACGAGGGCGCCCCGGTCGGCGAACTCCTCGCGAACACAGGCAGGTTGGTGAGCGCCGCCCACGCGGCGGGCGTCCCCGTCATCCACTCGGTGCCGGCCGGCGAGCGAGGTCCCGCACCCACCGGCCGCCTCTCCGGGCCATCGGCCGACAAGGACGGCGAGGAAGGCGAGGCCTTCGCCGAGCAGGTGATGCCGCACATCGGGGACACGGTGCTCACCGCCCGGAAGTACAGCGCGTTCGCCCGGACCCGGCTGGAGAGCCGGTTACGCGACCTGAAGCGCGATCAGGTGGTGGTCGTCGGGTTGTTCGCCCGCGTCGGTGTGCTGATGACGGCCGCCGACGCCTGGGTGAAGGACCTGGAGCCCTTCGTCGTCGCGGACGCCATCGCCGATGTGTCGGCCGGGAGCCATGAGTTCGCGCTCGAATGGGTGGCGGACACCTGCGGGGCGGTGACGTCCACGGATCGGGTGGTGGCGGTCTTCGACCCCGCCGTGTCCGCGGCGGAGGCGGTCTGACCGGCTCAGACGGACGCCGTGCGGCGAGCCAGCAGGGAGCGGTGGATCTCCTCGGCGCGGATCGCGGTGGTGGACAGCAGGGTGGAGGTGAGCCCGTGGGTGTGCTCGGTGCCGCCCTGCAGATAGATCCCCGCGGCGACGTCGGGCGCGGTCTCCACCCGGTGGTCGCGGGAGACACGGATCGCGTCTCCGTCGTCCCGCAGGCACACCTTCGCCGCCTCGCCCAGCAGCGCGGTGAGGTCGCGGGGCCGGTAGCCGGTGGCGTGCACGAGCACGTCGGCCTGGAGGATGTGCTGCTCCCCGGTCGGCAGGAACTCCACCGAGATGTCGAGCGGGCCGTCGCCGCGCTGCCGTACGTCGCGGATGCGGGAGACGTTGAGGAAGCGCAGCCTCTCCCGGCCCATGACCTTCTCCTGGTACGCGGTGGCGTACAGGGACTCGATCAACTCCATGTCGACGACGGAGTAGTTGGTGGAACGGTGGTAGTCGAAGAGGGACTGCTTCACCTCGGAGGGGGCGGTGAAGTACACGTCCACCGCCTCGGGATCGAAGATGCGGTTGGCGAACGGGCTGTCGTCGGCCGGGGTGTAGCCGTACTTGGCGAACACCGCGCACACCTCGGCCTCCGGGAAGGAGCGGTGCAGGAAGTCGACGGTCTCGGCGGCGCTCTGCCCCGCGCCGAGGACGACGGCGCGGCGCACCGGCCTGCCGGAGGCGGCGAGTTCACTCACCCGGGGAAGTAACTGGCTGTTGTGCCAGACCCGTTCGGAGAGTTCGACACCGGGCGGCACGTGCGGTTCCAGGCCGACCGCCACGCTGAGGTCGCGGGCGCGGTGGGTGACATGACGGCCGGGCCGCTCCGGGTCCCGGCAGACGACGTCGAAGTGCGTCACCGTGCCCGTGCCGTCGCGCACGGGCTCGACGGCGGTCACGACGTGGTCGTACGCCACCAGGTGCCGCACCCGCTCGGCGGCCCACTCGAAGTACTCGTGGAACTCGACGCGGAGCGGGAAGAGCGTCTTCTGGTTCAGGAAGTCGACCAGCCGGCCGCGCTCGCGCAGGAAGCACAGGAAGCTGAAGTCGCTGGCCGGGTTGCGCAGCGTCACAAGGTCCTTGAGAAACGACACCTGCATGGTGGCGTCGTCGATGAGCATGCCCCGGTGCCAGCCGAAACGCGACTGGCGCTCCAGGAAAAGGGCGTTGGTCCGACGGTCGGCCGGAAGGTCCGCGTTGTGTTCGTCAATCGCTATGGCCAGGGCGAGATTTGACGGCCCGAAGCCGATTCCGAGGACGTCGTAGGTGGTGTCCGATCCCGTGAGCGGTGACTTCACCGTGGCATCGCCTCCCTCAGGCAGCCACATGTTAGATAAGGTTAGCCTTACCTTGCAATGGAGCCTGCCGAAGGGGAGAACCGCATGCGCGTCGCCATGTTCGGCTACCAGACCTGGGGTCACCGCACGCTCCAGGCCCTGCTGGACTCCGGCCACGAGGTCGTCCTCGTGGTCACCCACCCCAAGAGCGACCACGCCTACGAGAAGATCTGGGACGACTCCGTCGCCGAACTGGCCGAGAAGAACGACGTCCCCGTACTCCTGCGCAACCGCCCCGACGACCCCGAACTCCTCGACACCCTGCGCGAGTCGAGGCCGGACATCGTCGTCGCCAACAACTGGCGCACCTGGCTGCCGCCCGAGCTCTTCGACCTGCCCCCGCACGGCACGCTCAACATCCACGACTCGCTGCTGCCCGCCTACGCCGGCTTCTCCCCCCTCATCTGGGCACTCATCAACGGCGAGGAACGCGTCGGCGTGACCGCGCACCGCATGAACGCCGAGCTGGACGCGGGCGACATCCTGGTGCAGCGCTCGGTCAAGGTCGGGCCGACCGACACGGCGACGGACCTGTTCCACCGCACGGTCGACCTCATCGCCCCCATCGTGCGCGAGTCGCTCGGCCTCATCGCCTCCGGCAAGGACGCCGCCCACTGGCAGCCCCAGGACCGCAGCCGGGCGAGCTTCTTCCACAAGCGGTCCCTCGAGGACAGCCGTATCGACTGGACCTGGCCCGCGGAGCGCCTGGAACGTCTCGTACGCGCGCAGTCGGACCCGTATCCCAACGCGTACACGTTCCGTCGCGGGCAGCGGATCAGGATCGTGTCGGCCGCCGTCTCCGAGGGCCACTACGGCGGCACTCCGGGCCGCATCTTCATCCGCGAGGGCGACGGCGTCGTGATCGTGGCCGGGGCGGACGCCCACACGGGCCGGCACCCGGGACTGCTCGTCAGGCGGCTGCGCACCGACGACGGCACGGAGTACGCGGCGACCGACTACTTCCGCACGATGGGCGGCTACCTGACGGCGCGTCCCTGAGCTGACGCTCCATCAATTCATTGCGAAATCGGGGCACTTGACCGAGAACCGTTGCTAAGGCAAGCCTTACCTTGCTTTACTGACGGCCGCACCACTCCTGCCTGTCACCGGCGACAAGGGACGCACATGTCGAGAAAGCTCCTCACCACCCTTCTCACCGTCACCCTGGCCGCCGGGTTGGCAGCCTGCGGTTCCGTCAAGGACGACTCGAGCACCTCCTCCGACGCCTCCGGCGACGCGAAGGCGGACGCCTCGTCCGCCTTCCCGGTGTCCATCAAGCACAAGTTCGGCACGACGAAGATCACCAAGGCTCCGCAGCGGATCGTCGTGATCGGCAACGGTGGTACGGACGACATCGACGCGCTGTACGCCCTGGACGTCACGCCGGTCGCCATCTCCAAGGACGCCCTCAGCAAGGACGGCGTCTACCCCTGGCTGAAGGACGAGATCGACACCGGAAAGACCGAGCTCCTCGACACGCTGACCTCCGTCGACTACGAGAAGGTCGCGTCCCTCCAGCCCGATCTGATCCTCGCCACCTCCGACTTCACCCTGGACAAGGACTACAAGAAGCTCGCCGCGGTGGCTCCGACCATCGGCTACGAGACGGCCTGGGGCCAGCAGACCTGGCAGGAGCACGTGCAGGTGGTCGCCAAGGCCGTCGGCAAGGAGGAGCAGGGCGCGCAGGTCATCAAGAAGACCGAGGACAGCATCGCCGCGGTGAAGGCGAAGCATCCGAAGCTGCAGGGCAAGACCTACAGCCTGTCCATCGGCAACACCCCGGCGAAGATCTTCACCATCGCGTCCGAGGAGGACTTCGCCGCCAAGCTGATGAGCCAGGTCGGGATGGGCCTGACCCCTTCGGTGAAGAACATCAAGACGGTCAACGGCAGCCCGACCGGTGAGCTGTCCTTCGAGCAGCTCGACAAGCTCGACGCCGACCTGGTCGTCATCGCGTTCACCACGCCGGACCTGAAGAAGGCCTTCGAGGCCAGTGACCTGGTGAAGAACATGTCCGCGGTGAAGGACGACCGGTACGTCGTGACCGATGTCGCGACCATCAGCCAGCTGCGCAGCCCGTCCGTGCTGGGCATCCCGTGGGCGCTGAACAACCTGGAGCCCGGGTTCAAGAAGCTCGACTGACCGGCCCGAGGGGGAATCGGAGGAGGGGCGGGGCGCCTGCGGGCGCCCCGCCCCTCCTTCTCGTGGGCAGTTCCGTACGCAGTCCTCAAGTGCGGGGTGCTCAGGTGTCGTTCAGCGCGGAGTCGACCTCTTCCGCCGACATGTCCTCGATCTCCAGGTGGATCGCGGCGACCTGTTCGAGCCGCCCGGGCGTCTCCTCCTCGGCCGAGAGCCGCTTGGCCATGCCGCCCGCTGTCAGGGTCGCGAACAGGGAGCGCACGGACACCTCGGAGGTGTCCAGGGCCTCGCGCAGCCGGCCGACGATCACGGTGGCGAGCACCGAGTCGCCGCCGAGGGCGAAGAAGCCGTCGTCGAGGCCGACGCGTTCGACGCCGAGGACGTCCTGCCAGACGCGGGCCACGACGGTCTCCAGGGCGCTGCCGGGCGCCCGGTGCCGCTGCTCCGCCTCGGCCATCTGCCACAGCTCCTGTACGGCACGACGGTCGAGCTTGCCGTTGGAGGTGAGCGGCAGTTCCCCGGCCACGGCGATCCGGGCCGGGACCATGTGCGGCGGCAGCACGGACCGCGCCCACTCCCGCAGCTCGTCCTCGGCCGTCCCCGCCTCGGCGGCCACCGCGGCCGCCAGCTGGACGCCCTGGCCCCGGGTCAGCCCGGCGACGGCACGCCGTACGGCGGGGTGTCCGGCGAGCGCGGCCTCCACCTCGCCGAGTTCGATCCGGAAGCCGCGCACCTTGACCTGGTGGTCCCGGCGGCCGAGGAACTCCAGGGTGCCGTCGGGCCAGTACCGCGCGAGGTCGCCGGTGCGGTACCAGCGCACTCCGTCCGCCTCGGTGAACTTCTCCGCCGTACGCGAAGGATCGCCTCGGTAGCCGAGCGCCACCCCGTCCCCGCCGATCCACAGCTCCCCCGGCACCCAGTCGGGGCAGTCCCGCCCGTGGGCGTCGACGACCCGGCAGCGGACGTTGCGCAACGGGGTGCCGTACGGCACCGCCCGCCAGTGCGCAGGGACTTGAGTGCCCGTCACTTCGCAGACAGTGGAGTGGATCGCGGTCTCCGTCGTCCCGCCCAGCCCGGTGAACCGGCACCCGGGTGCCCGCTCGGCGAGCCGCCCCGGCAGGTCGTTGCCCACCCAGTCGCCGCCGAGCAACACCGCCCGCAGTCCCGCCAGTTCGCCGGGTCCAGTGGCGAGGAGGAGCATGTCGAGCAGCGGGGGCACACAGTTGAGGAGCGTCACCTGGTGCGTGCGCACGAGGTCGGCCCACTGACGCGCCTCACGCCGGTCGTCGTCGTCCACGAGCACGAGCGCGCCGCCCGCGCTCAGCAGCCCGAAGACGTCGTAGACGGAGAGGTCGAAGTCCAGGGCGGACAGGGCGAGACAGCGGTCCGAAGTGCCCACGCCGAAACGGTCGTTGAGGTCGTCGATGGTGTTCATGGCAGCCCGGTGCGGCACTTCTACGCCCTTGGGCTCGCCGGTGGAGCCGGAGGTGAACAGCACATAGGCGGGCTGCTCCCCGGCCACGGCCACCGGCTCGGACAGGGGCGCCCCCGCCACCGCCTCGGCGACCGGCAGGGCGTCGACACCCTCGACCGGCCGTCCGTCGGTCAGCGTGACACGGAATCCCGCGGTGGCGCGGATACGGTCGCGGCGGGCGGGCGGCTGCTCGACGCCGATCGGCACGTACGCGGCGCCCGCGGCCAGCACGCCCAGTACGGCGGTGATCTGGTCGGGCCCCTTGGGCAGGCTGACGGCGACTGTGTCACCGGGTCGTACGCCGCGCTCCAGCAAGGAGGCTGCGGTACTCAGTGCGCGGGCGGCCAACTCGCCGTAAGAAAGGGTGCCTTCGGTACCCCACAGCAGGGCCGGGGCATCCGGCTGCTCGGCGGCGCGCTCGAAGAAGCCCTGGTGCAGCAGCCGGTGGCTGCGCGGGCCCTCGGTGGCGTTGACCTTGGCGCGGACTGCCGACTGCTCGGCCGGCAGCAGGGCGGGCACCGGCCTCTCCCAGACCGTGTCGTCGGTGCCGAGCCCGGTGACGAGCCCGTGGAAGGCGGCGAACATGGCGTCGATCAGGCCCGGCGGGAAGGCGTCCTCACGGACGTCCCAGTTGACCAGCAGACCTCCGTCGACCTCGGTCACCTGGGCGTCGAGGAGTACCTGCGGTCCCTGCGAGATGATCCAGACGGGTTTGCCGAAGGACTGCCGTACGCCGGAGTCGAAGAGCTCACCGAGGTTGAGGGCGCTGGTGAACACGACCGGGGCCAGGACCTGTTCGCCGCTGTGCCGGGACAGGTCCCGCAGGACCTCCACGCCGGAGTAGTCGGCATGCGCCGCGTCGGTGTGCATACGGTCCTGCAGGCGCCGTGCGTGCTCGGTGAACGAGCCCGGCTCGGCCAGGTCGACGTCGAGCAGCACCGAGCTGGTGAAGTCGCCGACGAGCAGGTCGGTGTCGGGGTGGGAGCCCCGGCGGTCGAACATCGGCACGTTCAGCAGGAACCGCGGCTGCCCGCTCCAGGCGGCCAGGACCTCCGAGAAGGCGGTCGCCACCGCCATCGCCGGGGTCAGGCCGTGCTGGTGGGCGCGGGCGGTCAGCCGCCGCTTCTCCTCCGGCGGCAGCCAGTGGTGGCGGCGGGTGACCCGGGTCGGGTCGGTGCGCTCCGCCTCGGGCACGAGCGGGAGTTCGGGGGCGCTGGGCAGCTCGGGGATCCGTCGCTGCCACCACCGTTGTGCCTGCTCCCGGCTGAGCCGCCGTACGTCCGCGCGCTCCGCCAGGTACTCCGGGTAGCTGGTGCGGATCGCCGGGAGCGGGGTGCCCGGGTTCTGATAGAGCTTGGCGAGGTCGGAGAGGAGCACCCGGTAGCTGAGCGCGTCGGCGGCGAGCATGTCGACGTCGACGTGCAGTCGGCTCGAGCCGTCCGGCAGCAGCGAGAGCTGCACGGAGAACACCTCGCCGGACGCGATGTCCAGGCGCGCGTGCGAGGCGGACTGCCGGACGTCCTCCAGTGCGGCCGCCGCCGTCCGCGCGTCCAGTGTCCGCAGGTCGTTGACGACCGTCGCGGGGCGGGTGAGGTCGGGCAGGATCTGCTGGCGGCCGTCGTCGGTGAAGCGGGCACGCAGCATGCCGTGCCGGGCCGCGAGGGCTCGTACGGCCGTGTCGAGCCGGTCGGGGTCGACGCCGGGGCCGTCGAACTCGACGTAGAGGTGCGCCGCGACCGAACCGAGCGTGGTCTCGTCGCCGCGGCCGATCCAGTAGGCGTGCTGCATCACGGCCAGCGGGAAGGGGTCGCGGGGTTCGGGGGCGGCCGGTTGCGGCGGGACCGGCCGGCTCTCAGCGGGGCCGGCTGCCGCGGCGGGTTGGCCGGCGGCCGGTATGTGCGCTGCGAGCAGCGTCCGCCAGGCCCGCAGGGTCGGGTCCTTGGCGAGCTCGGCGAAGCTGACGCGGATGCCCTGCTTTCGCCAGCCGCCCGCGATCTTCATCAGGGTGATCGAGTCCAGGCCCCAGGCGATGAGGCTGTCGTCCTCGCTCGGCGGTGCCTCCGAGCCGAATGTGTCGGTGACCGAACGGAGCAGCTCGTCCGCGGTCGGGGGGTGCTGCGTCACCGGTTCCTCCGAAGTCGTGGTCCGTGGTGGCTCAGAAGTCGTCGAAGTCGTTCTCGAGGTCGTTCTCGAAGTCGTCGATGTCCTCCTGGGTCAGTTCGACCAAGGGCAGGTCCGACGGGGTGAGGCCGCCTGCCGGGGAGTCCTCGGCGTGCCGGGCGAGGCCGCGCAGGGCGCGCTCCCAGAGGGCGAGCAGGTCGCCCGCCTCGGATTCGGTCAGGAAGCCGTCCGGCCAGGACGCGGAGACATGCAGCCGGACACTTCCCGCCTCCTCCACGGCCACGGCGTTGATCTCCAGACCGAAGGCCGCGGGCCCCCCTCCGGCGGGCGGTGGCATGCGCAGCATGGGGGCTTCGGGGGCCAGTTCCCAGGGCTCGCCGGCCGCCCCGGACGCGGACGCGGTGAATCGGCCCAGGTAGTTGAAGAGGATCTGCGGCTGCGGGAGTTTCTCGAGGACGGGCGCGGTGTCGGGGTTGAGGTGGCGCAGGAGGCCGTAGCCGATGCCGTGGTCCGGTGCGGCGCGCAGCTGTTCCTTGATCCGCTTGAGCGCCGTCCCCACAGCGGGCCCACCCGACAGCGCCGCGTCGAGGTCCAGCGGGCCGGGGTCGATGCCGACCGGGTGGATCGTGGTGAACCAGCCGACGGTGGCCGACAGGTCGACGCCCTCGGCGATGTCCTCGCGCCCGTGCCCCTCCACGCCGACGAGCAGTGAGCGACCGGTCAGATCGCCGCGCCGCTCCCGCCAGGCCGCCGCGGCGAGCGCGAAGGCGGTGAGCAGGACGTCGGGGACGGCGGCGTGATAGGCGGTGGGCACGGATGTCAGGAGGGGGGCCGTGACGTCGTCCGGGAGGACGAGGGTGTGGTCGCGCGCGCTCCCCGCGGTGCCGAGATCACGCTCCAGGAAGGGGCGGGCGCCGTCCAACTCCCTGGTCCACCGAGCGAGTTCCCGCACCCGCTCGGGCTTGCGCGCCTCCTCGGCCAGCAGCCTGCTCCAGGTGCGGAAGGAGGTTCCGGAGCGTGGCAGGAGGCGTCCGGACCGCCATGCCTCTGCCAGGTCGGACGTGATGATCCGCCAGGACACACCATCGACGACCAGGTGGTGGGCCACGAGGAGCAGCCGGCCGGAGTCGGTGAACCAGACGGCCTGGAGCATGCGCCCGGCCGCCGGGTCGAGCCGGGCCACCGCGGCGGCCAGCTGCTCGTCGAGCGCGGCCTGCCGCACCTGCGTCAGCAGCTCGCCCGCACGCACCGCTCCTTCGGCGGGCACCACCAACGTGTCCGTCCATCGGGCGCGGAGCATGTCGTGGCGGTCCAGTACCGCTTGGAGTACGTCGACGGCGGCGTCGTACGTGAGATCCGGCGGGGTCACGAGCAGGACCGCCTGCGCGAGGCCGCCGTAGGAGCCGTCGGAGCCTGCTGTCGCCCGCATGATCGGGGTCGGCTCCACCTCACCGATGGGTTCGTCGGTGACCTCGGCCCCGATGCGCTCCACGGATTCACCGGCCGCCGCGGCCAGCCCGGCCGGGGTCGGCGTCCGGAAGACGTGCCGGGGGCTGAGGGCGATCCCGGCCTTGCGGGCCAGGGTCACCAGCCGGATGGAGACGATGCTGTCGCCGCCCAGCTCGAAGAAGTTGTCGTCGACGTCGACGCGGCCCAGCCCGAGGACGGAGGCGAACAACTCGCACAGCCGCCGCTCGCGTTCGTTCGCGGGCGCCCGTGTCGCCGCTGTGGAGGTCGTGGCCTCGGCCGCGGGCAGTGAACCGCGGTCGACCTTGCCGGAGGGCAGCAGCGGGAAGGCGTCGAGGGCGGTGAGGGTGCGCGGGACCATGTGGTCGGGCAGCCGCTCCCGGAGCCAGCCGTGCAGGTCGCCCAGGTCGTCGGCGGCCAGGTAGTACCCGGCGAGCTGCTTGACGCCGGGGGCGTCCTCCCGGAGCACCACCACGCCGCGCCGGACGCCCGGATGCTGTTCGAGGATCGCCTCGATCTCCTCCAGCTCGACCCGCATGCCGCGGATCTTCACCTGGTTGTCGGCCCGGCCGAGGAACTCGAGCGTGCCGTCGCGCTGCCACCTCACCAGGTCGCCGGTGCGGTAGAGCCGTTCGCCGGGCGGGCCGAACGGGTCGGCCACCCAGTGGTCGGCGGTGCGGCGGGGGTCGTTCACATAGCCGCGGCCGAGGTGGACACCGCCGGCGTACAGCTCGCCCGGCACTCCGACGGGGACGGGCTGCAGCCGGTCGTCGAGGACGTGGAGACGGGTGTTGGTGTTGGGCCGCCCGATGGAGACGGCGCTGCGGATCGCGCCGGTGCGGTAGACGACGTGGCTGACGCCGATGGTGGCCTCGGCCGGTCCGTACCCGTGGTACATCACCGCGGGGATCGCGGCGCGGAAGCGGGCGAACAGCTCGGGGGTGAGCACCTCGCCGCCGCACCACACGTGCTTGAGGGAGCGGGCCCGGCGGGCGAAGCCGTCCAGCTCCAGGAGCAGGTCGAGCATCGAGGAGACGAGGTAGGTGAAGGTGACCCGGTGGCGTTCGACGGTGTCGAGCAGATAGTCGACGTCGCGTTCGCCACCGGGTTCGGCGACCACCAGACGGCCGCCGTTCACCAGCGGCAGGAAGATCTCGTTGATGGAGATGTCGAAGCCGAGCGGCGCCTTGAACAGGGCCGCGTCCTCGGTGCCGAAGCCGAGCAGGCCGCGCTGCCACAGCAGCCGGTGCGCGATGGCCCGGTGCCGGATCATCGCCCCCTTGGGGACGCCGGTGGAGCCGGAGGTGTAGATGACGTAGGCGAGGCCCTCGGGATCGACGGGGACGGCCGGGCTGTCCGGCTCCTCGGGTCCGTCGAGGCGCACCTCCACGAATGGTGGGGCGTCGTCGTCCCCGAGGGCCCCTCCGTGCCCCGGCTTCCCCAGGTCCCCCGGCTTGCCCAGCACCGCCGTCAGTGCCGCGCTCCGGCACACCTCGGCGATCCGCCGCGCCGGCCAGGACGGCTCCAGCGGGACGAAGGCCCCGCCCGCCTTCAGTACGGCGAGCAGTCCTACGACCATCTCCACCGAGCGTTCCAGATGGATGCCGACACAGCGCTCGGGCCCGACGCCCAGCGAGGTCAGCTGCCGGGCGAGGGCGTTGGCGCGGGCGTTGAGCTCGGCGTAGGTCAGGCGCGTACCGCCCTCGATGCCGTACTCCACGGCGATGAGGTCAGGGGTCTTCGCCGCTTGTTCCTCGACCAGCGCGGTGAGAGTGGTGGACGGCATGGGGTGCGCGGTGTCGTTCCACTCCCCCAGCAGCAGGGACCGTTCACGCGGGGTGAGGACGTCGGCCAGGGCCACCGGCCGGTCCGGTCGCCGGGCCAGCTCGCCGGCCAGCCGCACGAACCGCTCGACGATGTCCCGGGCGGATTCAGGGTCGTACAGGTCGCGGCTGTACACGAGCGACCCGGTGATCCCCGCGCCGTCCGGCCGCTCGAAGACGTGGAAGGCGAGGTCGGACTTCGCCGTGTGGAAGTCGACGCGCAGCTCGCTGAGCCTCAGCCCGGCGAAGTCCCGTGTGTCGTCCGGGGCTTGCTGATGGGCGAGCATCACCTGGAACAGCGGATGCCGGCCCATCGAGCGGGCCGGTGCGAGGGCGTCCACGAGCCGCTCGAACGGCAGGTCCTGATGGGCGTAGGCGTCCACGTCGGTCTCGCGCACCCGGGCGAGCAGCGTTCGGAACGTCGGGTCGCCGGAGACGTCGGTGCGCAGCACCAGGGTGTTGACGAAGAGGCCCACGAGGTCGTCGAGCGCCGCGTCGCCCCGTCCGGCGACCGGGGTTCCGAGGGGGATGTCGTCCCCGGCGCCGAGGCGGCCGAGCAGGACCGCGAGGGCGGCTTGGAGCGCCATGAAGACGGTGCCGCCGGCTTCCGCGGCCAGCTCCCGCAGCGTGCCGTGGACGTCCGCGTCGAGGGCGAAGTCGACGGCACCGGCCCGGTATCCGGCGACGGCCGGGCGGGGCCGGTCGACGGGCAACTGGAGTTCCTCCGGCATCCCTTCCAACTGCCGCCGCCAGTAAGCCAGTTCGGCCTCGCCCGACCCGCCCGCGTCGAGCATCTGCCGCTGCCACAACGTGTAGTCGGCGTACTGCACGGCCAGCGGCGGCCACTCGGGGTACCCCCCTCGCACCCGGGCCGCGTAGGCCGCCTCCAGGTCCCGCAGCAGCGGCTCCGCCGACCAGCCGTCGGTGGCGATGTGATGGACGAGCAGGAGCAGCACGTGCTCGTCCGGGGCCAGGGAGTACAGCGTGGCGCGTACGGGGATCTCGGCGTCCAGCGCGAAGGCGTACGCGGCAGCCTCGCGCAGGAGCGCGTCAAGTTCTCCGGCCCTGGTCGGCACCACCTCGAACGGCACGGCAGCGTCCGGCAGGATCCGCTGGCAGGGGGTGCCGTCGTCGTCCGGGAAGACCGTGCGCAGCGCCTCGTGCCGGGCCACGACGTCCTGGAGGGCGGCTCGCAGCGCTTCGGCGTCGAGCCGTCCGGTGAGGCGTACGGCGGTGTGGATGTTGTACGTCGGGCTCGGGCCCTCCAGCCGGTACAGGAACCACAGCCTGGCCTGCGCGGAGGACAGCGGAACCGGGTCGGGGCGCCGGACCGGCCGCAGCGCGGGGCGTCGCTCGGCGGCCGATGCCTCCAGGAGCGGGGCGAGCGCGGCCACGGTAGGCGTGTCGAAGACGGCCCGCAGGGGGACCACCGCCCCGAGCTCGGCCCGGATGCGGGCGACCAGGCGCGTGGCCAGGACCGAGTGGCCGCCGAGGGCGAAGAACTCGTCGTGGATGCCGACGGAGGGCAGCCCGAGCAGGTCGGCGAACAGGGTGCACAGCGCCGCTTCCGCCTCGGTGCGAGGGGCGGTGGCGGTGGTGAGGCCGGCGAGGTCGGGGGCGGGCAGGGCGGCGCGGTCGAGTTTGCCGTTGGGGGTCAGCGGCAGGTCGTCGAGGATCACGACGGCGGCGGGCAGCAGGTGGTCGGGGAGCGTCGCCTTGAGGTCCTGCCTGAGCTGTAGGGGTTGCAGCGTGGCGCGCGGGTGGGGCACGGCGTACGCCACCAACGTCGGCCCGCCGGACTCGTCCTGACCTACCGTCACCGCGGCTTGGGAGACACCGGGCAGGGCGGCCACGGCGGCCTCGGTCTCGCCCGGCTCGACGCGGAAGCCGCGGATCTTCACCTGGTCGTCGGACCGGCCGAGGAACTCCAGGGCACCTCGCGCGGTCCAGCGCACCAGGTCGCCGGTGCGGTACAGGCGGGCGCCGGGCGGGCCGTAGGGGTCGGCGACGAAGCGGTCGGCGGTGAGGCCGGGACGGCGGTGGTAGCCACGGGCCAGTTGGGCGCCGCCCAGGTAGAGCTCGCCGGGGACGCCCGGCGGCACGGGGCGCAGGGACGCGTCCAGCACGAGGGTGCGGGTGTTCCACACCGGGCGGCCGATCGGCACGGAACCGGCGGCGGACCTCGTCCCGTCGGCGCACGGCCACGCGGTGACGTCCACGGCGGCCTCCGTGGGGCCGTACAGGTTGTGCAGTTCGGTTCCGGGCAGCGACCGGGCGCAGCGCTCGGCGAGTTCGGAGGGCAGGGCCTCGCCGCTGCACACGATCCTGCGCAGGATCCCGCGTGCCTGCTCGGCGGCGGGGTCGTCGAGGAACACGCGCAGCATCGAGGGCACGAAGTGCGCGGTCGTGATGCGCCGGTCCCGGATCAGCCCGGCGAGATGGGCGGGGTCACGGTGGCCGCCGGGGCGGGTGAGCACGAGCTCGGCTCCGGTGATCAGCGGCCAGAAGAACTCCCAGACGGACACGTCGAAACTGGCCGGTGTCTTCTGCAACACGCGGTCGCCCGGGCCGAGTCCGTACGTCTCCTGCATCCACAGCAGCCGGTTCACGATCCCCGCGTGCGGGACGACGGCCCCCTTGGGGCGGCCCGTGGAACCGGAGGTGTAGATGACGTAGGCGGAGTGCTCGCGGCGGAGGGGCTGGAGCCGGTCGTCATCCGTGAGCTCGGCGCAGTCGAAGGCGGTGGTCTCCGCCGCCGTGGTCTCCGCGTCGAGCAGGAGCAGCGGCACTCCGGGCGGCAGGATGCGGGCCGTGTCCGTGGCGGTCAGCACCAGCGCCGGCGCGGCGTCCTCCACCATGAACGCCAGCCGCTCGGCCGGGTAGCCGGTGTCCAGCGGGACGTACGCGGCACCCGCCTTGAGCACCGCGAGCAGCGCCACCACCAGGTCGGTTCCCCGGTCCAGGGCCACGCCGACCAGGTTCTCGGGCCCCACGCCGTGGGAGATCAGCAGGCGGGCGAGGCGGTTGGCGCGGGCGTGCAGGGCGGCGTAGTCGAGACCCGGTGAGCCGTCGTCGGCGCCGAGGGCGGGCGCGTCAGGGGTGCGTGCGGCCTGTTGGGCGAGGAGGTCGGAGAGGTGCGTGGCGGGGACGGGGTGGTCGGTGGCGTTCCAGTCCTCCAGGACCCCGCGCTGCTCGGCGTCGGTCATCAACGGCAGCCGGGACAGGGCGAGTTCGGGGTCGGTGAGGGCTGCGGCGAGAAGTGTCTCCAGGTGCTGGAGCAGCCGGTCGACGGTGTCCGGGGTGAAGAGGCCGCTGCGGTAGGTGGCCTCGATCCGCAGACGGCCGCCGGTGAGGAACGCCTCCAGGGAGAGGTCGAACTGGGTGGTGTCGTTGTGGACGGTCTCCCAGGCGGCGGTCACCCCGGGGAGCTGTGGTCCTTCGAGTCCCTGGGTGAGGAAGAGGAGCATGACGTCGAAGTAGACGGAGCGGCCCGGCTGCCGTTCCGGCTTCAGCTGCTCCACCAGCCTGTCGAAGGGCATGTCCTGGTGGGCGTATCCGTCCGTGCACACGTGCTTGACGCGTTCGACGAGTTCGGCGAAGCCGGGATCGCCATCCAGGTCGGCGCGCAGGGCGAGGGTGTTGCCGAAGTTGCCGATCAGCCGCTCGAGGCCGGGGAGGTCGCGGTTCATCACGGCCGAGCCGATGGGGATGTCGGTGGCGCCCGTCGTGCGGTGCAGCAGGGCCGCCAGGCCGGCGAACAGCACCATGAACGGCGTCGCGCCCGCGCCCCGGGCGAAGGCGGTGAGGCGGTCGGTGACGTCGGGGGCGAAGGTGTGGAAGCGACGGTCGCCGTGCGCGGTGGGGCGGGCCGCGCGCGGGGCGTCGGTGGGCAGGGCGAGGGGGCGGGGGGCGGGGGTCAGGGTGGTGCGCCAGTGGTCGAGGTGCTCGGCCAGTCGCTCGTCGGTCCAGGTGGTGCGCTGCCAGAGAGCGAAATCGCCGTATTGGAGCGGAAGTTGTCCGAGGCCGGCGGGCTCGCCGGTGCCGGCCGCCCGGTAGAGGACGCTCAGGTCGCGGGAGAGGGCGTTGAACGTGCCTCCGTCCCAAGCAATGTGATGAACGGTCAGGACAAGGGTGTGGTCCTCCTCCGTGCGCTGGATCAGCAGGGCGCGCAGCGGGTGGTGGGCGGCGAGGTCGAAGGGGGTGGCCGAGGCGGTGCGGGCCAGTTCCGTCGCCCTGCGGTCCTGCTCCTCCTCCGGGAGCCCGCGCAGGTCGGCCGTGGCGAACTCCACCTCCGCCTCGGCATCCACGATCTGCTCCGGGATGCCGTCCTCGGCTGCGGGGTACCGGGTGCGGAGCACCTCGTGCCGGTCGAGCAGACCCTGTAAGGCCGTGCGCAGCGCGGCCGGGTCGAGCGGGCCGCGCAGCCGGACGGCGAGGCAGACGTTGTAGGCGGGGCTGGCCGGGTCGAGTTGCTGGAGCAGCCACATCCGGGACTGGGCGTACGACAGCGGCAGCCGGGGCGTGTCCGCGGGGCGCCGCGGGATGCCTTCGGAGCGGTCCCCGGCGGCGGCCAGACCGGCGTTTTCCAGCCTGCGGCGCAGCAGTTCGCGCTTGCGTGCGGCGAGGTCGGCGGTCGGGGTCTGCGTCACTGGTCTCCGCCTTTCAGGAGCAGTTCGAGGGACGTGGTCCACAGCGCGGCCAGCCGTTGGATCTCCGTCTCCGTGAAAAGCCGTTCCGGCCACTGCCAGCACACCGAGAGTTCGGTTCCGGTGATCACCGCGTCGACGACGAGGGCGTAGGAGGCCGGCATCCCCGGGTCGGCGCCACTGCCCATGGCACCGGTCTCGGGTGCGCTGGTGAACACGGCCGACTCGCGCCGCTCGCCCACCGCCATGCGGCCCAGGTAGTTGAACTGGGTCTGCGGCTCGGGGAGTTCGGCGAGCTGCCGGGCCGTCTCCGGGTCGAGGTGGCGCAGCAGGCCGTAGCCGATGCCCTTGTCGGGCACGGCGGCCAGCTGGTCGCGGATGCGGCGTACGTGGTCCGTGGTGCCGGGATCCAGCCGGACGGGGAAGACGCTGGTGAACCAGCCGAGGGTGCTGGAGAGGTCGGCACCGGGGAGGAGCTGTTCCTCGCGGCCGTGGCCCTCCAGGGCGATCAGCACCGAGCGGTCAGAGATGCGATCGGGCGTGCGATCGGGAGCGCTTCGCCAGGACGGTACGGCGAGGGCCAGTGCGGTCAGCAGCACCTCCTGGACGGAGGCGGCGGTCAGGGGGGCGGTGATGTCCGGGCCCAGGGTGGTCCAGTGCCTGCGGATCGTCGCCCTGGTGTCCAGGGCGGGGTCCAACGGTCCGGCGCCCAGGGGTGGTTCCGGCTGTTGCAGCATCTCCTTCCAGAAGGCGAGTTCGGCCGACCGGTCCGGGGCCACGTCTCGCAGCGCCCGCGCCCACTCGCGGAAGGACGTGCCTGCCGGTGACAGCTCCCGGCCCTCCCAGGCCGCGGCCAGGTCGGCGACCAGCACACCCCAGGACGCCGCGTCGGTCACCAGGTGGTGCAGTACGACCAGCAGCCGCCCCTCTCGGCCGCCGCCCGCGTCGAACCACAGGAACCGAGCCACCGCCCCGGTCGCCGGGTCGAGCTCCGCCACCAGCTCGTCGAACGCCTCCGGCACCAGCGTGCCGATCGCCGTGTGGTCCAGACGCTCGGCGTCGATCCGCCGTACGCACCCGTCGGCGCGGACAGAGCCGACGGGGCCCGCGTGGAAACGCCAGGCCCCGTCCTGCGCCCTGGCGAAGGTGGAACGCAGCAGGTCGTGCCGGTCCAGGACGGCCTGGACGGTGCGATGCAGCCCGTCGAGGTCCATGTCAGCCGGGGTCCGCAGGAAGCGCGCCTGGCTGAGACCACGGAAGGGGCCGCCCTGTTCGGTGAGCCAGGTCAGCATCGGGGTGAGCGGTATGTCGCCGGTCCCTGCGTGGGGGTCGGTACCCCTGCGTACGGCGGCGGTGCCCGCGGCGTCCGCCCGTTCGGCCAGCTCCGCGATCGTGGGCCGCTCGAACACGTCCCGCGGCGAGATCGCGAGCCCTGCCGCGCGCGCCTGGCTCACCAGCCGCATGGACACGATGCTGTCGCCGCCGAGGGCGAAGAAGCTGTCGTGCACGCCGACCGTGTCCAGCCCGAGCACCTGGGCGAACAGCGCGGCCAGCCGCTCCTCGACCGGGTTCCGGGGCGGCTGCGCGGCCGGCCCCGCGGACCGGGACGGTGCCGGAAGGGCGGCGGTGTCCAGCTTGCCGTTGAGGGTGAGCGGGAAGCCGTCCACCGGGACGAAGGCCGACGGCACCATGTAGTCGGGCAGGACGGCGTCCACGGCCCGGCGCAGCAGCTCCGCGGTGTCCTCGGCGGACGGCTCGGAGAGGATGACGTAGGCGACCAGGCGTCGTACGCCGGGGGTGTCCTCGCGGACGACGACCGCCGCCCGTTCGACCGACTCGTGCCCCAGCAGCACGGCCTCGATCTCGCCGGGCTCGATCCGGTAGCCCCTGATCTTGACCTGGTCGTCGACCCGGCCCAGGCACTCCACCAGGCCGTCCCCGGTCCAGCGGGCGATGTCGCCCGTGCGGTACATGCGCGCGCCGGGGTCGCCGGAGAAGGGGTCGGCGACGAAGCGGGCCGCGGTGGCGGCGGGTTGACCCAGGTAGCCCCGGGCCAGGCCGGCGCCCGCCACGTACAGCTCGCCCTCGACGCCGACGGGGACGGGGTTGAGGTGGCCGTCCAGGATGTACAGCGTGCCGCCCGCCACGGGCCGGCCGATCGCAGGACGCTCGCTGAGTGCGAGGTCGCAGTCGGCCGAGTCGACAGTGCATTCGGTGGGGCCGTAGAGGTTGTGCGCGGCCAGTCCGTCCGTCTCGCGCAGGGTGCGCCACAGGTCGGGCGGTACGGCCTCGCCGCCGACGCCCAGGACCTTCAAGTCGGCCTGCCAGTCGGCTCCTTGGGCGACCAGTTCGGCGAGCAGGGAGGGGGACAGTTCGATGAACTCGATGCGGTGGTGGGCGAGGAAGTCCCGGAGGGCTGCGGGGTCTCGGCGGACGTCCTCGGGGACCATGTGGAGCTCGTGGCCGGCGAACATCCAGAGCATGGGTTGCCAGGAGGCGTCGAAGGCGATGGGCCAGGCGTGGCCGACACGGAGTTGACGGCCGCCGGTTGCTGTGGAGGCCGGTTGGTGCAGGGCGGTGTTGTGGGCGGTGAAGAGGTTGACGATGGCTCGTTGAGGGATGACGACGGCCTTCGGGCGGCCGGTGGAGCCGGAGGTGTGGATGACGTAGGCGGGGTGCTCGGGGAGTAGGGGTTGGAGCCGGTCTGCGTCGGTGAGGTTGGAGGGGTGGGTGTTCGCGAGGCGCTCGCGGGTGGCGGGGGCGTCGAGGAATACGCAGCGGTGGGGTGGCAGGACCGGATGGCGGCTGCGGGTTGTTTGTGGCTGGTCGCGCCCGCGCGGCGGAGCCGCATATGTCACAGCCCCGCGCCCCTTGAGCGGCGTTGCGGCCCACGTTGTTATGAGCGCGACCGGACCTGCGTCCTCCAGCATGCTCGCGATGCGCTCTTCCGGCCACGTCGGGTCCAGTGGCAGATAGGCCGCGCCCGCCTTCTGGATCGCCAGGAGCGCCGTCATCGTGTCCGGGGTCGGCGGCAAGGCGAACGCTACGATCCGTTCCGGCCCCGCACCCAACTCGATCAGGTGACGCGCCAATTGATTCGCCGCCGTGTTCACTTGGTCAAACGTCAGGCTCCGTCCCTCCCCCACCACCGCCACCGCGTCCGGAGTACGAGCCACCTGCGCCTCGAACACTTCCGGCATCGTCCGGTGCGGCGGTCCGGGCAGGCGCTCGCCGACCCCGCCCGTCAGCAGAGCGGTCCGCTCCTGCGGTGCGAGGACCTCCAGCGCGGCCAAGGGGGCGTCGGGGTCGGCCGGCACGGCCTGCAGCAGCCGCTCGAAGCGTCCGGCCAGCTGCTCCACGGCCGTACGGTCGTAGCAGTCGGGGCGGAACTCGAAGACGACTCCGAGCCGTTGCTCGGCGAGCACGGCCAGGGTCAGGGGGTAGTGGGTGGCGCCCGAGCCCTTCACCTCGACGATCCGCAGGCCGGCGGACGCCTCGGCCTCGGCCACCGCGGACTCGTCGATCGGGTAGTTCTCGAAGACGAGCAGGGTGTCGAAGAGGTCGCCCGTGCCGGCGAGGCGCTGGATCTCGGTGAGGCCGAGGTGCTGGTGGTCCATCAGGCGGGACTGTTCGTCCTGCAGTCGGCGCAGGAACGCGCCTGCCCGCTCGCCGGGCGGTACGGTCACCCGGACCGGCACCGTGTTGATGAACAGGCCGATCATGGACTCCACCCCGGCCAGTTCCGCGGGCCGTCCCGCCACGGTCGCCCCGAAGACCACGTCGTCCCGCCCCTTCAGCCGCGCCAGCAGCAGCGCCCACAGCCCCTGCACGACCGTGTTGACGGTGACGCCCCGGCTCCTCGCGAACTCCTGTACCCGGCCGGTCAGTTCCTCGGTCAGCCGAAGGGTGTGCAGCTCGGGCGGCACCGGCACCAGCCGGGCGGTCGTGGGCGCCAGCATCGTGGGCGTCACCCCGGCCAGCGCCGTGCGCCAGGCGTCGGCGGAGGCCTCGCGGTCGCGGGAGGCGAGCCAGGCCAGGAAGTCGCGGTACGGCCGTACGGCGGGCAGCGGGGCCGTGGCGCCGGGGGCGAGCTGGGCGGCGTACAGCTGGAGCAGTTCGCGGACCAGGAGGGGGATGGACCAGCCGTCCAGGAGGAGGTGGTGGTTGGTGAGGATCAGCAGCCAGCGTTCGGTGGCACGGCGTACGAGGGTCAGACGCAGCAGTGGCGGGTCGGTGAGGTCGAAGCGGGCGGTGGCGTCCTCGGCGACCAGCCGGGCCATCTCGCTCTCCGCCGTGACCGCCGCCTCGGCCCACTTCACAGGCACTTGCTTGAGCACCACCTGCACCGGTTCGTCCAGGTCCTCGTGCAGGAAGGCGCTGCGCAGGTTCGCGTGCCGGGCGAAGAGCTCCTCGGCGGCGGTGCGCAGCAGGGCGGGGCGCAGGGGGCCCTTGATCTCCACCAGGGACTGCATGGTGTAGACGTCCTGGGCGCCCTCGTCGAACAGGGCGTGGAACAGCAGGCCCTGCTGCAGCGGGGAGAGCGGCAGAACGTCCTCGACCAGGGAACCGTCGTCCCCGGATGCCTTGCTCATCGAGTCCTCCACCTCGCCTTGACGTTGTCGAGCTGCGACTGGCTGAGGGACACCAGTGGGGCGCCGGTCGGCGTGAACTCCTCGGCTGCGGTGCCGGTTTCGTCGGGCAGGGCCCGTGCGAGTCCGGCCGGGGTGCGGTGGGTGAAGACGTCCCGGGGGGACAGGGCGAGTCCGGCCCTGCGGGCCCGGTCGGCCAGTCGGACCGAGACGATGCTGTCGCCGCCGCGTTCGAAGAAGTCGTCGTGGACGCCGACCCGTTCCAGTCCGAGGACCTCGGCGAACAGCCCGCACAGCATCTTCTCCGGTTCGGTCCGCGGCGGTTCGAAGTGGCTCGTGTCGGTGAAGTCGGGGGCGGGTAGGGCGCGTCGGTCGAGTTTGCCGCTGGGGGTGAACGGCAGCTCCTTGAGGACCACCACCGCGGACGGGACGAGATGACCGGGGAGCCGTTCGGCGAGCGCGCGGCGCAGGGCGAGGGGGTTGAGGCGGGCGCCGGGGGCTGCCACGGCGTACGCGACCAGGCGTCGCGGCGCCGGCCCGTCCTCCCGCGCCACGACCGCGGCCCGCCCCACCCCCGGCAGCGCACGGACCACCGCCTCGATCTCCCCCGGCTCGACGCGGAAGCCCCTGATCTTGACCTGGTCGTCGGCCCGGCCGAGGAACTCCACCGTGCCGTCGGGCCGGAGCCTCGCCAGGTCGCCGGTGCGGTAGAGGCGGCTGCCGGGCGGGCCGAAGGGAGCGGCGACGAACCGTTCGGCGGTGCGGCCCGGTTGGTTCAGATAGCCGCGAGCCAGACCGGCCCCGGCGAGGTACAGCTCGCCGACCGCTCCGAGGGGAGACGGTCGCAGGAACGGGTCGAGGACGTGAACGCGCGTGTTCGCGATCGGCTGCCCGATCGGTACCGGACCCTCGCCGCCGTCGTGGACGTGGATCAGGCTGTCGCCGGCCGCCTCGGAACAGCCGTAGAGGTTGACCAGGCGTGCCTGCGGCCAGCGCCGGGTGATCGCCTCGGCCAGTTCGCCGGGGAGGGGTTCGCCGCTGGAGATCCAGGTGCGGACGAAGGAGAAGGCGTCCGGCGGGGCGGATTCGACGAGGGTGGTGTAGAGGCTGGGGACGGCGGTGATGAGGGTGGCCCGGTGGCGGTCGGCCAACGCGGCGAGCGCGGTCGGGTCGCCGGTCGCCTCGTCGTCGGCGAGCGCCACCGCCTCGCCGGCGACGAGGGCGCCGAGCAGTTCGGTGAGGCCGTCGATGAAGCTCAGCGGGCTCTTGGAGACGCGGACGCCGGGTTGGCCGTCGCCCAGTTCGCGGCCCCAGTCGAGGCGGTTGGCCAGGGCCCGCTGGGTGCCGACGACGCCCTTGGGGCGGCCGGTGGAGCCGGAGGTGAAGATGACGTACGCGGGGTGGTCGGGCGAGGGGGACGGCAGGTGTCGTACGGCGGCCTTCGCGTCCGGCCGACACACCAACTGCCTTTGGATGCCGAGCTGTTGGGCCGTCGGTGCGTCGCAGATCACGAGGCGGGGTTGCGCGTCGGCGAGCATCAGCGCGATGCGGTCCTGCGGGTATCCGGGGTCGATCGGCATGCAGGCGGCTCCGGCCTTCAGGACCGCGAGGAGTGCGGTGACCAGGTCGGGGCTGCGGGGCAGGGCCACGGCGACCACGGTCTCGGGGCCGGCACCGCGGGCGTTCAGTGCGGCAGCCAACCGGTCGGCGCGGGCGTCGAGTTCGGCGAAGGTCAGGGTGGTGTCGCCGTGGAGGACGGCGGGGGCGTCGGGGGTGCGGGCCGCCTGGTCCTCGAACAGGGCGCGGACCGTGGGGTGCGGGAGGGGGCGGGCGGTGTTCCGGGTGGGAGGCTCGTCGGTGGCGAGCAGGGCGACGGGGCGGGTGGGCTCGTCGATGAACTCGCCGATCAGGCGCTTGAGTTGGGTGACGATGCGGGTCAGCGCGGCATGGTCGAGGGCACTGGGCTGGTGGCTGAAGGTCAGGGTCAGCCGGGTGCCGGGCAGGGCGGTGACGGTGAGCGGGTAGTGCGTGGCGTCGCGGACGGAGACCGCGGTCATGCGGGGGCCGTCGGGTCCGAGGGCTCCGGCGATGCCGTCGTCGTCGATGGGGTAGCTCTCGAAGACCAGCAGGGTGTCGAAGAGGACGGTCTGCCCGGCGGCCCGCTGGATGTCGGCGAGGCCCAGGTGCTGGTGCCCGAGGAGGGCGGACTGCTCGGACTGGATCCGCGCGACCAGGCCCGCGAGGGGTTCCTCGGGCCGCAACCGCACTCGTACGGGCAGGGTGTTGATGAAGAGTCCGACCATCGTCTCGATGCCGGGCACGTCGGCGTCGCGGCCGGAGACGGTGGCGCCCAGGACCACGTCCGTGCGGCCGGTCAGCCTGCCGAGCAGGACGGACCACAGGCCCTGGAGCACCGCGCTGACGGTGACGCCGTGGGCGCGGGCGGCGGCGGTCAGCGCCGAGGTCTGCTCCTCGGTGAGCTCCACCACCAGCCGCTCGGGCTGCTCGACGGGCCGGTTGCGGGCCTCGGGCGCGATGAGTGACGGTTCGTCGAGCCCGTGCAGAGCGGCCTTCCACGCCTGCTCTGCGGCCTCGCGGTCCTGGCGGGACAGCCAGGCCAGGTAGTCGCGGTAGGGCCGTACGGCAGGCAGCGCCGCCCGGTCGCCGCCGGAGGTGTACAGCTGGAACAGCTCGCGCACCAGGACGGGAGCGGACCAGCCGTCCCAGAGCAGGTGGTGGGAGGAGATCAGCAGCCGGTGATGCCGCTCCCCGAAGGTCACGAGCCGGAACCTCACGAGCGGCGGGCGGGCCAGGTCGAACCGCTCGTCGCGATCCTCCTCCAGCAGCCGGTCGAAGGCCCGCTCGCGCTCCTGCGGCGGCAGCGAGCTCAGGTCCGTGACCTGCCAGGGGATGCGGACCGCGCTTCTCACCACCTGAACGGGGCGCCCCGACCGCGAGGTCCGGAAGGCGGCCCGCAGGTTGGCGTGGCGGGTGAGCAGCGCCGTGACGGCCAGGCTCATCCGCAGCTCGTCCACGGGCCCGTCGAGCCGGATGACCGACTGGCCGGTGTAGACGTCCCGTGCGCCCTCGTCGTACAGCGCGTGGAAGACCATCCCCTCCTGCATGGGAGACAGGGGCAGGACGTCCTCCACGGCCGGGCGGCCGGCCATCAGCCCTCGGCCCCGCGCATGGCCTCGGCCAGGCTGCGCGGGCGCATGTCCGTCCAGTGCCGCTCGACGTACTCCAGGCAGGCGGCCCGGCCGTCGGGGCCGTGCACGCAGGACCAGCCGTCGGGTACGGGCGCGAAGTCCGGCCAGAGGGAGTGCTGGCCCTCGTCGTTGACCAGGACGCGGAAGACGCCGTTCTCGTCGTCGAAGGGGTTGGCCATGGCTCAGTTCCTCTCGTGCTCGGCGGCCTGGCGTGGCGCGGGGCGGGTGAAGGCTCCGGAGAACTGGTCGGGCGCGTCGGGCACCGGTTGGGCGGGGTCGGTGCCGAGCGCGACGATGCGGTTGGCCTTGTCGACGTGGACGACGCGCGGCCGGTGGGTGGCGCGCTCCGACTCGGCGAGGGCGGCGAAGGACATGATGATCACCAGGTGTCCGGGGTGGACGAGATGGGCGGCGGCGCCGTTGATCCCGATGACGCCGCTGCCGCGTTCGCCGGTGATGGCGTAGGTGGTCAGCCGGGCGCCGTTGTCGATGTCGACGACCTGGACCGCTTCGCCCTCGACGATGTCGGCGGCCTCCATGAGGTCCTGATCGATCGTCAGGGATCCCACGTAGTGCAGATCTGCCTGGGTGACGGTGGCTCGGTGGATCTTGCCGTTCAGCAAGGTGCGGTGCACCATGACCCCCTGAGGAGACTACTTAGGTGAGGCTAACCTAAATCAACATCGCCCGGGTGCGGAAGAAGCCGGTGCGGAAGGACCGGGCAGGGAAGAACCGGGCAGGGAAGAACCGTCGCGGAAGAACTCCAGGAGCACCCGGTTCACTTCGTCCGGCCGCTCCAGATAGCCGTAATGGCCGCAGCCCTTGATCTCCTGGTAGACGGCACCGGGGATGGCGTCGGCGACCTCGCGCCCCAAGTGCGGCGGGAGGACGACGTCGTCCGCGAAGCCGACGACCAGGCAGGGCACGTCAATGGCCCGGTAGGCCTCGAGTCGGCCTTCCGGCACCACCAGGTCCAACTGGGCCCGCACACCGGGCCCTTGGTGCTGCGGTGAGAACTCGAAGAGCTCCAGCCAGTCCTGGATCTGCCGGTCGTCGTCCAGGGTGGCCGGGGACAGGTTCTGCAGAGCGCGGATCCAGGCGGTGTAGGCGGGCGGGAGCTCCAGCCCGCTGTCGTGCAGGGCGCGTTCGGCCTCCGCCATCGCGGCGCGCAGGACGTCCGTGCGGCCGCGGGTGGCCATCAGCACGCCCTGCTGGACGAGTCGGGGCCGCGCCAGCATCAGTTCCTGGACGACGTACGCCCCCATGGAGACGCCGACGAACCGGCACGGCGCGAGACCGAGATGCTCGGCCAGGCCCGCCGTGTCCGCCACCAGGTCGTCGACGGTGAAGCCTTCCGGGCACTCGTCGGTCGGCGGAACGCCCCGGTTGTGGAAGGTGACGGCCCGGTACCCGGCGTCGACCAGGGCCGGCACCTGGTGGAGGTGCCAGGCCCGCCCGCCGGCGCCCTGGCCCATCACCAGGACCACCGGTTCGCCCTCGCCGGCGTCCTCGTAGTGGAGCCGGATTCCGTTGATCCGCGCGCTCGGCATGGTTCTCCGCCCTGTCGTGCGAGGCCGCGTCGTACGAGGCCGTGTCAGTCGGCCGCCGGAGAGGCTTCGGCGGGCGCCGCCCGGTCGTCCCCGCCGGTGTCCGGAGGCCGGCTGAGCGTGGCCTTCCGCAGTCCCGGCATGGCCAGGGCGAGGGCCCCCACGCCCGCCAGGCAGACCAGCCCGCCGACCACCACGGCCCCGCTCGACGACCCGAGCGCCCTGGCCACCAGGCCCGCCTCGACGTTGCCGACGGAGGGACCGGCGGTGGCCTGGGCGAGCCACAGGCTGCCGACCCGGCCCTGGAGACGGTCGGGTGTGTAGTGCTGGAGCAGGGCGCGGCGCAGGATCTCCGAGGCGGTGTCGCCGAGGCCGGCCAGGGCGAGGAAGGCCAGAGCGAGCCACAGGTTCGGGCTCAGGCCGAAGCAGGTGATCGCCACGCCCCACACCGCGACCGCGCCGATCAGCGCCCGTCCCGTGTGGTGCACCCGGCCCGTCCAGCCGCTGGTCAGGGCGCCGAAGAAGGAGCCGACCGCGGGGGCGGTGTAGAGCAGTCCGACGGTGGACGGGCCGCCGCCGAAGTGCTCGGTGCCGAGTTCGGGGAAGAGCGCGTACGGCATCGCGAAGACCACCGCGCACACGTCGATCAGCAGCAGTCCGGCCACGACCTGGTTGCCGCGCAGGAAGCGCAGCCCCTCCCCCATCGCCTTCAGCGGATGCTGCGCCTCGGCGGGCCCTTCGGGGGCGAGCTTCGGCAGCGGGGCGAGGAGGGCGAGTCCAATGACGTATATGGCCGCGTCGATCGCGAAGCACCAGGCGATGCCGGGCCCGGCCGCGATCACGCCCGCGAGGGACGGTCCGACCATGCCGCCCAGCTGGGCGGTGAGCGTCGTCAGCGCACCCGCGGCGGCCAGTTGCCCGGGCGCCACGAGGGCCGGTGTGGCGGCCATCAGCGCCGGGCCGCCCAGCCCGGCGGTGAAGCCTGCCAGTACGGCCGCCACAAAGACGAACCACACCTGCGGGTCGGGCAGTGCCGCGTTCACCGCGAGCCCCGCGATCACCACCGCGGTCACGGCCCGGGTGACGAGCATGACCCTGCGCCGGTCGACCCGGTCGGCGAGCAGGCCGCCCGTGATCAGGCCGACCAGCAGTGAAAGACCCAACACCAGGCTCATCAGGCCGACTTGGACCGAGGATCCGGTGAGGTGGTAGACCTGCAGGCTGGCCGCCACCGAGGTGAGGTGGGTGCCGACCATGGAGATCGCCTGGGTGGCGAAGACCAGCCGAAAGTTTCTGCCGTCGCGCAACGGCGCTACGTCGACGACCACTTCTCCCAGTCGCACGCCCGCCCCTAACCCTGTGCGGGGACGACGTAGGGGGCGACGCTGCGCAGTTTCTCGCAGGTCTCCTCCAGCTCCCGGGCCGGGGTCGACCCGGCGAGGATGCCGGCGCCGGCCCGCAGCCAGGTGCGGCCGTCCTCCTCGAAGATGCTGCGCAGCACCAGGGCCGCGTCGAGGGCTCCGTCACTGCCGGCCCGCAGCACGGCCCCGCTGTAGATGCCGCGCGGTTCCTTCTCGAGCCGGGCGATGCAGTCGTAGGCCGGGGCCTTGGGGATCCCGGATGCGGTCACGGCGGGGAACACCGCGCGCAGGACGTCCCAGGCGGTGGCGGAGTCGGCCAGCAGTCCGTGCACGCTGGAGCCGAGGTGCTGCACGCTGCCGCGCCGGCGGACGCTCAGCAGGTCGCGCACCGAGACCGTGCCCGGCCGGCAGACGGTGGCCATCTCCTCCTCCGCGAGCTTGACCGACAGCACGTGTTCGGAGATCTCCTTGGGGTCGGCGAGGAGTTCGGCGCGCAGACGCTCGTCCTCCTGCTCGCCGAAACCGCGGGCCCGGGTGCCGGCGAGCGGCTGGGTGACGACCTCGCCGTCCGCGCTGACCTCGGCGACGGTCTCGGGGCTGAAACCGGCGACCCGGCGCCCGCCGAGGTTCAACAGGAAGGAGCGGGCGGGGGTGTTGTGCGAGCGGCCGTGGACGTAGGTGCCGACGAAGTCGACCGGGAAGGGCACGTCGATGGACCGGGAGAGGATGACCTTCTGCAGGTCCGACGTCCGTATCTCCTCGATGGCCTGCGCCACCATGTCGGGGTAGCGGCCTTCGCCGTCCGAGACGTCGAGGGGGCGGGGTACGGCGGTGCGGTGCGTGTCGGCGCGGCCGAGTAACCCGAGCAGCGCGTCCAGCGTCTCCTGGTCCGCGCTGCGGATGAGGACCGCTTGCTGACGGAGCCTCACTTCGGTGTGCGGGACGAGCAGATGGAGCAGGTCGTCGTCGCCGGCCCGGTCGGGGCGGCCGGCGTGGAGATGGGAGAACTCGAACGCCATCCAGCCGTAGGCGTTCCAGTCCGCCACGGGCAACCGGTCGAGTTCCTGCTGGACTTGGCGCAGCGGATGCGGTCCCAGTGGGGCTGCGGTCTCCTCGGCGAGCCAGCGGCGGCGGATCTCGGAGCGGTCGACCAGGATCTCGCCGAGCGCGCCTCCGGCGAACCAGACGTCGCCGTTCTGTTCGTAGATGACGTAGGGGTCGAACAAGCCCGACTCCGCCAGTTGCGCCGCCAACTGGACGGGGTCTCCCGGCAGTTCCGTCTCCGCGCTCCGGTAACGCAGCAAGGACCTACCTCCCTGGAGTTAGGTTAACCTAACCTAATCAGTACCGACCCTAGCCCCCGCGGCACGGCGGCGTCCAGATCACCCCTGCAGGCTTGACCCCGATGAATGATTAGGCAAGCCTTTCCTAAACAGCAGGCGGGAGTCGATCATGCTCGATGGTTGGGTGCCCTGGCCGAAACCGCTGGCCGAGAAGTACCGCGCAGAGGGCTACTGGCAAGGGCGGCCGCTGGACCGGCTGCTGCGGGAGAGCGCCGAGCGGGCCCCGCGCCGGACCGCGCTCGTCGACGCCGACGGAAACCGGTGGACGTACGCCGAACTCGATCTGCGCGCCGACCGCATGGCCGCCGGACTGCGGCGGCTCGGCATCGGCGACGGCGACCGCGTGGTGGTCCAACTGCCCAACACCGACGCCTTCGTGGTGCTCTTCTTCGCGCTGCTGAGGGCGGGCGCGATACCGGTGCTCACCCTGCCCGCGCATCGCGAGAGCGAGATCGTCCATGTCGCCGAGGTGTCCGGCGCGACGGCGTACGCGATCCCGGACCTCCACGACGGCTTCGACCACCGTGTCCTCGCCCGGTCCCTGCGCAAGGCCGTGTCCGGCGTCGAGCACGTTCTGGTGGCTGGCGACGCCGCGGAGTTCACGGCGCTCGCCGAGGTCGACGCCGACCCGGTCCCGCTGCCCGTGCCCGACCCGGGCGACGTGGCCGTGCTGCTGCTGTCCGGCGGTACTACCGGCAAGCCGAAGCTCATCCCGCGCACGCACGACGACTACACGTACAACGTCCGCGCCAGCGCCGGGGTCTGCGGATTCGACCGCGACACCGTCTACCTGGTGGTGCTGCCGACCGCGCACAACTTCGCGCTGGCCTGCCCCGGTCTGCTCGGCACGCTGATGGCGGGCGGCACCGTCGTGCTCTCCCCCACACCGAGCCCCGAGGACGCCTTCGCACTGGTCGAGCGGGAGCAGGTCACCGCCACCGCGGTGGTCCCGCCGATCGCGCTGCTGTGGCTGGACGCGGTGGAGTGGGAGGAGGCCGACCTCTCCTCGCTGAGCCTGCTCCAGGTGGGCGGCTCCAAGCTGGGCGCCGAACCCGCCGCCCGGGTCGAACCGGCGCTCGGCTGCACGCTCCAGCAGGTGTTCGGCATGGCCGAGGGCCTGCTCAACTACACCCGGCTCGACGATCCGCCCGAGCTGGTGATCGGCACCCAGGGCCGCCCGCTGTCCCCCGCCGACGAACTCCGCGTGGTCGACGAAGAGGACCGTGACGTACTCCCGGGCGAGACCGGTGAGTTGCTCACCCGCGGCCCCTACACCCTGCGCGGCTACTACCGCGCCCCCGAGCACAACACCCGCGCCTTCACCACCGACGGCTACTACCGCACCGGCGACCTCGTCCGCATCCTGCCCTCCGGGCATCTCGTCGTCGAAGGCCGGGCCAAGGACCAGATCAACCGGGGGGGCGACAAGATCTCCGCCGAGGAACTGGAGAACCACATCCTCGCCCACCCCGGCGTGCACGACGCGGCCGTGGTCGGCATGCCGGACGAGACTATGGGCGAGCGCACCTGCGCCTACCTCGTTCCACGCGGACAGGCGCCGGGACAAAGGGAGTTGGCCGCTTTCCTCACCGAGCGGGGCGTGGCCGCGTATAAGCTCCCCGACCGGGTGGAGGTCGTCGAGGCCTTTCCCCGGACCTCGGTAGGCAAGATCGACAAAAAGGCGCTCGGCCGGCTGATCGCCGACCGCCTCCGCGCGGAGGGCATTGGTGGCAACTGAGGCCGGTACGGCCCCTCCTGTACGGACGGACAAGCAGTCCCCCAGGCGACGGAACTCCATCCGGGCCCTCGCCGTGCTCGGCGCCCTGGTCCTGCTGCTCACCGCCGCGGTGCTCAGCCTCGCGGTCGGTTCGCGCGCCCTGTCGCCGGACGTCGTGCTGGACGCGCTGCTCCACGACGACGGGTCGACCGCGGCCTCCGTCATCTGGGACGTCCGGGTGCCGCGCACCCTGGCGGGCATCGCGGCCGGCGCCGCGCTCGGCGTCGCGGGCGCGCTCATCCAGGCGCTCACCCGCAATCCGCTGGCCGATCCGGGACTGCTCGGCATCAACGCGGGCGCGGCCACCGGGGTGGTGCTGTCCATCACGGCCCTCGGCATCACGAGCCTGTGGGCGTCGGTGTGGTTCGCCATGCTGGGCGCGGTGGTGGCGGGGTTGCTGGTGTACTCGCTGGCCTCGGGCGGCCGCGGCGGGGCCACTCCGGAGCGGCTCGCGCTCGGCGGTGCGGTGATCGCCGCCGTGTTCACCGGCATCAGCCAGACCCTGATGCTCCTCGACGCGCAGGCCCTGGACCAACTGCGGTTCTGGAGCGTGGGTTCGCTGGCCCGGGCCGACGACGAGACCCTGACGACGATCACGCCGTTCGTCGTCGTGGGCCTGGTACTCGCGCTGGCGCTGGTGCGGCCGCTGAACGCGCTCGCCCTGGGTGACGACGGCGCCCGGGCGCTGGGCGCCCATGTGGACCGGACGCGCTTCCTCGGCCTCGCGGCCATGACGCTGCTGTGCGGCGCGGCCACCTCGGCCGTCGGGCCGCTGGTCTTCGTCGGCCTCGCCGTCCCGCACATCGCCCGCATGCTCGTCGGAGCCGACCAGCGCTGGACGCTGCCGCTGTCCCTGCTCCTGGCGCCCGCCTTGCTGCTCTTCGCGGACGTCCTCGGCCGGGTCGCCGTACGGCCCGACGAGCTCGACGCGGGCGTGGTCACCGCCGTGGTCGGCGCACCCGTGTTCATCGCCCTGGTCCGCTACCGCAGGGCGGTGACCGCATGACGACCCAGGCACCGGCCGGGGGTACCGGCCTGCGCCCCCGTTCGCATGTCGTACGGAGCCGCTCGCACCGGTTCTCCCTGCGGGTGGACGTGCGCGCGGTGACGGTCTGCGTGCTGGTACTGGCCGCCACCGCGGGAGTCGGCGTCCTCGCGCTCGGCACCGGCGAGTACACGATCTCCCCGGCGGACGTGGTCCGCACCCTGCTGGACAACGGCAGCCCGCGCACCGACTTCGTGATCAACGGCCTGCGGCTGCCCCGCCTGCTGACCGGCATCCTGGTCGGCGCGGCGCTCGGCCTGAGCGGCGCCCTCTTCCAGAGCCTGACCCGCAATCCGCTGGGCAGCCCGGACATCGTGGGCTTCACCTACGGTTCGGCCACCGGGGGCCTGCTGGTCGTCCTGCTCGTCGGCGGCACCGGCGGGCAGGTCGCGGTCGGGGCGGTGGGCGGCGGACTGGCGACCGCCGTCCTCGTGTATCTGCTGGCTTGGCGGCAGGGCATCCACGGCTACCGGCTGGTGCTGGTCGGCATCGGGGTGAGCGCCCTGCTCCAGGGCGTGAACGCCTACCTCTTGGCCAAGGCCCGCTTCACTCAGGCCGCCCAGGCGATGGTGTGGCTCAACGGCAGCCTCAACGGCCGGAGTTGGGCGGACGTACGCCCCGCCGCCCTCGGCCTGCTCGTCGTACTGCCCCTGGTGGCGCTCACCGCGAGCAGGCTGAAGATCCTGGAGATGGGCGACGACGTGGCGGGCGGCCTCGGGGTGCCCGTGCAGCGCACCCGGCTCGTCCTGCTGGTGCTGGCCACGGCGGCCTGCGCGGTCGCCACCGCCGCGGCCGGCCCCATCCCCTTCGTGGCCCTCATCGCCCCGCAACTGGCCCGCCGGCTCACCCGGGCCCCCGGCCCCAACCTCCTGGCGGCCACCTGCACCGGCGCCTTCCTCGTGGTGACGGCGGACTTCGCGTCCCAGCGCATCCATGAGACGGCCCAGTTGCCGGTCGGGGTGGTCACGGCGGTCGTCGGCGGGGTGTATCTGGGGCTCCTGCTGCGTCGGCAGCGACGGGCGGGACGGATCTGAGGGGCGGCCACGTCAGTGCCCGTGCCCAGGGGCTTCCTCGTGCGCGGATTCCGGCGCGGTCCCTTCCTTCGGCTCCTGCGCGGTGGCCGAGGCGCCGGCCCTGACCGTGAACGCCGCGGTGTGCACCTCGCCCTCGTGCTTGAAGTCGAGGAACAGACGGTACGTGCCGCTGCTCGGCGCCGTGGCCGTGAACGAGATCTCCGGGCCGGGCTTCGTCGTGCCGTCGCCGGGCTCGCCGTTCGGGTGGACGTGGAGGTAGGCGAGGTCGCCGGAGCGCAGGGCGACCAAATGGCCGTAGGCACCGAGGTAGGGCTGGAGGTTCGTGACCGGGCGGCCGCCCCGCGAGACGTTCAGCTTCAGCTCACTCGCCTTGCCCGGGCGCAGTCCGCCGTCGATGCGGACCTCGTAGCCGTCGATCTTCACGGTGGAGTCCGGCGCGGGCAGCTTCTGCGGCTGGTAGGAGCCCGCGGCTGCCAGGTCGGCGCCCAGGGTGAGGTTCTCGGCACCCTTCTTCGCCGGGGTGAAGTCGGCGAAGACGCGGTAGCCGCCCGCGCGGGGCAGCTCGACCGGAATCCTCCAGGTGCCGTCGGCGGCGCGGGTGGGGTGCAGATGGCGATAGGTGACCAGATCGCGTGAGGCCACGATGAGGTGGAGTTCCTTCTCGTGCTCGCGCTGGTAGGCGGTGACGGGTCGGCCGCCGCTGTCGCGGATGACGAAGCGCAGGTCGGAGCGGGTCCCGGCGGTGACGCTCGGGGTCCTCAGGTCGAGGGTGTAGCCGCCCTCGGAGATCTGCAGCCCGCCGGCCGGCTCGGTCTCGTGCCCGCCGTGGCCGCCGCCTCCCTCCGGTGACGACGACGCCTCGCTGTGGCTGTCGTGGCGGGCCGGCGCGGGCTCCTCGACGACGGGATCGAGGCCCTTGCCCACGCCGTAGGCGGTGCCGAAGGTCGCGGCCAGCGCGGCGGCGAACGCGGTGATCTTGAGTCCGGCATGCATGACGGTCTCCTGTGGGTCAGGCCCTCCGCAAGGAAGGCGTATGAGCTCTCGACACAGCTCACAATACCCCTGGGGGGTATCAAGTCAAGCCCGATCCCCCTTGCCATCCGCTACCCCCCGGGGGTATACAGGACTCCGGCAAGCATACCCCCGCCCCGTATGGGGTGCCCATGGGGCCGACAAGCAACCGCACACCCGGGAGGACCCATGTCCACGACCACCTACGCCGTCTCCGGTATGAGCTGCGGCCACTGCAAGGCCACGCTCACCAAGGTCATCGGCGAGCTGGACGGCGTCACCGAGGTGGGCGTCGATCTCGCGACCGGCCAGGTCACCGTCACCAGCACCGCCGAGCCCGACGACGCCCGCATCGCCGAGGTCGTCGACGAGGCCGGCTACGAGCTGACCGGCCGCGCCGCCTGACCCGCCCCGAACCGTCCGGGCCCGGCGCCCGGCCGCACCGGCCGAACCGGGCTCCGGACCCCACCCCGCACGAGGAGCAGCGATGACCACCACCGCTTCCCACCCCACCACCGAGGTAGAACTCGCCATCGGAGGCATGACCTGCGCCTCGTGCGCGGCGCGCATCGAGAAGAAGCTGAACCGCATGGACGGGGTGACCGCCACCGTCAACTACGCCACCGAGAAGGCCAAGGTCAGCTACGGCGGCGAAGTCTCCGTCCAGGACCTGATCGCCACCGTCGAGGCGACCGGGTACACCGCGCAGGAACCGGCGCCACCCGTGCAGGACGCCCCCGAGCACAGCCCTGAGGACGATGAACTGCGGCCCCTGCGGCAGCGGTTGGTCACTGCCGTGACGCTGGCCGTGCCCGTCATCGCGATGGCCATGGTCCCCGCCCTGCAGTTCGAGTACTGGCAGTGGCTGTCCCTGACCCTGGCGGCGCCCGCCGTGACGTATGCGGCATGGCCCTTCCACAAGGCGGCGTTCACCAATCTGCGGCACGGCGCCGCCACGATGGACACGCTGATATCGGTCGGCACGTCGGCCGCGTTCCTGTGGTCGCTGTGGGCGCTGTTCCTCGGCAGCGCGGGCGAGCCCGGCATGACGCACCCCTTCGAGCTGACCATCTCGCGCAGTGACGGCTCCGGGAACATCTATCTGGAGGCGGCCGCCGGAGTCACCGCCTTCATCCTGGCCGGGCGCTACTTCGAGGCCCGCTCCAAGCGCAAGGCGGGCGCCGCGCTCAAGGCGCTGCTGGAACTGGGCGCCAAGGACGTCACCGTCCTGCGCGCCGACGGCACCGAACGGGCCATCCCCGTCTCTGAGTTGAAAGTCGGCGACCGTTTCCTCGTGCGTCCCGGCGAGAAGATCGCCACCGACGGGACGGTCGTCGAGGGTTCGTCGGCTGTGGACGCCTCGATGCTCACCGGCGAGTCCGTGCCGGTCGAGGTCGCCGAGGGCGACCCGGTCACCGGCGCCACGCTCAACGCGGGCGGCCGCCTCGTCGTCGAGGCCACGCGGGTGGGCGCCGACACCCAGCTCGCCCGGATGGCCAGGCTGGTGGAGGACGCGCAGAACGGCAAGGCCGCGGCGCAGCGGCTCGCGGACCGGATCTCCGCCGTCTTCGTGCCGGTCGTCATCGCCCTCGCGCTCGGCACTCTCGGCTTCTGGCTCGGCAACGGCGCCGGACCGGCCGCCGCCTTCACCGCCGCGGTCGCCGTACTGATCATCGCCTGCCCGTGCGCCCTGGGCCTGGCCACGCCGACCGCGCTGATGGTGGGCACCGGACGGGGCGCCCAGCTCGGCATCCTGATCAAGGGCCCCGAGGTGCTGGAGTCCACGCGCAAGGTCGACACGATCGTCCTCGACAAGACGGGCACGGTGACCACGGGCCGGATGACCCTGCTGGCCGTGCACACCGCCGCGGGCGCCGACGAGGCCGAAGTCCTGCGGCTCGCGGGCGCGTTGGAGCACTCCTCCGAGCACCCGATCGCCCGTGCGGTGGCCGACGCCGCACTGGAGAAGCTGGGGTCACTGCCGACGCCCGAGGACTTCGCGAACGTGCCGGGTCTCGGCGTGCAGGGCATCGTCGACGGGCACGCCGTCCTGGTGGGCCGGGAGCGGCTGCTGGCAATGGGGGTCCCCCCGCTCGAGCGAAGCCGGGAGTGGGGGAGGGCGATGGAGCTGCCGGAGGACCTGCGGCGCGCCAAGTCCGAGGCCGAAGCGTCCGGTCGTACGGCCATCGCGGTCGCCTGGGACGGGGAGGCGCGGGCGGTCCTGGAGGTCGCCGACGCGGTGAAGGAGACCAGCCCGGAGGCGATCCGCCGGCTGCGTGCCCTCGGCCTCACCCCGATCCTGCTGACCGGCGACAACAAGGCCGTCGCCGACGCCGTCGCCCGCGAGGTCGGTATCGCACCCGAGGACGTCATCGCCGAGGTGCTGCCGCAGGACAAGGCCGATGTCGTCAAGCGGCTGCAGGGCGAGGGCCGTTCGGTCGCGATGGTCGGCGACGGCGTGAACGACGCGGCCGCCCTGGCACAGGCCGACCTGGGGCTCGCGATGGGCACCGGCACGGACGCCGCGATCGAGGCCGGCGACCTCACCCTGGTCCGCGGTGACCTGCGCGTCGCCGCCGACGCGATCCGGCTCGCCCGCAGGACGCTCGGCACCATCCGGTCGAACCTGTTCTGGGCCTTCGCCTACAACGTCGCCGCCCTGCCGCTCGCCGCGGCCGGACTGCTCAACCCGATGATCGCCGGAGCGGCCATGGCCTTCTCGTCGGTCTTCGTCGTGGGCAACTCGCTGAGGCTGCGGTCGTTCCGGGCGGCGGCGAGCTGATTCGTCACGAAAACAGGGGGCACCGCACCCGCGGCGCCCCCTTTCAGATGTTGTGGGTGTCTCAGCCGAAGGCCTTCACGGCCTGGTAGTACGTCCATGCCGTGCTGTTGCACGCGCTCCTCTTCGCACCACTGTAGTTCGCGCACACACGCTTGAGGTCCTCGTAGAAGGCGCTGTCGAGGCGGGACTTGTTGGCGCTGAACGTGCCCAGCGCCTTGTAGTTGCGGTAGCCGAAGTCGTGCCGGGCACAGGACGTGGAGAAGGGGAAGCCGAAGGGGTTGTCGGGCGAGGAGGAGCAGTAGTCCGTGGACCAGTCGAACCCGTACGAGGACCACGAAGACTGGTTGTTGCGGGCGGCGACCCAGGCGTTGTAGCTGGAAACGCTGGTCTGGGTCCAACCGGCCAGTACCTGGGGCTTGTCGGCGGGGGCGGCATCGACGGCCGAGGCGGTGGCGAAGACGGTGGCGAGGGAGAGGGCTGAGGCGGCGAGACCGGTGGCGAGTGTGCGGGGCATTCCACACCTCCATGAGGCTGCGGCCCGCCCGTCGGGCCGCAGGTTCATGCCAAGATGATTGACGCCGCGAACGTCTCCTCACACCGCGTGCACGCAAATCAGCGCTTAATTCTCGGATATGACAGTCAGTCGGAGATGAACGGCGGTCAGTGCCAGTGCCAACGGCCCGGGGGCGAGGAACGCCAGCGGCAGCAGCATCCAGGCGCACAGGGCGGCGGTCGCCACAGCGAGCAGCACCAACGCGCTACCGCCGGCATCCCGCACGGCGTCCCGCGCAGCCGCGCGCAGGGCCGCCGTCCAGTCGCTGAGCGCCTCGGGGCGCGCACAGGCTCGGAGGCCCACCACCAGGGCGGCGGCACCGATCCCGGCGGCGACGACCACGAACAGCGGCGCCCCGGGCAGCCCGGCCCGAGCCAGCGCCAGGTCGGCGGCGAACAGCGCCGCGCCGGCTATGGCGGCCGCGCCCGCCGCCAGGTCCCCGGCCCGCAGCCGCCGTCTCAGGAGCCCGAAATACCGCCCGACGGTGGCCGGTTGCCCCTCTCCCGCGCGCCGCAACACCGCGCACGCGGTCCGCCGACCGACACCCCGGATCCTCCGCAGCCGGCCAGCACCGCGCAGAGCACGAGTGCGGCGGCCGATGCGCAGAACCCCTTTGTCCTGTGTCCGGGCATGCCGAGGTCACCTCTCTTCTCCTCGGTCTTTCCGTTGGCCCCCCTCCGGCCCCCCTGAGCCTGCTACTCGCCTTGGTACGGCAGCGTGATCCCCGGCAGGTTGTACTCGTCCCGGCGACCGCACATCCCGAACCCGCCGAGCCTGGTGGGCCCGGCCTCGTGCGCGGTCGCGTCGGCGAGGTACGCCGGCTCGCCCGCCTCCAGCGCGTCCAGCTGGGCGCCCGTGTGTTCGGCCGTGGCCAGCGCGCCCGCCCGCCACAACTCCCGCCAGTTCGGCACCTTGGCGCGCACCAGCCGGGCGGCGGCGCGCTGGAACTCCAGATACGGGCCGTCGTCCCCGGCGACGAGCGACTCGCGCAGGGCGAGGTAGCCCTCGACGGCGAGGTCCCTGCGGCGCCGCGCGGCAGCGGCGGTCTCCGGGCCGGTGCCGGACGGGAGTACAGAAGCGGCCGCGTACTTCTCGGGGTCGGCGAGCACCTCGGGCGGGAAGGTGAAGACGGCGTCCCCGGCCTCCGGCAGTCCGCTGTTCTGCATCAGCACGGTGATGCGCAGATCACCGCCCTGGACCATCCGGTGCACGGTCCCGGGCGTGAACCAGGCGACCGAGCCGGGCTCCAGCGGGATGTTCCGGTAGCCGTCCGGGCTCAGCGTCTGCACGGCGCCCCGGCCGCCCGTGACGACGTACGCCTCCGTGCACACCAGATGCAGATGCGGGCTGCCGCCGCACACGCCGTCGGCGGCCTCCCAGTCGTAGGCGCTGAGATGGGACAGGCCGACGGCGCCGGGCAGGGGGTGCGGAAGGGCCGGCTTCACCACGGCAGCCCCTCCAGGTGAGCGGCCACCCGCTCCCGGTCCCAGGACCCGTCGGCGAAGACGAGGCGGTAGCGGTACGCGAATGACTCGCCGGGCGGCAGCTCGAACTCCTCGAAGAACGCCCAGGAGAACGCCACCGTCGGGATCGGCTCGGAGCGCACGAACCAGTGCGACTCGTGGATCGCGGACTGCTCGTCCAGGTTCTCGGGCGCGTGCGCGAACACGAGGGTGGAGTGTGCGTCGACGTCGTCGTGCTCGGTGGTGAACGCGAGCCAAGGCCCCTGGCTGCCCATCAGCTTCTCGGCGTCCGCGTCGGAGTCCGGGGCGAAGACGGTGCCGCCGGTGAAGTCGCGCGGGCCACGCCACTGCAAACCGGTGTAGCCGGCCATCTCACGGCCCGCGGTCGTCGGGGAGCCGAACGCGAGTGGCTCGTCACGGATGTTGGTGAGCTTGATCGCCCAGTCCAGGGCCCAGGCGCCCGCCTCCTCGTCCACCGAGTGGACGGTGATGCCGCGCAGCTCCCGCGCCCACTCCTCACCGCCGTTCTCCACCCAGGTGAGCTCCTCGGCGATGGTGAGCCGGTCGTCCTCGACCGCGAACACCGGGAAGCCGTCGTGCCGCATCGAGCCGACCCGCTCCGGCAGCGGCAGGTAACCCTGGCCGTGCACATAGCAGTTGCCGCCCCAGAAGTTCTGCCCGGACAGATGGCTCGCGGTCATCTGCAGGCCCTTGTGCCAGCGGTGGTCGTTGGGCCGGTAACCGGTCACGGTGTGCCCGGCGAGGGTGCGCACGGGGTGGGCGTAGGGCTTGCGGGACTCGAACGCCTCCGGGTCGGGGCGGTAGACGTACCGCAGGATCTCGGTGCCGTTCGCTGCCGTCACCGCGATGTGGTCGCCGTGCGCGTGGGTGACGCGGATGCTCATGCGCGCTCCTTGGGGGCCCAGTGGGGGTGGTCGCCGTGCATGGCCGGGTAGAAGGGGTCGCCGGGCGCGATCTCGCCCGCGAGCACCGGGCGGCCCGTGAACGCGGCCTTGTAGAGGGCGGCGGCGAAGTCGAGGGTGGCCCGGGCGTCCGGGCCGCTGCCGGGCGGCCGGACACCGTTGTCGTAGGCGTCGAGGAGGGCGCCGAGCTGCGCCGTGTGCGAGCTGGGCAGGTCCGCGGCCGGGGTACGCCAGGCGGTCGCACGCTCGGACGGAACGTGCGGGGCGGGGGTGTAGACCCAGTCGTCGTTGCGGTGGCCGTACAGGTGGGTGAGCTCGACCGTGGCGTCGGCGCAGTCGATGCGGATGCGGCTGACCTCGTGCGGGGACAGCACGCTGTTGACGACGGTGGCCAGGGCGCCGTTCTCGAACCGGACGAGCGCCGTCGAGACGTCCTCGCTCTCCGTGTCGTGGACCAGGCGCGCGGCCATGGCCCGCACCTCCGCCCACGGGCCGAGCAGATGCAGCAGCAGGTCGAACTGGTGGATGCCGTGCCCCATGGTGGGCCCGCCGCCCTCGCTGGCCCACTTGCCGCGCCACGGCACCGCGTAGTACGCGGCGTCCCGGTGCCAGGTCGTCTGGCAGTGCGCGACCAGCGGGGCGCCCAGCTCACCGCTCGCGATCAGCTCACGGGCGTGCACGGCACCGGAGCCGTATCGGTGCTGGAAGATCACCGACGCGTACGCCCCCGACGCCTCCTCGGCCGCCGCGATGTCGTCGTACTCGGCGAGCGACAGGCACAGCGGCTTCTCGCACAGCACCCAGGCGCCCGCCTTGAGCGCGGTGACCGTCTGCTCCCGGTGCAGCGAGGGCGGCGTGCCGATCAGGACCAGGTCGGGGCGTACGGCGTCCAGCATGTCGTCCGTCGAGGTGTACCCGGCGACCTCCTCGCCCGCGAGCTGCCGGAAGGCGTCCAGCCGGGCCTGGTCCACATCGACAGCGGCGACCAGCTCCACCCGGTCCTCGTGGTGTCTCAGTGCGGGGAGATGGCTGCCGCTGACGATGGCGCCGGTGCCGATCACGGCGACGCGGCGGCGGGCGGGGCTTGGGGACATGCAGTTCTCCTCGGACGGCCGGCGGACAGCCCGCTTCAGAAAGCGCTTGCACTACGAGGGCGACCCTAGGCAGGGACCTAATGTCAGGACAACCCCTCTGCGGCGACATGGGCAAAGCCTGACCCGTACGGCTTCCGCCCACCGTCGGCACGCTGCCCTTCTCGGCCCCGGCTCAAACGGACGAAGATCACCGGCCTGCCCCGGACCGTGGCGTGCTTCAACTCGGCTTTGAGGAGCGGCCCTTGTCCAGGAAGCGCCGCAGCCGGGGCAGCGGCCAGGTGTTGATCACGTCGTCCTTGGTGAGCCAGCCGCGCTGTGCCGTGCCCACGCCGTAACGCAGGTTGGCCAGGTGGATGACGGCGTGTGCGTCGCTGTCGACGGCGAACTTCACTCCGTGCCGCCTGGCCCGCAGGATGTCCTCGTCGCGCAGGTCGAGCCGGTCGGGGTGGGAGTTGATCTCCAGGGCCGTGCCGGTGCGCGCGCAGGCGGCGAAAACCGCGTCGAGGTCGGCGTCGACGGCGGGGCGCTTGCCGATGATGCGGGTGGTGGGGTGGCCGATGATGTTGACGTGCGGGTTCTCGCAGGCCCGGACGATCCGCCGGGTCATCGCCTCGCGGCCCTGGTTGAAGTGCGAGTGGACCGAGGCCACGCACAGGTCGAAGCCGGAGAGGAACTCCGCCGGCCAGTCGACGTCCCCGTCCGGGCCGATGTTCAGCTCCGCTCCGTGCAGCACCCGCATGCCACCCCGCTTGCCGCCCTTGCCGTACTCACGGTCGAGCTCGCGGACGCGTTCGCGCTGGGCCAGGATCCGTTCGTCGGTCATCCGCTGCATGGCCATGTCGGGGCCGTGGTCGGTGACGGCGTAGTAGGCGTAGCCGCGCTCGGCGGCCGCGGCCACCATCTCCTCCAGCGAGGCGAGCCCGTCGGTGAGGTCGGTGTGGGTGTGCAGATCGCCCCGGATGTCCTCCTCCTGGACCAGGTCGGGCAGCTCGCCGCGCAGCCCGGCCTCGATCTCGCCGCGGTCCTCGCGCAGGGTCGGCGGGATCCAGGGCAGGCCGAGGCGGGCGTACACGTCCTCCTCGGTCTCGGAGACGATCTTCTTGCCGCTCTCGGCGTCGAAGAGCCCGTACTCGGAGAGCTTGAGCTTCTGGTGGACTGCCATCTCCCGGGTGCGGATGTTGTGCGCCTTGGAACCGGTGAAGTACTGCATGGCCGCGCCCCAGGAGTCCGGCGGTACGACGCGCAGATCCACCTGGAGGCCCTTGCTGGTGCGGATCGACGTCTTCTTCTCGCCGTGCGCGATGACCTCCGAGACGTACGACAGCTCGGTGAAGGCCCGCATCACCGGCTCCGCCCGCTGTGCCGCCACGAGGATGTCGATGTCGCCGATCGTCTCGCGGACGCGGCGCAGCGACCCGGCGTAGGAGCACCGCTTGCAGCCGGTGACCTGCGACATCTCGGCGACGATGTCCTCGGCGAGGCTCATGGCGACGTCGATCAGGACCCGGTCGCCCGAGGACTGCAGCAGGGAGATGCCGTGCAGGATGTTCTCCTCGGTCTTCGGCCCGAAGCCCTTCAGGTCGCGCAGCCGCTCCTCGTGGATGGCGTCCGCCAGCTCCTCGGTGGTGGAGATGCCCAGCTCCTCGTAGAGGACCAGGGCCTTCTTCGGGCCGAGTGTGGGGATCGCCGTCAGCTGCCGGACCCCGGCGGGGATCTTGGCGCGCAGTTCCTCGACGGCGGACACCTGGCCGGTGGCGAAGTACTCAATGATCTTCTGGGCGGTCGACTTGCCGACGTTGGGGATCTCCTGGAGCCCCTTGACGTCGAGCGTGGACACGTCGGCGTGATAGCCGCCGATCGACCGGGCGGCCTTCTCGTAGGTACGCGCCCTGAACGCGTCTCCTCCGGTGATCGAGATCAGATCCGCGTACTCCTGGAACAACGCGGCGACCTCGTCGTTGGACCGAGCCACACCTCCAGGGTAGGCAAGGTGCGGCTCGGCGGCGCATCCCAAGTGGCCTGTACGGGGGATGGGGGCCGCTACTGGCCCAGGGGCGTGGGAGGCGTGGTCGTGCTGTCGAGCACGGGTGTGACCGCGAGTGGCGGGTGTGCGGGCGTCGCCCGTTCCTTCGTCAGGGCGCCCGCGATCCTGCGGGCCAGGAGGGGGTCGGCCGGCAGGGTGTGGGAGGCGAACCAGCGGGCGCCGGAGGGGTCGGGGGACGGCTCGACGAACTCGGCGCCTGCGTAGTCGTCGAGCGGCGGGTCGTAGACGTATCCCGCGACCACGCCGTGGTTCACCAGGCGTTCGAGGAGAGCGTCGCGGTCGTGGACCAGGAGCGGTACCCGGAAGAGGGACGGCGGGCCGTCACCCGCCCGGTCGCGCAGTGCCGGAGTGGCCCAGGTGGTGCCCGACAGCAGGGAGACACCGGCCCTGCGCCGGGCGAGGTCACCGTCGAGCAGGGACATCCGCAGCTCCAACTGCCCCCGCACCAGGGCCCCGTGGCGGGAGCGGAAGCCGTGCAGGTCGACCCGTACCCAGGGCTCGTACGCGGTCAGGCTGGGCGCCTGGCGTGCGCTGCCGGCGAGGCGGGGCGCGTGCAGGGCCATCCGGAAGTCGTCGCGCTCCAGGAGGTTCAGGCGCTGCATCGTGCGCCACACCGGCCGCACCAGGTGGAGCGTGCGTACGGCGGACCGCGCCAGGGGACGCAGCGTGGTGGCCAGGTCGTCGCGCAGCCGGCGCGGTGTCAGCAGGTCGTCGCGCAGCAGCTCCAGCTCCCGCCGGGTGCGCGCGTCCTCGACGGCGAGGAAACCGCCGGCCATCGCCGCCACGTGCTTGGAGAGGCTGAATGCCGCCGCCGTCCCGAACGTCCCGATCGGCTGCCCGTCCACATGCGTGCCGATGGCGTGGGCCGCGTCCTCGAACAGGGGGATGCCCAACGCCTCGCAGCGGCGGCGCAGTTCGACGACGCGGTCGGGCATGCCGTACAGGTTCGTGGTCAGGACGGCGTCCACGTTCCGCCAGGTCGACTCCGGTACGGCGGCCGGGTCGATGTTGCCGTCCCACTGGGACACGGGAGCCTGCACGGGGCGCAGTCCGGCCGCGAGGACGACGAAGAGGATCACGTCGTCGTTCACCGGGGACATCAGCACCCGTGCGCCCGGCCGGCACCAGCGCCGCAGCGCCAGGTACAGGGCGAGTCGGGCCGACGGCGTGTAGACGCATTCGCGTCCGATGCGCCGCGTCATCATCGCGGCGAGCCGCGATCCGTACGGCATGGTCACCTCTTCCGTGCAAGGGTACGAAGGAAGGTCGCCCGATGCGGGCGGGCGCACACGCGGGAGCCGGTCGAGGCCGCTGTGCGGGGACTTGGAGACACGAAGGCCCAGGGGTACGGCGCCGACGCGTGACGGTGACGGGAAGTGGGCCCCGCTCAGCGGGCGCGGGCTCCCACGCCCGGCGGATGAGCCGGGCCCGAGGTGCGCAGCGTGCCGACGGTCTTCAGCAGCCGGTCGGCAGGCTCGCGCAGCCTGGGGTGGGCCAGGACCGTGTTCCTCAGGCCGCGCACCGGTCTGCGCCACATGCGGTGAGCCGCCGCCACCGGATGCGCGCGCGCCGCGAACCCTTCGGCGACCCGGAGTTCACGGGTCTTGAGCCAGTCCTTGTACTCCTTCTCGCCGCGTCCCATGTCCATGAGCGTCACACCGTCGCGGCCCGCGGCCTCGGCCATCCTCAGGTGCATCATCAGTCCGGGCGAGTAGTAGCCGAACTCGGGGTCGTAGGCGGTGAACCAGGCCGCGAACACCGTGCGCGACCTCGGCCCGAAGTGGGCGGCGACCGGCCGGTCACCGGCGTACACCACCGACAGGACGCCGGTGAAGTACTCCTCGCGGACCTGGAAGAGATGCTCGACCAGGTCGACGATCCACGGCCTGGAGAACCGGTCCATCCGCCCCGTCCTGCGGTACTGGGCGGACTTCCAGCGCATGAGCGTGCGCAGCACGCGCGGGTCGCGCTCGTCGTAGACGAACCGCACCTCGCCCGCGTCCCGGCCCAGCCGGCGCTCCTTCTTCAGCGTCGTCTTGGCCAGCCCCGGGTACGTGGCACGCAGCCACTCCGGATAGTCGCCCTCGCCGGGCTTCAGGTCGAGCACGGGGGAGGCGAACGTCCCCGTGACGTACGGGGCGAACGGCCGCTGCTCCTCGACGAGGTGATCGAACTCGAAGACGGACAGCCCGCAGGCCCGCAGCAACTGCCGGGTGTCCCAGCTGACTCCGGGCCGGTGCACCAGCGCCTGGCAGTCGGACAGTCCCAGTCCGATGGCCCGCCCGACGCCGTACGCGTTGCGCTCGTACGGGAAGAAGCCGACCGCCTCCCCGTTCTCGTGCAGCACCGCCACCCGCGCCCCGCCGCGGTACCTGCCCACGCCGATCGTGAACTCCGGCGCCAGAAAGGGGTTGGCGTAGTCCGGTGACTCGTCCATCGCCCGGTGCCACGCCCGGCGCAGCGACTCGTCCAGCTCCTCGGGTCTGTGAATCGTGATGGCGCTCGTGGATCGCATGGCGAACCGCTCCCCCCAGAATCCCCCCAAGACGCACTTATTGGCGCCTCGCCGCATTTTCCCCCAAGTAGAACTTTGCGACGAGGCTCAAACGTCGCGAAACAGTACGCACACTGTCAAGATGCCGGTACGAACCTTTAGCTGTGCTTGGTTCAGCGGACCGCGACGAGGACGTGACTGTCGCCGTACTGCCAGACGGCACCCGCATGACGGAACCCCGCCTGCCGCAGCAGCCGTTGGTGCGCCGGCACGGACAGGCACGCCGCGCTGCCGGTCCCCGTGGTGGCCGGGGGGCGGCGCCGGCGCCGGCGTTCGGCGAGGAGGTCGGTCAGCTCGGGATCCTCGGCGACGGCCGTCCACCACGAGGCCCAGTCCTCGTGGGCGAAGTCGTCCCGGCGTGCGGCGTGCCGGCGTCCGACGCATCCGGCGAGTTCGGCGAGCACGCTGTCGTCGTGCGGGAAGTGGTCGCCGTTGACGAGGACACCGCCGGGCCGAAGCAGTTCCGCGAGCTGCCGGTAGGTGCGGCGCAGGGTGTCCACGCTCAGATAGTGCAGGGCCGTCGTCGACACGGCCGCGTCCAGGGGCCTCTCGAGATGCAGGGCCCGCGTCCAGCCCTCCTCGCCGATCACCGCGTCGACATAGCGGGCCGAGTCCGCATGGTGGGTGCGGGCCAGCTCCAGCAGCAGCGGGTCCATGTCCACGCCCACGATGTCCGCGTCCGGCAGCCGCCGGGCCAGCCGTGCCGCCAGCGACCCGGGACCGCAGCCGAGATCCACGACCGACGGGCGGGCCCGTCCCGCCGCGGCCCGCTCGACGACATCGGCGATCACCGTGAACCGCTCCTCGCGGTCCACGGCGTACCGCTGCTGCTGGCGTTCCCAGCGCTCAACCCACCGTTCCGCCGTCGCCAGGCTCAGCCCCATCCCGTCGCGCCACCTCGTCGTTCCGCACCTGTCCGCACTGTCTGCGCCAGACCCTACAGGTGGAAACGGTTCCCATTCCCTCTGATGGCGGCACGTCACCCGAGGGTGGCGAGCACGCCCAGCAGCCGGTCGATCTCCTCGGCGGTGTTGTACACGTGCAGGCTCACCCGCACCGAGCCGGTCCGCTCCCCCGCCCGGCCCTGGCAGTGCTGGTCGGAGCGGACCATGAAGCCGTGGCTGAAGAGGATGAACCCGAGGTCCGGGGAGTCGATGGCACGGTGGCGGAAGGTGACGATGCCCTGGCGCCGCTGTACGGACGAGTCGGCGGCCAGGCTGGTTCGGCAGCCGAGGATCTCGTAGGCGTCGAGGTGGCGCAGTCTGTCGGTGAGCCGGGCCGCCAGCGCGACCGTCCACTGCTCGATCCGGTCGGCGCCGGCGGCGTCCAGCCAGTCCAGGGCGGTCGCGAGCGAGGCGATGCCGACCGTGTTGGGGGTGCCGGACCAGCCGCCCGGCGTGAACCGCGGTCCGCGTGCCTGGCGGGCCCAGACGGCCCCCGTGCCGGGCAGTGCCATGGCCTTGTGCCCGGAGAAGACGACGAAGTCGACGTCCGGATCGGCCACGGACACCGGGAGGTGGCCGACGCTCTGGGCGGCGTCCAGGCAGATGACCGCGTCCGGGCCGACCGCCCGGCGGATGCGGTGGACGTTCATGTTGCCGCCGTACACGTGGTGGACGTGGGTGGCGGCGACGAACCTGGTTCGCCCACCGGCCAGTTCCGCGAGCGCGAGATGGTCGTAGTCGCCGGACGCCTGCTGGTACGGCATCGGCCGGACGTGGATGTGCACACCCCGGCGGGCCAGTTCCCGCTGCGCCTCCAGCCAGGGCGAGATGTTGGCCTCGTGGTCGGCGACCGGGACGACGATCTCGTCGCCGTCGTCGAGGAGTTCGGGAAGCCAGTCGCGGGCGATGGTGCGCAGCCCCTCGGTGGCGCCGCTCGTGAAGTGCACGGCCGAGCGTTCGGGGGCCGGGTCGTCGAGGAACCGCTTCACCCGGTCGCGGGCCTCCTCGACCAGGGCCGTCGTCCGGTTGGCCCAGGGGTAGGTGCCGCGGCCGGCGTTGGCGTTGCTCGTGGTGAGGTAGGTGTGCACGGCGTCGAGCACGGCCTGCGGCTTCTGGGCGGTGGCCGCGCTGTCCAGGTAGGCCGACTCCGGGTGCGCGGTGACGATCGGGAACTGGGCGCGCAGAGCGCGCTGCCACTCCCCCAACTCCTCGACGACGGCGGGGCTTTGCGTGTCGGTCCTGGGTACGGTCATGGGATCAGTCCCGTACGAGGGGTGCGCCCGCGTCGCGCCAGGCGATGATGCCGCCGGTGAGGCTGCGGACGTCCGGATGCCCCATCCGGGTCAGCAGCGCGGCGTAGCGGGCGGACTTCTCGCCGACCGGGCAGGCCAGCAGGACCGGGCGGGTGCGGCTGAACGGCAGCCCGCCGTGGAGGAGTTCCTCGAAGAGCTCGTCGACGATGTTGACCGAGCCGTCGATGTGCAGGGCGGCGTAGGCGTAGGGGCTGCGCAGGTCGACGACGAGCGGTTCTCCGGTGCCGATCCACGCCTGGGCGTCGGCGACGCCGATGGCCGGTGCCGTGCGGATCTCGGCGTCCGTCAGGTCGGCCGGGGAGTTCTGGCGGCGCGGGCGGCCGAAGAGGTCGGGGCGCCGGTGGCGGACATAGCTGAGGTAGCTCTCGACGCGGTCGCAGACGATGAAGACCGCCGACTGCCGCTCCGTCAGTTCTGCGTCGGGCGACCGAAGTCGGCGTACGGCTCCGTAGAAGGCGGCCCCTCCGGTGGGGCCGGCCAGGATGCCGCAGCGGCGGTTGAGGGTCAGCATGCCCTCGATCGCCTCGTCGGCTGTCACCGACTCGATGGTTTCGTAGGTGCCGGGGTCGAACAGGCCCACCTCGTGTGCCTCGTCGATGGTGCGGATGCCGGGGATGAAGTCGGACTTTGCGGCGACGAGGCCGACGACCCGTACGGCGGGGTCGTGCTCGCGCAGGGCGCGGGCGACTCCGGTGGAGGAGCCGGCGGTGCCCACGCAGGCGATGAACCAGTCGGGCGCCCGGCCGTCCAGGTCCTTGACGATCTCCGGGCCGGTGCCGGTGAAGTGGGCCTCGGTGTTGCGGGGGTTGAAGTACTGGTCGGTGTGCAGATACGTGCTGTCGGGCTCGGCGAGGGCGCGGTGGAAGAGGGTGAGCGGGTCGTCGGTGGCGGTCGGGTCCAGGCACTCGCTCTGGCCGGGCAGTTCCTCGATCTCGGCGCCCAGCAACAGCAGCAGGTCCTTGATCTCGGGGATGCGCATCCGGTTGGTGACGCTCTTGAAGGACAGGCCGTGCATGCCCGCGAGGACGGCGAGGGCCTTGGCGGTATTGCCGCTGGACAGCTCGACGACCTGGCCGCCTCCCCCGGCTGCCGCCGAGGCCACGGCGGCCAGATGCGGACGCGCCATGTTCCAGGCGGCCCGGTCCTTGACCGAGCCGAAGGGGTTGAGCAGCTCCAGCTTGGCGTACAGGTCGATGTGCCCGAGGCCGTGCACGGCCGGGTCGATGCGCACCAGCGGTGTGTTGCCGATGGCGTCGGTGATGCTGTCGTACCTCACTGCGCTCCCCCCACGGGTGTGGTCGGCCAGTACTGGTCGTCCAGGCACCAGCGCCAGGTGTCGCCCTCCTGCCAGGCGGCGACCTTGCGCGCGACGGGCTGGTGCTGGGCACGGGTGGCGTGGAAGTCCATGCAGTAGCCGGCCGTGTTGGCGAAGGCCAACAGGTCGCCCGGTTCGGGGCGGTGGGGCAGGAAGACCGTGCGGCGGGTGATCAGGTCGGATTCCAGGCAGCGGCTGCCGAAGAGATGGACGGCCACCGGATCATCCGCGTCGCGTGGCCGTCGCCGGGGCACGACGACGGGGTCCACGAGCACGCCGTGCTCCTCCAGCGCCACGTCGTCGTCCTTCGCCGCCAGCCGTACGTGCAGGGGGCCGTCCGCCTCCTGGTCGCGTACCTCCAGCACCTTCGTCAGGGTCAGTCCGCACTGGTCAAGCAGCGCCCGGCCGGGTTCGGTGTGCAGGTCGTAGAGGTGCTCGAGGAGCAGCGCGGCCAGGGGGCGGCCGCCCAGGGACGCGGCCGGGTGGGAGAGCAGTTCGTCGAGGTAGTCGGCTCCGGCGACCGGCCGGTGCGCCGGGTACAGGCCGAGGGTGCCGCGCAGGGTGCCGGCCTCGCCGCGCAGTCCGTAGCCGTGTCCGCCGTACGTCAGGGGCGGGCGGGTGCCCAGGACGGCTTCGGTGAGCTCGGTCGTGTACCGCTGCCATTGCCCGCCGTCGGCCAGGTAGTTGACGCCGAATCCGCCGCCGATGTCCACGGCCCGGGGCCTGAGCCCCCGGCTGCGGCACTCCTCCAGCACCCGCAGACAGCCTTCCAGTGCCGTGGCCTTCTCGGTGAGGCTCGTCGTGTCCAGGTGGTAGGCCACACCGACCAGGTCGACCACGTCGGCATGCCGCTGGACGGTCTCCAGCAGGGGGTCCACCTCCCCCACGGCGGTACCGAACCGGCTGCGGCGGCTCAGCACCCGTACGCCGGACGCCTCGAACCCCGACAGCCGGAGCAGGATGCGGGTCCTGGGCAGGGTGTGCTTGCGTACCAGCGTGGCGAGTTGCTCCAGCTCGCCTCGCGTGTCGACGCTGACGGTGACCGACGTGCGGGCCGCCAGCCACAGGAACTCCGGGTTCTTCGGGCCGGTGGCGGTGATGCGGTCGGGGGTGAATCCGGCGCCCAGTGCGTGCTGCAGCTCGCCCAGCGAGGCGACGTCCACGCCGGCGTCCGTGGCGGCGAGCCGCCGCAGCAGGGCGCCGGACCGGTTGGCCTTGTGCGCGAAGAACACCTGGCCGGACAGGTGGTGTCGGTCGTAGACGGAGCGGAACTGCCGTAGGTTGTCGGCTAGTTGGTCCGGCACGACCAGGTTCAGCGGAGACCCGAGGGCGTCGGTGAGGGTGTGCAGCAGCCCCGGGGAGTCCAGTAACGAGCGCAGCCGCGCTTCCAGCCGCGGTTCGAGATACAAGGGCTGCCCGCCCATGTCCGGCCCCTCCTCAGCGCTTCGGGCCCGACATCCGGGCGCTGACGACCACTCCCCGCGGTTTGCCGTATAGCTCCCTTCCCTTCCTTCCGGGGGTTTACGCCCTGTAGCTACCACCGTGGGTGATTACGTCAACAGAGGGCCGGAACTCACCAGTGTCGGCGATTCCAATCGCTCCCAGGGCGACGATCGCGCACCCTTCTGCTCAACTCGCTTCTCTCGTAACGTCATTGCCGCTTGAGATGGCCATGACGATGGAAGGGGCTTCATGGGCAGAGGTCTGCTGTCTCTGGTTCTCGCCGCAGTCACGGGAGCCGCGTTACTCGCGGCACCCGCGGCCGCCGCGCCGACCCCGCCGTCCGGGTCGGCCGCGCCGCCCGGCCCGTCCGATGTGTACCGGCCGGTCCGTGGGCCGTCCGCCCCAGCGGAGTACCGCTACCTGCAGAAGACCCTGCCGGGCGAGTCGCTTCCGCGTCACGCCCATGACCTCGCCGCCGCCCAGGCCCGTGAACTGCCGACCGTCGGCGGGCGCTGGAGGAGCGTCGGGCCCACGAACATCGGCGGGCGGGTCGTCTCCCTCGCGCTCGACCCGAAACGCGCCGACACCCTGTACGCCGCGGCGGCGAGCGGCGGGCTGTGGCGCAGCACCGACGCCGGGGCGACGTTCCACTCGGTGTGGCCCGACAGCTGGACGCAGGCCATGGGCGCGGTGGCCACCGCCCCCGACGGAACGCTGTATGTCGGCACCGGTGAGCCCAATCCGGGCGGCGGGAGCATCACCTACGAAGGGACGGGGCTGTACCGGAGCCGGGACGGCGGCCGCACCTGGAAGCCGATCGGTCTGCGTGACTCCGGCGCGATCAGCGCCATCACCGTGGACCCCGCGAACCCGCGCCGCATCTACGTGGCAGCCGCCGGCTCGCTCTACAACGGCGGCGGTGACCGAGGCGTGTACCGCTCGGAGGACGGCGGCACCACCTGGGAGCGGATCCTCGCCGGCGCCAACGAGTTCACCGGCGCCACCGAGATCGTCCTCGACGGCGACCGGCTCTACGCCGTGCTGTGGGACCACCGCAGGACACCCGAACTGCGGACGTACGGCGGTGTCGGCTCGGGTGTCTTCCGCAGCACGGACGACGGAGAGACCTGGCAGCGGCTCGGCGGCGGGCTGCCCGCGGCCGGCCCGGACGTGGGACGCATCGGCCTCGCGGTCGCGGGCGAGAAGCTCTACGCGATCGTCAACAGGACCAGCGGCCCCTTCGAGGGCTTCTACGCCTCGGCCGACGGCGGCGGCACCTGGACCCGGACCCCCGCCAATGACACCCTCACGGGCTCGCAGTCCAGCTTCGGCTGGTGGTTCGGCAAGGTGTGGATCGACCCCCGGGACAGCGAGCACGTCCACGTGGCGGGCGTGCCCCTGATGACCACGAAGGACGGCGGCGGCACCTGGACGGCCGACGACACCAGCATGCACGTCGACCAGCACGCCATGGTGTGGGACCCGCGCCGCCCGGGCCGCGTCTACCTCGGCAACGACGGCGGCGTCTACCGCTCCGACGCGAACGGCGACGGCGGCTGGGTCAAGTCCCGCCACCAGCCCTACACCCAGCTCTACAGCGCGGCGATCAGCCCGCAGGACGTCACCCGGATCTCGGGCGGCGCCCAGGACAACGGCTCGCTGCGGTCCTGGGGCGGGGAGAGGTTCAACGAGTACCTCGGCGGTGACGGCGAGGAGAACCTCATCAACCCCACGGACGTGAGCAACGTCTTCGCCTGCTACCAGTACGGCAACTGCTTCAGCTCCACCGACGGCGGGGACACGCTCACGTACTTCGCGGACCGGACGACGTACAAGCGCCGGAACTGGTTCACGCCGGTGGTCTTCGACCCGCGGGACCCGAAGATCCTCTACTACGGCTCGGAGGTGCTGAACCGCTCCACGGACGGCGGCGCGACCTGGCAGCCCATCAGCTCCGACCTGAGCGGCGGCCCGGGCCCCGACCCGATCTACACCAACTACGGCACGATCACCTCGATCGCCCCGGCGGCTGACGGGCGCACCGTCTACGTCGGCACGGACGACGGCCGCGTCTGGGTCACGAGGGACCTCGGGGCGACCTGGACTAAGGTGGCCGAGGGTCTGCCCTGGGTGACCCGGGTGGTCGTCGACCCGAAGAACCCCGACCGCGTCTGGACCACCCACTCCGGCTACCGCTCGGGCTCCCCACTGGCCCACGTGTACGGCAGCACGGACGGCGGCCGGCACTGGCGGAACCTGTCGGGCAACCTCCCGGCCGCGCCCGTCAACGACCTGGTCGTCGCCCGCGGCGGCACCCTCTACATCGGCACCGACCAGGGCGTCTTCACCAGCGCCAAGGGCGGCGGGCACTGGCTGCGCCTCGGCCGCGGCATGCCACAGGTACCGGTCGACGACATCGAGTACGACGCCGGGCACCACCGCCTGGTGGCCGCGACCTTCGGCAGGGGCTTCTATGAACTGACCACGGCCTGACCACGGCCTGACCACGGACCTGGCCCGTAACGCCCGGATGCGGCGGTGACCACCTCGACCGCCGCATCCGCCTCGCCCTCCTCCGACTCGGCCCGCTCTCAGCCGCCCTGGCCGGCGATGTTGACCATCCAGGTGATGCCGAAGCGGTCCGTACACATGCCGAAGACGTCTCCCCACATCTGCTTGTCCAGCGGCACGGTGACCGTGGCGTCGGCGGACAGCTTCTCCCAGTAGCCGCGCAGTTCGGCGTCGTCGTCCCCGCTCAGACTGACCGCGATGTTGTTGCCCGGCTTGTGGTCGCCCATCGGGGTGTCGGCGCCCATGAGGGTGAAGCCGCTGGAGGTCTCCAGCATGCCATGCATGATGTTGTCGGCCATGGGGGTGTCCTGCTGGCCGAACTCGCCGTAGGTGTTGAGCGTCAGCGTGCCGCCGAAGACTTCCTTGTAGAACTCCATCGCCTGCCGGGCGTCGCCGGCGAATGTGATGTAGGGGTTGAGACGCGAGGCCATGATTCCTCCCAGGACGGGGCCCAGAGACCGACTACTGGGAAGCTAGCGCGGGCCACTGACAATGGCCCGCGCTCACGCCCGGATGGCCTACAGCACCGGCTAGAGGGTCTGCTCCAGCCGGTCCGCCACCAGCTTCACGAACCGGGCGGGGTCCTTGGGCTGGCCGCCCTCGGCGAGCACCGCCAGCGTGTGGAGCAGCTCCGCGGACTCGGCGAGTCCTGTGCGGTCCTCGCGCTCCTTGTACGCCTGGTGAAGGCCCTTGACCAGCAGGTGGTCGGGGTTGAGCTCCAGGATCCGCTTGGTGCGCGGCACCTCCTGGCCCATCGCCCGGTACATGTTCTCCAGGGCCGGGGTCAGATCGTGCGCGTCCGAGACGACGCAGGCCGGGGAGACGGTGAGCCGCGTCGACAGGCGTACTTCCTTGATGTCCTCGTCCAGCTGCTCCCGCATCCAGCCGAGCAGACCGGCATACTCCTCGGCCTGCTTCTCCCGCTCCCCGTCGGCCTTCTCGTCCCCCTCGGCCCCCAGGTCGATCTCGCCCTTGGCGACGGACCGCAGCTTCTTGCCCTCGTACTCACCCACGGTGTCGACCCACACCTCGTCGACGGGGTCGGTGAGCAGCAGGACCTCGATGCCCTTGTCCCGGAACGCCTCCATGTGCGGGGAGTTCTCGATGCTCTGCCGGGACTCGCCGGTGATGTAGTAGATGTCGTCCTGGCCGTCCTTCATCCGCTCCACGTACTGCGCGAGCGTGGTCGGCTCGTCCTCGGCGTGCGTGGTCGCGAACGAGGCGACGGCGAGGATGGCCTCGCGGTTCTCGGAGTCGGTGACCAGGCCCTCCTTGAGGACGGTGCCGAACTCCCGCCAGAACGTGCCGTAGCGGTCCTTGTCCTTGGTCATGATCTCCTTGACCGTGGACAGGACCTTCTTCGTCAGCCGGCGCTGCATCATCCGGATGTGCCGGTCCTGCTGCAGGATCTCGCGGGAGACGTTGAGCGAGAGGTCGGCGGCGTCGACGACGCCCTTCACGAAGCGCAGGTACGGCGGCAGCAGCGCCTCGCAGTCGTCCATGATGAAGACGCGCTTCACATAGAGCTGGACGCCGCGCTTGAAGTCCCGCGTGAACAGGTCGTGCGGGGCGTGCGAGGGGATGAAGAGCAGCGACTGGTACTCGAAGGTGCCCTCCGCCTGCAGCCGGATGGTCTCCAGCGGCTCACGCCAGTCGTGGCTGATGTGCTTGTACAGCTCGTGGTACTCGTCGTCGGACACCTCGTCACGCGAACGCGCCCACAGGGCCTTCATCGAGTTCAGTGTCTCGGGTTCGGGCGCGTTGTCGCCGTCGCCCGCCTCCGGGACCATCCGGATCGGCCAGGTGATGAAGTCCGAGTAGCGCTTGACGATCTCCCTGATCGTCCACGGGGAGGTGTAGTCGTGGAGCTGGTTCTCGGGGTCGGCGGGCTTGAGGTGGAGCGTGACGGACGTGCCCTGCGGCGCGTCGTCGACGGTCTCCAGCGTGTACGTGGCCTCCCCGCGCGAGGTCCAGCGGGTCCCCTTGCTCTCCCCGGCGCGCCGGGTCACCAGCGTCACCTCGTCCGCCACCATGAAGCCGGAGTAGAAGCCGACGCCGAACTGGCCGATGAGCCCCTCGGCCCCGGCGGCGTCCTGGGCTTCCCGCAATTCCTTCAGGAACGTGGCCGTCCCCGAGTTGGCGATGGTGCCGATGAGCTGCCCGACCTCGTCGTACGACATCCCGATGCCGTTGTCGCGCACCGTGAGGGTGCGGGCGTCCTTGTCGATGTCGATCTCGATGTGCAGATCGGTCACGTCGGCGTCGAGCGTGTCGTCCCGCAGCTTTTCGAGGCGGAGCTTGTCGAGCGCGTCGGAGGCGTTGGAGACGAGCTCGCGCAGGAAGACATCCTTGTTCGAGTAGACCGAGTGGATCATCAGCTGGAGCAGCTGACGGGCCTCTACCTGGAACTCAAACGTCTCGGTCGGCATGGTTCGCGACTACCTCACAGGTTCAGTCACCGGAACTGGTCGCAGTCACTGTAGGACACGAGGTCAGCGCGGAGTGCGGCGGTTCGGGAAGGAGCCCGGGGCCGCGGCCGGCCGGAGGGTCAGGCGAGGTGGGCGAAGACGACCAGGTTCGCGGTGTAGTCCCTGGCCCGGCGGTCGTAGTCCCCGGCGCAGGTGATCAGCCGGACCTGGGCATCGGGGGTGTCGCCGTAGACCCGCTTGCTCGGGAAGGTGTCCTTGTCGAACTGCTCCACGCTGTCGACCACGAAGGACGCCCTGCGCCCGTCCGCTCGCACCACCTGGAAGTCGTCCCCCTTCTCCAGCTCGCTGAGTCTCGCGAACACCGCGGCGGACGTCGCCGTGTCCACGTGCCCGGCGATGACCGAGGTGCCCCTCTCACCGGGAGAGGCTCCCTTGGCGTACCAGCCGACGAGGTTGATGTCGTGCGCCGGTGGGGGTTCGAGCTGGCCCGAGGGGCCGATGGCGAGGTCGGTGAAGGGTGCGTTGACCGAGATCTCGGGGATGAGCAGGCGGATCGGCCGGGACCTCGGCAGGTGTTTGCCCACGGCTCGCGGCGCGGACGGGGACGGCTCGGCCGCCGGAAGGGACGACTCGACCGCCGGTGGAGCGTGGGGTGCGCGGTGGGCCTCGGGCGCCTCACTGCGGCCGTCGGGCAGAGTCACCACCAGCACGACGGCGGCGACCACGCTCCAGAACGTCGTCACAGCCGTACGCCTTATCCGCCGTGAGGGCGCGGAACCGTCGTCAGAAGGGACCGGGTCGACATCGGGGGACGAGGGACGGCCGTCGGCCATCGGGCACCACCTCATTCGGGCGTGGCAGCGGACACGGCAGGGGAAAGGACGGGAGCGGACACGGCAGGGGGACGACGGAGCGGGGCCGCCGCGACGCGCGGCGCACGTGCGGCGGCCTCAGCGGCTATGTCGTCGGGCATCGGTCAGGCGACGGTTCCTGAGGCCTTCTTGCGCCGCAGGGCGTACATGCCGGTGCCCGCGACCGCCAGCGCGGCCAGGCCGCCCGCGGTGACACCCGCCGGGTCGGCGAGGCCGCCGCCTCCGGTGTGCATCCCGCCGTGCGGCTTGCCGTGGTCGTCGCCCCAGGACTCCTTGCCGTGGTCGCCGCCCCATGAGTCCTCCTCATGGTCGCCCTTCCACGAGTCGTCCTTGCCGTGACCACCGCCCCAGTCGTCCTTGCCCTGGCCGCCGCCCCAGTCGTCCTCGTTGTTCACCAGGGCCAGCGCTCCGCCACCCGTGTGAACTCCGCCGCGGGGCTCGTCGTGCCTGCTTTCCTTGCCGTGCTCCTTGCCGTGATCCTTGCCGTGTTCCTTGTCGGAGTCTTCGTCGTGCTTCTTGCTGTGGGAAGACGAGTCTTCCTGGTCCCAGTCACCCGCCGTGATGGCATAGGCGGCGGGTGTGATCGCCAGTGCGGCCGTGGCCGTCGCGGTGGCGAGCAGCATGCGAACAGAGCGCATAGGTGAATCCTCCCGTCATGGCCTGGGCGGCTGACGCTTCATCACCACTGGAGCCAGGCCTTGACGTGATCCACCGTCAGCCATGCGTCCCGGACGCACCATTCGGAGCGTTCACACGGGTTACGACCACACCCCTACGGCCCTGTCTGCGCACCCTCCCGTGTGGATCACCACCGGGCGAGGTTTAGGCCGTCCGGAAGTGGTGAGGCGCGTGGGATGTCTCAGCACATCCGTACAGCCGTCGCTTCGGTCAGACCCGCACGCGATCGCGTGGGCTTCCCGCGTGGTGCCCAGGGGGCCGTGTGGTGAGCCAGGCCGTACAGACCGCGCCCGCTCGCGCCATGACCGCCCCACCTGGGCCTTCGAAGCAGCGGGACGCGTTCTTCGACAACGCCAAGTACGCGGCGATCGTGCTGGTGGCGGTGGGACACGCGTGGGAGCCGCTGCGGGACGGCAGCCGGGCCGTCACGGCCATGTACATGCTCGTGTACGCCTTCCACATGCCGGCCTTCGTCGTCATCTCCGGCTACTTCTCGCGCGGCTTCGACGGCCGCCCGGAACACCTCAAACGCCTGGTCACCGGCCTCGTCATCCCGTATGTGATCTTCGAGACGGCGTACACCCTCTTCACCAGGTGGACCGACCAGGAGCCGGACCGCCCGATCAGCCTGCTGGACCCGCTGTATCTGACGTGGTTCCTGGCGGCGCTGTTCCTGTGGCGGCTGACCACTCCCCTGTGGCGCCGGGTCCGGGCGCCGCTGCCGCTCGCGCTCGCGCTGGCGGTGCTGGCCACCTTGTCGTCGTCCATCGGCAAGGACCTCGACCTGCAGCGCACCCTGCAGTTCCTGCCCTACTTCGTGCTGGGTCTGTCCCTGAAGCCGGAGCACTTCCGGCTGGTCCGGCGCCGCGCGGTGCGGATCGCGGCCGTGCCGGTGTTCGCGTGCGCGTTCGTGGTGGCGTACTGGGCGGTGCCGCGGATGACGGGCGGCTGGTTCTACCACCGCGACAGTGCCGAGGCGCTGGGCGCGCCCGCCTGGTACGGGGTCGTGATGACGCCGGTCCTGTTCGGCTGCTCGCTGGTCCTGGTGGCCTGTTTCCTCGCCTGGGTGCCCGGGCGGCGGATGTGGTGCACCGTGCTGGGCGCGGGCACGCTCTACGGCTATCTGCTGCACGGCTTCGTCGCCCAGGGCTCCAAGTTCTGGGGCTGGTACGACCCAGCCTGGATCCGCGAGCCGCTCGGCGCGATCGTCGTGACCGTCGTCGCCGCGGTGATCGTGACCCTGCTGTGCACCCCGCCAGTCCGGCGCCTCCTGCGTTTCGTGATGGAGCCGAAGATGGGGTGGCTCTTCAGACGGGACACCACGCGACCGGGCGCTGACCGGGCCGCGGTACGCGGGTGACATCCCCCGTCCGGTCCCGTCAGGTCTCGCCGACCAGCCCGGCGATGTGCGTGACGACCGTGTCGAGGACGTCGTTCCAGGCGCCTTCGTCGCCGAGCACGAGGTGGTTGAGGGTCAGCCCGTCGGTCATGGCGGCCAGGTAGCGGGCCAGGACGGGGGCGGGCACGCGCAGTCGCAGGCCCATGGTCTGCCGCACCTGGTCGATGAGGTCGGCGTACGTCTCGGCGTACAGCTCGTACTGCCGTCTGGCCAGATGCTCGAATCCGGGCTGGCGCAGGGCGTACTGGGTCAGCTCGTAGGTGAGCATGTGCTCGTCGGGGTGGGCGCGCACGTGGTCCCAGTACGCCTGGAAGCCGGCCCGGATGGTCTCCTCGAGGGTGTCCCGGGGCCGTATCGCCTCCTTGACCAGCGTCACGTAGTGCTCGGTGATGGTGGTGATGACGGACTCGATCAGCTCCTGCTTGGAGTCGAAGCAGTAGTGGAAGACGCTCAGCGAGACGCCCGCCTCGGCGGCGATGGACCGGGTCGTCGTCCTGGGGACGCCGTCCCGGGCCATCGCCCTGATGGCCGCCTCGGTGAGCTGTCGCCGCCGCTCGGCGGACGGCAACCGTGCCATGGAGCCCCTCTCGTGGGTGTCAGCTGCTGTGGACGCCGACCTCGTAGAGGGAGTAGCCCCAGTCGGTCCCGCGGTCCAGCCCCTGGATGCGGACGTATCTGGCCGGCGTGCCGGTGAACCTGGCCGTGTCCAGGCCGCCGTCGCCGGAGGTCGTGGACCAGACGGTCTTCCAGTTCGCGCCGTCGGTGGAGAGCTCGATGCGGTACGCCTTGCCGTAGGCGCGCTCCCAGTCGAGGGTGACCCGCTTGACCAGCTGTGTGGACCCGAGGTCGAGCCGGTACCACTGGTCGTCGCTCCAGTCGCTCGCCCAGCGGGTGCCGCCGTCGCCGTCGACGGCGCGCTGCGGCTGGTAGCTCGTGAACAGGCTCCACTCCGACGAGCTCGCCGAGGCGGTGGAGCCGCGCGCGAGATTGACGCCGGCCTTGTGGTTCTCGGAGGCCGCCCAGGTGTCGAGGTAGGACTCGGCGCCCCGGAAGAGGTCGTCCACCGTGTCCTGGCCGCCGACGCGGCGGATGTCCTCGATCCAGTCCGGGACGAGGCCGTAGTGGGCGGCGCCGTCGGTGTTCAGGTCCCAGGTGCGCTCGCCGGTGGTCTGCCGGTCGATGACGGAGCCGCCGTCGACGCTCTTGAAGGGGTACGTCACCTTGTTGGGGGCGTCAGCTCCGCGCGGTCCCGGCCAGCCGCCGACGCCGTTCATGTCGGTGCCGTAGCCGTAGCCCACGCCGTACTTGTCGCGCAGGGCCTCGGTGCGCTTGGCCTCCGCGACGAAGCCCTCGGAGCCGTGCATGTACTGGGCGATGAAGCCGCCGAGGCCGTAGACCCGTTCGGTCCAGTTCAGGTCCATCCAGCTGTGCGAGGAGAGTACCCCGGGGTAGGACTCGGCCTCGAAGATGTCGAGCGCGCGGCCGGTGGCCTTGACGCTCATGTGGTCGATCTCGAGCATCATCTTGCGTTTCATCATGCCGCGTACGGCGTACTCACCGAGTTCGGTGAGCCCGCGGACGTTGCACTGGGCGTCCGAGCCGTACGAGGGGACCTCCACGCCCGCCGGGAGCTCCTCCTCGGCTTCGGCTGCCGAGGCGTTGCCGATGGGGTTGTCGTGCTGCGGGCCCTTGCACGTCTCCGTCTTCCAGAAGGTGCCGGTGGACAGGAACTGGCCGACGTTGATGGCCGTTCCGAGGGTGCCCGAGTCGAAGCGGACCCCGCACAGGGCGTTGTCGAACTTGTGGCACAGGAACATGCTGCGCACGCCCAGCGCGTACAGCTCGTCCAGGCCCTTGTCGATGTCCTCCTTGCCGCACTGCGGGATGTCGAGGATCTGCTTGCAGCCGAACGGCTCGGAGGTCTCGACACCGAGGATGACGGCCAGTTTGCCCTGCTCGATGACCTCACGGGCCTGCGCGCTGTCGGTGACGATCCGGAACCAGCCCTTGCCGGTGCCGCCGTACATCTTGTCGATGAAGGCCTGCATGTCGTACGTCAGCTTCGCCTGGAGGCGGATCGACGTCATCTCGTCGCAGCTGCGGTCCTTGAAGAAGTACACGGAGCAGATCACGCCGTTGGTGACGAGGTCGTTGACCAGCACCCGCTGGCCGCCGCGCCAGGCCCGCTCCACCCAGGCGTAGTAGTTCTGCTGGTGCGTCAGCGAGTCGTGCGCGGGCCAGTCCTTGAAGGTGGGCCAGCCGACGGGATCGTGCTTGCCGTCACCGCCGTTGGTGATGAAGTCGAAGATCGCGAGCGAGCCGTCGGGGTAGTGCTCGGGGCAGTCCTTGAGGGCGTCGGCGACGCCCTGCTCGGAGAACGGCTTTCCGCAGATCAGACGGCCGCCGAAGGCCTCGTTGGAGAAGATGTGGTCGTGCGCGTCGACGAAGCCGCGGACCTCGCCCTTGGCGTTGGTGCCGGTGAAGGGCTCGCCCGTGACATTGATCCGGGAGTCCGGGGCGGGGCGTGCGGTCGGCTCCCACCAGTCGGTTCCGGCCGCCGAGCTGGGGGTCGGGCCCAGGGCGACGGACAGCACGAGGAGGAGGAGCGACACAACGGTGACGTTCTTGCGTCTGCGGTACGGGCGTCCGGCACTGGTCACGGCCCATGTCCCTCGGTCGGCGGGATCGCGGGGTCGGCTTGTCATGACCTCGCAATATGTGCGACGAGAATGGCCACTACCGCATGCCGAGTCAATAGTCCGGGACAGATGACCTACTGGCCGGTACTGGATGCGTTACTGACGGGGAATCGGTTGGGGACTCCGTTCACACCGCGTGGGTGACCCGGATCTTCGACTGGCCGTGCGGCAGTTCCTCCCAGTCCGTCATGAAGCGGGCCCGCAAGCCGTGTTTCTCAGCCAGTGCCACGAGGGTCTCGGTGCGGTAGTAGAAGTCCTCCCGCAGGACGTGGTGTTCCTCCCCCTCGGTGCGATCGAAGGTGAAGTCGAACCAGCCGCCCGGGGCGAGCACCCGGCCGACGTTGGCCAGGCACTCCTCGATCACCGGGAGCGGCGAGTGCGAGAAGACGCTGTGTGCGTGTACGACGTCGAAGTGCGCGTCGGGCAGGAACCGCAGCGTCAGGTCGCGCACCGGGGTCAGCGTGGGGAGCCGCTGCTGCAGGCCCATGTCCACGACGGTGTCCTGTGCGGCGAAGAGGATGTCGGGCGAGATGTCGATGCCGTAGTAGTGACCGGGGTCGAGGTGGCGGATGAACCGCCAGCCGCCGCGCAGGTTGCCGCAGCCGATCTCCAGCATCCGGTGCCCGGGCCGCAGGCCGTGGCCGACGAGGTAGTCGAACTGCATCGCCCCGAGCGCCAGCCAGCGCTCGCGGCTGTGGCTGCCGACCGCGGCATCCGGGTCCGCGCGGCTGTCGGAGCGCATCACGGCGCGGTAGTAGGAGACGTGGTCCGGGTGTCGGCGGCGCAGCCACATGTCCCGGGCGGTGCGGGCCAGATGGCGGGGCACGCGGTCGGGGTGGCGCAGGGCGTAGGCAAGGCGGTGGGTGAGGGCCGAACGGTTGACGGTGAGGTTCCTGGCCGGCATGGGGATCCTGCCTTCCTCGGGGACTCCCTGTGGACACGGCGCCCTCAGCGGGCGAACACCGTGCTGGTCAATGCCACGTGCAGGGCCGTACCCCCGAGGATGCTCAACAGTGCGTTGCGGCGCCACAGGTGCAGGCCGACGGTGACGGTCAGGGCCGGCAGCGGGGCGAGGGCGCGGGGTTGGGTCAGCGGCAGGTCGCGCAGGCAGTAGACGACGAGGATCACCATGACGCCCGCGGGCATCCGGGTGGCGAGGTACCGCACGGTGGTGCTCGCGCGCAGCGGGGCGAGGGCGGCGAAGGGCAGGGCGCGCAGGGCCCAGGTGACGACGGCGGCGACGGCCACCGCGGCGACGGCGTAACGGGTGTCAGGCATGGCTCGGCTTCCGGGCAGTCGCGAGGTGCCGGGCCAGGAGCCCGGCGAGGAACAGGGTGAAGGCCGCCAGGAGCAGCTGGCCGGGAAGGAGAAGGCGGGCGGTGAGGGCGCTGAGGAGGGCGAGCAGCGGGGTCGGCAGATCGCCGCGCCGGTGCCGGACGGCGTCGAGGGCCAGGACGGTGAACAGGGCTGTCAGCGCGAAGTCCAGGCCGGTGACGCCGTCCGGAATGAGGGAGCCGAGCAGGGCGCCGACGGTGGCGCCCCCTGCCCAGTACAAGTGGAGAAGGGACTGAAGCCAGAGGATGCGCCGGCCGGACCAGGAGCGGGCCTGTTCCCCGGCGGTCAGGGCGTATGCCTCGTCGCAGAGCGCGAACGTGCTGTACGTCCTGCCGAGGCGGCTCGTGACCCGGCGCAGGGGGAAGGACAGCCCGTAGAAGACGTGCCGGAGGTTCACCAGGAGCGCTGACACGGCGATCGTCGCCAGCGGTGCGCCGGCGGTGACGAGGCCGATGAGCAGGAACTCGAACGATCCGCCGAAGATCAGCCCGCTGGACAGGCTCGCCCACCACCAGTCGAGACCCGACTGGGTGACGAGCGCCCCGAAGGCGATGCCGAGCGGGACGAATCCCAGGCCCACGGCAGCGGAGTCCTCGAAGGCGGCACGGGCCTCGGAGGGTGCAGTGCGTATACCCATGGGGAAATTTTAGGAAAGGTGGCGCCTTATTTGGTTGCCATTCATGGCTCTAAGATCGAGAAATGGGCAATGAAATAAGCATTGATGCGACTGATCGGGAAATTTTGTTCCACCTGCGTCAGGACGGTCGGTTGACGAACGTGGAGCTGGCCAAGCGGGTCGGTCTGACGCCTCCGCCCTGCCTGCGCCGGGTCAAGCGGCTGGAGGAGGCCGGTGTCATCAGCGGATATCGGGCCGTCATCGATCCCGAAGCCCTGGGGCAGGGTCTGGAAGTCCTCATCGACGTCGAGGTGAGCGCCAACGACCGCAAGACGTTCCTGGACTTCGAGGACACCGTGGCCTCCTACGACGAGGTCATCGAGTTCCGCCGTATGTACGGCCGCCCCGACTACTTCATCCGGGTCGCCGTCGCCGACCATGCGGCGTACGAGGCCTTCCTCACCGAGAAGCTCAGCGGTATCTCCTGCGTGCTGCGCATCGACTCCCACCTGACGATGAAGACGATCAAGGCAGGCCCATGACCGCTGCCCGGTGTCGGCCGATCGTATGTGCCGTCGTCGTTCTCGCCGCCGCGAACCTGCTGAACAACTGGCTCGCGCGCAGCCCCGGCATGTATGTGGTCGTGTGTGTGACCGCGACGGCCGTACTGCTGCTCATCGCCAGATGGGACGGTCTCACCCGGGCCGACCTGGGGCTCGACGGGGCGGGGCTGCGCCGGGGGCTGCGGTGGGCTCCCGTCCTGGCGGGGATCGTGCTCCTGGTCCTGCTGCTTCTCCTCGCCGTTCCGGCCGGGCGGGAGGCGTTCGAGGACTCCAGGGCGGCGGACCTGTCCGTGGGGCAGGTGCTGTGGGTCACGCTGGTGCGGGTGCCGTTCGGGACCGTGCTGCTGGAGGAGACCGCCTTCCGTGGTGTGTTGTGGGCGATGATCCGGCGCCGGCACGGAACGGCATGGGCCACCGCCGTGTCGTCGCTGCTGTTCGGGCTGTGGCACCTGCTGCCGTCCCGCGGCCTCAACCGCTCCAACGCCGCAGTCGGCTCGGTCTTCGGCGACGGCCCGGCGGGCGTCGTACCGACGGTCGCCGTGGCGATCGCGGCCACGGCCGCCGCCGGGGTCGTCCTGTGCGAACTGCGCCGCCGCTCCGGCAGCCTGTTGGCACCGATGGCCCTGCACTGGGCGGTCAACAGCTTCGGTTACGTGTTCGCCTGGGCGGCGGCCCGCTGGTGGCTCGACGGCTGACTCGGCGCGCGAGCCAACGCAGTCGGCGTCAGAAGTTGATCATGTGGCCCGCGAGGCCGTGGACCGCTTCCTTCACCGCCTCGCCGAGGGTCGGGTGGGCGTGGACGTTGCGGGCGACCTCATGGACGGTGAGGTCCCACTGCTGGGCCAGGGTCAGCTCGGGCAGCAACTCGGTGACGTCCGGGCCGATGAGGTGGCCGCCGATCAGTTCGCCGTACTTCGCATCGCTGATCAGCTTCACGAAACCGGTGGCATCGCCCAGGCCGTGCGACTTGCCGTTCGCGGTGAAGGGGAACTTCGCCACCTGCACGTCGTAACCCAGCTCCCGGGCCTGGGCCTCGGTGTAGCCGAAGCTGGCGATCTGCGGCTGGCAGTAGGTGGCGCGCGGGATCATCGCGTAGTCCAGCTCCATCGTCTCGGCGTCCGCGATGGTCTCGGCGGCGACGATGCCCATCGCCTCGGCGGCATGCGCGAGCATCAGCTTCGCCGTCACGTCACCGATGGCGAAGATGTGCGGCACGGAGGTACGGCAGCGGCCGTCGACGTCGATCGCGCCGCGCTCGGTGACGGTCACGCCGGTCTTGTCCAGGCCGTATCCCTCGACGTTCGGCTGGAAGCCGATCGCCTGCAGCACCTTGTCGGCCTCCAGGACCTGCTGCGAGCCGTCCTTGGCGGTGACGGTGACGCGGACCTGCGGGCCGGACTCGTCGATGGCGTCGACACGGGTGGCCGTCATCACGTCGATGCCCAACCGGCGGTACTGCTTGGCGAGTTCGGCGGAGACCTCGGCGTCCTCCAGCGGGGTCATCCGGTCCAGGAACTCGACGATGGTGACCTTCACACCGTAGTTGTGGAGAACGTACGCGAACTCGACGCCGATCGCGCCGGCGCCCGCGATGACGATCGAGCCCGGCAGTTCCTCGGCCAGGATCTGCTCCTCGAACGTCACCACGCGCGCGCTGCGCCGGGTGCCGGGCAGCAGCTTCGGTGTGGCGCCGGTGGCGATGATGCAGTGGTCGAAGCCGATGGTGCGGGTGTTGCCCTCGTAGTCGGTGACCTGGAGGGTGTGCGGGTCGAGGAAGGTGCCGCGGCCGTCGTACTCGGTGATCTTGTTCTTCTTCATCAGGTAGTGGACGCCCTTGACCCGGCCGTCGGCGACCTTGCGGCTGCGGCGGAACGCCTCGCCGTAGTCGAAGCTGACCTGCCCGTCCACCTTGATGCCGAAGGTCTTCGCCTCGCGGGTGAAGATGTGCGCCAGTTCGGCGTTGCGCAGCAGGGCCTTGCTGGGAATGCAGCCCACGTTCAGGCAGACGCCGCCCCAGTACTTCTCCTCCACGACCGCCACCCGCTTGCCCAGCTGGGCGGCGCGGATGGCGGCGACGTAACCGCCCGGGCCCGCGCCGAGGACCACGACATCGAAGCGCTCGTCCTGCTCGACCATGGAAAGTCTTCCTTCCTGAGGGCGTCGTCCTGCTCTGCCGGAGCCGGACTCCGTCAGGGAACGGCGTCCGGCTTCTTCCAGCATGACCGCATCGACGGGATCTTGTGGCGATGCGGGAGGGTGACGGTGATCTCAGGTGGGCCGCGCTCGCGTGGTCAGCCGAGGCAGAGGACGTTGAGCACGCAGAGCTGCGCCGGCGAGGTCTCCTCGGGTGCGGGGCTCGTCTGCGAGGGGGGCGTCGCCGAGTCCGAGTCGTCGGTCGGCGTGGGGGTGGGGGTCGCCGTCTGCTGCTGCCCGGACGACGTGCCGCCGCTGTCGCCCGTGTTCGTTCCGCCGGACGTCGAGGCGCCGGTCTGCGCCTGCGGGGCCGTCGTAGCCGTCGGAAGCGGAGTGCCGGCCGCGTCCGGTCGGGTGAACTGCCGCGTGGCGCGCGGCACGGTGTCGGCCTCCCGGCGCCCGGCCTCGGTCGGGGAAGGATGCGACGTCGGAGTGTCGGTGCGCGAGGTCTTGTGGGCGTCCGGCGGCGTGGACGCCGGACGGGTGAGCTCCGACTTCTGTTGCGGCAGCCCCACGTTCGGCCGTTCCGGGGCGGTGGCCGCCTGGGCCTTGTCCACGGACCCCCGGTTCATCGCCGAGACGGTCAGTCCGCCGCCGACCAGCGCCACGGCGGTCGCGACCACGGCCCGGCGCTGGTTCTTCTTCCAGCGGGCCCGCTGGCGACGCCGTGCCGCCCTGCCCTCCGGGGCGACGGGTACGCCCTCCAGATCGGCGGACGGCTCGGCGGGAGCCGCCTCGTCGGCGCCGGCCGACGGCGCCGACTCGTCCCGGAAGTAGCCGTCGTACCAGGCGTCGTCGGCGGGTGGCTCCCACGCCGGTGTCCCGGTGGCGGCCGCGCCGGGCGTCACCGACACGGCGGGACCCGCGACCGCGGAGGGAGCGATGTCCGGGGCGTAGGCGCCGCACCCGGGGCACACGAGGGCCCCGTTGAGATGCCGACGGCACGAGGAGCAGTAGTCCATCTGCGGTCTTTCTGGGTTGCTGCGCCTCGGCCCGTCCGGCCGCGGCTTGGTCACATTCGTATAAAGGGTCGAACGGCCAGTAACGCTAACGAGGCTTTGGACGGGCTGTGTGCAGCCCAAGTGATGCTCCTGCGCAGATGTCCCAGGAAGTGTGTGTGGACCATGACCGGCTCACAGGTCACAGCAGCCCTCCCGGCGCATGAGGCGGCTCACCTCCAGCCACTCCGCCCGCCCTTCGACAGCGGCGTCGAAGGCGTCGACCAGCTCCGCCTGCTCGAACAGGACGCCGCCGCGCAGGACCGCCACCGTACGGATCAGCGTCGCGAAGTCGGTGAACGGATCGCCGTCCACGACCGTGAGATCGGCGAGCTTGCCCTCCTCCACGGTGCCCAGGTCGGCGTCGGCGCCGAAGACGCGCGCGGGCAGCAGCGTGGCGGTGCGCAGCGCTTCGGCCGGGGACAGACCGGCGCGGTGCAGTGCGCGCAGGGCCAGGTGCAGATGCAGCCCGACCGGGACGAGCGGCTGGTCCGTGCCGAGGGCGACCAGGCCGCCGCCCGCCAGGATCCGCCGGTAGACGTCCATCTCCCGTCCGAGCGTGGCCAGTTGGGCGGCGGAGGGCGGCTGTCCGGCCTGCTGGCGGACCTGTGCCGTGTCCCACGGCGGCATGAGTGCGGTGACGCGCGGGTCGTCCGCGAGCGCGGGGTCGGCGCCGAGGAGGGCCCCTGCCGTTAAGGGCGTGGCGACGAGGTGGAAGTCGGTGGCGGTGTAGATCTCCTCGACGTCCTGATACGCCCGCCCCGTGGCCGAGGTCGCGTGCCCGAACTCCAACCGCTGCGTGGCCTGCAGATGGGTCGTCAGGTCCTGGCCCAGCTGCACACCGGGCGTACACAGGTGACTGCCGCTGCGCACCCCGAGCCGCTCGTGCCCGAACTCCGCGGCCTCCTTCATCACCCAGCCCGGAGCCCGTACGTACGTCTTCACGAAGTCCCAGTCCAGCGCGGCCCCGCGTGCCAGCGAGCGGCGCAGCCCCTCGGCGGTGCGGTGGGCGCGGCCCATGCTGTAGGCGACCCGCGCCCCGTCGAGCAGTTCGCCGGTGGTCAGCAGCCTGGGTCCGGCGAGGGCGCCGGCGGCGACCGCCTCCCGGATGCGGGCCTGCTCGTAGGCGAAGCCGCCCAGCGAGACGGCCGTCGTGATGCCGTACGCGAGTTGGAGCGCGGTCTGCCGTCCGCCGTACGTGGACTGCCAGGGGTGGGTGTGCGCGTCCCACAGGCCCGGGATCACCGTGCGGTCGCTCGCGTCGATGTGGCGTGCGGCCGGGCGGCGGCCGGTGCGGTGCGGGGACACCTCCGCGATCCGGCCGTCGCGGATCACGACGTCGATGTCCTCGCGGACGTCCGGGCCGGTGCCGTCCCAGAGGCGGCCCGCGTGCACGACCGTGTCGGCCGGGCGCTGCCTGCGGTGGTCCAGCGGGATACGGACGGTACGGCTCCGGCCGGTGCCGATGTCGATCAGGCGCAGGGTGCCTGCGGAGAGGTGGAGCAGGGTGCGGGCGTCGGCGGACCAGGAGGGGTGGTCGGCGGGTTCGTCGGTGAGGCGGCGGGGTTCGCCGTCCGGGGTGCCGTCCGGCCGTACCGGCAGCAGCCACAGCGCCGACTCGGCGACCACCGCCATCCAGCGGCCGTCCGGCGACCAGACGGGGCCGGAGTCATAGCGGTCGGAGAGGGAGGTGTGGGGGGCGAGGGCGTGCAGGGTGGCGGCTTTGGTGGTCGTGTCGACGACCCGGATGAGGTTGTAGCCCTCGCGGAAACGCTGGTTGAGGCGGTTGCGGTCGCACAGCGCCACATACCGGCCGTCCGGCGACCAGCTGGGGCGGCCGGGCAGCCCGCCCGCGCCGAGCGGCGCGGCGAGGACCTGTTCGCCGCCGTCGGGCAGGTCGCGCACCACGAGGTTGCCGGACATGTCCAGACAGGCCAGCCGCGTACCGTCGGGCGAGAGCGCGGGGAAGACACGGCCGCCCCCGGCGAGCACGGTCTCCTCGCCGGAGCCGAGGTCACGACGTCGTACGGCGAACAGGCCGTCACGGTCGTCGGCGTACACCAGCGCCGTGCCATCGGGCGTCCAGGCTGGCGCCGACACATAGCGCGTGGTGGGGACTTGAAGGACCTTGCGGGGTGGGCGGCCGCCCGTGGTGCCGCCGATCCACAGCGCGTTGAGCGCGGCGAAGGCGACCCGGCTGCCGTCCGGTGACAGGGCGGGCAGATGCAGCGCGCGGACGGGGCGGGTGCCGTCGCCCTCGAAGTCGTACGCCTTGCCGCGGTAGCGGGGGCGGTGCACGGGCAGTGCGGCCGTGAACGGGATCTCCTCGCTGTCGCCCGGCGCGTTCGGGTCGAGCAGACGGAAGTGGCCGTCGATGTTGAGGAGCAGTCGCTCGTCGTGCGTCCAGCGGGGCGGTGCGGGGAGGAGGTCGCCCGCCACGGCGACCGGTTTCCGGTCCACCACGAGGGTGCAGGAGGCCGCGGGCGAGGGCGTGGTGCGCAGGTAAGCCAGGCGTCCGGCGGGCGAGACGGCGGGGGTCATGAGCTGGGCGCCGGAGTCGTCCGTGTGCTCGGTGGTGACCGGGCCCGAGCCGTCGGCGGCCACCGACGCGACGGTGGCCGCGCGAAGGCTGCCCGTCGCGGTGACGCCGGCGCGCACGAACAGCACGCGCTCCCCGTCGGGTGACCACGCCGGGTCGAAGTCCTCCCAGCGGGCGGCCTGTCCGGGGCCCTGCTGTCCGGGGCGCCCGGTGAGCCGGGTCAGCGCGCCGGTGCGCACGTCCACGACCCAGATGCGGTACGGCGCGCCGGTCACGGTGTCGCCGCCGCGCTCGGAGGCGAACGCGATCCGGGTGCCGTCCGGCGACCAGGCCGGGCCCCGGTCGTCCCACGGTCCGTCGGTGAGCTGCCGCAGACCGGTGCCGTCGGGCCGCAGCGTCCAGAGGTGGAAGCCTCCGCCGCGGTAGGCGCAGACGACGAGGCGGCTGCCGTCGGGCGAGAACTGCGGGCGGGTGGGTTCGAGGCCGGGCGGGGTGAGGGGGACGGCGGTGCCGCCCTGCCGCGGGACGGACCAGAGGATGTTCTGGACCTCGGCGACCAGTCGGTCACCGGACGGGGCGAGGGTCGCGGATCCGCCGGTTGCGGCGGTGAGGGACAGCGTGGTCGTACCGGAGTCGCCGGCCGCGGGCGGCGCGGTCACGGTGGCGAGCGCCGTGGCCGTGGCGGTGGCCTGGAGGAATCTGCGGCGGGAGAGGGGGCCGGAACAAGGGGCGTCGGAGGTGCCTTCGGGGTCCAAGAGAGCTCCCAGTGCGCGGAGTTGGCGTGCCGGACGAGAGAGACCACTGGTGGCAACGTACGGGGGCCCAGCACGGTTACGGACCTCATGCCGACGTTTCTCGGCCGATCTCGACCACTCGGCGCTTCCGGTATGCCGCGTCCCGGTCCGGCGGCCGGAACTGCGGACGTGTGGGACCGCCGTTACGCTCTCGATCATGGCTGGTGAACGTGACCTGCAGACACTGCTCAGCGGCATGCGTCCGGAGCTGAATCCGGGCCGATATGTGTTCACCACGGTCGAGGCCGGCGTCCCCTCCGGGGTCACCCCGGTGGTCACGGTCGCCGAGCCGGAGGGCCTCACCGTGGTGGCGCGGCAGGAGGAGGCCGACGCGGCGGGGATGGCCTACGACTACCTGGCGGGCTGGATCACACTTCGCGTGCACTCCGCACTGGAGGCGGTGGGCCTGACCGCCGCGGTCTCCCGGGCGCTCGCCGACGCCGGCCTGAGCTGCAACGTGGTCGCCGGCTTCCACCACGACCACCTCTTCGTACCGGCCGAGGACGCCGAACGGGCGGTGGCCGTCCTGGAGGACCTGGCGCGCCGCTCCTCCTGAGGTCAGACCAGGAAGAGCAGTTGGACGGCGACGAGTACGTCGATGACGCCGCACCACTCGGCGAACGTACGGGAGACGACCTTGTCGAGCCTGAGATGCACGAAGTCCCACACGCCGTGGAAGAACCAGCCGGCCGCCAGCAGATAGCGGCCAAGGTCCGGATCCACCGCCAGCCCGGCCAGAGCGAGCCCGCAGAAGACGAGCGTGCCCACGGCCTGCACGCCGAATGCGGCCCGCCCGTGCGGCGTTCCGCGGACGGCCCCCCAGGCCAGGAGGACCAGCGCCAGGGCGATGAGGACCGTCGAGGGGGCGACCACGTCCTGGAAGGGGAGGGCGAACACGGCCACCAGCCCGACCCAGAGCACCGGCCAGGTGGCCTGCGGCCTGCCGATCTGGTTGACGACCAGATAGATCAGGGGCAGCAGCGGCAGGATCTCACCGAAGCCGCCGACCGCGTCGGCCACGTCCTGCGAGCCCGATGCGATCACGTTCAGGGCGACGACCGCGACGGCCAGCGCCGTGGGCCAGCGCCGCTTGAGCATCGTGGCCGGGTGCGGCCGGTCGGCGGCCGGGTGGGAGGCAGGGCTGGACATGGGGAGTCTCCTGGTCGTGAAGGGCTGCGGTGACATCTCCAACCTGCTGTGCGGAGCAGTCCGCCAGTAGTGCCGAATCCCCCTTCGTGCGCGTGGCGTTGTCACGTTCCCGCATGACATTTGTCATGCGGCGTGGGCCACAATGACCGGGTGGGGGACGGGGCGATCGATCGTGACGCGGCGGGGCTGACGAGCTTCCGCCGCTACACGTGGTGGACGGTGCCGGGCATGACCGTGGGTGTCCTGGCCTTCTTCGTCGGCGAGTGGGTCCTCGACGGTGACGTCCCGCTGTGGGCGCGCGGCCCGGCCGCCGCCGCGCTGGCGGTCGAGGTGTGGGCGAGCGTCGTCCTGCTGAACCGGCGGCTGGCCCTCCTGCCGGTGACGGACGCGCACCCCGGCGGGCCTCCCCCGGGCCGGCTGATCGCCGCCGTGGGAGCCGGAGTCGTTCTCGCGGCCTTCCCCCTTGCCCTGCGCAACTACGGGCTCTGGCCCATCGCGCCCGCCCTGGTGGTGGCGATCGTCGCCACATACCTCCCGCCGCGCCGCAGGCGACCGCTGATCGCCGGCGCCGTCGCCCTCGCGCCGCTGCCAGGTGGTCTGGTCAGTCTGGTCCAGGGAGACGGGGAACTGGCGTACGCCGCACTGTTCCCGGCCGGGTTGGTCGCCTTCACGGCCTGGGTGACGCTCGGCCCGCTGTGGGCCTGGGACACGGCACGGCGGCTGGACGAGGCGCGGCGGCTGGAGGCGGAGCTGGCGGTCAAGGAGGAGCGGCTGCGGTTCGCCGCCGACCTGCACGACATCCAGGGCCACCACCTCCAAGTGATCGCGCTGAAGAGCGAGTTGGCGGCACGGCTCGTCGAGCCGGACCCGGCGCGCGCCGCCGCGGAGATCAAGGAGATACGGCGGCTGGCGGCGGACGCCCTGAGCGACACCCGGGCCGTGGTGCAGGGGTACCGTCGCACGTCCCTGGACGACGAGATCGGCAACGCGACCCGGGTGCTGGCCGCGGCCGACATCGACGCGAAGATGACCCTCGAACCCGCCGCCGTGGCCGCGGGCCTCACGGACTCCGCCCGGCACCTCCTCGGTCTGGTGATGCGGGAGGCCACCACGAACGTGCTGCGGCACAGCCGGGCCGGGCACGCCGAGGTCGACTACCGGATCACGGACGGGCGCGTCCGGCTGCGGGTGAGCAACGACGGTGCCGAGGAGCATCCCGCCGCCCCGGACGGCACGGGACTGCGCACGCTCGCCGAGCGGCTGGAGGCGGCGGGCGGTGAGCTGACATGGCGCCGGGACGGCGACCGGTTCGTGGTCACGGCCGCGCTGCCCGCGCACTCAGCGGAGTCGGGGCAGCCGCCGGGATCACCGGAGCGCAAGCAGTCACCGGCATCACCGGAGCCCAAGCAGTCACCGTCATCACCGGAGCCGGCACGACCGCCGACATCACCCGTGTCGCCGAACCCCGCGGACGGAGCCGCCCGATGATCCGCCTGATGATCGCCGACGACGAGGACCTGCTCAGAAGCGCCTTGGCCGCCCTGCTCGCGCTGGAGCAGGACCTCACCGTCGTCGCCGAGGCGGCCACCTCCACCGAGGCGGTACGGCTGGCCCGCGAGCACCGCCCCGACATCGCCGTCCTCGACCTGGAGATGCCGCCCACCGACGGGCTGCGCGCCGCCGAGGAGATCCGGGCCGAACTGCCCACCCACATCGTCCTGGTGACCCGGCACGCCCGGCCCGCCGTCCTGCGGCGGGCCCTGGCCGCCGGAGTACGCGGCTTCGTGCCCAAGACGACCCCGGCGGCCCGGCTGGCCGAGATCATCCGGGACATCGCCGCCGGCCGCCGCTATGTGGACCCGGACATCGCCGCGTCCGCGCTGACCGAGGACGACTGCCCCCTCACCGACCGCGAACTGGAGGTCCTGCGCGCCGCCCGCACCGGCGCGTCGATCGCGGACATCGCCGCCGAGGTCCACCTGGCCTCCGGCACGGTCCGCAACTACCTCTCCTCCGCCATGTCCAAGCTGGGCGTCCCGACCCGGCATGCGGCGGCACACCGGGCCTGGGAGCAGGGCTGGATCTGACCGCCCGGTCCCACGGGCCTCACGGGTGGCCCAGAGCCCGCTTCCGCGGCACCGCGACAGCGTCGGCTCCGGCGGACGTCAGGAGGCGGCGGAAGGTGGGGCATTCCATGTGGCTCGGTGCGGGGCAGGCGGCGGCGTGCCGCAGGGAGTCCCGCAGGACGGCCAGCTCGCGGATCCGTCTGTCCAGTTCCTCCGCCTTGGCCGTGAGCATCTGCCGGTCGATGTCCGGGGGTCCGTCCGGCGCGAACATGTGCGCGATCTCGTCGAGCGAGAACCCGGCGGTCCGCCCAAGGGCGATCAGCGCCAGGCGCTCCAGCACGCCGGGATCGTACTGACGGCGCAGGCCTCGCCTGCCGACCGGAGTGATCAGCCCCTTTTCCTCGTAGAAACGCAGGGTCGAGGCGGGAACTCCGGCGCGGCGCGCCACCTCGGCGATGTCCAGGTCCGTCATCCTCTTGACCTCAAGTCGACTTGAAGTCGCACGCTGTCATCCCGGTCCGACGAACGCAAGCCAAGGAGACGACCATGAGCGCCACGCGCAGGACCGACGACGAACAGGCAGCCCGTTGGAACGCACTAGCCGGACACGCATGGGTCGACATGCAGCCGGTGCTGGACCGGATGTTCAAGCCGCTCGAAGACCTGCTCGTCGAAGCGGTGACCGCCGCGCGCGGCAGCCGTGTGCTCGATGTCGGATGCGGCACCGGCGGCACCACGCTGGCCGTCGCGCGGCGGCTGGGCCCGGACGGTCACTGCGTCGGCATCGACATCTCCGAACCGATGATCACCGTCGCCCTGGAGCGCGCCGATCGGGAGGGCGCGCCGGCCTCCTTCATCCACGCCGACGCGGCGGATCACGCGTTCGAACCCGCCGCCTTCGACACCGTGATCTCACGCTTCGGCGTCATGTTCTTCCACGACTCCGTCCGGGCCTTCGCGAACCTTCGGCGTGCCACCAGGGACAACGCCCGGCTCCGGTTCATCGCTTGGCGCGGCGCTGAGGAGAACCCGTTCATGACGACGGCCGAACGCGCCGCGGCACCGCTCCTGCCGAACCTTCCCGCCCGCCGACCGGACGGGCCGGGGCAGTTCGCCTTCGCCGACTCGGGCACGGTTCACCGCATCCTGGAGGAGAGCGGATGGGCCGGGATCGACATCCGGCCGATCGACGTGGAGTGCACCCTGCCGGAGAGCGAACTGGTCCGTTACTTCACCCGGCTCGGCCCGCTGGGCCAGGTTCTGCCCGACGCGGACGAGCAGACCCGCGCACGGGTCGTCGAGACGGTCCGCGCGGCGTTCGACACCTTCGTGCAGGGCGCCGAAGTCCGCTTCATCGCGGCCTGTTGGCTGGTGGACGCCCGAGCGGGCGCCGCCTCCGAAACGCGAAATTTTCGCGATCTCGACACCCCTTCCTGAGCGCGAGCCGACCGGCGCATAGTGAGGGAGCGGTGCAACGGGGTCGGCCACTGGAACGGTGATTCAACGACATGACGCGGAAGAAGGCCCTGGTGGTCCGAGGCGGTTGGGAGGGACACAAGCCGGTCGAGGCGACGGAGCTGTTCCTGCCGTTCCTGCGGGGCAACGGTTACGACGTCCGGGTCGAGGAGTCGACCGACGTCTACGCCGACGCCGCCGAGATGGCCGCCACCGATCTCGTCGTGCAGTGCGTGACGATGTCGCAGATCAGCGCCGAGCAGTTGGCAGGACTGACCGCCGCGGTCGAGGCCGGCACCGGCTTCACCGGCTGGCACGGCGGCATCGCCGACTCGTTCCGCGCCTCCTCCGACTATCTCCACCTGGTGGGCGGGCAGTTCGCGACCCACCCGGGCAAGGAGCCGTGTGAACGCCGGGGTGTTCAGGAGGACAACTACCTGCCGTACGCCGTCACCATCACCGAGCTCGGCCGCGAGCACCCCGTCACGGCGGGCATCGAGGACTTCGAGCTGCACACCGAGCAGTACTGGGTGCTCCACGACGACCTGATCGACGTCCTGGCCACCACCACCCATCCCGCCCGGCCGTGGCAGCCCTGGCACCGCCCGGTCACCTCGCCCGCCGTGTGGACGCGCAGATGGGGCGCCGGGCGCATCGTGGTCACGACACCGGGGCACAGCCTCGACGTGCTGGAGAACCCGAACGTCCGCACCGTCATCGAGAGGGGCATGCTGTGGGCGACGCGCACCGCGTCGGCGTCGTAGGTCTCGGGGTCATCTCCCGCGCGTACCTGGACACGCTCGCCGGCCACCCCGCCGTACTGCTCACCGCGGTCGCCGACCTCGACGCCTCCCGTTCGGCCGCGGTCGCCGCCGAGTTCCCCGGTGTCCGGGCGCTGACCGTCGAGGAGTTGCTGAGCAGCCCGGACGTGGACACGGTGCTGAACCTCACCGTCCCCGCGGCCCACGCCGGGATCGCCCTGGGCGCGGTCGGCGACGGGAAGAACGTCTACGGGGAGAAGCCGCTGGCCGCCGACTTCCCTGACGCACAGGCGGTGCTGGAGGCCGCCGCGCGGGCCGGCGTCGGCGTGGGGTGCGCGCCGGACACCGTGCTGGGCACCGGAATCCAGACGGCACGGGCGGCGGTGGAGGCGGGAAGCATCGGACGGCCCCAGTTCGCCTCGGCCGTGATGGTCACCCCGGGACACGAACGCTGGCATCCCCACCCCGACTTCTACTACGCCGCCGGGGGCGGCCCACTGCTGGACATGGGGCCGTACTACCTCACGTCCCTGGTCCACCTCCTGGGCCCCGTGCGGGCCGTGATCGGGGCGGCCGGCCGGCTGCGCACCGAGCGCGTCATCGGTTCCGGCCCGCGCGCGGGCGAGCGGATACCGGTGGAGGTGGACAGTCATGTCTCCGGTGTGCTCGAGCACGCCAACGGAACCCTGACGACGATCACGACGAGCTTCGACGGGGTGGCCGCCACGGCCGCGCCGATCGAGGTGCACGGCGACGCGGGAACCCTGGCGGTCCCGGACCCGAACCACTTCGACGGTGAGGTACGGCTCTTCGAACTCGGCGGCACCCAGTGGCGCGCCCTCCCCCCGTCCGCGGGCTACGTCGACGGCGCACGGGGCGTCGGCCTGCTCGACTTCATCGCCGCCGACGGGCAGCGGGCGCCGCGCGCGAACGGTGACCTCGCGCTGCACGTGCTGGAGACGATGAGCGCCCTCCTGCGTTCGTCGGCCGAGGGGCGGCGCATCGAGCTGACGACGTCGGCGGGGCCGCCCGCGCCCGTTCCGCTGACGGCCGCTGAGAAGTGGCGGCACACAGATGCCCGCCGGGCCGCCCGGCACTGAGCGGATGAGGGGCTGTCAGTCCACGTCCCACGTGTGCGCGGGCGCGTTCAGGTGCATGTAGTCCATGTACGTCCTGGTCATCAGCCGCAGCGCCTCAGCCCGGTCGGCGGTGCCGCCCTTCTCCAGGTGGTGGACCGTCTCCGCCTGCCACAGGGCGCCGTTGCGGGCGGCGACACAGCGCTGCTCGACGATGCCCAGCAGGGGTTCGCGCCACGCCGCGTCCAGGCCGGCCAGTTCCAGGCCCCGGTGGGCCAGCGGCAGCAGGCGCCGCAACACCAGCTCCGTGACCGGAACTTCGCCCATGCCGGGCCAGTACAGGCGGGCCTCGATGCCGTCGCGGGCGGCGGTGTGGAGGTTCTCCTCGGCCACCGAGAAGGACATCCGGGTCCAGATCGGCCGGTCCTCGTCGACCAGCGCCCGGGTGAGGCCGTAGTAGAGGGCGCCGTTGGCGATGGTGTCGGCGACGGTGGGGCCGGCGGGCAGGACCCGGTTCTCGATGCGCAGATGGGGGCCGCTGTCGGTGACGGCGTAGACGGGCCGGTTCCAGCGGTAGATCGTGCCGTTGTGCAGCGTCAGTTCGCCGAGCTGCGGCACGTCGCCCCGGTCGAGGGCCTCCTGCGGGTCCTCGTCGTCGCACAGCGGCAGCAGCGCCGGGTAGTAGCGCACGTTCTCCTCGAACAGGTCGAAGACGCTGGTGATCCACCGCTCGCCGAACCACACCCGGGGCCGTACGCCCTGGGCCTTGATCTCCTGGGGGCGGGTGTCGGTGGCCTGTTCGAACAACGGGATACGGGTCTCGCGCCACAGCTCCCTGCCGAACAGGTAAGGCGAGTTCGCCGCCAGGGCGATCTGCACGGCGGCGACGGCCTGGGCGGCGTTCCAGTAGTCCGCGAAGTCCTTCGGCGAGACCTGGAGGTGGAACTGGGTGCTGGTGCAGGCGGCCTCGGGGGTGATGGTGTCGGCGTACGTCGACAGGCGCTCCACGCCGTCCACCGAGATCCGCAGGTCCTCGCCGCGGGCCGCGAAGATCTGCTCGTTGAGCAGCCGGTACCGGGGATCGCCGGACAGGGCGGATTCGTCGACGTGGGTCTCCCCCAGGGTCGGCAGGATGCCGATCATGATGAGGTGGGCGCCCACGGCCGCGGCACGTTCGTCGGCGTGGTTGAGCGCGTCCCGGATCGCCTGCTCCCAGGCGCCGGGGCCGCCGGTGGTCAGCTCGCGGGGCGGAATGTTGATCTCCAGGTTGAAGCGGCCGAGCTCGCTGGCCCAGGCAGGGTCGGCGATCGCCTGGAGCACCTCGGTGTTCCGCATCGCCGGCAGCCCGTCGTCGTCCACGAGATTGAGCTCGATCTCCAGCCCGACCCGGGGGCGCTCGCTCTCGAACGCCGATTCACGCAGCATCTGCGCCAGCACATCGAGGCAGGTGTGCATCTTGTCCCGGTACCGGCGGCGATCCTCCCGCGTGAACACCAGGGCCGGCACGTCACGTCCCATCGTGCCCTCCCGAGTTGCCTCGGCGGATACCTCTTCGTCCCAGGGTGGCACTTCGGACGGCACGCGGACAGTCAGGGCGCACAACGCGCACCTCCGGGGCCGCCCACGGCGCGCTCACGGCAGGTGAGTCCCCGGCCGACAGGGAACCGGACGCCCGGCGGGCGCGGCCGTCTTGCCTCGCTTGCACCACCCACCTACCCTGACTTTGTGCCGCTAATAAACAAACCCCGAACGCACAACGCCGTGCCGGGCAACCGCAGCACCCTCACCCGTCTCCGCATCGCCCTCACCGCCTTCTTCGCCCTCGACGGCTTCCTCTTCGCCGGCTGGGTCGTCCGCATCCCCGCCATCAAGGAACAGACCGGCGCCTCCGCCAGCACGCTCGGCCTCGCCCTGCTCGGTGTCTCCGCGGGCGCGGTGCTCACCATGACGCTCACCGGCCGGCTCTGCCGCCGCTACGGCACCCATCAGGTCACCGTCGTCTGCGCGGTCCTCCTCTCCCTGAGCGTCGCCCTGCCCCCGCTCACCCACTCCGCGCTCGCCCTGGGCGCCGTGCTCCTCCTCTTCGGCGCCGCCTACGGCAGCATCAACGTCGCCTTCAACAGCGCCGCCGTGGACCTGGTCGCCGCCCTGCGCCGCCCCGTCATGCCCAGCTTCCACGCGGCCTTCAGCCTTGGCGGCATGGTCGGCGCGGGCCTCGGCGGGCTGGTCGCGGGGGCCCTCTCCCCCACCCGGCATCTGCTGGGCCTCGCCGTGATCGGGCTCCTGGTGACGGTCGTGGCGGGCCGTACGCTGCTGCGCCACGAACCGCCGACGGCCGCGAGCCCGGCACGCCCGGAGCCCGGCACCCCGCGCCGCCCGGACGGCAGAACCCGTGGACTGGTGCTCGTCTTCGGCCTGATCGCCCTGTGCACGGCCTACGGCGAGGGCGCCATGGCCGACTGGGGCGCCCTGCACCTGGAACAGGACCTCCACGCCTCGCCCGGCGTCGCCGCCGTCGGCTACTCCTGCTTCGCGCTGGCCATGACCGTCGGCCGCCTCACAGGTACGGCCCTCCTCGAACGGCTCGGTCACGGCCGTACCGTCGTCGCGGGCGGCGCCACCGCGGCGTGCGGGATGCTGCTCGGCTCACTCGCGCCCTCCCTCTGGGCGGCGCTGCTGGGCTTCGCGGTCACCGGGCTTGGTCTCGCCAACCTCTTCCCCGTGGCCGTCGAACGCGCCGGAACCCTCGCCGGCCCGAGCGGCGTCGCCACCGCGTCCACCCTCGGCTACGGCGGCATGCTCCTCGGCCCGCCCGCCATCGGTTTCATGGCCGACTGGCTCTCCCTGCCCGTCGCCCTCACCAGCGTCGCCGTCCTGGCGGCGATCGCCACGCTCATCGGGATCGCGACGCGACGGACGGTGCCGAACTGAGCAGGCGCCGCAGGCCGACTTCCCTTCGACCGCACTTCATCCGACACACTCACCCCATGAAGACAGCCGACTTCGTTCGAACCCTGGACCGCGAGGGTCTGTTGCTCGCCGCGGCCGCCGAGGAGGCCGGACCCGGCGCCAAGGTGCCGACCTGCCCCGACTGGCAGGTGCGGGATCTGCTGCGGCACACGGGCATGGTGCACCGCTGGGCGACGGCGTACGTCGCCGAGGGGCACCGCTCGTACCACCCCGACGGCGGACTGCCCGACCTGGACGGCGCCGAGTTGCTCGCCTGGTTCCGGGAGGGGCACCGCCGCCTGGTCGACACACTCGCGGGAGCCCCCGCCGACGTGGAGTGCTGGCACTTCCTGCCCGCCCCCTCGCCGCTCGCCTTCTGGGCCCGCAGGCAGGCCCACGAGACGACCGTGCACCGCTACGACGCGGAGGCGGCACGCGGCGGAACGCCGAGCGCGATCGACCCGGGCTTCGCGGCGGACGGCATCGACGAGTTGCTGTGCGCCTTCCACGCCCGCCCCAAGAGCCGCGTGCGCAGCGCCGAACCACGGGTACTGCGGGTGCGGGCGACGGATGCGGACGGTGCCGTATGGACCGTACGGCTGTCGCAGGAGCCGCCCGTGACCGAACGGGACGACAAGGGAGAGGCCGACTGCGAGATCGCCGGGCCGGCCTGGCAGCTGTACCTGTCGCTGTGGAACCGGCTGCCGTTCCCGCAGGTGACCGGCGACGACTCGGTCGCCGCGCTGTGGCGGGAGAACTCCGCCGTCACCTGGAGCTGAACCCGGCCCGTACGCCGCTCAGTTCGTGAGCATCCTCGTCAGCACCGCACGCTGCACCGGCAGCACCTCACCGTGCAGCGTGCGCCCCTTCGCCGTGAGCGCCACCTTCACGCCGCGCCGGTCCTCCGGGCACATGCCGCGCTCGACCAGCCCGTCCTTCTCCAGTCTGGCGATCAGCCGCGACAGCGCGCTCTGACTGAGATGGACGCGCTCGGAGATCTCCTGGACACGGTAGGCGCATGAGCCGTCCGCCAGCACGTCCAGGACCTCGAAGTCGCTGGCGCACAGGCCGTGTCGGTTGAGTGCGCGGTCGAGTTCGCACTGCGTGCGCGCGTGCAACGCCAGGATGTCCCGCCACTGGTCCACGAGCGCCTGTTCGGCCTTCTTCGCCGCCATGGGCGCACCGTAGCAGAGAAGCGCGATTATTGCGCCGGAATTAAATGCGCTTGCATTTCATGCATGCGCATGTAGTGTTCTGGGTCATGACCTCTCCGCTCACCAAGCCCTCGTCCGAGGAGCGTTGGACTCCCCGGCTGTGGGGCACCCTGCTGGTGCTGTGCGCCGCCATGTTCCTGGACGCGCTGGACGTGTCGATGGTCGGTGTCGCCCTGCCGTCCATCGGCGCCGATCTGGACCTGTCCACCTCGACCCTGCAGTGGATCGTCAGCGGCTACATCCTGGGCTACGGCGGCCTGCTGCTCCTCGGCGGACGGACCGCCGACCTGCTGGGCCGGCGCCAGGTCTTCCTGGTGGCCCTGGCCGTCTTCGCGCTCGCCTCACTGCTCGGCGGGCTCGTCGACTCGGGTCCGCTGCTGATCGCCAGCCGCTTCATCAAGGGCCTGAGCGCGGCCTTCACCGCCCCGGCCGGACTGTCGATCATCACCACGACGTTCCCGGAGGGCCCGCTGCGCAACCGGGCGCTGTCCATCTACACCACCTGCGCGGCCACCGGCTTCTCCATGGGCCTGGTGCTCTCCGGCCTGCTCACCGAGGCCAGTTGGCGCCTCACCATGCTGCTGCCCGCGCCCATCGCCGTGCTCGCGCTCGTCGCCGGCCTGAAGCTGCTGCCGCGCAGCGAGCGCGAGAAGGACCACAGGGGCTACGACATCCCCGGCGCCGTCATCGGCACCGCCTCGATGCTGCTGCTGGTCTTCACCGTCGTACAGGCCCCCGAAGTCGGCTGGGCCTCCGCCCGCACACTGCTGTCCTTCCTCGCCGTCGCCGCGCTCCTGACCGTGTTCGTCCTGGTCGAACGGCGCTCGCCGGGCCCGCTGATCCGGCTCGGCGTACTGCGCTCCGGCAACCAGATCCGGGCCCAGCTCGGCGCCATGACCTTCTTCGGCTCGTACATCGGCTTCCAGTTCCTGGCCACGCTGTACCTCCAGTCGCTGCTCGGCTGGTCGGCGCTGGAGACGGCGCTCGCCTTCCTGCCCGCGGGCGTGCTGGTGGCGGTGTCCGCGACCAAGATGGGCGCGATCGTCGACCGGTTCGGCACACCGCGTCTGATCCCGGCGGGCTTCGCCCTGATGGTGGTCGGCTACGCCCTGTTCCTGCGCGTCGACCTCGACCCGGTGTACGCGGCGGTGATCCTGCCGAGCATGCTGCTCATCGGCGCGGCCTGCGCGTTGGTCTTCCCCTCGCTCAACATCCAGGCCACCAACGGGGTCGACGACCACGAGCAGGGCATGGTCTCCGGTCTGCTCAACACCTCCGTGCAGGTGGGCGGCGCGATCTTCCTGGCCGTCGTGACGGCGGTGGTCACCGCCAACTCCCCGGAGAACGCCACCCCGCAGGCCGTCCTGGACAGCTACCGGCCCGGACTGACCGTCGTGACCGGCATCGCCGTCATCGGGCTCCTGATCACCTTGACGGGGCTGCGCCCGCGGCGCCGGCAGCAGTCCGTCGTCGTCGCAAGGTCCACCCTGAAGGAGGCGGAAGCGGACCGCGTGCCCGTCCGTGACTAGGGGGAACGCCTCCACGCGGTGTGCCCGGCGGGGTCTGCTTGCCTCGCCGGGCACACACCTGTGAGACTCGCCGTATGACTGGACACGGGGGACGGCGCGATCAGGCGCGGCGGGACGCCATCACCGTCGAGATCGGATACGCGCTGTGCAGTGCGGCGTTCGCGGCGGCTCTGCTGTTCGCAGCGGTGGCCGGACCTGCGTTCGTCTTCGACCTCTCGGGCGGTACGCGCAGCACGCTCGTCGGCACGGGCGGCACGCTCGCGGCCGTACTGTTCGTCGCCCGGGTCGTCAGCGTCCTGGTCCGCTTCCAGGCGGAGTCTCAGCCCAGCCAGCCCGGCCGTACCAACCCCGACTCATAGGCCAGCACGACGAGTTGGGCCCGGTCCCGGGCGCCGAGCTTCACCATCGTGCGGCTGACGTGGGTCTTCGCGGTGAGGGGGCTTACCACCAGGCGGCGGGCGATCTCCTCGTTGGACAGTCCGATGCCGACCAGCGCCATCACCTCCCGCTCCCGCTCGGTGAGTTGGGCCAGGGAGTCGGCGGCCGCGGGTTCCTTGGAGCGGGCGGCGAACTCGGCGATCAGCCGCCGGGTCACCCCCGGCGACAGCAGCGCGTCGCCCTCGACCACCGCCCGGACGGCGCGCAGGAGTTCCTCGGGCTCGGTGTCCTTGACCAGGAACCCGGAGGCGCCCGAGCGGATGGCCTCGAAGACGTACTCGTCGAGTTCGAAAGTGGTCAGCATGACCACCTTCACGCCCTCCAGGGCGTCGTCCTCGGTGATCCGGCGGGTCACGGCGAGGCCGTCCAGGAGCGGCATGCGGATGTCCATCAGGACGACGTCGGGCCGCAGTTCGCGCACCTTGCGCAGCGCCTCCTCGCCGTCCGCGGCCTCCCCCGCCACCTCGATGTCGGGCTGTGCGTCGAGCAGCGCCCGGAAGCCGGCCCGCACCAGTGACTGATCGTCGGCGAGCAGTACGCGGATCACCGGTCCTCCTTGGTCTCGGCAGGCCCCTTCAGCGGCAGGACGGCAAGCACCCGGAACCCGCCGTCGGCCCGCGGGCCCGCCTCGATCGTGCCACCCAGCGCGGCCGCCCGCTCCCGCATTCCGGCCAACCCGTTGCCGCTGCCGCCCGCGTCGGCCCCGGTCGCGGGACCGTCGTCGTCGATACGCAGCCGTAGTGTCGTCGCGTCCTCGTGTTCGAGGTGCACGCGTGCGTGCCGTGAGCCCGAGTGGCGTACGACGTTGGTGAGGGCCTCCTGGACGATGCGGAAGGCGGCGAGGTCCGTGCCGGGCGCGAGGCGGGGAGGCTCGCCCTCGACCTCGACGGTGAGGCCCGCGCTCGCCGCCTGCTGCACCAGTTCGGGCAGCCGGTCGAGGCCGGGTGCCGGGGTGCGGGGCGCGTCGCCGGGGGTACGCAGCGTGTCGAGTACCTGGCGGACCTCGCCGAGCGCCTCCTTGCTCTTGGCCTTGATGGTGGTGAGGGCCGTACGCGCCTGCTCGGGGTCGCTGTCGAGGAGGGCGAGGCCGACACCCGCCTGCACATTGATCACGGAGATGCTGTGCGCGAGGACGTCGTGCAGCTCGCGGGCGATCCGCAGCCGTTCCTCGTCGGCCCGCCGCCGCGCCGCCTGCGCCCGCTCGGCCCGCTCCCGCGCCCACTGCTCGCGCCGGATCTTGGCCAGCTCCGACACCGCCACGATCGCCGCGACCCAGGCGGCGATCACACCCTCCGTCCCCCAGGAGGCGGCCGGGTCGCCGGACGGCGGCAGCCACTGGTAGAGCCAGTGGGCCACGAGGGCGTGCCCGACCCAGAAGACGCCGACGGCTGCCCAGGCCGCTCTGCGATGCCCGGTGACGATGGCGTTGAAGCAGGCCACGGCCAGGGCCACGAAGACCGGCCCGTACGGGTAGCCGGCGCCCAGATAGACCGTGGCGGCCACCGCCGTACCGAACACGACGACCACCGGATACCGCTTGCGCCACAGCAGCAGTCCCGCCGCCACGAGCAGCAGCACACGGGCGAAGGGGTCGAGATCCGCCCGGTCGTCCTGGCTCTGGGCGGCGAAGTTCGAGCCGGCCAGGACGAAGACCGTGATCAGTACGGTGGAGCGCCAGGGCCGGCGAGGGGCGCGCTCCTGGCCCTCCTCCCACCGGTTCCACCACGGCGGCCCGTGCCGCCACCACATCGGCGGTCCGCCGGCCCGGCGTTCCTGCTGCTCGTCCATGTCCGCCACGCTAGACGCGATGGCCGCCGGGCGGCGTCACCCGCGCGTGGTGATCACACGTACTCCCCGCGAAGTACGTCCGCCGTCTCGGCCTCCCTGGTCCACAGCCGACGCGGCGGCCGCGGCACCCACCAGATCGCATCGGAGCCACTGTCATCGCCGCCGATACCGGTGACCCGGCGGCGGCCTACTGCGGTTCGCCCACCAGCCCCACCCCGTGGGCGAGTTGGGCCGCCGCGTGCCGGAAGAACGTTTCCCGGTCCTCCACGGTCCGGTTGAACTGCCCGAACAGCTCGAACCCGACCAGCCCGTACAGCTGGGCCCAGGACGAAACCAGGGCCGTCACGGTCTCGGGCGGCAGGTCGGGCGCGAGGTCGGCGGCCATCCGCTCGGCCTCGGGGCGCAGGTCGGCGGGCAGCGGGGGCTCGGTGAGTCCGGGGCCCTGGTGGGCGTCGCGCGCGACGCCGATCAGGAGGAGGCCGACGCGGGAAGCGGCCGGGACGGTGGTGTCGGGGGCGGTGTAGCCGGGCACCGGCGAGCCGTAGATCAGCGCGTACTCGTGCGGGTGCGCCAGCGCCCAGCCCCGCACGGCCTCGCACACCGTGATCCAGCGCCGCACCGGCCCGGCGTCGGCGACCTCGTGGTGCGCGGCCTCGGCGGCCTCGCCGAGGGAGTTGTAGGCGTCGATGATGAGCGCGGTCAGCAGGTCGTCACGGCTGGGGAAGTAGCGGTAGAGCGCGGAGGAGACCATACCGAGCTCGCGGGCCACGGCGCGCAGCGACAGCTTGGCGGCGCCCTCGGCCGCGAGCTGTCTGCGGGCCTCGTCCTTGATGGCCGCGGTGACTTCCATCCGGGCGCGGGCGCGGGCGCCCTGTGCGGTGCTGCTCATGTGAGGCAGTCTCCCACGGAGAACGGAGCAGTGCACACATTCCGGAGCGGCGCACATTTTCGAGAGCACTGCTCTTGCTTTGGATCGGCAATCTCGTGCACACTGCTCTCGAGCGAGAGCACCGCTCTCTCACACTCTGGGGGTCACCATGACGTCGCCGTACTACCTCAAGGGCAACCCGCTGAACGTCCGCCTCAACAGCGTCGTCGGCTGGCTGGCCCGGCATGGGCTCAGCATCGCGGGCACGGCGGAGATGTCCGTGCGGGGGCGCAAGAGCGGCAAGATGCAGCGCATCCCGGTCAACCCGCACACCTACGACGGCACGCAGTACCTCGTGTCGGCCCGCGGCCACTCCCAGTGGGTGCGCAACATGCGCGCCGCCGGCGGCGGGGAGCTGCGCGTCGGGCGCAAGGTCCGGGAGTTCACCGCGGTGGAGCTTCCCGACGAGGAGAAGCTCCCGATCCTGCGGACCTACCTGGAGAAGTGGGGCTGGGAGGTCAACCAGTACTTCCAGGGGGTCACCGCGAAGTCGTCCGACGAGGAGATCATCGCGGCCGCCCAGGACCACCCGGTCTTCCGGATCACCACCCAGAGGTGACTCGCGTCGCCGTCAGGAAGTGGCCTCGTCGCCGGTCGGCGCCTGGCGGCGGTCCAGCGCGGTCAGGGCGCGCTGGGCCATGGGATGGGTGCGCACGATCTCGCCCAGCGAGGTCGAACCGCGGGTGATGTCCATGAACGCCTTCCAGGCCGGCCGGAAACCGGTGATCGCCGCGTGGAAGAGACCGGGACGGCGCTCGAACACCATCAGCAGCCGCTTGCCGACGCTCATCTCGACGCCGAGGCCCGCCTTGACCGCGAAGGCGTAGTTCAGGGCCTGGCGCCGGGTGTCCACGGCGTCGTGCGCCTCGGCGATCCGCACCGCCCACTCCCCCGCGAGCCGCCCCGACCGCAGCGCGAACGAGATCCCCTCGCGCGTCCACGGCTCCAGCAGGCCCGCCGCGTCACCGCACACCAGCACGCGCCCGCGCGACAGCGGCGAGTCGTCGGCGCGGCAGCGCGTCAAGTGGCCTGAGGAGATGCTCGGTTCGAACCCGGCGAGCCCGAGCCGCCCGATGAACTCCTCCAAGTACCGCTTGGTGGCGGCCCCTTCACCGCGCGCCGAGATCACCCCGACCGTGAGCGTGTCCCCCTTCGGGAACACCCAGCCGTAACTGCCGGGAATCGGCCCCCAGTCGATGAGGACCCGTCCCTTCCAGTCCTCGGCGACCGTGTCCGGCACCGGGATCTCCGCTTCCAGGCCGAGATCCACCTGGTCGAGTTTCACCCCGACGTGTGCTCCTATGCGGCTCGCGCTGCCGTCCGCGCCGACCACGGCCCGCGCGAGCAGCGTCTCGCCGCCCTGCAGGACCACGGCGACGCTGCGCCGGTCCGGCACCGCCGAGCCGTGCTGCTCGACGCGCTGCACGGTGACGCCCGTCCGCAGCTCGGCGCCCGCCTTCTGCGCGTGCTCGACCAGCTGCTGGTCGAACTCGGGCCGGTTGATCAGCCCGAACAGCATCTGCTTGGAGCGGCGGGTCCGGGTGAAGCGGCCGTTGTTCGAGAAGGTCACCGCGTGCACCCGGTCCCGGAAGGGCACGTCGAAACCGGGCGGGAGCGCGTCGCGCGACGGGCCGATGATGCCGCCGCCGCAGGTCTTGTAGCGCGGCAGCTCGGCCTTCTCCAGCAACAGCACGCGCCGCCCGGCGACCGCCGCCGCATACGCGGCCGAGGCTCCCGCGGGCCCCGCGCCCACCACGACGACGTCCCACACCCGCTGCACGTCGTCCGCCGAAGAGTTCTCGCTGCTCACGATGGTCTACTGCTCCCGATCAAGCCGCCGCCTGCTGCTGTCTCCGGCATCCTACGGCGGGCATCGTCGCAGCCCGCTGTGGGAGGATCACAGCACTCATACGTACAACGTCGCACCCACAAGGAGCGTGCCCATGTCGTCGAATCCGGTCGCCGAGACCGTCGCCTCGCTGATGCCGCGGGCGAAGGCGGAGCTCACCGAGCTGGTGGCCTTCAAGTCGGTGGCGGACTTCGACCAGTTCCCCAAGAGCGAGAGCGAGGGCGCCGCCCGCTGGGTCGCCGACGCGCTGCGCGCGGAGGGCTTCGAGGACGTGGCCCTGCTCGACACCCCCGACGGCACGCAGTCGGTGTACGGCTACCTGCCCGGCCCGGCGGGCGCGAAGACCGTCCTTCTCTACGCCCACTACGACGTGCAGCCCCCGCTGGACGAGGCCGCCTGGAGCACCCCTCCCTTCGAGCTGACCGAGCGCGACGGCCGCTGGTACGGGCGCGGCGCCGCCGACTGCAAGGGCGGCGTGATCATGCACCTGCTCGCCCTGCGTGCACTCAAGGCGAACGGCGGCATACCGGTCCACGTCAAGGTGATCGCCGAGGGCTCGGAGGAGATGGGCACGGGCGGCCTGGAGCGGTACGCCGAGCAGCACCCCGACCTCCTGGAGGCCGACACCATCGTGATCGGCGACGCGGGCAACTTCCGCGTCGGCCTGCCGACCGTCACCTCGACCCTGCGCGGCATGACCATGGTCCGCGTGCAGATCGACACCCTCGAAGGCAACCTCCACTCCGGCCAGTTCGGTGGCGCCGCGCCCGACGCGCTCGGCGCGCTGATCCGCGTACTGGACTCGCTGCGCGCGGAGGACGGCTCGACGACGGTCGACGGGCTGACCGGCGAGTCGTCGTGGGAGGGCCTGCAGTACGACGAGGAGCAGTTCCGCACGGACGCCAAGGTCCTCGACGGCGTCCAGCTGATCGGCTCCGGCACGGTCGCCGACCGCATCTGGGCGCGCCCCGCCGTCACGGTCCTCGGCATCGACTGCCCACCGGTCGTCGGCGCCACCCCGTCCGTGCAGGCGAGCGCCCGCGCGCTGATCAGCCTGCGCGTACCGCCGGGCGTGGACGCCGCCGAGGCGACCAAGCTGCTGCAGGCCCACCTTGAGACGCACACGCCGTGGGGCGCCCGGGTGCGCACCGAGCAGATAGGCCAGGGCCAGGCGTTCCGCGCCGACACCAGCAGCCCGGCATACCAGGCGATGGCCGACGCGATGGCGGTGGCCTACCCCGGCCAGGAGATGCAGTACGCCGGCCAGGGCGGCTCCATCCCGTTGTGCAACACCCTCGCTGCCCTCTACCCCCACGCGGAGATCCTCCTCATCGGCCTGAGCGAGCCGGAGGCCCAGATCCACGCGGTGAACGAGAGCGTGTCCCCGCAGGAACTGGAGCGGCTCTCGGTCACCGAGGCGCTGTTCCTGCGCAATTACGCGGCGAGTTGAGACAGGGGCGGCCCGAGGGATCCCCTGGGGCCGCCGCCGGCAAGTCCTGGACGACCTGCGTCAGGACGTCGGGATCCCGGCCTCCAGATACAGCGCGGCCCCGCGCTCCCGCGCCCGCAGCGCCCAGCGCAGTCGCTCGTAGCGCACCGGCGGCAGCAGGTCGGCGGCTTCCTCCTCGGTGACGAAGCGCCAGTCGCGCAGCTCGGGGCCGGGCAGCAGGAGGCGTTCGGCCTCCGTGGAGTCGAGCCGGCCGCCGTCGAAGAGGAGGCGCAGGCCGCCGTAACCGGGGGGCGAGGGGCGTTCCCAGTCGACTACGAGAAGTCGCGGTACGTCGGCCAGCCGTATCCCCGTCTCCTCGGCGACCTCACGCATCCCCGCGCGCGCGGGCGCTTCGCCGGGTTCGACCACGCCGCCGGGGAACTCCCAGCCGGGCTTGTAGGTGGGGTCGACGAGCAGCACCCGGTCCAGTTCGTCGAAGAGCAGGACGCCCGAGGCGACGGTCTCGGCAGTGGGCTCGGGCGTCTGGACGATGTCGCAGACGGGGACCGTACCGCTGCCGACGGCCTCGGCGATCCGGACAGCCGTCTCGTACGGGGTCAGGCCACCGTTGTCGACGGGATACGCGTCCGCGGTGAGCCAGGAGGCGAGTGCGGCGCGGTACGGCTCTATGTGGTCGTACGACCACTGCCGGACCCGCATCTCGCCGTCGGGCAGGTCGGGTGGGACCTCCCGCCCCGCTATTCGCTCCCGCAGGATCGTTTCCGCCGGGGCGAGGAGGACATGCTGGACGGTGATGCGGCGGGCGGCGAGGCCGCCGAAGATCTCGTCGCGGTACTCCTGACGCAGCAGCGTCATCGGGACCACGAGGGTCCCGCCGAGCTCGGCGAGCAGCGCGGCCGCCGTGTCGATCACGAGACGTCGCCAGATCGGCAGGTCCTGGAAGTCACCGACCTCGGTGAGGTGTTTGGGCGGAAGCAGGTGGGTGAGTGCTCCGCCGATGACCTCGGGGTCGAAGAGCGTGCTGTTCGGGATCAGCTCGATCAGTTCCCGTGCGGTGGTGGTCTTCCCCGCACCGAACGCGCCGTTGATCCAAACGATCACGTTTCCCCCTCTTCTGTTGGCCCCCTGTGGCTTGCCCGCTCCACCCTGCCACGGAAACCAGCTCCAGTAGAGGGCGCATGAATCGCATGAATACGGCGCCGGATCCCCTCGGGTACGGGGATACCGGCGCCGCGTGATCGGTCGATGGGGCTCGTCAGCGCTTCTTGCCGTGGGGCGCGTTGTTCACGGCCTTGTCCGTTTCACGGTTGATGGCCCGGCCCACGGTGTTCAGGGCCTGGTCCACGCTGACGCCGGCGAGCTTGGTCTCACCGCCGGCCAGCTTGGTCTCCGCGCCCGCGCCAGGGAGGCCGGCGCCGGGGAGACCGACGGCGGGAGCCGTGTTGGCGTGCGACGGGGTGACGGCCGCGACGACGAATCCGGTGGCCAGGGAGGCGATGGCGAGCATGCTGCGCTTCTTCATGACCGACTCAACTGAGAAACGCGGCCGAGAGTCACGCCCGACCTCCGGACGATCGGGACAGCGCCGGACGTACCGCCCCGGACCGGCTCCGGTCGGGCCGGCGCAGCCGCACCCGCTGCGCGAGATCATCGGCCGCCGCCGGCCACCGGTCGTAGTCGAAGGTGAATCCCTCGTCGAGCAGCCGACCGGGCACGACACGTCGGCTCTTGAGCAGCAGCTCGGTGTCGGAGCGCAGCGCGAACGCGCCGATCTCGGCCATCCACTTCGTGGCCGGCAGGCCGACGGGGACGCCCCACGCGGAGCGCAGCGCCCGCATGAACGCACGCTGCGGCAGGGGTTCAGGGGCGGCGAGGTTCACCGGCCCGGTGAGATCGTCCCGGTCGATCAGGAAGTCGACCGCGCGGACGAAGTCGCGGTCGTGGATCCAGGAGACGTACTGCGCGCCACCCGCGACGGGGCCGCCGAGGCCCAGGCGGGCGAGGCCGAGCAGAACGTCGAACACGCCGCCGCGATCGGGGCTCATCACCATGGCGGAGCGCAGGGCGACCTTCCGGGTGTGCGGGGTGTCGGCCTCCTCCTGCGCCCGCTCCCACTCCTTGGCGATCTCGATGCTGTACGCCCAGTAGTCCGGTACACCGGGCTCGTCGCCGCCGATGACGCCCGTCGCCTCGTCGTTGGGTGCGTCGAAGCGGTGGGCGTAGATGGTGGCCGTGCTCATCTGCAGCCAGATCCGGGGCGGCCGGGCGGCCTGCGCGATCGCCTCGCCGACGACCCGGGTGGAGTGCACCCGTGAATCCATCATGGCCTGGAGATTGGACGGGGTGTAGCGGCAGCTGACGCTGCGGCCCGCCAGGTTGATCACGATGTCGCTGCCGTCGATCACCGTGGCCCACCGATCCAATGTCTCACCGTCCCAGCGGACTTCCCGCCCACCCGCGGGCCGTCTGGTCAGGACGACCACGTCGTGGCCCGCGGCGGTCAGCGCGCGGTTCAGGATGGTTCCCACCTGCCCGGTTCCCCCGGGGATCACTATCTTCATCGACTCCCCCATCTCGTGTGAGGAGGACCCTAGCGCAGATATTGAACATGTTCAAAAAGGCGAGGCGTAGTATGACGCGTACATGCAGTCATCCCACCTTTGCAGGTTCGGAGGAACGTAACGATGCGTCACCTTCACACCCGCACAACCCGCATGATCGGCACGAGAGCGGTCGGCGTACTCGCCGCAGGTCTGCTGTGCGCGGCGGGACTCGCGGCGCCCGCGGCCACCGCGGCCCCCGTCGCGTCCGCGCCGGCCGACGGCCTCGCCCTCACGCCTCCCATGGGCTTCAACAACTGGAACTCCACGCACTGCCGGGCCGAGTTCAACGAGTCCATGGTCAAGGCGGTCGCCGACATCTTCGTCGAGAAGGGCCTCAAGGACGCCGGGTACCAGTACGTCAACCTCGACGACTGCTGGGCCCTGCCCTCCAGGGACGCGAACGGAAAGCTCGTGCCCGACCCGGTCCGCTTCCCGAGCGGCATCAAGGCCGTCGCGGACTACGTCCACTCCAAAGGGCTGAAATTCGGCATCTACACCAGCGCGGGCACCAAGACCTGCAACAGCGCCGGCTTCCCGGGCGCACTGGGCCATGAGTACAGCGACGCCCAGCAGTTCGCGGACTGGGGCGTGGACTACCTCAAGTACGACAACTGCAACAACCAGGGCGTGGACGCCAAGCTGCGCTACACGACCATGCGCGACGCCCTCAGGGCGACCGGCCGGCCCATCGTCTACAGCATCTGCGAGTGGGGGGAGAACAAGCCCTGGGAATGGGCGGCCGACGTCGGCCATCTGTGGCGCACGACCGGCGACATCAGCGACACCTGGGGCTCGATGCTGGCGATCCTCAAGAAGAACCTGCCGCTCGCGCCGTACGCCGGCCCCGGGCACTGGAACGACCCCGACATGCTGGAGGTCGGCAACGGCGGCATGACCGGCACCGAGTACCGCTCGCACTTCTCGATGTGGGCGATCATGGCCGCGCCGCTGCTCATCGGCTCCGACCTGCGGTCGGCTTCCCCGGAAACCTTCGAGATCCTCGGCAACCGCGAGGTCATCGCGGTCGACCAGGACCCGCTGGGCAAGCAGGGCACGGTGATCTCCTCCGAGGGCGGGCGGTGGGTCGTCGCCAAGGAGATGCGGGACGGCAGCCGCGCGGTGGCCCTCTTCAACGAGTCCGGCACCGCGCAGCGCATCACCACGAGCGCCGACGCGGTCGGCCTGCCCGCCGCCGACGCGTACACGCTGCGCGACCTGTGGCAGCACCGCAGCTACAACACCGCGGGCACCATCTCGGCGACCGTCCCGGCCCACGGCACGGTCCTCGTGCGCGTCTCCGTCAGCCTGTCCGGGCCCGAGGGGTGGGCCGTCAAGGCGACGTCGCCGACCACCTCACCGGCACTCCCGACGGGCCGCTCCCTGCGCACCAGGTGGACGGTCACCGCGCCACAGGGGACGCCGACGGGGTCGTACGGCCTGACACTCAAGGCCGGTTACCGCTCACCGACCGGCGTCCGTGTCGAGAGTGTGGTGCCGCTGACCGTCTCAGTGGTCGTGCCGCCACCCTCGGGGACGTCCGGGCTCGGCGACCTGCCGTGGCTCTCGGCCACCAACGGCTGGGGACCCGTCGAGCGCAACACGAGCAACGGGGAGAGCACCGCGGGTGACGGACATCCGATCACCCTCGGCGGGGTGGTGTACGGCAAGGGGCTGGGAGTCCATGCGGAGAGTGCCGTGGAGTACTACACGGGCGGCGCCTGTGAGACGGTCACGGCCGACGTCGGCGTCGACGACGAGAAGGGCGCCGACGGCACCGTCGCCTTCGAGATCTGGGCCGACGGCACGAAGGCCGCCTCGACCGGCACCCTCACCAACGCGATGCCGGCCCAGCCGATCACGGCCGACGTCACCGGCGCCGGGACCGTCCGCCTCGTGGTGACCGACGGCGGCGACGGCATCGACTCGGACCACGCGGACTGGGCGGACGTACGGGTGAGTTGCTGAGGGACGGGGCCTGCGCCAACGATCAGCCCGTCCGGCGTTTGAGGACGAGGCCCGTTCAGGGCCGATGGTGGGGTCCGGGGGCGCAGCCCCCGGGATGGGACGGGCAGGGGCGGCGGGGCCGAGATCCGCCCCCCAGTCGCCGCGGGAACGTTCCTGCCCAGCCCCCAGGTGCCCCGCGTCTCAGACCACCGCCGCGTCCGTCCTCCCGGCCAGCGCGGCCGCCGCCGCCCCGACCAGCCCGGCATCCGTGCCCATCTGAGCCGGCGTGATCGTCAGGCGCTGCACGAAGGACAGGGTCGCGTAGTCGTGGAGCGCCTTGCGCAACGGCGTGAAGAGCACGTCGCCCGCCTTGCCCACTCCCCCGCCGATCACGGCGATGTCGATCTCGACGAGGGTCGCGGTGGCCGCGATCCCGGCCGCCAGGGCCTGCGCGGCCCGCTCGAAGGAGGCCACGGCGACCGGGTCGCCGTCACGCGCGGCGGCGGCCACCGCGGCGGCGGACGTGTCCCCGTCCGGGCCGGGCCGCCAGCCGTTCTCCAGCGCCCGCCGGGCGATGTTGGGCCCGCTGGCGATGCGCTCCACGCAGCCGCGCGAACCGCACGGGCACACGTCGCCGTCCAGGTCGACGCTGATGTGACCGATGTGACCGGCGTTGCCGGTCGGTCCGGGGTGCAGGCGGCCGTTCAGGACCAGACCGCCGCCGACGCCCGTGGAGACGACCATGCAGAGGGCGTTGTCATGACCTCGGGCCGCTCCCTGCCAGTGCTCGGCCGCCGTGATGGCCACGCCGTCGCCGATCAGCTCGACGGGCAGCCCGCCCGCCGCCTCCCGGACCCGCCGGACCAGCGGATAGTCGCGCCAGCCGGGCACGTTCACCGGACTCACCGTGCCCGCCGAGGCGTCCACCGGGCCCGCGCTGCCGATGCCGAGGGCCGAGGCACGCTCCCACAGCGGCGACGCGGTCAGCTCGCCGACGACCTCCTCGACGGCCCGCATCACCGTCTCGCCGTCCTCCCGCGCCGGCGTCGCGCGCTGAGCCCGGACCACGATCTGGCCGTGGCCGTCCACCAGCGCTCCGGCGATCTTCGTACCGCCGATGTCGAGCGCAGCCACGAGGTCGGTGTGCATCAGTGTCAGTTCTCCCCGTCAACCATTCGGATCTCCCCGTCAACCACGGGAAATGGGCGAGCCGGTCTCGCGGTGGGGGCGCAGGCCGGAGATTGCGGTGGACAGTGTCCCCTGGATCTGACAACGTTGTCCAGGGTCTATTGTCGACGCCACATCCTCATACAAACCCATGGACCGACGCATCCCCGTGGACGACAGGACAGGACACCGCATCGTGCCCGAGACCATCCGCCGAGCCGACCGCCTTCACGAGAACCGCTACGGCAACCGTCCGACCATGAAGGACGTCGCGGCGCGTGCCGGAGTCGGTCTGAAGACCGTCTCGCGCGTGGTCAACGGGGAGCCGGGGGTCACCCCGGAGACGGAGCGCCGCGTCCAGGAGGCCATCGAAGCGCTGGGTTTTCGCCGCAACGACAGCGCGCGGGTGCTGCGCAAGGGCCGTACGGCGAGCATCGGCCTGGTCCTGGAGGATCTCGCGGACCCGTTCTACGGCCCGCTGAGCCGGGCCGTCGAGGAGGTCGCCCGGGCGCACGGCGCGCTGCTCATCAACGGCTCCAGCGCCGAGGACCCGGACCGTGAGCAGGAGCTGGCGCTGGCGCTGTGCGCGCGGCGGGTGGACGGGCTGGTGATCATTCCGGCCGGTGACGACCACCGGTACCTGGAGCCTGAGCTCAAGGCGGGCGTCGCCACCGTCTTCGTCGACCGTCCGGCGGGCAGGATCGACGCCGACTGCGTCCTTTCCGACAACTACGGCGGTGCCCGGGACGGCGTCGCACACCTCATCGCCCACGGTCACCGCCGGATCGGCTTCATCGGCGACATGCCCCGCATCCACACGGCGGCCGAGCGACTGCGCGGCTACCGGGCCGCGATGGAGGACGCGGACATACCGGTGGCGGACTCCTGGATGTCCCTGGGCGTCACCGACCCCGAGCGGGTGCGCCGGGCGGCCGAGGAGATGCTCTCCGGCCCCTCCCCCGTCACCGCGATCTTCGCGGGCAACAACCGGGTGACGGTCACCGTGATCCGTGTCCTCGCCGAGCAGGCCCGCCGTGTCGCCCTCGTCGGCTTCGACGACATCGAGCTCGCCGACCTGCTGCAGCCCGGCGTCACCGTCGTCGCGCAGGATGCGGCGGCGATCGGCCGTACCGCCGCCGAGCGCCTGTTCCGCCAGCTGGACGGCACGCTGGTCACCCCGGAGCGCATCGAACTGCCGACACGGCTCATCACCCGGGGCTCGGGCGAGCTGCCGCCGGCGGACTGAGCGGCCCGTGGAGGACCGCACACTGGAGGCGCAGGGCCTGGCCGAGGCGCCGCGCGAGCATCCCCTGCTCTACCCCGGCGCGTGGCCCGAGGACTCCGGCCTCCTCGACGGGAACCGACTGCTCCCCCTCGACCAGCTGGTGTACGACGACCGGGTTCCGGTTCTCGCGGTCGGCTCCAACGCCTGTCCGGGCCAGCTCCGGCACAAGATGGCCGGGTTCGGGATCACCACTCCCATCCCGATGGTGAAGGCGCGGGTCACGGGCATCGAGGTCGGCGTCTCCGCGCATGTGAGCCGTATGGGATACGTGTCGGCCTCCCCCTTCAACGCACCTGCTGCCGTACGGGAGTTGTTCCTGACCTGGCTCGATGCCGAGCAGTTGGCGGTCATCGACGCGAGCGAGGGGGTGCCGCTGCCGAACGGCAACTACCGCCGGGCCTGGCTGGCCGCGCCCGAGGTCCAGGTCGTTCTGGCGGACGGCACGGCGCTTCCAGGTGCGTTCGCGTACGTCAACCGCCACGGAGTGCTGCACAACGGGGACGGCGGGCCCCGCACCCACCCTGGTCAGCGGGCCCTGCTCACCGAACTCCTCGGGACATCCGCCCGCTTACGGGAGCTGTTCGGCGTCACACCCGAGGAGTTCGTCGCACGGGCGCGTGCCGACGCGCTGCTGTGCGAGCGCGGCACCCGGCTGCTGGCGGAGGAGAAGCTGGTGACGGCCTCCGGCCTGGAGAAGTACGTACTGGTTCAGCAGACCGGGAGCCCGGGCACCGGCTCGTCGTTGTTGCCGCCCTCGATGTAGACGTCGCTGACGAAGACGTTCGTGTTGCCGCGGTCGTCGTCCGTCTTGGCCCACCAGACGTTGGTCCACTCGCCGTAGGTCTCGCGGCGGCCCAGGTCCTGCTGGCAATAGAAGTAGTTGGTGCCCGCGTTGAGGACACCGACCTCGGTGCCGGAGGCGGTGTAGGACGTGGCTGTCTTCCAGACCTGGCAGTTGTACTTGCCGCCGCCGATGGAGGAGCAGGACGCGCCGGGTGTGGTGCTTCCGCCGCCGCCCGTGGTTCCGCCCCCACCGGTGGTTCCGCCGCCGCCCGTCGTACCGCCGTCGCCGGAACCGCCGCCCGTGGTACCCCCGTTGGTACCGCCCCCGCCCGAGGTCTTGGTCGGGGACGAGGTGGGGGGCCGGTCCGTGGGTTCGCCCGCCGTGCTGCTCGGGGACTTGGTCGCGCCGGGGGACTTGCCGTCGTCGTCCTTCTCGGTCAGGCCGGCGTCGCCCGAGCGGTCGGCGTCGGGGCTGCCGGTCGCCGGGGCGGAGGTGTCCGTGGAGGTGACGGCAGAGGTGTCCTGCGCCTTGTCCTTGCTGTCGTCCGTGGTGTTCAGCAGGGCGACGGTGACCCCGCTCGCCGCGAGGACGACGGTCACGGCCGCGGCGGCGAGCAGGGCGCGTCCCTTGCGTCGGGAGGGGGTGCCGGAGGAGGTACCGGAGGACGTGGCCATCGGGCCGGTGGCGCCCAGGTCGTGCGGCTGCGGGGCCGGGCTGCCGAAACCCTGCGCGGGCCCGCCGTACGGCCCCGGCGCACTGCCGTACGGCGGCACGTCCGGCGTGCCCGGGGCGCCCTGTCCGGGTCCGGCCGGGCCGGGATGGCCGACGGCGCCGAACCCTTGTGCCGGCGGCGTGCCCGGTTCAGGAGCCGCCGGGCCGTTCGAGCCCTGCCCCGCGGTCCCGAAGCGCGGTGCTCCCGGCAGGTCCGACGCGGGCACGCCCTGCCCCGGTGTGTCCATGCCCCGAGCACTCGGCGCTCCCTGCCCCTGGCCGCCGTACGCCTGCCCGACGGGCTCGGTGGGCCCGGCCGCCCCGAACCCCTGCCCGCCGGCATCCGGCGCCGTCGTGGGCCCGGGCGCAGGCGGCACCGGGGGGACGCTGCGCTCCGTCTCGTCCCGGGCGGGCACGGCGCCCTCCGGCCCCCGCAGCGCCGCCGTCGGCGCGTCCGAGCCGTCCGAATCCGCCACCGCCCGGAGGAGTTCGCGCGCCTCTTCGGCCTCGGGACGGGACTCGGGCCTCTTGTCCATGAGTCGCTCGAGCACCGGGCCGAGCGGCCCGGCGTTACGGGGCTCCGGCAGAGGCTCGGAGACGATCGCGGTGAGCGTGGAGAAGGTCGACGTACGGCGGAAGGGCGCGGAGCCCTCCACCGCCGCGTACAGGGTGGCGCCCAGGGCCCAGACGTCCGAGGACGGGCCCGGGTCGGCGCCTTGGGCGCGCTCGGGGGCCATGTAGTCCAGGGAGCCGACGAGATGGCCGGTGCGGGTCAGGTGGGTGGCCGAGCCGTCGCCGGGGTCGTCCATCGTCGCGATGCCGAAGTCGGTGAGCACGACGCGGCCGGAGGTCTCGAGCAGGATGTTGCCGGGCTTGACGTCACGGTGCAGGACGCCGGCCCGGTGGGCGGCGGCCAGCGCGTCCATGACCTTGGCGCCGATCCCGGCCGCCTCACGCGGATCGAGGGTGCCGCGCTCGCGCAGCACGGCTTCCAGGGAGGGGCCGTCGACCAGCTCCATGACGATGAGCGGGCGTCCGTCGACCTCGGCGACGTCGTGAATGGCCACCACGCCGGTGTGCCGGACCCGGGCCGCCGCGCGGGCCTCGCGCTGCATCCGCAGCCGCAGGTCCGCGAGTTCGGGACCGTCGGCGTCGCTGTAGGTGCGCAGTTCCTTGACGGCGACCTCACGGCCGAGGACCTCGTCGACAGCTCTCCAGACGACACCCATGCCGCCCCGCCCGAGCTGGGCCACGACCCGATAGCGCCCGGCCAGCAGCCGGCCGGCCTCGTCCGCCTGTCCGTACTCCCCCGAAGACACCGCTGCCCCGTTCCTGTGACACGTCAATGCGTGGCGTACAGACTACGGGGCAGCTGTGACAGCGTCGGCCGGTGGTGACGGCCGTGACCGGCCCGCTACTTGGCCGAGACCGTCAGATCACCGCGCCGGGGCGCCGCGAAGCCCTCCAGATCGGCACGGGTCAGTCCGGTCAGCCGGGCGACCTCGGCGATGTCGAGGGCGCCGCAGTCCAGGCCGCGCAGCAGGTAGCCGCTGAGAGCCTTGGCGGTGGCGGGCTCGTCCATGACGTCGCCGCCGGCCCGGTTGGCGTACCGCGCGAGGCGGGCGGCAGCCTGCTCGAAACCTTCACGGTAAAAGGCGAAGACGGCCGCGTACCGGGTCGGGATGTGGCCGGGGTGCATGTCCCAGCCCTGGTAGTAGGCGCGGGCCAGGGCCCGGCGGGTGAGGCCGTAGTGCAGGCGCCAGGCGTCGTGGACCTTCTCGGTCGGGCCGACCGGCAGGACGTTCGTCGAGCCGTCCGAGACTCGTACGCCGGTGCCGGCCGCCGCGACCTGCATGATCGCCTTGGCGTGGTCGGCGGCCGGGTGGTCGCTGGCCTGGTAGGCGGCGGAGACGCCGAGGCAGGCGCTGTAGTCGAAGGTGCCGTAGTGCAGGCCCGTGGCGCGCCCCTCGGCGGCCTGGATCATGCGGGCAACGGTGGCGGTGCCGTCGGTGGCGAGGATGGACTGGCTGGTCTCGATCTGGATCTCGAAGCCGATCCGGCCGGGTTCGAGCCCGTGCGCCTTCTCGAAGGCCTCCAGGAGCCGCACCATGGCGGTGACCTGCTCGGGGTACGTCACCTTGGGCAGGGTGAGCACCAGCCCGTCGGGCAGTCCGCCGGCCTCCATCAGGCCGGTGAGGAAGATGTCGAGGGTGCGGATGCCCCGGTCGCGTACCGGCGCCTCCATGCACTTCATGCGGATGCCCATGTACGGCGCCGCCGTGCCGTTCTCGTACGCCTCGGCGATCAGCCGTGCCGCGCGGGCGGCCGCCTCGTCCTCCTCGGCGTCCGGGCGGGGGCCGTAGCCGTCCTCGAAGTCGACGCGCAGGTCCTCGATGGGCTCGCGCACCAGCTTGGCGCGCACGCGCGCGTGGACGGGCTCGGCGAGCTCGTCGGACAGACCGAGGACGGCGGCGAAGGAGGCGGCGTCCGGGGCGTGTTCGTCGAGGAGCGCGAGGGCCTGCTCGCCCCAGGAGCGGATGGTGTCGGCGGCGAAGACGTCGCCGGGGACGTAGACGGTGTGGACGGGCTGGCGGGTGCCGGGGTCTCCGGGGTAGCGACGCTCCAGCTCGGCGTCGACCGGCGCGAGGGAGGCGCTGATCTCCTCGCTGACGGCGCCCGCGAGGCTCGTCGCCACCTTCTCCTGCTGGCCCTGACCCATCCCACATCCTCCTGATTTCCGCTATACGAAATCAACATTTCGTAGAACGAAGTTATCCGGGGACCTTCCTCCTGGTCAACACCGTGTCCACGGGGAGCCACTCCCCGATCTCGCCATGTTCACGCCCATCTCAGGACGCGGTATCACACTTCCATACGCACGCCCCGCACGACTCGTCCGGCAGTTCCCAGCGAAGGAGCCTCAGTGCCGCACCACAGCCGAGTCACGCGCCGTCTGGGCCTGAAGGCCGCGTTGGCCGCGGCGGTCACCGCGCCCCTCTCCAGTACAGCACTGCCCACGTCCGCCGCCTCGGCGGGCGAGCGTCCGTCCCGCCGCCACCTCCAGGTGATGTCCTTCAACCTGCGCTTCGCGAGTACCACGGAGCCCAACAGCTGGACCGTGCGCAGACCGGTGATGCGCGAGCTGCTGCGCCGCGAGGCCCCGCACGTCATCGGAACCCAGGAGGGCGTCTTCGCGCAGCTGCTCGACATCGACTCCGACCTCGGACCGCGTTACGACTGGGTGGGCACCGGCCGGCTGCACGGCAGCCGCGACGAGTCCATGGCGGTCTTCTACGACTCCCGCCGCCTGCGCCCGACCGAGTACGACCACTTCTGGCTCTCCGACACCCCGGGCGTGATCGGCTCCAACACCTGGGGCGCGGCCTTCCCCCGCATGGTCACCTGGGTCCGCTTCCGCGATCTGGCCGACGGCGGGCGGGAGTTCTACGTCCTCAACACCCACTTCGACCATGCGAGCCAGTACGCGCGCGAGCTGAGCGCCTTGCTCGTCGCCGACCGGATCGCCGGCTTCGACCGCTCGTTACCGGTCGTGGTGACCGGGGACTTCAATGTCGCCGCCCACCGGAACACGGTGTACGACACGCTGCTCGGCGCCGGTCTCGTCGACACCTGGGACACCGCACGCGAGCGCAGCGCGCTGTACGCGACCTTCCACGGCTACAAGCCGCTGACGCCGAACGGCGACCGCATCGACTGGGTCCTGACCACGCCCGGTGTCAGCGCGCACCGCGCGACGATCAACACGTTCTCGGACGACGGCCAGTTCCCGAGCGACCATCTGCCCGTGCAGGCGTCGCTGAGCCTGGGATGAGGACCCCGGCATGAGCCGAGGCCCCCGTGACCGTCGGGACGGTCACGGGGGCCTCGATGCGCCGGTTCGGGATCAGCCCTTACGGGTCTTGATCTCCTCGGTCAGCTGCGGGACGACGTCGAAGAGGTCGCCGACCACGCCGAAGTCGACCAGCTCGAAGATCGGGGCCTCGGCGTCCTTGTTGATCGCCACGATCGTCTTCGAGGTCTGCATGCCCGCGCGGTGCTGGATCGCGCCGGAGATGCCGGAGGCGATGTACAGCTGCGGGGACACGCTCTTACCGGTCTGGCCGACCTGGTTGGTGTGCGGGTACCAGCCCGCGTCCACCGCGGCACGCGAGGCACCGACGGCCGCGCCGAGGGAGTCGGCGAGGGCCTCGATGATCGAGAAGTTCTCCGCGCCGTTGACGCCACGGCCACCGGAGACCACGATCGCGGCCTCGGTCAGCTCCGGACGGCCCGTCGACTCACGCGGCGTGCGGCCGGTGACCTTGGTGCCGGTCGCCGCGGCCGAGAAGGTGACGGACAGGGCCTCGACCGCGCCGGCGGCCGGGGCGGCCTCCACGGCGGCCGAGTTCGGCTTGACCGTGATGACCGGGGTGCCCTTGGAGACACGGGACTTGGTCGTGAAGGACGCGGCGAACACCGACTGGGTGGCCACCGGGCCCTCGTCGCCGGCCTCCAGGTCGACGGCGTCGGTGATGATGCCGGAGCCGATGCGCAGCGCCAGACGGGCGGCGATCTCCTTGCCCTCGGCGGAGGACGGCACCAGCACGGCGGCCGGGGAGACGGCCTCGACGGCGGCCTGGAGGGCGTCGACCTTCGGCACGACCAGGTAGTCGGCGTACTCGGACGCCTCGTGGGTGAGGACCTTGACCGCGCCGTGCTCGGCGAGGGTGGCGGCGGTGTCGGCGGCGCCGTTGCCCAGCGCGACGGCCACGGGCTCGCCGACGCGGCGGGCCAGGGTCAGCAGCTCCAGGGTGGGCTTGCGGACGGCACCGTCCACGTGGTCGACGTAGACGAGAACTTCAGCCATGGGAATGCTCTCCTGCGGAAATTGCGAAGTCTTAAGGGGCGGAAGGGGTGTTGAGCCTCGAGCGGGCCGGCCCCTTAGATGAACTTCTGGCTCGCGAGGAACTCAGCGAGCTGCTTGCCGCCCTCGCCCTCGTCCTTGACGATCGTGCCGGCGGTGCGGGCCGGGCGCTCGGCCGCGGCGTCCACGACGGTGTAGGCACCCTCGAGACCGACCTCCTCGGCCTCGATGTCCAGGTCGGACAGGTCCCAGGACTCCACCGGCTTCTTCTTGGCGGCCATGATGCCCTTGAAGGACGGGTAGCGCGCCTCGCCCGACTGGTCGGTGACCGACACGACGGCCGGCAGGGAGGCCTCGAGCTGCTCGGAGGCGGCGTCGCCGTCCCGGCGGCCCTTGACGGTGCCGTCCTCGACGGAGACCTCGGACAGCAGGGTGACCTGCGGGACGCCCAGGCGCTCGGCGAGCAGGGCCGGTACGACGCCCATGGTGCCGTCGGTGGAGGCCATGCCGGAGATGACCAGGTCGTAGCCGGCCTTCTCGATCGCCTTGGCCAGCACCAGGGAGGTGCCGATGGCGTCGGTGCCGTGCAGGTCGTCGTCCTCGACGTGGACGGCCTTGTCGGCACCCATGGACAGCGCCTTGCGCAGGGCGTCCTTGGCGTCCTCGGGGCCCACCGTCAGGACGGTGATCTCCACGTCGTCGTCGGAGTTCTCGGAGATCTGCAGCGCCTGCTCGACCGCGTACTCGTCGAGCTCGGAGAGCAGACCGTCCACGTCGTCCCGGTCGACGGTCAGGTCATCGGCGAAGTGCCGGTCGCCAGTGGCGTCGGGCACGTACTTCACGGTGACAACGATCCTCAAGCTCACGCCGGCTCTCCTACTGCGTCGACATTTCTCTGCTGCCTACTTGCAGGCAGCATAGGCGCCCCAAGTGGCCGTTCCCGCTCGGGGCGACCCGCGCTCCGAGCGAAATATTACTCGTCAGTACACCCAGTTCGTTCCCGCTAAGCAAGCGCTTTGAACTGTGACCTTTGCAACGCAGCGTAATCGGAATTCGACGGCTTCGCAGAACGGCGGAGCGGCTGATCGGTCACATCGGCATGGTGAGGTCAGTCACGCAGGCCGTGAAACCGGCCCTGGTGATAAAGGAGCGGACGTCCGGGGCCGGTGGGGTCACCGAGGAGGACCTCGGCCAGCACGATGCGGTGATCGCCCGCCGGCACGCGGGCCACGATCCGGCACACCATCCAGGCCAGGACGTCGTCGAGCAGGGGGACGCCTTCGGGGCCCTCGCGCCAGGCGGTGGGCGGGCCGAAACGGTCGGCCCCGCTGCGGGCGAAGGTGGCGGCCAGCTCCTGCTGGTGCTCGCCGAGTATGTGGACGCCCACATGGTCCGTCCCGGCAATCGCCGGCCAGCTGGAGGCACCGGTGCCGATGCCGAAGGACAGCATCGGGGGCTCGGCGGAGACGGAGGTGAGGGAGGTGGCGGTGAAGCCGACCGGTCCCGCCTCACCGCGGGCGGTGATCACGGCCACTCCGGCGGCATGCCGCCGGAAGAGGGAGCGGAGCAGGTCGGGAGAGGCGAGCTGGGTGGTGTCGAGGCCGGACGTGGCCGTCATGGAGTTGTCCTTCTGCGAGGGGAGGCGTACGGACCGGGGGCTGTTCAACAGCCCGGACAGCGCGCGCTCGCGGTGCGGGCCAGGTCGACGTGGGCCCGTCCGAAGAGAAGGAGTTCCTCAGGCATACGGTCAGGCTGACGATAGGTGGTGCGCACAGTCAAGTAGGTCCCACCATGTGGGAGATGACTCACCCTCTGGTCACAGCAGCTCAGACGGCCTCCCCCAGCGCGGCGATCACGTCCGCCTTGCGCGGCTGACCGGTGGCCCGGCGTACGACGTTGCCGTCGGCGTCGAGGACCAGCACGGTCGGCGTCTTGAGGATGTCGAGCCGGCGGACGAGGTCCAGATGGTCCTCGGCGTCGATCTCGACGTGGGTCACGCCCGGGACCAGGCCGGCCACCTCGCCGAGCACGCGCCGGGTGGCCCGGCAGGGCGCGCAGAAGGCGCTGGAGAACTGCACGAGCGTGGCCCGCTCGCCCAACTCCTCGCCCAACTCGGCCGCCCCGAGCCGCTTTCCGTCGTCGCGCCCGCGCACCCGTACTCTCCCGCTCCGCCGCCGCTGCAGCACTCCGTAGGCGCTCGCCGCCGCGAGCACCACCACGCACACCACCAGTCCGGTCATCACCTGCTCAAGCATTCACGAGACTGCAAAGATTCCCGACTTCCCGGAAGCCTTTCCATTGCGGAATGCTTGATTCATGGACATCGATGCGAGGGGACCGCGCTTCGGGGCGGCCGTGACGACCGTGGTGCTCGCGGTCGTGCTGGTCACCGGGAGCGCCTGGCTGCTGGCCTGGCAGACGCTGGCGTTCGCACTGGGCGCGGCGGGCGGGGTGGGCCGTTCACCGTACGGCTGGCTGTTCCGCAAGGCCGTACGGCCCCGGATCGGGCCGCCGACCGAGTTCGAGGCGCCGGAACCCCCGCGGTTCGCGCAGGCGGTGGGGCTGGTGTTCGCCGGCGTCGGGCTGGCCGGGTACACGCTCGGGCCGGTCTGGTTGGGGCTCGCCGCCACCGGGGCCGCGCTCGCGGCAGCCTTTCTGAACGCCGTCTTCGGGTACTGCCTGGGGTGCGAGATGTACCTGCTCGTACGGCGGGTGGCGGTGCGCGCCGAGTAAAGGCGGGGCCAAAGTCCGAGGTGGATCAAGGGGTGGACGTGACGAGGATCTCGCCCTTCACCGGCACTTGGGCTTGGCCGTCAGCCGTTCTTGGGGCACGATCTGCGACATGCCGTAAACCTACGGCTGCGTAACTTTCCCACTGGGAGCCTCCTTCCCAGGCAGAGAAGGAAGGGTCCAACCCGTCCATGGCAGAGCTTGTCTACCGCCCCGTCGTCGGTTTCGCCCAGACACTGTTCAAGGTGTGGGACCTCAAGATCGACTGCAAGGGGTCGGAGAACATTCCGCGCTCGGGCGGCGCCGTGCTGGTGAGCAACCACATCAGCTATCTGGACTTCGTCTTCAACGGGCTGGCGGCGCTCCCGCAGAAACGTCTCGTTCGCTTCATGGCGAAGGAATCCGTCTTCCGGCACAAGATCTCCGGTCCGCTGATGCGCGGCATGAAGCACATCCCGGTGGACCGCAAGCAGGGTGAGGCAGCCTACGCCCACGCGCTGGACTCGCTGAAGTCCGGCGAGATCGTGGGGGTCTTCCCGGAGGCCACGATCTCGCAGTCGTTCACCCTGAAGAGCTTCAAGTCGGGGGCCGCGCGGCTGGCCCAGGAGGCCGGTGTGCCGCTGATCCCGATGGCCGTGTGGGGGACGCAGCGGCTGTGGACCAAGGGCCAGCCGCGCAACTTCAAGCGGAGCCACATCCCGATCACGATCCGGGTAGGCGAGGCGATCGAGGCGTCCAGGGACAAGTACGCGGGCGCCATAACGCGTCAGTTGCGCGAGCGTGTCCAGGAACTCCTGGAGGCCGCCCAGCGTGCCTACCCGGTCCGTCCGAAGGACGCCAACGACACCTGGTGGATGCCGGCCCACCTCGGCGGTACGGCACCGACGCCGGAGCAGGTCCGCGAGGCCGAGGCGCGCTGAGCGCGGGGACCGGCCGGCGTCGGCCGAACTCCGTTTCCGCCGACGTCAGTTGAAGTAGTGGCCTGCTTCGAGATCCGCCAGGAGCCCCTGCCGCGTGGGCTGCCAGCCCAGTAGTTCGCGGGTGAGTGCGCTGGAGGCCGGGGCGTCCGCCGCGAAGAAGGTGCCGAGCCAGCCGAAGTGGCCCGCCGCCTCCTCGCGAGGGATCGAGGTCACCGGCAGGTTCAGGTGCCGCCCGATGACCTGGGCGATGTCGCGCACCGGGACGCCCTCGTCGTCGATGCCGTGCAGCCTGCTGCCGGCGGGAGCCTTCTCCAGTGCCAGCCGGAAGAGACGGGCGGCATCGACGCGGTGCACGGCGGGCCACCGGTTGGAGCCGTCGCCGGGGTAAGCAGAGACGCCCTTCTCGCGGGCGATCTCCATCAGACGCGGGACGAAGCCGTGGTCGCCCTCGCCGTGCACCGACGGCGGGAGCCGCACCACCGAGACACGCACGCCCCGCTCGGTGAACGCCAAGGCGGCCTGCTCCGACTTCCGGGGCACGGCGTGCGCCCCCGGGTCGACCACGTCCTCCTCCGTGGCGGGGCGGCCCGACGCGAGGAACATGGCACCGGCGGTGACGACGAGAGGGCGGTCGCTGCCCACGAGCGCCTCGCCCATCGCCTCGATGGCCCGCTGATCGGCCGCTGCGGCGGCCGGGTAGTTCGAGAAGTCGTGGATGAACGCCAGGTGGGCGACACCGTCCACCGCGGCCGCCGCCTCCCGAAGGCCGTCGAGGTCGTCGAGGCTGCCCCGGTGCACCTCGGCCCCGGCCTCCTTCAGCGCCGTGGCGGAACGGTCCGATCGCGCCAGACCCAGGACCTGATGTCCGGCCTCCAGCAGGTCGCGGACGACCGCGGACCCGATGAACCCGGTCGCGCCGGTGACGAAGACACGCACAGGAGAGCACTCCTTCAGCAAGGGAAGTCGGAAGGCCCGGACGTTTCCGGGCCGGTGACTCCACCTTGCGAGCCCGAGCCGCTCCGGGTCCAAGTCCCCTTTCGCAGCGGGCCATACGTTTCAGGCATCACCGCAGCCCACGGCCGGTGATGAGGCGTACGTTGGAGAAATGTCCCAGTCGCCGCAGCCCTCGCCGGACCTCGATCTGCGCCTCGTGCGCTACTTCACGGTCGTCGCCGAACACGGCCACTTCGGCCGTGCCGCCGAGGCCTTGCGCGTGGCCCAGCCGTCGCTGAGCCGGCAGATCCGCCGGCTGGAGCAGGAGCTGGGCGCCCGTCTGCTCGACCGCACCCCGCGCGGCACCCGGCTGACCGAGGCCGGCGAGGTCTTCCTGCCCCGCGCGCGGGCGCTGCTGCGGTCGGCCGCCGAGGCCACGGCACGCACCCGGGCTGCGGCCCGGCCCGGCAGGTTCACGGTCGGCTACACCACGACCCTCATCGTCACCCCGGCCGTACGGGCCCTGCGCCGCCGCCGTCCCGACGCCGAGGTGCACGCTGTGCATCTGCCCTGGGACGAGGCGCATGCGGCCCTGCTCGACCACCGGGTGGACGCGGTGGTGACGCGGCTGCCGCTGGTGACCGACGGCCTGGAGGTGACGGTTCTCCATGACGAGCCGCGGGTGCTGATGGTGCCGCTGGACCACCGGCTGGCCGGCAAGGAGTCGGTGACCCTGGACGACATCGCCGACGAGCCCATGCCGCGGGTGCGGGACAACCCGGTGTGGAACGCCTACTGGCGCATCGATCCGCGGCCCGACGGGCGCCGCGCTCCGGACGGTCCGCTGGTGGACGCCATGGAGGACAAGTACGAGCTGATCGCCGACGGTCAGGCCGTGGCGATCGTCCCGGCCACCCCGCGCGTGCACACCATCCGCCCCGACCTGACCACGATCCCCCTGGAAGGCGTCGAGCCGAGCCATGTGGTGCTGGTGACGCGCGCCGGGGACCGCGGCCGGCTGGTCGCGGACTTCCGCAGGTGCGCCCGGGACACGCTCGGGCGCCCGGACCGCACGACAGCAGTCAGGACGCCGCAGGACGCACCGTGATCCGGGCGCCGGGGCTGAACTTCTCGAGCAGTTCGGCGAGTTCGCCCGCCGCGGCCTCCACCTCGGCGACCGGCATCGGGGCCAGGCTCTCCAGCAGGAAGATGCCGGAGGTGGTCTGCTCGGTGAGCCGGGTGCGCGGCCCCTGGCGCCAGTTCCAGCGGCGGCAGGTCACGCCCGCGTCGTCGCGCCAGACCACCTCGCCGGGGTCGGGGTGTTCCACGACCTCCTCGCCGCCGGCCACGGTCACGAAGTCCTCGTCCCCGGTGGCGCGCACCAGCCGCATCCCGCCCTGGATGCGGTCGATGTCCTCGCCGCCGACAGGGATGAGGTGGGCGACGCTGATGGCGTTGTAGACGTCGACGAGAAGGTTGATGCGCGGCAACCCGGCCTCCGCCAGGGCCCGCTTGGCCAGCGCCTCCGCCGAGTTGCGGGTGCGGGAGGGCTTGGAGCCGAACGCCGTGTAGACCTCACGCCAGGCGGCCATGTGCGGGTCCTCGTGCGGGGCGCGGCCGTCCAGGCGTACGGCGAGCCGGTGGGCCGCGTCGTCGAGCAGCGCGGAACTGGCCTCGGTGCTCGGGCCGTTGGTCAGCCCGTGCGCCTCGACGGCGATGTGCGTGAAACCGGGCGCGAGGGTGTGCACCTCGTCGGACACGGTCAGGGAGAGGGTCATCGCCTGCCTCAGAGTGCGGTGGGGAGCGTCTTCCACAGGTACGGCCGGTCGGGGGCGGCCTTGAGAGCGCTGAGGACGGCCGGGTGCGGTTCAGCATACAGGACCGGGTAGTCCAACTCGTTGGACTCCAGGTCGGGCGTGAAGGCCAGCCGCTCGCCGTCCAGCGAGAACTGGGCGTCCACGCCCGGTTTGTTGCCCCGCGGGTCCTGCCGATGCCAGGCGCCGTTGAACCGCACGGCGACCAGGCCGTGCACCACGTCGAACTTCTGGTAGCACAGCGCGGTCGGGATGTCCTCGGCGCGCAGCAGTGCGGCCAGCGCGTGGGCCTTGGCGTAGCAGATGCCGGTTCCCTGTTCCAAGACGTCGGAGGCGCGCCAGGTGACCCGGGGATCGCCGGAATCCTGCGAGTGCGGAACGGCGTCCCGCACGAACTCGAACGCCGACCGCGCATATTCATACGAGTCAGCCACTCCGTCGGCGAGCTTGGCAGCCGTCTCACGGACGAGCGGATGGTGATGGTCGATCACGTCGTCAGTGGCCAAGTAGGCGGACAGGTCAGCGGTTTGCTGGATCATCTGCATGCCCGCAGAGCGTAGGTGCCATCCCAGGCGCGCGTCAATCAATTTTCCGATCACTGCATATGTATGCATCATGGAGGGGCTGGCCCGCTGATCGTCGGGAGAACGGCTGAACATCGCCGCAACCAGACGCCCGGCCACAACCTCTCCCGCCTGCCGCGGGTCTCGGCCACGGACCGGTTCATCGAGAAGGGGGAACTCATGAAGCATCGCCTGCTCGCAGCCACGCTCGCCGGCTGTGCCCTGACCGCGGTCGGGTTCGGGCCCGCGCACGCCGTGTCCGACCAGTTGTGGATCAGCGCTCCGTCCGACACGGTGCTGCCGGGGGCGGACGCGGACGGTGACGCGCCCGAGCGCACCCTCGCGGTGCGGGTCGGCCACGACAACACCGAACACGGGGTCCCCGCCGGCCGACTGACCGTGGACGCGAGTGAGATCGCCTCCTTCGCGCAGGTGTCGTGGCCCGCCAACTGCACGCCCGAATCGGCGCTCAAGGCCGTCTGCGACTTCGGGGACATGCCGGCCGGGACGGACGGCGTGGCGGCCGCCCTGCTCGGACTCCGCGCACTGCCGGACGCGGACCTCACCGCGTCCGGGCACGTCCGCTACACGGCCGCCGCCGGGGAACTGACCGCGTTCCCGGCGGAGACCCGGATCACCTTGGGCAACGGCCCCGACCTCGGGCTCAGTCAGGCCGACGACCAGCGGGACCTCACGCCCGGCACGAGCACCCAGGTACGGGCGACGGTGGCCAACAGCGGCAACCGCGCGGCGGACCGCACGCTGCTGTGGGTGGACGCGTCGTACGGGCTGCGGTTCAAGGAGCGGCACTCCAACTGCGAGTACAGCCAACGCGCCACCGGCACATCCGCGCTGTGCGTGCTGGACCAGGCGGTGGCTCCGGGCGAGCGATACGAGTTGGTCACCGCGCTCGGCGTCGGGCGCAAGGCGCTGCACGAGAGGTTCGACCACTCGGTCCTGCCCTACTCGGACAAGGCGATGGAGGAGGCCCGCGGTGACGCGACGTGGACCCGGGGAACGGGTCCCGGGCTGAACCTGCGTCCTGTGGCGGCGCGGCAGGCCGCGGCCGGCGAGGAGGACCTCGACCTTTCGGACAACCACCGGTCCGTACTCCTCGACGCCAGGAACACCGCCGACCTCAAGCTCACCGGCAGCAGGGTGCGCGGGGCCGTCGGCGACACCGTGACCGCCCACGTCACCGTCCACAACCGCGGCCCGGCATGGGTGGCCTCGCTCGGCGCGGGCGCGGCCGTGGCCACCGTACGATTCCAGGCGCCGTCGGGCACCGCGGTGATCGGCCTGCCGGAGGAGGAGTGCGGGGCCGAGCGGCCGTCCGAGGAAGGCCCGTCCGTCACGACGTACTACTGCCGGACCCCGCACTACCTGCACGACAAGGCGTCCCACACCTTCGGCATACGGTTGCGGATCGACGAGGTGGTACGCGGGGCACGTACCACCGTCGAAAGCCTCAACGACGACCCCGAGCTGCCCATCAGGAAGTTCGACCCGAACCTGCGCAACAACAGGACGGAGATCGTCGTGAACGGCTAGCGCGCCATCTCTTCCTTCAGCGCCGCGACGAACGCGTCCACGTCCTCCTCGGTCGTGTCGAAGGCGCACATCCAGCGCACGACGCCCGCCGCCTCGTCCCAGAAGTAGAACCGGAACCGCTTCTGCAGACGCTCGCTCACGTCGTGCGGGAGCTTGGCGAAGACGCCGTTGGCCTGCACGGGGTAGAGGATCTCGACCCCGTGCACGGCGCGTACGCCCTCGGCGAGGCGCTGGGCCATCTCGTTGGCGTGGCGGGCGTTGCGCAGCCACAGGTCCTTGGCGAGCAGGGCCTCCAACTGCACGGACACGAAGCGCATCTTGGAGGCGAGCTGCATGGACAGCTTGCGCAGGTGCTTCATGTGGCGGACGGCGTCCTGGTTGAGGACGACGACCGCCTCGCCGAACAGCGCGCCGTTCTTGGTGCCGCCGAGGGAGAGGATGTCGACGCCGACCGCGTCGGTGAACGTCCGCATGGGCACGTTCAGGGAGGCGGCGGCGTTGGCTATCCGGGAGCCGTCCAGGTGCACCTTCATGCCGTGCGCGTGGGCGTGCTCGCAGATGGCGCGGATCTCGTCGGCCGTGTAGAGGGTGCCGAGTTCGGTGCTCTGGGTGATCGAGACGACCTGCGGCATCGCCCGGTGCTCGTCGTCCCAGCCGTACGCCTGCCGGTCGATCAGCTCGGGGGTGAGCTTGCCGTCGGGCGTGGGTACGGTGAGCAGCTTCAGCCCGCCGACCCGCTCCGGCGCCCCGCACTCGTCGACGTGGATGTGCGCGCTCTCGGCGCAGATCACCGCGCCCCAGCGGTCGGTGACCGCCTGGAGCGCGACGACGTTCGCGCCGGTGCCGTTGAAGACCGGGAAGGCCTCCGCCGTGGCGCCGAAGTGGCTGCGGATGATCCGCTGGAGGTTCTCGGTGTACGCGTCCTCGCCGTAGGCGACCTGGTGCCCGCCGTTGGCCAGGGCCAGGGCGGCGAGCACCTCCGGGTGGGCGCCGGCGTAGTTGTCACTGGCGAAGCCGCGGACGTCCGGGTCGTGGTGACGCCGGGCGTCGGTCTTCGGAGGGTTCACGGCTTCTCGGTCAGCCACAGGCGGTTTCCGTTCACTTCGGCGGCGGGCTTGTCCCAGACGCCGACGATGGCCTCGGCCAGGTCCTTGACGTCCGTGAAGCCCGCGAACTTCGCGTTGGGTCGCTCGGCGCGCATCGCGTCGTGCACCAGCGCCTTCACCACCAGGATGGCAGCCGCGGACGTCGGGCCCTCGGGACCCCCGGCCTTGCGGAAGGCGTCGGCCAGCGCGAGCGTCCACGCCTCGGCGGCGGCCTTGGCGGCGGCGTACGAGGCGTTGCCCGCGGTCGGCTTCGTGGCGCCGGCGGCGCTGATCAGCACGTAGCGGCCGCGCTCGCTGCGCTGCAGGGCCTCGTAGAAGGCCAGCGAGGTGTGCTGCACGGTGCGGATCAGCAGCAGCTCCAGGAAGTCCCAGTCGTCGAGGCTGGTCTTGATGAAGGTCTCGCTGCCCCGCCAGCCGCCGACCAGGTGGACCAGGCCGTCGATGCGGCCGAAGTCCTTCTCGATGTGAGCGGCCCAGTCGCGGGTGGACTGCAGGTCCAGCAGGTCGACCGGTTCGCCGGTGACGGTCGCGCCGCCCGACGCGTAGCGTGCCGCGTCCACGGCCTCCGCGAGCCGCTCGGGATCGTTGTCCGCCGCGGCGACCGTCGCGCCCGCCTCGGCCAGTCGCAGCAGCGCCGCCCGGCCGGCGGGTCCGCCCGCACCGGCCACCGCGATCACCGCACCGCTGAGAGCCCCGTTCGCCATGTTCTTCGCCTCCTGAGCAGCGTGCGCGTTTTCCCCGTGCTTGCCGTCGCTCACGCGGCGACTCGCTCGGCGCTCTCCGCCGTGATGCCCTTCGTGGAAGCAGTTCGCCCACGCACTTCAGTTTCCACAACATCCTCCGGTGAATCGTCGATCACGCCGTAAATCTTCATGGGAGGCAGAGTGTAACCAGAAGGAGCTTGGACCCCTTCGTACGGGGCGAGGGCTTCCAGCGCGGCCTCATACATGCCCTCCGAGAACCAGCGGCGACCGAGGCGGTAGAGGAACCCCCAACCCTTCCCGCCCATGCGCTCATCTCGGTCGTAGTCGTGCCACCCCTTGATCTCTCGCAGCTTCTCCAGCAGCATCTCGAAGCACGGCCGGTCCTCCGGCTTGGGCCGGCGTCCTCCTGCCAGGATGCCCTTGACTCTCGCCCATTGCTCGTCGGAGACCGCGAGGGGAATCGTGACCCCGTTCTTGCGGTGCCACTCAAGCATCGGGTCCTTGGTTCCGCCCTTCTGCCCGGACGTGCTCTCGCCGACGATCTCGACCCGCACCCGGAGGAGTTCCAAGATCCGCTTCTTGTCGACGTGCCCAAGATCCTTGACGTTGGTGCCGACCCGGTCGATCAGTGCGCGCATACTGTCGGCCTTCCCCTCCTTCTGCTCGGCATCCTCCAGCCACTCGGCGATGCGGTCCTGCTCCGCGCGCAGCTCCTTCTCCTTGGCTGCGATCTCCTCCTTCAGCTCCCCGATCAACTTCAGGTCGTTCTCGTCGTCCTCGTCGAGGGAGGCGACCAGCATCGCAATCTTCTTTCGCCGGGTGTTGCGCAGCTTGTGCAGCGTGGCGTCGATCTCTTCCATGCGGGTCCGGTAGGAGTCCGCCCGCTCGGGGACGCTGCCCAGCCAGTCGTCGATCAGCCCCTTGATCTCGTCGGGGTTGGTGAGGAGCTTGGAGACCTCGTCCCAGACCCACTTCTCGGTGTCCGCGGCGGGTATCTGCTTGCAGGTGTGGCCCTCGGCGAGGGTTTCCTGGTTCGAGCAGCGGTAGACGACGTCGCCCTGGTCGGCGCGGGCTGAGCCGTAGCGGCTGTGGCCGCACTGGCTGATCAGGTGGCCGGAAAGCAGGTGGTTGCTGTAGGAGGTCCGTGGGGTGCCCTTCATGTCCTCCAGGGCGGCCTCCAGGGCCCTGCGCCGGCTCTCCTCCGCGAAGAGGGGAGGCAGTTCCAGGCGGTAGGAGGTGGTGATCTCCTCGCCGTCCTCGTTCATGCCCGAGAAGGTGAAGTCGACGTATCCGCGCACGGCCAGCTTCAGGCGGAGGATCAGGTTGTTGCCCTCCCACAGCTTGCCGGTGCGGGTGCGGTAGCCGAGGTCGTTCAGCGCGTCAGCGGCCTCACCCCGCTTCATCCTCTTGTCGACCAGGAACTCGGCCGCCTTGAGGATCACGTCAAGTTCGGCGGGGTTGACGACGGGCTCGCCCTCTTCGTCGAGCATGTAGCCGTAGGGCGGGGTGCCGCTGGCCCAGCCTCCCCCGGAGATCTTCTTGATCCGGCCGCCCATCGTGCGCTCCAGGATCAGGGCGTGCTCGACCTCTGCCATGTACGCGAGGAGGGAGAGCTGGATGCCGAACATGTCGTCGTCGGAGTCGATACGTCCGTCGGCGGTGGCGATGCGCACCTTCCGGCCGGTGGCCTCGTCGACCACGATGTCGGTCGCGTCGTACACCCAGCGGTGGATGTTGCGCATGGTGCGGCCGATGCGGTCCAGCTTGGCGAAGACCACGACGTCGATCAGGCCGGCCTCAATGTCGGAGGTGAGGCGGTCCAGGTCTTCACGGTGTGCAAGTTTGCCCGACACGCCTCCGTCGCAGTACACGTCCACGATGGTGTGCGGTACGCCTCTGAGTCCGTAGTCGACCCATGCTCTGCACCGCTCCTCCTGCACGTCGAGGCCGTAGCCGTCGAGCTGCTTGGATGTAGAAACTCGCAGGTAGATGGCGACTCGCAGCGTCTTGCGCTGGCGCGGCAGGGTCTTGCTCCTCATGATTTCCCCCTCCTGATCGGGATGGTGCGGGTACGCAAAACCCCCCGGCCTGTCGGCTCGGGGGGCGTTGTGCGCCGTGTGTAACTTTACCTTTACGCCCCCTCTTGGGCCAGTGTCACACTGACACAGGGGGGTGTGTCACTTTCGCTCGTCGTCCTTGACTGTGGGTCCGAAGAGGATGCGCGCGAGGTCGGCTCGCTCGGCCGGGGTCCACCGGGTTCTGCGCCACTCGACGCTCACGATGGGGTTGTCGCTCACGGGGCCACCCGACCGTTGCGGTTGAAGGCGGCGAAGGTGGTCGGCATCTGCTCGGCGAGGTGGTCTTCCATCCGCTCGGCGACCATCTCGATCTCGCGCTGGGGGAAGCTGGGGAACTTGCTGACCTGGCTGATGGTGCGCAGTCCAAGGAAGTGCATCAGGGAGCGGGCGTTGCAGGTGGCGTAGTAGCTGGTGAAGATGCCGACCGGGAGCGTCATGCGCGCTACCTCGCGGGCGACGCCGGCCTTGAGCAGTCCGCTGTATGCCTGGTACGCGTCTTCGTAGGCGGTCGTCAGGGCGGTGGTGGTCTGGGACCGGAGCTTGGCGTCGCCGGGCTCGAAGGTGTAGCGGCCGGGCTTGCCCACCTGTACGAGGTTGCGGTCCGGGCCGGGCACGTAGAAGACGGGCTGGAGTTCCTTGTACCTGCCCGACTCCTCGTTGTACGACCAGCCGGCGCGGTGTCGGAAGTGCTCGCGCGCCACGAACAGCGGCGCTTCGATGTAGAAGGTGAGCGAGGTGTGCTCGAAGGGGCTGCCGTGTCGGTCCCGCATCAGGTAGTTGATCAGACCGGAGTCGCTGGCCAGGTCGACGACCCTCTCGTGGGAGCCTCCGATGGTGGAGACGCGGGCCGCGGTGGCGACGTCGGAGTCAGTGGCCGAAGCCTTGACCAGCTCGACGGTGACGTCAGTGCGGGTGGTGATCACGGGGTTCGTACCTCCTGGGTCTCGTTCGTCTTGGCCTTCCATGTGTGGTCGGTGATCAGGGCGCCGCTCAGCATCCCGAGGATGAAGACGCCGAGCATGAACGTCACGATCACGGGGCGGTTGTCCCGCCTACGCTGCGAAACTTTCACACGGCCTCGCCTACACGGACCATCAGCTCACGCAGGGAGGCCACCGTCGTGGCGTCCTTGGCGTCTCGGGCGGCGAGCTCCTGGCGGTGGACGTCCGCCTCGTTCGCCATCTCCTGGACGGCGGCGATCACGCGCGCCATGTTCTGCGGACTCCAGATGTTCCCGCCGAGGATGGCGTCACCGAGGGGGAGGCCGACAATCTGGGCGATCTTCTGCACTACGTACCGGGCCTGGCCGCCGATGCTGTTCTGGTTGTAGGCCGCCGGGCAGTGGCCTGCTCGACACAGCTCGACCTCCTTGACCAGCTCCGCGAACTCTCCCGCGAAGCCGCCGACCGCAGGGGCCGGCTCGGTCTCGACGACCTTGAGCGTCATGGTCGGCTGGTCCCGGAAGACCAGGGACTCCGACTTGATCTGCTCCAGGTCCGTCCCGCTCCACTCGTTCGTCACTTCTGAACTCCCTTCCCACTGCCTGGACTTGTCGTGAAAGTTACACACCGTAGCGTGAGGGTGCGCGATTCTCGTAGGTGCTGCGGTTCTCGGACGTCAGGTGCCACATGCCGAACTCGCACTGGTACGTGCGGCGCTCCACTCTCAACCCGCGACGAGTGCCGGTGGCGTCAGCTCGCCGAGTGCGCTTGGCCTGGGCCCTGCCCATCGCCTTGTCCGCCTCGGTCCGGCTGGTGAAGCCTCGCTTCACTCCGCACTCGCACGATCTCCAGTCCACCACCTTGTTGCAGGTCATCGGTGGGCGCCTCCTTACAGTTCGTTGATGCCGGCGGACGCACCCTTGGGTGCCGCCTTCTTGCGTGTGGTCTTCTTCTTCGAGGGGTCGTCCTTCACGAACTTGCCGCACGGGCACTGGGTGTCGTGGCACTTCCCGCGGCTGGAGCCTTCAATGGCGTGCATCCAGGGGGCGTGTCCACACTCGGGGTGGTAGCAGTAGCCGGGCCAGCCGGCCTTGCCGTCATGGTTCGCGAGCATGATTCCGGAGGACGTCAGCGGCACGAGCCTGCCGGTGCCTCCGAAGGACATCTTCTTGGCGAAGGCTTCCGCCTCCGCGGTGGAGCCGAAGGGCCCGAAGTTCAGACCCTTGGTGCCGCACTCCCAGGTGTGGACCATGACGAACAGGTCTCGCATCTGGACAATGTCGGCGATCTCCTTGATCAGGGCTTTCGCCATCTGATCCGGGCCCTCGAAGGTGGGGTCTTCGAGAATGTCGACGACCCGCTGTATCTCATGAGCCCTGGGGGTGATTCTCATCCGGCGAGGAACGGCTTCAGTTCTTCGAGGAGGACGCCGAGGTCACCGTGCGAGTCGTTCCATGCGTCGTAGCAGTGTTCGTCGTACTCCTCGTACGTCTGGCCTTCCTTCAGCTCCCCCTCGTCGTCGAGGAAGGAGAGGATGCCGGCCTCGCGCTTCTCGTACGCCTCCACGTACCGGGCGACCACTTCCTCCAGGGTCTCGGGCTTGTTGGTCTCGGGCTTGTCGCTCACTGCTGTGGTCCCCTCTCGATGACCCGCGCTCCGTAGCGTCGGGTGTTGACGTAGGTGTTCACGTTCCAGGTGGTGTCTGGCGCCTTGGTAAGGTCCCGCCAGTGGCCCTCGCGCTTCGCGCGCCGGGTGCTCCGCTTGTCCAGGAGCTCGATCACCGATCCATCCGGTAGCGCGTCGAGCTCGCGGATCGTCGTGACGTTGTCCAACTTACACACTCACGCTGCGATGTGCAACTTGTGCGCGACCAGGTTGGCCACGCCGTGCAGCTTCTCGTGCAGGTCAGCGGCCGAGCCGTCGTTGGTGAGGCGGTGGTCGAACGGCCAGTCGTCCAGCGCCACCTCCGACTCGTGCACCTGGCCGTTCGCGCTGCGCTTCGGTCCGACGCCCGGCCGATCCACCCGGATCAGCACACCGCCCCGGTCGGCGACCGCCTGGGCCTCGTTCGGGAACCGCACATCCGAGACGACCAGGGCCGGGGCGTCTTCGTGCTCACGGAACAGGGCATCCACCCACACGTTCGCACCCAGGACCCGGCGGCCGGCCTCCGTGCCGGCGCGCTGAAGCAGGGCTCGCACCTCGGGGTACGTCACCTTCGCGTACTCCCATCCGGTGGCGTCGACCAGCTTGCGCAGTCGCAGCGTGCCCGCACCGTAGGCGCCAGGGATCAGGGGATCGAGCGCGTACAGGAAGTCGCGCAGCTTGTCTGCGTACGCCGCACGCCGCCAGCCCTGGTCGACGAGGGCCTGGGCTGCGGTGTCCTTGCCGGCCCGCGAGTAACCGCTGAGTCCGATGATCAGGTCGGTCATGTCAGGCCGCCTCGAAGTAGAACTCGGTGTTCACGTCGCCCGCCCTGACGAGCTCGCCGGCCAGGCCCTTGAACTCTCGGTCGGCAGTGATCGCGACGGAGGGGACACGCACCCGGCCCTCGACGAAGTCGATGCCCTGCTGGGTGATCGACCAGCGCTGCTCCTGCTCGCGCTTGGCCAGCCCGAACCAGGCCAGCTTCGCGAAGACCGCATACTCCGGGTTCGTGAGGCCGATCTCTTCACGCTTCAGGCCCTGTCCACCCGCGAGGTACAGCTTGCCGAGTCCGCTGACCTCGGACTTGCCCAGGCGGTAACGCTTCTCGCTCACTGTCGTGCCCCTCTCGTCACGGCTGCCATCATCAGGAGGTGCGCGCCACCGCACCCCGACCTCCCTTCGGAGGTTTCGGCTCGTGAAAGTTACACACCGTGTCAGGCAGTAACCGCCAGTCGCGCACCGCCCATGCGCTTCTGACCCAGGTCGGCCCGCTCCCCCGCGGCCTTGCCGTCCAGCCACCCCGAGCCGGTCAGCCGGCGCCGCGGGGCGACCTTCAGCTTCGGGTGCGCCCGCTTGAAGAACTGCTCGACCGCCGCCTCTCGCTTCACAAGCACCAGCTCGGTGCTCGCGCCCCCGATCTCCTGGCTCGCCTCCCGAAGCGCCGCCTCCTCGGCCTGGTCCAGGCGCTTACGCACAGCGCTGGCGAAGCCGGCCAGCCAGCTCTTGCGGTACGAGACCGTCGACTCGCCGTAGCGGGGGCGCCCCTGCTTCAGGCCGTTGAACGCCTGGAGCTGAAGGGAAGCGAACAGCATCTCGATCCGCTCCAGCGTCGACTCGTGGGCGTAGATCTTCACGAGGCGGTAGTACTTGCCGGACTCACGGTCGTACACCCGCCAGTACACGTTCTGTGCACCGAGCGCGTGGCTGATCGAGAACAGCAGGGCGGACCGGTCGGCGATGTACTTGCCCTTGATCTCGATCTGGCGGCCGGTGATCTTGTCGCTGCCCGGCGTGGCCTCGGAGAGCAGGGCCTTCTCGATCCCGTACTTCGCCATCAGGTCGGCAGCCTTACCGAAGTACGCCTCCGCCTCCTCGGGCGAGGTCGCCGGGTCCTCGGCCTTGGCCAGGAGAGCACGGATCTTCGCGATCTTCGGGTTGGTCTCGGTCATGTCGTCACCTCATGTGTCATGGCTTGGCTCGTCAGGACGTGGGCAGCCATCCCACGCCGACCTCCTTCCGGAGGTTTCGCCTTGCGAAAGTTACACACTGGGGCCAGGGGTCAGGAGGTCTCGCGGAACCCGTCGAAGCACTCGATGTACGAGGTGTCGCCGACCTTGGCCCAGCAGAACTGGTGACCCCAGACCACGCCCCAGTACTCCCAGCCGGCCTTCTTCTTCTTGGCGGCGAACAGCTTGCGCTTGGCCTCGTCGTTCAGCTTGGGGTTCAGGTACGTCACCTTGCCCCCGCGGTCCACGAAGTAGGAGTAGCCCTTGCCGTTGCCGCGCTGGCCCGCGTCCCAGTAGCAGTTCCGGGAGGCGATGCCGTCCTCGGGGCAGGCTCGGGTCGGCAGGGTCGGCGCGGTCTGGGTCGTCTGCGGGGCGGACGGGGTGGCGGAGGCCGAGGGGTCGGAGACCAGGCCACCGAAGGTGACGACGGCGACCAGGGCGAGGACGATCTTGGTGGACTTCTTCATGTCAGTTCTCCTTCGTGAGGTTCAGGCGGGGAAGCTGGAGCTGCCCGGTGCGGGGCGGCTGCGGGAGGGGCGGGAGCTGGTAGCGGTAGGCGGTCAGGGTCGGGATCTCTTCCGGCTTGGCGACTCCGTTCTGGACGGCGACCCGGTACACCGTGGTGAACAGAGCGACCGAGCGCTTGACGATCTCGCTGTAGCTCAGGCCGGTCGGCGCCAGCTCGGCCACGTTCCGGGCAAGCTCGGCATCCATGCGGGCGGCCAACTGGCGGGGCATCTTGGTCTCGGTGCTCACGCGGCCAGCACCTCCTCGATCACCTCGGGCACGATCTCGCCCGCGGGGGTGATCAGGCCGGCCTCGATCAGGCGCTCGGCGGTCCTGCCGTACGCGCCTTGCAGGGTCCACGCCATTCCGCTCTTGATCAGGGTGGCGAACAGCTCCAGCGTCTCGCTGTCGTCGAGCTCGCCGATCTCGTAGCTGATCAGGTCGATCGCGATGTCCTTCATGCGTCCCATCTCCAGGGGGTCCTCTCGTAGGGTTGGAGGAGCGGGACGGGGCCGATCTCACCTCGGCCCCGCCTCGCGTCAGGTGCTGGGTCAGGCGGTCAGCTCGTCGATGCGGGCCTGCCACTTCGCGGCGTCCACCTCGTGCTCACCGGCCTGCTTGCGCAGTTCCCGCGCCTTCGAGGTGTGGCTGTCGCGCTCGGACTCGAACAGCAGGCGGATGCTCTCGGTCTTCCAGTCGGGGTGCTCCTGCTCGAAGCGCTTGAGCGCGTCGATCTCCAGGCCCCGCAGGGTGGCGTACGCCTTGGCCTCGTAGTCGACCTGCTTGCCCGCCTCGTTGCGGTAGCCCCGGTTGTAGTGGGTGTAGTCCGCCGTCCAGCGCATCACGATGCCGTGCCGGTCGAGCTTGCCGTGGTTGTCGTCCAGGCGCTCGTAGGTGTGCTCGGTCGCGTACTTCCGGCCGCGGATCTTCACGTACCCCTTGTCGACCTGGGCCTGGAAGTCGGTGTCGGTCGCGATCAGCACGCGGGGCGTGATCTTCTCGACCTTGCGGTTGCCGTTCTCCCAGTCCGTTTCGATGCTCCGCTTGGCCTGGTAGATCAGGACGTACATCGTGCCGCCCTCGACTTCGTAGGGGTGCACTTCGCGTTCGACCTTCATGTCTGCCCAACTTTCACACTGGTTGCCATCGTCAGGGACGGAGATCCGCTCCGCCCGACCCCCCGGCCTGGGGGGTTTCGACTTCGTGAAAGTATCACACGCTGTCCAACTTACACAACTGGTCAGCCGTACCGGATCTCGCCCAGCGCGGCGAGCTGCACGATGATGTCGGCCGTGCCCGCGTCGATGTGTCCGGCGTCGATGCCGTCCTTCTCGGTGCGGTCCATCCACGAGTCCACGATGTAGCCGTGGTACTCCTGGTTGACGTACTGCTGGTCGAGGTCGAGCAGCTTGGCGTACGCCTCGCGTATCTGGTCGGCGTCGAGGTAGTGCACGCCGTGCACCTCGCGCTTGCCGCCGAAGAAGTGGCAGACGCCCTCACCCTCGACGATGGTCCACCGCTTCCCCTCGGGTCGGCCGGCGAACTCCTCCTCGGTCGGCTCGATCGCCCAGTAGGTGATCCCTCCGTAGGCAGCGGTGTCGATGATGTCCTGGGCGACAGCGTCGGTCAGGTACGTCTTGATCTGCGCGGTGTCGGGCATGTCGTGTCCTCTCGGGGTGGGTCAGGCGGCCTGGGCTAGACGGGCATCCACGGGGGCCTCGTACTTCTGGGTCCGGATCTGCTTCCGGGCCAGGGTCAGGGCCTTGTCCTTGCGCTTGGAGTCGCGGACGTTGGTGTCGAGGGTGCGGAACTTGGGAGTCACTGGGGGTACCTCCGGTCGGTCGTCTGGCTTGGCTCGTCAGGGCGTGGGCAGCCATCCCACGCCGACCCCCTTCCAGGGGTTTCGCCTTGGCAGTTACAGGCCCAGCAGCTCGATCAGCTCGTCGACCGTGGGGGCCGGGTCGTCGGGCGACCAGGCAGGAGCGGGCTCCGGGGTCGGTACCCCGGTCCGGATCTCCTCCTCGGGCAGGAGCTCGGTCGGCAGGCTGAAGATCAGGCTCGCGGCCTTGTCACTCAGGTCGCACAGGGTGTGCCACTCCTGCGTGCCGGGGTCGTGCTCCTCGCGCCACTCGTCGACCTCGCGGGTGAGCGCCAGGAGCTCGCGGATCTTCTCGGTGACGTCCTGCATCACGCGCTCACCGTCGCCCAGCTCGCGACGTACTCACGGACCTCGTCCTCGTCCATCTGGTGGCCGTCCTGGTCCTCGTCGTCCTTGTAGACGTGGTGGGAGTCGCCGCCCTCGTCGCCCTCGGCGTGGCCACGCAGCCACGTCACCGCTGCGTCCTCGTGCCCGGCCACCACCAGCAGGCGAGCGACGCTGTCCGCCTCGGAGCAGGTGAACTTCGAGCCGTTGTCGTAGGCGACGTAGCCGTCTCCGAACACGCCCGCCAGCTCGCCGAGGGCATCGGTCAGCTCGTCGTGCTGGATCACCACCGCGGGGGAGGTCGTCTCGGTCTTGCGCTTGAACAGGTTGCGGAACATCGAGTCCAACTTTCACACTCATGGCTGCCATCATCAGGAGGCGGGCGCCACCCCACCCCGACCCCCGAAGGGGTTTCGGCGAAACTTTCACACTCCCCACTGGTGAACCGCGGTCGTAGTGCCGCCGAGCCAGGCCGTCACGGTCACCGTGCCGTCGCCCCACTCGACGCGGCTGAAGTCGTACCGGCGGCGCCCGATCTCTCGGGTGTGGTGGTGGACCAGGTCGCCCTTGTAGCCACCGGGGACGCTGCGCATCCGGTACTCCTCGACGTCCGTGCGGGGACCGATGCTGAGCTTGTTCGTCATGGGTCTGCCTCTCGTGAATGGCTGGCATCATCAGGGACCGGGAGCCACCCGATCCGACCCCCTTCCAGGGGTTTCGCCTTGATCACCTGGGCGTGGCTCGCGCCAACGTCTCTGGGTCGTGCTTCGCGTGCCACTCCTCCCAGCACCCCTCCGAGCAGAAGTCCTCGTAGGAGCGGATCGGGGCATGGCAGCCGTTCTCGCAGCGCTTCGGTTCTTCAGACATGGCTCTCCTCAGATGCCGGCCGGGCTGGTCCAGTAGTCGAGCGGGCGGCGCGACAGCTTCACGAAGACTCGTGCCAGCAGCTCGGGGAGGCGGGCGACGTACGACTCGGGGTCGTCGTCGTGGACGTCGAAGACGTAGACCAGGCGCATGATCACTTCACCCCGTCGAGGACGGCCGTCTTGTGGGTCTCGAAGCGGGCGACGTCGGAGAGGTAGGCGCGCTCGCCGAACTCCAGGAAGAGGGCGACGAGGTTGTTCTTGCGCAGCTCGCGGCCGATCTGGGCACGGACTTGGCCGTACGAGATGGACTGCGGGGTCTTGTCGAGGGTGACCATGGGATTCCTTCCGGATACGTGCTGGCTGGCATCGTCAGGAGCCGGGAACCACCCGACTCGACCTCCTTCCGGAGGTTTCGCCTTGTGAAACTTACACACCTGGTCAGTGAGACAGGGCCATGAAGACCACGTCAGGCTCCCCCGGCGTCCAGTTCGGCACCCGCTCCGTCTCGACGAAGCCGAACTGCTTGTAGTACTCGGGCAGGAAGCCGTCGAAGCAGTCGAGCTTGCTCGCTCCCTGTCGAAGGGCGGCCTTGACGAGCTCCTGGCCCCGACCCTTCTCCAGGGAGAAGAGGCCGATGAACGTACCCTCGGCGTCGATGCCGAAGCCGGACCGGAAGTCCGGGGTGATGAAGTACCGCGCGTCCTGCGGCATCTCCTCGGGCTTGCTGGTCGCGTCGGCGATCCGGTCGGAGATCCGCCGGGCCTGGCGCAGCGCACCGGTGTAGAGGACGCGGTGCACGGGGTGTACTGCGAGGGACATTCCCTACTCCGATCTGGTGTGAAACTTACACACCGTGGTCGAAAGAGTCAACCCAGGGATCTGGGGACTCGGTACCTCCGGGGGGCCATGACGCCCGTGTTCCCGCATCCCCCGAGGGGGCCGGAATCCGGAGGCTTTGCGGATGCGCCCTTGCGGGCCCGTCCCCCGCCCTTACGGGCGGGCCTTGCTGATGCGCGTTCTTCAGGAGCGGTGCGCTTGCCGCTCTCACTGTCGCCCCCTGGCCCGCTTTCCGTTTCCCGTCCGGTTGCCCGTCCGTTCCGTTTCCGGCTGTCCACCAGGGGGTGAGACAGTGAGCCCTGGCCTCCGTATCTCCCCTCCGACACCCTGGATCGTGTGGCATCCCACTCACCAGGACTGCGCCTCTTCGGGGCCTTCCTTTGGCTGTACCCTGACGTTCGCTCCGATGACCGATTCCCTACTCACGCTCGGACTGCGACCGGATACCCGATCCCTCACGCTTCCGTTCCTCGGTGCCGTAAGTCACCGTCTACCCGTGAGCCGAGGCTCCGGGGTCAAGCTGAAGTTCGTGTGCGCTTGGCCTCTCGGCCTTGCGCTGAAGCGCAAGTATCACACTCGCTTCGGGTTGTGCAACTTCCACATTCGCTGGCCTGTGCGGTCCGCCGTTACCCGACATCCCAGTTCGCTCGCAGGTGGTTCGTCGTCCCTGCTCACGTCCCGCTTTGGCCTTGCGAGTCCGACTGTAGCCGAAGCCGAGCCGGTGTGCAAGTTTCGCTGGCGCTTCCCGTTCGCCCGGTTGCCCGGCCGTTCGTTCGTCGTTGGCGACAGGCAGAACATTGCCCAACTTACACACCGGATGTCAAGCCGTGCAGGTCAGAGGCTGTTTCCGGGGGCGCTGAGAGCCGTTCTCCGGGCCTTTCGGCCGGTCCCTGGGGCGATCGGTCGGGGCGAGGGAGGGAAGCCGCGAGAGCGCGACGCAGAGGGGCGCGCGAGGGTAGCACGGGCCCGGATGGGGTGGGGGGTGACCCCCTGTGCGCGAGCTCGCTGACCGCCACGTCTTACCGGCCAAGATCGCGCCACGGTTTCAGGGTCGATCAGAGCCAGCGCCACGGGGCGCCGGCGCAGTAAACATGCAGGTCAGAGCAGGCCCAGCTTGGCCATGTCGAAGTGCTCGTCGGTCAGGTTCTCGTACCCGATCTCGTCGGCGAGGCGCAGGATGCGCGCGAGCGGAGTGTCCGGTGCCGGCGGCTCGGTGGCCAGCTCGAACCCGGTGACCTGGAGGGCGAACGCAAGATCGGTATCGGTGTGATCGTTGGACATGATCACCAGCGTAGCGCCAAAGCGGCTTCTTGTCTTCGGCTTCACGGGCCGCTCCGCGGCCCCGTGACGTAGGCCGGCACTGCTCCGTGGCGCCCCGCTGGGGCGCCCCTGCGCTTCGCCACCTGCCATCATCACCTCGCCGTTGCAGCTTGACCAGGTGGCCGCCGCCAGGCGGCCCCTCCCGAAACCGTATGTGTAAGTGTGACAGCCGTCACTCAAGAGGCATCCTGACTGGGAGGCGTCGAGCTCCGTATCAGTAAGTGAAGTAGTAAGGCGTAAGACGAAGTAGCAGGCTGGAGGCCCTGTCGGGCCTCGCTTGGTGAAGCTCCTTACCCCTTACGTAAGTGCAAGTTCTACTTCCCCTCGGGTTGACCGCTTCGAGCAGCTACCTCTTCAGGTAGGACGTCACCGAGGGGTTCAACTTCCACGTCGGGGGTGAACGATGCCGCGATGGGAAGGGTCCGACAGGCGCTCGCGCCTACCGAAGGACTGGCCCAAGATCCGGCTCCGTGTCCTGCGGCGAGACGGAGGGCAGTGCACCGCGCTGACTGAAGCGGGGACACGCTGCGACTCGACCGCAACCGACGTGGACCACATCCGACCAGGTGACGACCACAGCATGGAGAACCTTCGCTCGCTGTGCACCTGGCACCACCGCCAGAAGTCCTCCCGCGAGGGAGCTGCCGCGCAGTCCGCCAAGCGGCGCGCGATCCAGAAACGCTTCCGGCGAGACGAGGCCCACCCCGGCCTCCTCTGACCCGCGCTCCAGGTACTCCCGCCTGTCGAGCGTGAGGCGCCCCAGGGCCTCCTCTCCCCTGGCGCGGCGCCCGCCCCCTGGTCGCTACCCCAGGGGGCCGAGACTTCCTACCCCTTCCCAGGAGGTGACCGGTGACCGGTTTCGAAATCGCATGGGCCGCCTGGGCAGGGGCCTTCGTTGTGATCGAGGGCATCGCGCTGCATCGCAAGCAGCCGGGCGACACTCTGTCCGAGCAGGTCTGGCGGATCTTCGGGACCCGGCGCGACGTCGAGTACCCGAAGGGCCAGCCGAGCGGGCTGCTTCGCCTGCGGCGCTTCACCCTCCTCGCGTTCCTGGCCTGGCTGACCGTGCACTTCATGACGGGCGGGCTCGTCTGATGTGGGACCGCAGAGCCAAGGTGCTCACCGTCAAGGACGGGGACACGCTGCGCGTGACCCTCGACCAGGGCTTCGGCGACACGAAGACCATCGACCTGCGCCTCCTGGCCGTGTTCGCTCCCGAGAGTGACGAGGCCGGCGGCCATGAGGTCCGCGAGTTCGTCGAGACGTGGCTGGACGAGCACGATCCGGACGGCGACGAGTGGCCCTACGTGGTGACCACGCTGCGCGTGAAGGCCAACAGCCATGAGGTGAGCACCCTCGGTCGGTACGTCGGCACGCTCACCGCGTGGGACGGGTTCAGTTGCCTCAACGACGACGTGAACGCCTTCATCCGCAGCAAGGGCTACGGCCACGGGATCGGAGCGAAGGTCGCGTGACCCGAGTCCTCTACTTCACTTCCTCGAGCTGCCGGCCGTGCCGGTCGTTCGGGCCTCTCCTCTTGGCCGAGCTCGCTGATCTCGGTGTCGAGGCGGAGAAGATCGACGTCAGTACTACCGCCGGCCTGGAGCAGGCCGACCTCTACGACGTTGTGGGCACGCCCACCGTCGTGATTGAGCGGGATGGCGAGCAGGTAAAGCGCTTCGGCGTACTGCTCGGTTCTTCACTCCAGGATGCGCTCAGCATCCTGCGATGAAAGGAGGTGACCGGTGGGCGTTCGAGGCCCCGTCCCGAACCGTGAAGAAGACCTCGCGCGCCCCCGGTCGCGTAAGGGTTCGGACGAGCAGGAGACCAAGCGCGGACAAATGCGCGAGGTCACCATTCCTCGCGCGGATTCCGAATGGCATCCGATCGCAAAGAAGCTCTACAACTCGCTGAAGACTTCCGGCCAGTCGGACTTCTACCAGAACTCCGACTGGGCCCTGGCCTACGCACTGTGCGATGACCTGTCCCACTACAAGAAGTCGGGCAAGCGGTCGGCACAGATGGCGCAGACCCTCTACTCCGCCCTCGGAAACCTGCTGGTGACCGAAGGCGATCGGCGCCGTGTGCGCATCGAACTGCAAGAGCCCGAGGAGGAGACAACCTCGGCATCCGTTCTCGCCATCGCCGACTACAAGAAGGAGCTCGGGGTGGACTGATCCCCAGGGGGTGATCCATGGCGAAACAAGCCGTCCTCACCCCCGAGGAGATCGACCTCCTGGAGCCGACCTTCATTGGCCCCACCTGGCACAGGGACGCCTTCGGGCGTTGGGTCCTGCCGCACAAGACGCTCGGCTGGCAAATCGCCGGCTGGTGCTCGGAGTGGCTGCGGGCCGAAGACGGCGGGCCCTGGAAGTTCACCAGGGAACAGCTCCGCTTCGTCCTGCACTGGTACGCCGTTGACGACAACGGCCGCTTCACCAATCGCAAGGGCGTCCTCCAGCGCATGAAGGGCTGGGGCAAGGACCCCTTGTTGGCCGTCTTGTGCCTGGTCGAGCTGGTCGGCCCGAGCCGCTTCTCCCACTGGGACGAGGCCGGCGATCCGGTAGGCGTGGCCCACCCTCGCGCATGGGTTCAGGTCACCGCGGTGAACCAGTCACAGACGACGAACACCATGTCGCTCATCCCCTCCCTGATGTCGGACGCCTTCAAGGCGAAGTACGGCGTCAAGGACGGCGCGGTCCTCATCCGCGCCAACGGCGGCAAGGCCCGGCTCGAAGCCGTGACGTCGTCGTACCGTGCCCTCGAAGGCAAGCGGACGACGTTCACCCTGCTCAACGAGACGCACCACTGGGTGAGCGGCAACAACGGCCACAAGATGTACGAGACGATCGACGGTAACGCGACCAAGCAGGACTCGCGGTACCTGGCGATCACGAACGCCTACCTGCCCGGTGAGGATTCCGTCGCCGAGCGGATGCGCGAGTCCTTCGAGAAGATCCGCGAGGGGCGCGCGGTCGACGTCGGCTTCATGTACGACTCGATCGAGGCGCACCCGGAGACTCCGCTGACGCCCGAGGCCCTGCACATCGTCATCCCGAAGATCCGCGGTGACGCGGTCTGGCTGGTGCCGGCCACGATCATCCAGTCCATCCTCGACACGACCATCTCGGCCTCGCGCTCTCGGCGCATGTGGCTGAACCAGGTCGTCGCCGAAGAGGATGCGATCTACGGGCCGGCCGAGTGGGACCCGCTGCTCGACGAGGGCAAGAGCCTGAAGCCGGGCGACGAGGTCGTGTTGGGCTTCGACGGTGGCAAGACGTCGGACTCCACGGCCCTGGTCGCCATCCGCGTGCGGGACATGCATGTGTCCCTGCTCGCCATCTGGGAGCACCCGGAAGGCGAGGCCGGCAAGGACTGGACGGTCCCTCGTCACGAGGTCGACAGTCAGGTCCACGAGGCGTTCCGCCTCTTCGAGGTGCGGGCGTTCTTCGCGGACGTCGCCTTGTGGGAAAGCTACATCTCCGACTGGGCCGAGACGTACGGCGAGCGCCTGGCCGTGAAGTCGCCGGTCGGCAAGGACGCGATCGGGTGGGACATGCGTGGCTCGCAGAAGACCGTAACGCTGGCGCATGAGCGCCTGATGCGCACGATCTTCGACAAGAAGCTGAGCCACGACGGGGACCTCACGCTCCGCCGGCACGTGCTGAGCGCACGGCGCCGCACGAACAACTACGGCATCTCCTTCGGTAAGGAGAGCAAGGACAGCCCCCGCAAGATCGACGCCTACGCCGCCCTGATGCTGGCGCATGAGGCGCTGTACGAGCTGCGCGTGCGCGGCAAGAAGGTGCGGAAGCGCTCGGGCCGGGGCTACTTCCTCTGACCCAGTGTGTAAGTTTCACGAAAGGTGGTGAGGCATGGCCGACGCCAGCCCGCTTTCGCTGGCGAGGGAACTCCTCGCCATCCTCGACCGGGACGAGCCGCTTCTGCGCAAGATCGACCGGTACGACCGTGGCAAGCATGACGATCCGTACATGCCGCCGCAGGCCGACGACGAGTACAAGCTGCTCGCCAGGCGTGCGGTCTCCAACTGGATGCCCCTGCTTGTGGGCACGCCCGCCCAGGCGCTGTATGTGGACGGCTTCCGCTCGGGCAAGCCGTCCAGCGGCCTGCCGACAGAGCCGGCCTCGACGAGCGTCGAATGGTCGCACTGGCAGCGCTCGCGCCTGGACGCACGGCAGGCCGCCATCTACCGCGGCGCCCTGAAGTTCGGTCACTCCTTCGTCTTGACGGAGAAGACCAAGCGGGGCGTCATCTCCAAGGGCCTGTCGGCCCTGAAGACCGCGGCCCTGTACGAGGACCCGGCCAACGACGAGACGCCGTACGCGGCGCTCACCATCACGGCCAGCCCGAAGGGCGAGACCCGCGGCAAGGCCCGCATGTGGGACAGCAAGTACGAGTACGCGGTGACGTACGGGGCGAAGTCCGACGCGGAGTCCGTACGGGTCCAGCGCCTGAAGGCGCACGGCTCGTCCGAGTGTCCGGTCACCCGGTTCGCCGCCTCGGTCGACCTCGAAGGCCGCACGACCGGCGTGATCGAGCCGATGATCGCGCTCCAGGACCGCATCAACCAGACGGTGTTCGACACCTTGGTGGCGCAGACGTACACCTCGCACGAGGTGCGGTACGCCACCGGCATGGCTCCGCCCATGCAGATGGAGCTCCTGGACGAGAACGGCAACGTCACCACCGATCCGAGCGAGGCGGTCGACAGCCGGCCCAAGCTCGGCCCGGACGGTAACCCGATCCCGGCGCCGATCAACCACAACGCCAGGCGATTTTTGTTCTCCGAGGACCCCGATGTGAAGTTCGGGTCGCTGCCGGCCGGGCCGATCGGCTCGCTCATCGACTCGATCGACATGAGCATCAGGCACCTGGCGGCGATCAGCCAGACCCCGCCGCACCATTTGCTCGGCCAGATCGCCAACCTGTCGGCCGAAGCCCTTCTGGCTGCGGAGACCGCTTTGAGCCGGAAGATCACTGAGTTCCAGTCCATCTTCGGCGAGGCGTGGGAGCGGGTATTCCGTCTCGCCGCCGAGCTGGAGGGCAACACCTCCTCCGCCGACGACTTCCACGGCGAAGTGCAGTGGCGCGACATGGAGTCGCGCAGCCTCGCGCAGGCGGCTGACGCCCTGGGCAAGCTGGCTGACCAGCTCGGTATCCCGAAGCGCGGTCTGTGGAAGCGGGTGCCTGGCGTGACTCAGACCGAGTACGAGGACTGGGAGGAGATGGCCGAGGAGGACGACTCCGTTGGCCAGCTCGCTACCGCCCTGACGCGGGCGACGCCGAGCACCACCGTGCCGGCAACCCCGGACAGTGAGGTGATCGCGGCGTGACGACCCCGGCTCGACAAGCCGAGGCCGATCGCGCTGCCATCGCGTTCCAGACGGCGCTCATCGAGATCGGTGCCGGCACCGTCACGGACGCGCTTGCACTGTGGCAGGACGTCCCGGTCACGAGCCGGGCGTCCACCGCCACGTCATGGCTGCGTCGAGCCATCACGCTGGTGATGGGCCGGCGCCGACAGAGCCGCGACCTGGCCCGCGCCTACTACCGCCTGGCCCGCGCGCTGCGGACCGGGACGACGGTGGCCGATCCGTACCACCCCGAGCCGACGTACATCACCATCGACGTACTTCGGCGCGAGTTCGCCGAGCTGACCGGAAACGCTGAGAGCCCCCAGGAGGGGCGCGAAAGCGACACGCCGGCCAGCCCCCCGGACTCCTCCTCGTCGGCCGCGACCGGCCAAGCTGGGGAAGCCGACGAGGAGGCTACGGCCGATCCCGACCAGGCCCTCGAAGACGACCTCGACCGCATTCTGGTCGAGGAGATCGCCGGCCTTCGGGACGCCGAGGAGCGGATCGAGCGCGAGGCCGAGCAGGAGTTGCGAACGGTCCTCGAAGCCCTGGGCACCAACAACCTCCAGAAGAAGGTCGACGCGATCGACGGCGCCAGGAGCGCTGACGAGGTCGACGACCTTCGTGACGAGGTGCACCAGCAGGCCGGTGCCCGGCAGGCGGCAGCCGCTGAGCGTGTCGCCCTGAACGGCGCCCGCTCGACGGTCTGGAACCACATGCAGCGCGACCGCCGCGTTGTCGGCTACATCAGACTTTCGCGCACCGGGACCCCTTGCGGGTGGTGCGCAATGCTCATCTCTCGTGGTCCGGTCTACCGATCGCAGAGCTCCGCGGAGTACGCGGACGGCGACCGCTACCACGACAACTGCCACTGCTACGCGGAGCCTGTCTTCTCGCGCGAGCAGTACCAGGGCTCGTCTCTGTACGAGCTCAACCGCCGGTACGAGGAGCTGTGGCCCAAGGTCACACGCGGCCTCTCCGGTAAGGCGGCTGTGTCCGCCTGGCGCCGGTTCATCCGGCAGGAACAGAAGGCCGCAGCCCAGGAGGCTCGGCAATCCACCACGAGCGTCCAGGAGGCGTGACAGTGCCCGAGCAGGAAACCCCCGAGACCAGCACCGAGACCACCACGGAAGAGACCGTCGAGACTCCCAAGGAGGAGACCGAGGCGGAGTCGACCGAGGAGAAGCCGGCCGAGGAGACCGTTCCCCCGGAGGTGCTTCGCAAGGAGCTCACCGCGGCGAACGCTGAGGCCGCGAACTACCGCACCAAGCTGCGCGAGACGGAAGCCAAGCTCTCCAAGGCCAAGACCCTGGAGGAGTTCGAGGCGGCCACCACGGAGCTGCGCGGACAGGTCGAGGCGCTGGAGCGGCAGATCCTGCTCAACGACGTGGCAGCGAAGTACGAGCTGCCGCCGGCACTGGCCAAGCGCCTGACGGGCAACACCCCGGCCGAGTTGGAGGCCGACGCCAAGGAGCTCCAGAAGCTCGTCGCGCCGGCTGCTCCCGACACGCTCGGCGGCGGCCTGAACCCCGACAGCGGGACGGACGACTTCGACCCCGTCAAGGCCGCTCGGGCTGCGCGAAGGCGCGGCTACTGATCCAGACCCCGGTGTGTAAGTTTCGCACGCCGAGCCTCCCCTCCCCCTACTGACAGGAGAACCAACCGGTGGCCTACACCGAGCACGACGTCATCAAGCCGGAGAAGATCGCCGCAACCGCGGCGGTCGCTCTCGAAGAGTCTCTGGTCGTCCCCGCGGTCTTCCAGCGTGAGGGCATCGACCAGTTCAAGGGCGCCCGCGACGACTCGATCAACGTCAAGGTCGAGGGAGTCCTTCCCTACCGCACGTACGGGTGGCGCAACAACCGCTCGACGGAGATCCAGTTCGACACCTACCACGAGCGCACCGTGTCCGTCAGCTTCGGCGGCGACGTGTACTCCGGTGTCCAGCTCACCGACGAGCAGAACGAGATGGACCTCCAGGGCTGGGCCAAGCTCATGGCCAAGCAGACCGAAGCGGTCGGCAAGGGCCTGGAGTACCAGGCCGTGGACTACCTGCTGAACGCTCCGTACGAGATCACCCTCGGCGGCGCGGTCGGTGGCCGCTCTCTGCGCAAGACCCTGATCCGGGCGCGCGAGGTCATGAACAAGCTGCGCGTCCCCAAGGAGTCCCGCACCCTTCTGGTCGGTTCCGGCTGGGAGACCGAGCTGCTGGCCGACCCGGACCTGAACCTCGCCTCCAACGTGGGTGAGGCGGAGGCCGCGTCCGCCCTGAAGGAAGCCACTCTCGGCCGCCGGTACGGCTTCAACATCGTCACCTCCGACGAGCTGCCGGCCGACTTCGCCGTGGCCATGGTGCCCAGCGCGTTCATCTTCGCGACCGGCGCCCCCTCGGTCCCGCAGTCCGTCCCCTTCGGCGCCTCGGCCAGCTACAACGGCGTTGCGCTGCGCTGGATTCGCGACTACGACTCCACGCGCCTGATGGACCGCTCCATCGTGAACACCTACAAGGGCTTCCGGACCGTGTCCGACTTCCTCGTGGGCCGCGACGACTCGACCCCGAACCAGGGCTTCGTCTCCACGTACGAGCACTTCGTTCGCGCGATCAAGCTCGACCTCGACGCGACCGCGGACAGCCTGCCCGACCCGGACGGTCCGGACGCCAAGGCCCAGGAGCTCGCCGCGATCACCGGCGTTGCCGGCCCGGCTGACGGCCCCTCCGCCTGATCCGACTGAGTGAGCAGGGCAGGGTGTGAAAGTTTCGCACCCTGCCCCTCCTCGTGAGTGAGGGAGAACCATCTTGGCGGACTTCGCCACACTCGACGAGCTGAAGGCCCGCCTGGACTGGACGCTCGACGCTGACGAGGAGCGCATCGCTACCTCAGCCCTTGAGGACGCATCCGACCTGGCCCGCGGGTACGCCGGCCGCGACTGGGAGCCCCCCTCTTCCCCGCCCCGCCTGGTCAGGACCCTGGTCCTGAAGGCGTGCAAGCGGTACATGACCAACCCCGCGGGCTACACGCAGTCCCGTGCAGGCGACGAGACGCTGGGCTGGAACGACAGCTCGGGCGAGAACGCCGGCACCGTCTACTTCACCGGGGACGAACAGCGGATGCTCGCCGAGCTCGGCGGCCGTAAGGCCGGCCTGGTCTCCGTGCAGGTCACCGCCTGGAACGGGCGCATTCAGCGCGGCCCCGGTTTCGTCCCGGCGGCCGGCAGCTCGAAGCCGTTCCCCCTCTTCGCTGACGAGGTGGAGCCCTGGTGAGCTCGATGCAGCGCAGGCGCGGCGTAGTCGCCAAGGTCTGGAAGACCGCCGTGCACACCGACAATCGCGGGAACGAGCTCCTGGTCGCCGACGCAGACGGGCCGCACACCGTCAGGTGCGCGCTGATCCCGCAGCGCTCGGCCCGAGCCGAGGTTCCCGGCCAGCAGCAGATCAACATCACGCGCATGATCGTGGACGCCGACCTCGAAGGCGTCACCCTCTGGTCGCGCGTGGAAGTGCTCGGCTCGGTCTGGGACGTCGTCTCGCCGCCGGCCTACCACCACGGGGACCGCAAGACGCGGCACTGGTCGATCGACATTCGCGAGAGGCCAAGCTGATGGCCTACGTCTACAAGGGTCTCAACGGCAAGAACATGGCGGAGGTCATCGCCACCCTGCCCGAAGTGCAGGCCGAGGTCGATGAGCGCGCCTTCCAGATCGGCGTGCGGGCCGAGGAGCTTCTGCTTCAACACCGCGCCGAGGGCATCGCACAGATCGAGATCGCCAAGGGCGACATCGACTCGTACGTGGTGCTGGCCGACACCAACGCCACCAACCGGAAGTCCAACGCCAACTCGGCCGCCTCGATCGAGTTCGGTCGCAGCGGATACAAAGTCGAGGTAGTCGACGAGACCGGCAAGGTCGTCGACACCTACGAGGTCGGCCCGATGGAGGGCCTGCACATCCTCGAAAAGGCCGCGCACCTGCCCAAGAAGCAGGGCCCGCGCGTCCGCTCCAAGGCCGTCCGTATCAAGGCGAACAGACGCAAGCGCGGCGGGGGGCGAGGCTGATGGCCGGCCTACCCGCGGAGATCAAGGCGCTCGCCGAACTCTCCCCTGTCGAAGACCTGATGCTCGCTGTCCTCCGGGACGGCCTACCCGGCATCCAGGTCAAGTCACTGATCGCCAAGGGTCAGACGTTCCCCCTCGTCCTGGTCCGCCGCGACCCATCCTTCGGGAACTGGTCGGGCGACACCCGCTTCCTCGACGCGGCGCGCGTCGCGGTGCACACCTTCTGCCAGGACCCCAACGGCGACGAGGACGCCGCAATCCTCTCTGAGGCCGTGCGCGTCGTCATCCGGGACGCCTGGCTCAAGCAGAAGGTCATCCCCGGTCGCGGACACATCACGCGCGCCGACCTCTCCTCCGCCCCGCGGCGGGTCACCGACTGGGCCACAGCCACCGGACCCGTCCAGTACGCGGACCTCCCGACTGGTGTCTGGCGCTACGAGGCGACCTACGACATCGAGATCCGCAAGCCGCGGACCCGCCCCTTCCCCCTTCAGTAAGGAGAACTGTTCGTGGCACTGAACGACAACGCCACCCTTGTCATCGGAAGCGGTAACTACCTCACCGCTCCCACGGGTACCGACATCCCCGCCGACCTGCTCGTGCCGACCTCGCCCTGGTCGAACGTTGGTCACACCAGCCTGGAGGACATCTTCTCGATCTCCTCCGAGGGCGGCGAGGCCACCGTCATCGGCTCGCTCCAGAACAAGAGCCTTCGCACCAAGTACTCGGCGCGCACCGAGACCATGACGTTCACGCTCCAGCAGTTCGACGTGGAGGGCCTGAAGCTCTACTACGGCTCGAACGCCCCGATCCTGCCGGACGGGTCGGTCGGTGTGCCGGTCGACCCGGTTCCGACCACCGCCGCGTTCATGGTCGTGTTCGTGGACGGCGAGAACCACTTCGCGTTCTACGCCCCCAAGGCCGAGATCTACCGCGCGGACGACATCTCGTTCGGCGACACCGAGTCCCTGGCCGGCCTGCCGATCGGCGTGAAGCCGATGGCCTTCGGCTCCAACAACTGGACGTACGCCATCACCCCGCTCGGCGGCTCCGTCGCCACGGGCGCGACCGCCGGCTCGCCGGGCTCCTTCACTCCGGAGGGCTCGACGGCTCCCGCCAACCTGGCGGGCCTGGCTGACGTCATCGCCACGCCGACCAGCGCGTGGACCACGGGTCAGCACGTCGTTCTCGGCGACGCCTCGAAGGCGTACTGGAACGGCACTGCATGGGTTGCCGGCCAGGCTTCCTGACCCAGTGTGTAAGTTTCGCAAGTGCGGAACTCACCCCCTTCCCTGGCGCGCGAGTGGTGCGGACCTCCTCGCGCGCCGGGGGCCCTTCGGGGCTCCCCTTCGAGGTCCGCGTCCAGCCCAACCATCACTCTCTTGGAGGTCCGCAACCCCATGGCCGTTTTCTCTCTCGACAACATCCGCGCCGCCGCCGAGGCCAAGTACGGCTCGACCGACATCGAGCTGGCGGACGGTTTCGTCGTTCGCCTGCTGAACCCTCTCCGCCTGTCCAAGGCCGCTCGCGCCGAGCTGCTGTCCATCCAGAACAAGCTCGACGGCGAGGACGCCGACCAGGAGGCCGTGCTGTCCGAGGCGATCGAGCTGGTCGCCGAGAACGAGACCGCGGCCAAGCGGCTGCTCGACGAGGTGGGTAGTGACCTCGCCGTCCTCGCCCAGATCTTCGCCACCTACGGCGAGGGCACGCAGGTGGGGGAAGCCTCGGCCTCGCAGGGCTGATTGATGAATACGGCGAGGGCATCTACCCCGACCTTCTCTTTCACTACGGCGTTGACCTCGCCGACGTGATCGCAGGCCGGGGGCCCTCGCCGGCCCTCGTCAATCTGCTCGTGCAGAGGCTTCCCGACACCTCCCTCACCGTCGCCCTGGCGACAGGCGGTCGAGAGTTCTTCGGCTGGGGCGTCGACCGCCACATGCGCGCCGACATCTTCGACGCGCTCAACCAGAACACGCGCGCCACCGGCCAGTGGGGCAAGGGCAAGGCGCCCAAGTTCAAGCCGTGGCCGCGCCCGAAGCCCTCCTCGAAGAAGGACGGCTCGAAGGGCAAACCCGCCCGCCGGATCTCGGTGGCGGACATCTACAAGAAGTTCACCACCCGGAGGTAGGCGTATGCCCCAGGGCCAGGTAATCGGACGCGTCAGCGTCCGCGTCCTGCCAGACACCAGCGACTTCCGACGCAAGGCGCAGAACGATCTCGACCGGATCGAAGACAAGCTCGAAGTCAAGGTCCAGGTCATGCCGAACATGGCCGGCTTCGAGCGTGCGTTGCTGACCGAAGTCGGCAAGATCAACCAGCGCAACCGCCAGTCGAACGCTCGCAAGGTCAAGCTCTACACGCGGATCGACACGTCCACCATGTCCGGTGAACTGGCCAAGGCGATCCGGCGCTACAACGACAAGGCCAAGTCGGGCAGCAAGGTCCAGCTCCAATCGGAGCTCAGCGCGGGCGACATCAAGCTGAAGATCAGCGACCAGTCGCTCCGCGACATGACCGACCAGCTCAAGGACTGGCGCGACCAGAACTCTCCGCTCAAGATCCAAATCGAGCCGGACGTCGCATCCGGCGCCAGCCTGACGGTCTCCGCCCGGCTCGGCGTGCTGACCCGGCCGCGCACCGTCTCGATCATCCCGACGCTGAACGATGCCGCGGTCGCGAAGGTGGCCGCCGGCCTCGCCGCACTGTCCGGCATCCGCGTGGTGAACAGCCTGTTCGAGAAGTTCGGGAACATCCTGAAGAACCTCGACAAGAGCGTGCCGATCATCGGCTCGATCGCCACCGCCATCGCGGGCATCGCCGCGTGGGGCATCGCAGCCACGAGCAACCTCTTCGCCCTGTCGGCGTCCCTCGCACAGATCGGCGCCACCGCGCTCACGCTGCCCGGCATCCTGGGCGGCTTCGCGGTCGGCATCGGCGTCACCGTGGCGGCCCTGAAGGACTTCAACAAGGAAGTCCCGCAGGTCAAGTCGCAGCTCGCCGAGCTCCAGAACCAGATCAGCTCGAACTTCTGGGACCAGGCACGCGAGCCGATCCGTGACCTCGTCGACACGCTTCTGCCGCGGTTCGCCGCGGGCTTCCGGTCCTCCTCGACCGAGATCGGCAAGTTCTTCGGTTCGTTCGCCACCGACCTGACGGCCGCGATGAACCCCGCGCTGGTCGACAAGATGTTCGGCTACCTCAACGAGTCGATCAACACCGCGACCGGCGGCACCAAGACCTTCTCCTCGATCATCGCCCAGCTCGGCGAGGTGGGCGCCTCCTACCTGCCGAACCTGGCGGGCTGGTTCGTCAACATCTCCAAGGAGTTCGACGGCTGGCTCCAGAAGAAGGGCCAGCTCGGGCTCCAGCAGGAGATCGACCAGGGCATCCAGGCCCTGAAGGATCTCGGCGGCGTCCTGAAGGAGACCGGCGGCATCCTCGCCGGCATCTCCCGCGCGGCGAACGAGGCTGGCGGCTCGTCCCTGGGAATGCTCCGCGACACCCTCGCGAGCATCCACACGGTCGTCGACTCCGACGGATTCCAGAACGGGCTCGTCGGCGTCTTCGAGGCCGCACACCGGGCGATGAGCAACCTCGCCAACGGTGCCGGTCCGGCCGTGAAGAACCTGTTCATCGAGCTCTCAGAGCTGCTGACGACCGTCCTCCCGCAGGCCGGTTCGATCATCGGCGTAGCCATGGGTGCCATCGCTGACGCGCTGGCTCAGCCGGCCGTGACCGAGGGCATCAAGAGCATGTTCACCGCGCTCTACCAGGCGGTGCAGTTGCTCGCCCCCGCGATGGCCCCGCTCGGCCAGGCGCTCGGCGCGATCATGCAGGTCGTTGCGGCGATGCTCCCGGTCTTCGCCCAGCTCGTCTCGGCGGCGGTCATCCCCTTGGCCAACGCGTTTTCGGAGCTGGCCCCGCAACTGATCCCGATCATCACGCTGCTCGGCGGCGCACTGACGTCGGCGTTCCAGATGCTCGCGCCGATCATCGCGCAGATGGTTCCGCTCGTCGGGGAACTGCTCGGCGCAGCGTTCAGCTTCCTCGCGACGATCCTCCCGCCGATCGCGGCGATCTTCCAGCAGATCCTCGCGGCAGCCATGCCGCTGGCCGAGGCTTTCATCAACGCCCTGGCCCCGATCCTGCCGATCCTCGCTGAGGCGCTGAGCCAGGTGCTGGCCGCGCTTCAGCCGCTGATCGCAACCGCGCTTCAGATCATCTCGGCCGTCATCGCTCCGCTTCTGCCGATGCTGAGCGAGATCATCCAGGCGGTACTCCCGCCCCTGGCTGACGCCCTCCAGCGACTGGCCGAAGCGATCCAGCCGGTACTCGATGCGCTGCTCGCGGTCGTGAACTTCCTGATGCCGATCCTCGTACCGGTCCTCCAGTTCATCATCGCGATCCTCGCTGACTCCCTGGTCGCCGCCGTCAACGGCGTGGCTCTGGTCTTCGAGGGCCTGGTCGAGATCGTGACGGGCGTCTGGGACATGATCGTCGGCGTCCTCAAGATGGCCTGGGGTCTGATCGTCGCCCTCTTCACGGGCAACACGGACATGCTGGAGGAGGGCTGGGACCAGTTCTGGAACGGCCTGTGCACGCTCGTCAAGGGCATCTGGGACACGATCCTCGGCCTGTTCCGCACGTTCCTGTCGGTCGGCATCCTCGGCACCGCAACCAAGGTGTTGAAGGGGATCGGCGCAGCCTTCAAGGCCGGTTGGCAAGCGGTCGTGAACTTCGGCAAGTCCGCCTGGTCCGCGATCACTTCCAGCTTCGGCACCTTCACGAGCTGGTTGGGCACCAAGGCGTCGTCCGCCATCTCGGCGGTCGGCCGGTTCTTCTCCCAGGGCTGGACGGCGATCAAGGACAAGGCGGTCTCCGCCCTGACTGGCCTCGTCACCTCCGTAGGTACGTGGCTCGCCAAGGCCGTCACCGTGATCGGTGGCCTGCCCGGCAAGGCCAAGGAAGCCCTGGGCGACCTCGGTTCGACGCTGATCAACGCTGGTAAGAAGCTGATCGAGGGCTTCATCAACGGCGTCAAGAACATGTTCGGCTCCGTGAAGTCCACCCTCGGCGACCTCACCAGCAAGCTGACCGACTGGAAGGGCCCGCTCCCCAAGGACAAGGTCCTTCTCTACAACGCCGGTCAGGTGATCATCAAGGGCCTGATCAAGGGCCTTGAGTCCCAGTACGACAACGTCAAGAAGTCGCTCGAAGGACTCACCGCCCAGATCGGTAAGGCCAAGCTGAGCAAGTCCGTCACGGCCAAGCTCAAGGCGGACCAGGCCAAGCTCAACTCGCTGCTCAAGTCCTACGGCACCCTTCGAACCAAGATCGACAACGCCAAGAAGTCGCTCGCGGATCTGAAGGAAGCGAAGGCGGACTACGCGGCACGCATCGCGCAGAAGATCGTCGACGACGCCAACGTCACGAACATGGAGGGCGGCTTCTCCGGGATCATCGAGCAGCTTACGCAGGCTCGTGATCAGGCAAGGAAGTACGCCGACGTCCTCGGAAAGCTGAAGAAGCTCGGCCTCAACACCGAGACCTTCGACCAGCTCGCGCAGGCCGGCCCCGAAGCGGGCATGGCTGCGGCCGAGGCAATCCTGGCCGCCGGCCAGGCGGGCGTCGACCAGGTCAACGAGCTGGAGAAGCAGCTCCAGGACGCTGCGGCCAAGGTCGGCAAGACCGCCTCCCAGGTGATGTACGACAACGGCATCCACATGGCCGAGGGCCTGGTCAAGGGCCTGGAGTCGCAGGCGAAGGCGATCGAGAAGCAGATGCTCAAGATCGCCGACTCGATGGTCAAGTCCATCAAGAAGGCGCTCGGCATCCACAGCCCCTCGCGAGTCTTCGCCCGGCTCGGCGCCTTCGTGGGCCAGGGCTTCAGCAAGGGCCTGCTCTCCCAGGCGCACGGCGTGATGAGCGCGGTGGAACAGAGCTTGCTCCTGAACACCGGCTCGGTCGGCGCCGGCCAGAACATCGCCTCGGCGGTGACCAGCGCCCTCGGCGACACCTCGTCGAGCGGGGGCGTGACCAAGGTTCTCAACTACTACGCGGCCCCCGGCTCGTCCATCGACGCCGAAGAGGATCTGTTCGCCGCGGCCAACCGAGCACGGATGGGATGGTGATGCAGTAGTGCCAAAGCTCCTGCTCGTGAGCGGCGCAGACGTGATCGACCTCAACGAGATCGACGACAAGGGGGTGGGCTTCCAGGGCAAGACCGGCGCGACCGGTTTCGGCCTGCCCCCCGTGTCCGTCCAGTGGCTCGAAGGCGCCGGGGACGGCGCCACCTACCGGGCCACGCGCGTCCAGTCGAGAACCATCGACCTCGCCATCGAGATCCTGGCGAACGACCGCGCGGAGCTCCAGGCGCAGCTCTCCCGGCTGGCACTCATGCTGGCCGGGGGCTGCACCCTGGTTCTCGACGAGGGAACTGGGGTCACCTGGTCGACGGAGGTCCACCGGACCGGGGGCGGCGAGTACACGTACGGCGTCGACACCATCGGCGAGCGCGAGTTCTCCACCGTCCTCACCCTCACGGCCGGCGACCCCTACTTCACCTCGTCCGAGCAACAGATCCGGTACGTGGGTGGCAACACTGCGTCGACAGCGTTCCTGTCGACCCTCGCAGCCATGCCCGTGGCTCCCTCGCAGGCGATCGGCGAGATCACCTTGAACAACACCGGGGACGCCCCGGCGTACCCCGTGTGGGAAGTGACCGGTCCGGGCGACACCTTCGTGGCGACCTCCCCCGCGGGCGAGACGCTGCGCTGGAACGGCACCCTGACCGCCGGCCAGAAGCTCATCGTCGACACCCGCAAGGGCACGGTCGTCGATGGCACAGGCGCCAACCGCTACGACCTTCTCGATACCGCCCCGCGGTTCTGGACCGTGCAGCCTGGCACGTCCACCGCGGTGGCCTCTCTGTTGAACACGACGACGGCCTCACGGATCACCTGCTCCTGGTATCCGCGCAAGTGGATGGTGGTGTGAGTGCGCCTGCAAGACATCACCGTCGAGGTGCGAGACAAGACGTTGAAGCGCGTTGGACAGATCAGGCCCGAGGAGTTGGACCTGGAACTGACCGACAACTTCAACAACGTGGGCTCCTGGGCACTGACGCTCGCGGCCGAGCATCCGCTGTGTGACACGCTGCGGACGCCCGGCGCGGGCATCATCGTCACCGGCCCGGACGACGTCCTGTTGTCCGGGCCCATGGTGAAGTCGGAGTTCGCCTCGACCCCCACGGACGTGGGTGGATCGGTCAGCTTCGAGGGCGTGTCAGACACCGTTTGTCTGGCCGATGCCCTGGCGTTCCCCGAGCCGTCCAACCCCAACGGCGCGAGCCAGACGCTGTCACACGACGTGCGAACAGGCCGCGCCGAGACCGTCATGCACGCGTACGTCAACGCCAACATCGGCCCCGCCGCCCCGGCGGCCCGCCGCAGGGCCGGCCTCATCATGGGTGCGGACGGGGCGCGTGGCCCGATCGTGAACCAGTCGGCCCGCTTCCCTGTGTTGGGCAACCTGCTGGCTGAGATCGCCTTGCTGGGCAGCCTCGGCTTCCGCGTGGTGCAGCGCGGCTCGAGCCTGGTCTTCGAGACGTACGTCATCACCGACCGCACCAAGCTGGTCCGGCTCGACGTGCGGAACGGCACGCTCTCCGGTCAGCGTGTGGCCATCTCTCCGCCCGGCGCGACGCGAGCGATCGTCGCCGGCCAGGGCGAGCTTGAGAAGCGCCAGTTCCTCCAGGTCGACACCGCCGAGTCCATTGCTGCCGAAACCGAGTGGGGCCGGCGCATCGAGCGGTTCGTCGACCAGCGCAACACGGACGACTGGACCGAACTTCAGCAGGCCGGCGACGAGGTCATGGCCGACGAGGGCTTCACCGCCGTCAACGTCCAGATCGTTCCGCTCGAAGACAGCCCCGTCCGCTTCGGCGTTGACTGGGGCCTGGGCGATCAGCTCACTGTCATCGTCGATGACCAGGAGCTCGTCTCCGTCGTGACGGGCATCGTGATCAAGGCCAACTCGGACGGCTTCAAGGTCGGCGCCCTGATGGGCGACGCGACCGGCTTCGACGCAAACGCCGCGCTGAACAAGCGGGTGACCAACACCGAGACGCGGCTGTCCGCGCTCGAAGCGAACACCTCCACCGGAGGTCTCAGCGCAGACGATCAGATCCTTCAAATCATGGGGGTGTGGTAACCCGTGGCGAACACGCCGAAGAAGCTGTACCGGGGGGCCACCTCCACCTCGCAGACCACCGTCTACACCGTGCCGACGAGCACGAGCACGATCGTCACCAACCTGGTCGCAGCCAATTCCGGCGCCTCCTCGGCCACGCTGTTGATCCGCATCGGCGGCATCGCGATCGTGCCGAACACCCCGCTCCCCGCGAACGGCATCTTCACGCTCGACGTCACACAGGTGTTGGACGCGGGCACGACCATCGACGTCCAGGCCAGCTCCACCACCGTGGGCGTGCACATCAGCGGAGTGGAGGTGACCGCCTGATGGGATTCGCAGTGATCCCGGAGCCGGCCATCTCGGGCTTCACCGGCCCGACTGGTGCAGCCGGCGCCAAGGGTGATCCCGGCGTCATACAGTCGATCAACGGCAAGAGCGCAGCCAGTGTGACGCTGTCCGCCACCGACTTGAACGCCCTGCCCAACACGGGCAACGCATCGCTCAACGGTCAGTACTTGTGGTTGGACACGGCGGCCGGCACCTACCGGGCCTTCGGCTACCGGACGGCCGGCGTGGACCGGTGGCTCTTTCAGGTCGACGACCTCGCCGAGACGGGCAGCAACCTGGGCTCGAACTTCCGCCTGTCGGCCCGCAACGACGACGGGTCCTTCAACAAGACCGTCGTCTACGCCCGGCGCGACAGCGGACAGATCGCCTTCTTGACGACCTCCCCCCATGGCTCGGCCGTGGCCACGGTCAACGGCTCCGTCGGCCTGAAGGACGTGACCGCGGACCCGTCGACCTTCAGCGGTGGCGTGTTCCTGTACTCCAAGGGCGGGGTGCCGTACATCAAGCAGGCGGACGGCACGGTCTTTCAGGTCGGGGCTGGCGGCTCGGGCGGCGCGGTCTCCTCGGTCAACGGCAAGACCGGTGCGGTCACGCTGGCCGCCTCCGATGTCGGCGCTGTCGCCTCGACAGAGAAGGGCGCGGTAAGCGGCGTCGCCACGCTGGACTCGAACGGCAAGCTGCCCAGCTCGCAGCTCACGACGTCGCCGACGTTCAACGACTTCATGATCATCAACGCTACGGCTGCCGGGAACTACGGCACCGTCGCCCTTCGCAAGCTGAACAAGAAGCGTTGGTCGTTCGCGGTGACTGGCGCGACCGAGACAGGCACGAATGACACCGGGTCGAACTTCATCATCCAGTCCTACACGGACGCGGAAGCCGAGAAGACCTACCACTTCTTCGCCGACCGGGCATCCGGGTCGACGACGATCGGTTCGTTCAACGTCATGAACGGCGCCCGCCTCGCGGTGGACGGCGGGGCGATCGGCATCGTCGACCAGGCGGCCGACCCCACGTCCTCCTCGCTCGGCGCGCACGTCTACTCCAAGGCTGGCCGGCCGTGGGCGAAGCGCAGCTCGGCCGCGACGGGTGGCGCCGCCTCCTCGACCTTCGAGATCAGGCCCCGCCCCAGCGAGTTCCTGCCGGAAGACCTGGGCCTGGTGGCCTGGACGTCCGATCCCTCGGACTGCATCTCGACCGGTGCCTACACCGGCATCACGAACGCCCGAGTCTCGGCGGTGACGCTGCGCGAGCCGCAGTCGGTGTCGAAGATCGTGTGGCACTTCACGGGGTATGCAGGCGGCCTGCTCGCCGGTTCCTGGGCCGCGGTCTACAACGCGGCCGGCACGCGCGTGGCGTACAACGATGCGATCCACACCGGCACCAACGAGCCAGCCGAGCAGCACGGCCTCGGTGGCGGCACGTCATACGTCCCGGTGACGACGACCACCCTGCCCGCGGGCCTGTACTACATCGTGTGGCGCTTCAACTACACGACCTCGCCCGCTGACGGGCCGATGTGCCTCCAGTACGAGAACAGCGCCGGGGCCCCGCCGAACGTCTTCGGCCTGACCCCCGTGAAGCGGTTCGGCGTGCTCGATGCCACCAGTCAAACGACGTCTTTCACCAGTTTGACCGTCGCCAACATCCTGCCCGGAGCCAATCGCTTCTGGGCCGCACTCGCGTAAGGAGGTGAGCCAGTGGGAGCTTCCCTGTACCCGCCTCCGCAGGCTCCGACGCCTACGGCGACCGTGGTGACGTCCGGCTTCACGCCGACGTCCGGCTTCACCGTCAACAACTTCGAGGCGAGGAAGATCAACGGCGTCTGCTCGTTCGGCCTGGACCTGAACGTCGTTACCACCATCAGCGCGGGCTCACAGCCCTGGAACCTGCCGGACACAGTGATCGGCACCCTGCCCGCCGGCTTCACTCCGCCGCGGACGTACACCGCGATCTACGGCACCGGCTACGCGGACGGCGAGGCCGACGTCACGTCGGCCGGAACGATCACGCTCCGCAGTACGAACTCGTTCGACCTCACCGCCGGGCACACCGTGCGGATCTCCGGTTCCTGGGTGCTGTAACCCCCCTTCCACTTCCGACCCCTCGGGCCTCCCTGGCTCGGGGGGTCTTCGCGTTCCCCAAGGAGGCCCCCCGAGTGGCGATCACGTCCTACCCCTTCGACAGCCAGGCGGTCACAGAGACCGACTACTCGCGCCTGTTCCGCGAGTTCCAGTCCACCGGCATTGCCGACAGCCTGGGCAGCAACTCCTTCTACGCGTACGCGGACGGCACCGGCATGACCGTCAAGGTCAACGGCGGCTTCGCGATCGTGCGCGGTCACGCCATCTACTCGACCGCGACAGAGGTGCTGACCATCGGCGCGGCCAACACCTCCACCCGTGTGGACCGCGTCGTTCTGCGCCTGGACCCGGCCGCCAACTCGATCACGCTGGCCGTAAAGGCGGGCACCGCGGGATCGTCCACGCCGCCGACCCTCACGCAGACGGACACGGGCGTGTACGAGATCTCGCTGGCCCGCGTCACTGTCGGCGCCAACGTCACCTCGATCTCCGCGGCCTCGGTGCAGGGCGAGCGGAAGTTCCTCGGCAACACGGTCGGCGCCTGGACCACGGACACCCGGCCCGACTCGCCCCGGACCGGACGACTGGGCTTCAACCAGTCGACGAGCACCTGGGAGTTCTGGAACGGCTCGGCCTGGGCCAACCTCACTCAGGCAGTCGACTGGAGCACGCTCACCAACAAGCCCTCGTCGTTCGTGCCGGCCGCGCACACGCACCTGTGGGCCGACATCACCGACAAGCCGAGCACGTTCGCACCGGCCGCCCACTCGCACGACTGGGACTCGGTCACCGGCAAGCCGAGCACGTTCGCGCCGTCGACTCACTCGCACACGTGGACTTCCATCACCTCGAAGCCGACCACGTTCCCGCCCAGCTCGCACACCCACTCCTCCTACCTGGAGGCCGGCGACACCATCTCGTGGGCGAACGGCTCGAAGAAGCCGTACTCGAACACGGCAACCGATGGCACCTGGTACGCGGTCTGGGTCGAGGGGTCCGGCACGTTCTGCCGCAACACCTCGGCGCGGAAGTTCAAGCAGAACATCCAGGACTTCGAGATCAACCCGGACGACGTCCTGAAGATCCGCCCGGTCATCTACGACCGCAAGGATCAGGTCGACGAGGAGACCGGCGAGCTGAAGCCGGGCCGCAAGGGCGAGGTCGGCCTGATCGCTGACGAGGTCGACGAGCTCGGCCTGAAGTGGCTCGTCCAGTACATGGACGGCGAGGTCGACGCCCTTCGCTACGACCTCCTCGGCGTCGCCCTGCTCCCCGTGGTGCAGCGCCAGGCCGCGCAGATCTCGGACCTCGAAGGCCGGCTCGCGGCGCTGGAGGCACGCCTGTCGTGACGACTCTCGCCCTCGAACCGAGCGTGCAAGTCGCCCTGGTTACGGCCGGCGGCACCGTCCTGGTTGCCCTGCTCGGCATCGGCGCAGAGTTCATGCGCCGCCAGGCCAAGGCAATCAGCGAGGTCGCCGGCCACGCGCAGGAAGCCCGCGACCAGGTGGCCAACACCCACAGCACGAACTTGCGCGACGACCTCGACGCGGTGGCCTACCGCCTCGACCGCGTCCTCGCGCTCCAGGAGGCGCACAGCGCGGACATCGCCGCGCTCCGCTCCGACATCGCCCATGAGCGCCGCGAGCGCCTGGCCGTTGCCGAACGCCTCGACGACCACGTGGCCGCGACCGCGGCCTGAAAGGAGATCCCCAGCAGTGACGACCCAGGTACAGAAGATCCTCGCGCTCGCCGAGACGCAGGTCGGTGTGCACGAGGGCAAGAACAGCGCCGGCCACTGGAACAACAACCAGCGGTACTCGGACGAGGTCCCCGGCCTTGAGTGGAGCGACTACCAGGCGTGGTGCGCCACGTTCGTGAGCTGGCTCGCCTACAAGTCCGGCGTCTCGGAGCTGTTCCCGCGCACCGCGTCCTGCCTCACCGGCGTGAACTGGTTCAAGCAGCGTGGCCGGTTCAGCGAGTACCCCGCCATCGGGGCGCAAGTGTTCTTCGGCAAGAACGGCGGCACCCACACGGGAATCGTCTACGACTACGACGCCGACTTCATCTACACGATCGAGGGCAACACCAACGACAACGGGAGCGCGGAGGGCGACGGCGTCTACCGCAAGAAGCGGGCCCGCCGGGACGCCTACACCTACGGCTACGGCTACCCGAAGTACGCCGAGGGCATCAGGTCCGCCGACCCGAAGTTCAAGGACGAGGCGCCGAAGGCCGAGGTCAAGCCCGCCCCGGCCCCGAAGCCGGCCGCGCCGAAGTCGACGATCGTCGCCCTGAACAAGGCGGTGAAGCCGGGCGCCACGCACGCCCAGGTGAAGGAGCTCCAGCAACTCCTCGTGAAGGCCGGCTACGGCCCGATCAAGGGGGCGTACACCACCTACTACGGCCTGGAGACCCAGAAGGCGGTCGCCCGGTTCCACAACAAGAACCCCAAGCTGAAGACGGCCGGCAAGACCTACGACCCGGTGATCGGCCCGTCCGGCTTCAAGGAGCTCCAGAAGGAGGCTGGTCGCAAGTGACCGGTAAGCACAGCAAGCCGAGCGCGAAGGCGGTCTCGCTCGTCGTGAGCCACCTGCCGACCCGCTACCGCTCGAAGACCGGGCTCGTTACCGCAGCCCTCGGTGTGATTGTTTCGCTGGCCGCCGTGCTGGCGACCGACCACCCCGAGGTCGCGGTCGCCGTGCAGGCCCTGACCGCCCTGGGCTTCGTCGAGAAGTCCAAGTAACAGCAACGCCCCCGCTGGCCAGATGGCCGGCGGGGGCGCTTGTTGCGTCTCAGCCCTGCTGCTTCTCGGCTTCGATCTCCTCGACGGTGGTGATCTTCGGGCGACGCCGACCACCCGTTGTCCTCTTGGCCGTGGCCTTCTTGGCCGTGGTCTTCTTGGCCGTCGCCGTCTTGGCTGGCGCCTTCCTTGCTGCCGCCTTCCGTGCGGGGGCGGCGGCCGGAATCACGGCGGGAGCCGCAATCGTGGCCGGCTCGGGCTCGGCTTCGGGTTCGCTGGGGGCAGGCTCCTCCCCTGCCTGCTCCCCGTTCCCCTCCAGCAACTCCTCGATCAGTTGCTCGATCTTCCTTCCGTGCTTCGCGCACAGGTCCGCGGATACCTCGCGGCCGTCACTGACCTTGATCTCGTAAGTGAGGGCCGGTACCTCTTGGTCCTTGTCGCAAGCAGTGACCTGGATCTTCATGGGCCATCCGTGTGTTTGTTGGTCTGTGACTTTCGCAATGGGGTGTGCAAGTTGACGTTTGCTGCCGTAGTGTGGAAGTGTATCGAGTCGACCAAGATCATCAACGAAGAGGAGTTACATGCCTGCGAGCAAGATCGTAAATGAGCAGGAGGTCATCCGCTGGTTCGAGGAAGGGAAGACCTACCAGTGGATGGTCGAGGAGTACAAGCGCAAGTACAACATCGACACCAAGCCTTCCATGTGGGGCAACTTCCGGCGACGCCGAGGGCTCGACGCGAGGATCATCCGGGACGCCGAGCTCGTGCCCTGGGACATCAACCCCGAGCACCGCTGGAAGTACCCGGTGGCGATGCTCAGGCTCGTGGCCCGCGAGAAGGCCGGCTACAGCATCACGGATGACGAGCAGAGCAGGCTCGCCTCATGGAAGGAGATGCTGGCGGAAGAGGACGCGGTGGTGCACTACGACCCAGATACAGAGGACGGGTTCCACTACGTGCGCCGCCAAGAGGGAGACCATGAGTACATCCACCAGCCCACCCAGTCGACCAAGCGGAAAAAGCAGCGCAAGGAGAACATGTAGCTCAACAACTGAAAAAGCAGGCAGACAGGGACCCCCGCGCTCGTAACACGGGGGTCCCCGTCTTTGTTCGATGGTACGTATCGGGCGCTTCACCTTCAAATTGCGCTCTTTTTGGTCGCATCTCTCGTACAACCATCGGCCATCTCGGCGAGTCGTAGAGGTAAGCGGAAGCTGTCACTCCACAGTTTCCGTGAGTAACCGTTCGTACGCGTGTTCGGTTACTGAGATGTGACGGTCCTGTGTTGACATTCATCTCGTGTTCAACAAGGATGATCGAGGTAAGTGAAACTTACACATGAGAGGGGGCCTGTAGATGACTCTGCTGTCCGGCAAAGGCAGGAACGGCGAGGGGCCGTTTGTGCCGGCCGACGAGGACGTGCCCCACGAAGGTGCGCTCGCGGACCTGTACGGACTGAAGAACGGCGCCGCGCCAGGAGGGTGGCAAGGGCGCTACACCACTACTGACGGAATGATCACCCTCTGGGTGGACGAGGAAGACTACGACTTCCACATCGACGCCAAGGACGGATACAGGGCCGCGGACATGGCCGCCGTGCTGGACGTCGCAAAGAGCCGGGGCCTTGAGCTCCTGGACGAGGACGAGTGCGAGCCCGAGCTGCTTGAGGACGGCACCGTCCGTATCTACCTGGCGCCCATCGAGGCGTACGGCATCGTGCCGGCCGAAGAGGCGCCGGCCAAGGCCGGCAAGCCCAAGCGCCGCGTCTCCATCGGTTTCGCCCTGGCGGCCTGCCTCCTGAGCGCGCTCGTACTGCCGAGCCCCCTTTACTCCGAGATTCCTTCGTCGCTCGTGGGTGAGAGCGCAACTGACCCCGATACCCCGACTGCCCCCATCTCGACCCCTGAATCCCCGTCCCCGAGCAAAGGAGCACTGAGTGGCGCTGAATCTCATCGACCTTCCGCAGACCCGACCGGTACACCCGAATCTTTCGGTCCCGCGCGACGGGTGGAGCCGACCCCTGGTCGTCCCGCCGCAGGGCGGCCGGCCCAAGGGGCACACCCGGACGACGACGTTCATCGACTGCGTGGAGGACAAGACCAGTCTCGTGGACTGGAAGATGCGCATGGTGCTGGTGGGAGCGGCCCGGCGCCCGGAGCTGGTGCAGCAAGCCCGTCGCCTGAATCCGGAGACGCGGGAGGACAAGGCGTCCTTGGACTCCTTGGTGACACAGTTGACGGACTCCTCGGGCGCGAATGACAAGAGCCGGCGCGGCACGTATCTGCACGACCTGACGGAGTACGTCGACCGCGGCGAACCTCTGCCGAACACGATCTCCGGTGACGACCTCGACGACATGGCCGCATACATGGCCACCACCGCCGTGCTCAAGGTCATCGCCGTCGAACAGTTCGTCGTCGTGCCCGAGCTGGGCGTCGGCGGCACGTTCGACCGGCTGTCGTACTACGAGGGCCCCGGCCCTGACGGCAAGCCGATCGCCGGCAACTTCATCACGGACACCAAGACCGGCAACGTGCAGTACGGCCGGCTCAAGATGGCGAGCCAGCTCGCGGTGTACTCACGCGGCAAGCTGTATGACCACACCAGGTTCCCGGTAGACGCTTCGGACAAGAAGGCGTTCGCCGCCTGGAAGAAGACCGAGTTCTCCGCCGAGCAGGCTGCTCAGGCGTACTCGGACCTACCTCCGGTCAATCAGGACTGGGGCATCATCGTCCACCTTCCCGCGGGTACGGGGACGTGTGAGCTGTACTGGGCGAACCTGAACATCGGATGGCGGCTGGCGCAGCTCGCCCTCACGATCAGGCAGGAGCGCTCGGTGAAGAACGCGCTCGTTCCGTTCGTGAGCCAGGCCACACAAGCCGAGGTTGCTTTCGACGCCGCGGGTGTGTAAGTTGGACAGAGTCAACGGGGAACGCCCCGAAGACACGGCAGGCGACTGCCGTTCACTTTACACCAGGTGTGTAAGTTGGACGGTGACGGCGAGAGAGGAGCACCGCACAGAGTGAGCGAAACGACGGTCACGATCAAGTACTCGGGCGACAAGGATGCGACCTGGGTCGTCTTCCGAGGAATGCCGACCCAGCTTCGGGCCGACATCATGGACTACTTCGGGATGGACCCCACGACGCAGGCCGGGCTCAGCCTGAGCAGCATCGTGACGAACGCGACGCAGGTTGCGCACGGCAAGGCCCTCATCGCAACATCCCTTGGGGCGACGGTCGTTGAGGAGACCACCGCGGCGCCGGCCGCTCCCGCGGGTGACCCGTGGGCGGCTGCGGCCAGCTCGACCCCGGTCCACACCGTCGCCGACCAGGCGCCGGCCGACCCGAACGCGTGGATTCTCGGGGAGATCGAGAAGCAGACCACCGTTCCGGGGCTGAAGAAGCTGTGGGCCGACAACCAGTCGTTCTTCAGTGACGTCACGGTCATGGCCGCATGGAAGGCCAAGGGCAAGTCCCTACAGGGGGTGGCCGCGTGAGCAAGGTGACCATCGTCGGCTCCGTGACGTACGCGGTCGAGGTCGACGTCCCCCTCGGCTTCCTGGTGGACGAACGCGAGCTGGCCCGCCAGCAGACGAGGGAGCTGAAGGCCAGCCTTCGGGCCAGCGCGACTGCGGGCATGAAGCTCGTGGACGTACAGGCGAGCCACGTTGTCGTGGCCGGCCCCCGCTGGTGATGCACCGCAAGCCCAGCAAGGGCGAGGACATCGCCACCATCATCTTGCTCGTGGTCGCGCTGATCGCGAGCTTCTGGACCTGGACGTCCGCCCCGTGCGGTCTGTGGTCCCTGGCAAAGGCCGGCGACATGCCGTCCCGCTGCCTCGACACCAAGTAACCCGAACAAAGGAGAACCCACACAGTGACCTTCGCTCTCAACCTCAAGGAAATCCCGGTCCAGGGTGGCGGCTGGTTCAAGCCGAAGGACAACGTCAACGCGCCGGCCATCCTCGTGGAGGTCCACTCGTTCGAGCGTCAGCGTCCGACCAGCAACGGCCCGAAGGACTCCGTCCTCGCGGACGTGACGGTCTTCCAGGACGCCGCCTCGCTCCAGGCCGGCACCCCGCAGGTGACCAAGGGCCAGCGGATCGAGCAGACGATCCTCGCCCGCGACCTGGAGAGCATCGTCGGCGGCGCCACCATCGTGCGCCTGGAGCAGGTTCCCCCGAAGAAGCCGGGCGCGCACCCGGCGTGGGTCTGGCGTCCGGTGACCGACGCGGGCGTGCGTGACGCCGTCATCGCCTACGCGGAGAAGCGCGAGAAGCAGGCGGAGGCGGCCCTGGCGGACGCCCCCGACTTCGACTGACCTGAGTGTGTAAGTTTCGCGGCGAGCGGGAGGGAGGTGCATGGCGGGGCGGATGCCCCGAGAGAGGAGGTCTTGGTGACGAGACCGAGCTGGGACGCCTGGGCTGCTGAGCTTGCCCACACGGTGTCCACGCGGGCCGACTGTACGAGATCCCAGGTGGGGGCCGTACTGCTCAGCCGGACGCATCGCGTCCTCGCCGTTGGCTACAACGGCCTGCCGGCCGGCATCCCCGGCTGTGCAACTGCGGGCAACTGCCCGCGCGGAAAGCTGTCGACCGAGGAGTGCGCACACGACAGCGACTACGCCAACTGCCCGGCGGTGCACGCCGAGGCGAACGCCATCTACCACGCAGACCCGTACGAGCTGCCCGGCGCCACGTTGTACGTGACCCGCAAGCCGTGCCCGGCCTGCACAACCCTGATCGAGGCGGCCGGTATCAGCCGCGTCGTAGTCGACGGAGAGGAGATCACCGAGTGCTCACCCCTGGACGCTCCCTGGCGCTTCATGCTGAATCAGGCCGTGAACTCCCGCGCGTAGAAGCCTTCGACGACCTGTACGCCATGGGCGTGCGTCCTCGCCACGGTGAGGTCATCATGATCGCCGGCCGTTCCGGTACGCAGAAGAGTGGCTTCGCCTTGTTCTGGGTGGCGCAGATGAACCTTCCCACCTTGTACTTCTCCGCGGACATGTCCGCCTTCACTGCGAGCTCCCGGCTCGCGTCCATGGCGACGAGGGACACCACGGCCATGGTCGAGGCCGGCATGGCGGAGGGCGGGAAGTACCGCCAGGCGTACATCGACGCGCTCGCCGACTCGCGCATCACCTTCTCGTTCGGCTCGCCCATCACCTGGCGCGCGATCGACGAGGAGCTGGAGGCGTACGTCGAGCTGTGGGACGCGTATCCCGAGGTGCTGGTCTTCGACAACCTGATGGACTTCGAGAACGCCGAGAGCGACTACACCGAGCAGATGGCCGTCATGCAGGGCTGCACCGAGCTGGCCCGCGCGACCGGCGCGACCGTCATCATCCTGCACCACGCGAGCGACAAGGCATGGGAGGCGAAGACGTCCCCCTGGAACCCGCCCTCGCGCGACCAGGTCAAGGGCGGCCTGTCAGAGAAACCCGAGCTGGCGCTGTCCGTAGCCCTCGACCCGACGTCGCTCGCCTACCACGTGGCGTGCATCAAGCAGCGCATGGGCCCGTGCGACCCGACCGCCCAGCGCTACGCGACGATGATCTGCGAGCCCGAATACACCCGCTTCAAGAAGGCCGAGCCGCGGGCGATCGTCCAGGCCGCCAAGGAGAAGCCGGCCGAGGAGTGGTCTCCGATGAAGGTCGCGTTGACCATGGGGTCCTGAGTGTGTAAGTTGGACAGCCCGCCGAGCGCTGCGCTCGGCTTTTTGAGAGGGAGGTGTGTAAGTTGAGCAACAGCGTGGCGGCGCGGAACCGGCGCAACAAGCGCAAGGGCGCAGAGTGGGAGACCGAGCTGCGGGACGGCCTGCGCGGTGACGGGTTCGACATCGAGTCCCTGCGCCTGGCCGGCGCCGAGGACGAGGGCGACATGGTCATCCGCGAGGGCGACGGCACGTACCTGGTGATCGAGGCGAAGAACGCGAAGTTCGAGCCGGGCGTGTTCCTCGGCGAGGCCCTGGTCGAGCGAGAGAACTTCGCCAAGCACCGCGGCTTGGACCTCGAATCCGTCGAGTCGATCGTGGTCGTGAAGCGGCGCGGAAAGAACTGGCGCAAGGCGTTCGTGCTCACCACTGTCGAGGACTACTTCGGCTTGGAGCCGCAGTGATCGGGTTCATGGGCTGGGACATGACCCAGGCCGAGCTCGACGAGCTGTACGACGAGACGGAGGCGTTCTTCGCCTACATCGAGGACCCCGACGCCGACCTGACCATGGTCCTCGCCGTCGAGGAGTGGCTGGGGGTGAGCGTGTGAGGTGGCGCCGAGTCGAGGAGCGCGCGGCCGGCGGCGAGGACGTGAAGCCCACGCTCGAAGCGGCGATGGAGCACTTCGGCGTGAAGTTCAACTCCAGCCGCAACACGGGCATGGCGCAGTGCCCGCTCCACGACGACCGGACGCCGTCCTTCTCCTACCGCCTCGACGAGGGCCTGTGGAACTGCCACTCCTGCTCGAACGGCGGGGACAGCTTCTCGCTGATCGCGAAGTACAGCGAGATGCAGGAGGGCAAGACGCTCACCTTCCCCGAGGTGAAGCAATACGCCAAGGACAACGGCCTCAAAGAGGGCGCGGCCTCGATCCGCGAGGAGAACTACACCAGCCGGTACGGGGGCGGGCGCCGGCCAGCCAGCAAGAAGCCGGGACGCAAGACAGGCGACGGCTACGTGCCCGCCTGGAAGAGGAAGTAAGGAGGACAGCAGCTTGGCCGAGCATGAGCCACTACAGCCGCTCTCGACGACCCAGAAGGAGATGCTGGAAGAGGCGGTCAGCACCTACCAGGCGCACATCACGCCCGAGGTAGCGAAGTACCTCCTCGACCGCGGCATCGGGCGCGAGGAGGCCGTGGCCAACCGGCTCGGACTCGTCGCCGATCCGGCGCCGGGACATGAGAAGTACCGCGGGATGCTCGCCATCCCCTACCTGGGCCGCGACGGGCAGCCGCTCACGGTGCGCTTCCGGTGCCTCCAGGAGCACAACCACCGCGACTACTTCCACGGCAAGTACAACACGATCAAGGACGACCCGCCCCGGATGTACGGGGTCGACTCGATCCATCAGGCCGAAGACGAGATCCACGTCACCGAAGGCGAGCTGGACCGGATCGTCTTGCGCAAGCTGGGCCTCCACGCGGTCGCCATCCCCGGCGCCAACATGTGGTTCGGCCGGCACCGCCGGATGCTCGCCGGCTTCAACCGGGTGTGGGTCTGGTCCGACCCGGACGACGCGGGCGCCGAACTCCTCGGCAAGATCACCAGGGCCTTGCGCTCCGCCAAGGCGGTGCGACTGAAGGCCGACGTAACCGACACCTACCTGGCCGGCGGCGCGGACGCGCTGCTCAGCCTCATCGCGAAGGAGAACGCACCGAAGTGACCGACATCATCGAGACCACCACCGACGCCCCGAAGAAGACCGCCCGCAAGGCCGACCCGCTGGCCCGCATCATCAACGACGTGCGTGCGGCCATGAGGAGGCTCGGCGAGTTCTCCGCGCTGACCACCCCCCAGCACCGCACGCAGCACCACCTCGGCCGCTCGGTCGCCTGGTCCCGGCAGCACGACGCCGAGGGCACCTTCGACTCCTTGCTCCTGACGCACGCCTTCAAGGCCGCCGCGACCGGGGAGCGCGAGGCCCTGGTGCAGCTCGCCGCCGTGGCCCTGGGCCAGGTCGACAACCTGGACGGTGCCAAGTGAACGACGAGCCCGAGGAGTTCATCGACCCCGAGGCGTGGGAGGACATCGAGATCGTGGACGTCCAGCCCGTCATCGACTCCTACGCGGGAGTGAAGCGGGCCGCCTCGATCGTCGGCGACCTGCGCAAGGAACTGCGCCGCGAGGGCTTCTGCAAGGACGAGACCTTCGAGTTGGTCCGGATGTACTGGGCCGCTGAGATGGGCCTCCTTGAGTAGCGCCCTGCCCGGTGAACCGGGCCCCACGCTGACCGCCATCTGGGACCGCCTGACCGAGGGCGAGCGCTACGCGCTCTCGCTTCATCTGCTCGGCGAGACATCCGCCGACTGGCTGTCGACGACGCTCCGCCGCTTCGGGCACGACGTGTCCGCCACCACCATCCGCACGTACCGCCGGGCGATCCGGCAGGAAGGAGGCTCCAGTGAGCGAGCTGCTTGACGAGCTCCTGGCCAAGCCGACCGGCCCTGCCGTCCCGGCCCGGCCGACTGACCCCGAGCGCGACTTCACCAAGCAGATCGAGGTGAGCGGCGACGAGGCCGCGGTCACGGTCCGCGGTGCGACCTTCGAGGGCAACGAGTCCGCGGCCACCGCGGTGCTTCAGGGCCAGGGCCTGGACCCGGCCGAGTGGACCGTCACCGGTCTGCGCTCCTCGGAGTGGACCATGGCGAATGGGGACGTCGGGGTGTCCACCCGGTTCTCCTTCAGCCGCAGGTGTGTAACTTTCACAGAGCGTCCGCCGGTCGACGATCTTCTGGCCGCCATCGAGTCGTACACGCCGATCGAGCCGCTGGAAGAGGAGGGCGACCACACCTTCATCGTCGCCCTCGGCGACATGCAGTTCGGGAAGATCGACGGCGACGGCGTCGAGGGCACGCTGAAGCGCACGATCGACTGCCTGAACCGCGCGGCCGATCTGCTGTACGCCTACAAGGCCCGCTTCGACATCGACCACGTGCACATCGCCTGGCTCGGTGACCACGTCGAGGGATTCGTCTCCCAGGGCGGGGCGAACACCTGGCGTACGCAGCTCACCCTCAACGAGCAGATCCGCCTCACTCGCCGCGTGATGCTGCACGCCCTCCTGCTGTTCGCCCCGCGCGTTTCCCGCCTGACGGTGGCCGCGGTGCCCGGCAACCACGGTGAAGCGGTCCGGGTGAACGGCAAGGGGGTCACGCGCTACGACGACAGCCACGACACCGAGTCCCTGATCGCCGTCAAGGACGCCGCGGACCTGTCGCCCGACCGATTCGGTCACGTCGAGTTCTACGTGCCCGACACGGACGAACTGACCGTCGTCGTCAACTGCTCGGGCACCGTCGTCGCCCACGCCCACGGCCACCAGTGGCGGCCCGGCCGGCACTTCGACTGGTGGAAGGGTCAGGCGTTCAACAAACACTCCGCGCTGCACCAGGCGGACCTCCTGCTCGCCGGCCACCTGCACCACGAGCACGTCGACACGGACGGGCCGAGGACGTTCATCCAGCCGCCGGCCATGGAGTCGGAATCCACCTGGTGGCGCCACGCCAAGGGCACGACCGGCGCCCCCGGACTGATCGTCGCCGTGACCAAGGACGGGCGTGTGCCCGTGAAGGAGGTAGTGAGCTGAACATCATCGAGATCACCAACGCCTACGAGACCGCCGAGCAGGCGGGCGCGGACTGGTCCATCGTGACCGAGGAGGTCGACGGGATCGCCCAGCGCGTCGCCCGCAAGGCCGGCGAGCAGTACGGCATGACGCTGGAGTACGAGGACGCCTACCAAGAGGCGCTGATCCTGCTCGCAACGCGCCCCACCAGGGCCAGGAGCGCCTACCAGGCCGGTCCGGGCGCCCTGTACCGGTGGCTGTCTCAGAGGCTGCGAGACGAGCACCTGACCGAGGCCAAGCACCGCTCCAAAGCGAAGTCCTGGGAGGTCAACCAGGCCCAGCTCGAAGCGCAGGGCTTCTGAGTGGCAGGTGGGTACAACCGGGCCCTTGTCGAGCGGATGCTGACGGCCATCTGGGACCCCGACGCCGCCTACGGCATGAAGAACGAGCTCGCCCCGGACGCCGACATGCCCAAGGGCCACGTCGACAAGAAGAAGGGCAGCAACTTCCTCGTCCACCTCGCCGACGTCCGGCACGGCTACCGCACCGCCGAGCTGACGACCATCGAGCGGCAGTCCCTCGTCCTTCGTTACGGCCTGGACCTGGAATACGACGAGATCGGCACCACGCGGGGCGTGCGCAAGCAGTCCGCGCAGGAAGCCACCGAACGTGCAGTCGGCAAGCTCACCGCCCACCTGAACGGCGAGCGCTACATCGACGGATACGACCAACCGACCAAGGAGGACGAGCAGTGAGCAGCGAAGCGCCGGCCGGCATGGCGGACTACATGCGCGAGTACTGGGACACCACCGGCCTCATGTACTACTGGCGCAACCTCGACGACGGGCAGATCTACTCGCGCCCCTTCAACGAGGAGGAGCTGGCCGGCGTCGCCAAGCGGCAGATGCTCGACCAGCTCGGCGAGGAGGCGAAGGAGGCGATCGTCCTGAACGACGCCTGGATCGACGCCAACGACGCCTTCCTCCTGGTCGAGGCGCCCACGCCCGAGGAGCTACTGATCCAGATGCGCTCGCTCACCGAACAGGCGAGCTACCAGGCAGGCACCGCCAAGCGCGTGATCAAGGTACTGGCCGAACTCACCGGCCGCCAGGTGTGAAAGTTTCGCAGGGGGCAGTCCATTCGGGCTGTCCCCTCGGGGCGGTGAAAGAGCACGAACTTCCAAGGAGGACTTACACAGTGACGACCGAGACCCAGGTTCCTTTCGGCCCGACCGGGCAGCTCGTTTACGAGCGGACCTACTCCCGGACCCTGGCCGATGGCTCGAAGGAGACCTGGCCGGACACGGTCCGCCGCGTGGCCCGCGGCAACCTCGCCCTTGTCCACGGCCCCGACATGGAGAGCTGGCCGCAGGAAGCCAAGGACGAGCACGACGAACTCGTGGCCTTCATGGACGTGTTCGCCATCATCCCGGCCGGCCGCCACCTGTGGGCCACGGGAGTGAAGGGCCGCCAGTATCTGTTCAACTGCCACGTCGCCCCCTGGGGCGAGAAGCTGTCCCGCCACTTCGAGTTCACCTTCATGCGCCTGATGGAGGGCGGCGGTGTCGGCGGCAACTACAGCTCGAAGTACCTCCGACCGTACGGCGCCCCGCCCCGCGAGCTCGAAGTGCACGTCGTGTGCGACCCGATGCACCAGGACTACGAGGAGATGAAGGCCGCCGGCCTGCTCTCCGAGGAGTACGACTCCGATTGGGCCGGGGCCTTCGAGGTCGAGGACTCCCGCGAGGGCTGGGCCGGTGCGCTCGTCGACCTGATCGACACCTTCATGACCGACAGCCCGGTCAAGCACCGAGCCCGCGTCTACGACGTGTCCCGCGTGCGCTGCAAGGGCAGCCGCCTGAAGACCTTCGGCGGTACTGCCTCGGGCCCCGGCCCGTTCGCCCGCATGATGATCGAGGTCGGCCGCATCCTCTCGGCAGCCGCTTCCGCCGAACGTTGGGACGGCCCGCACCCGCACCTCACCCCCACGGAGGCGATGGAGATCGACCACGCCATCGCTGAGTGCGTCGTCTCCGGTGGCGTGCGCCGCTCGGCCCGCATGGCGATCTGCGCGTGGGACGACCCGTTCATCGACGAGTTCCTGGTGTGTAAGTTGGACGGGTCCCGGCACTGGACCACGAACATTTCCGTCGAGATCGACAACCGCTTCATCACCGCGCTCAACAGCCTCGACACGGCCACCTTCTTGGAGGCGCAGCGCGTCCTCAACCGCGTCGTCGAGGGGATGCTGCGCAACGGGGAGCCCGGCCTGTGGAACAGCTCGTACTCCAACGAGGGCGAGGTCGGGGAGGTCATCGCGACCAACCCGTGCGGCGAGATCGCGCTGGAGCCCGCCGAGAACTGCAACCTCGGGCACGTCAACCTCGACTACTTCGCCCAGCAGGCCCCCGGCCGGCGCTTCGACAGGGTGGGCCTGGCCCGAGCGCACCGGCTGATGACCCGGTTCCTCATGCGCGCGACCTACGGCGACGTGACGGACTCCGAGCAGGCCGCCAAGCTCGCAACCAACCGCCGCATCGGCGTCGGCCACCTCGGAGTGCAGGGCTTCCTCGCCAAGCAGGGGCTCCGGTACTCCACCGCCTCCTACAGCGAGCGCTTCCGCTCCCTCCTGGCCGACCTGTACGACGTCGTCCGCGAGGAGGCCCGCGAGTACGCCTTCCAGCTCCGCATACCCGAGCCGGTCAAGGTCACGACCGTCGCACCGACCGGCTCGATCGCGAAACTGCCCGGCGTGAGCGAGGGAATCCACCCGATCTACGCCAGGCACTTCCTCCGTCGCGTCCGGTTCTCGATGACCGACCCGGCACAGGTGAAGACGGTCAACGATGCCGTCCTCGCCGGCCACTTGGTCGAGAAGTGCATCTACGACCAGTCCGGCAACACCATGGTCGTGGCCTACCCGACCAAGGAGAAGCTGGTCGCCGAGGTCGAGGCCATGGGGTACGACCCGGCCATCGTCGAGTCCGCGGACGAGATCCCACTGGACGCGATGCTCGCCTTCCAGGCCATGTACCAGACCGAGTACGCCGACAACGCGGTGAGCTTCACCGTGAACTTCCCCGAGGGCGCGTACACGGTCGACGAGGCCGCGAAGATCATCCGCATGTGGCTGCCGGACCTCAAGGGCACCACCCTGATGCCGGACGGCACCCGTGCACAGGCTCCCTACGAGCGGATCTCCGCGGAAGAGTTCTCCCAGTACCTGGTGACCTCGATCGAGGACTCCACCGACGAGGACTGCACGACCGGCGCGTGCCCGGTGCGCTGACCGCATGACGAAGACCCCCTGGCCTCACGGCCGGGGGGTCTTTCGCCGTTTCGTGCTCAGCTCAGCGCCGCGACGACTTCGCCGATCGTGGGACGGTCCGCCGGGTTGTAGCTGAGCATCGCATCCACCAAGGGACCGAGCTTGCCGGGCGCACTCACCTGCCGGCGTTCCCCGTTCGCGACGGCCTGGCGCTGAACGGACCGAGGAGCGTCGTCGGGGTACTCGACAGCCCGCCATCCCGTCGAAGCGATGAGCAGGGACGCGCCGAGCGCGTAGACGTCCGCCTCGAAGGTCGGCACAGCCTCGCTGGTCTCCAGGATGGCCTTGCTGATCTCCGGAGCCTCGTAGTGGACCAGGCAGCCGCGGTACGTGAAGTCGTAGCCGTCCGGCACCCACTTGCCGTGAGCCAGGGCGAGGTCGATCAGGTACGTGGTGTCCAGGCCGACGATGAAGTGGGCCGGCTGTACGTCGCCGTGCGCCCACCCCGCTCCGTGAAGGTCGGCGAGAGCCTGAGCGCACGACCGGGCGACGTCCATGTGGGGCTCGACCTTCGACCCCTCCTTGCGGACGGGCGCCCACAGGTCGTACAAGTCGGGGCCCTCGCGCCAGGGTTGGATGTTCCAGGTGCCGTGCTCCCACTCGCCATACAGGACACCCTTGGCGCCGAGCTTGAACAGGATGTGCCCCTCACGGGCCGGCGCGAGGGCCGTCCACGGCTGGGCAGACCACTCGTCGGTCGCTTCGATGGGGTATCCGAGCTTGACGGCGTATCTGCGTCCATCGCTTTCGACGTCCCAGACTGCGGAGCCGCGCCGGTTCAGGTGACAGCGGCTCTCGGTGGGCGCGATGGCATCCAGGACCACGATGGGCAGCTCCGAGGCGGCCGGGTTGGACACTTCGTCTCCTTCTCAGAGGGGCGCGGCCGACCCCCTTGCGCGAGGGCCGGCCGCGTCCGGGAACGAACCTTACTGACCGTACGGGCGACCGCAGTCCGAGTCGCACTGGAACGCGGTGTCGCCCACGCTCCATCGCGCGTCGATGACCTGGAACCCGGCCGCCTTCATGGCCTGCGCCGACCTGGTCACGTCCTCGACCGTCCGCGGGACGCCGGGCCGGGCGTTGTGGTGCAGGAAGCGGCCGGCGTGCTGCTGGCAGAAGGCGTGGTGGTCCGGGGTGTGCAGGATGAAGGCGTGCAGGCCCTCGTCCACGTCGTCGCTGGGCACCATGGGGACGGTGGACGTCGCGGCCACGTACACGAAGCCGATGGCCTGGTCCGTGACCTGCTCGGCGAACTCGCGGTCGCGCCCCTTCTCGTGCATGACCATCCGGACGATGCTGTCGAACAGCTCCTCGTCGACCAGCTCGCGACCCGTACGCAGCTCCACCTTGGTTGCGGACATGCTGAACCTCCATGCGTGTGTCGGGGGTTGGAAGACCCTGCACCAGCGCCACGGGGGAACGACGCTGGAGCAGGGCCGGTCTCACGGGTTGGCCATGACGTACCCGGCGGCGAGCGTGAACCCCACCGAACCGGCAATCGCGGCGACGAAGAGGGGGCCGGCGTACCGGCCGAGTAATCGCACGACCGCGACCTTGCCGCGTCCAAGTCGGGCCCTCACAGGCCCGTCCTCGAAGCCGCGTTGCGGGCCGAGTTGCGAGCGGTCAACTCCTCGCGCGCCGAAGGGCGGCGCAGCTCGAAGGCGTCCCACTCTCGGCCCCCATTGAAGGGGCGGAGCTGCACACGGTCCCCGCCCGCGTGCCCCATCACTACGCCGACCTTGTCCTGGGCGACGTCCACCATCAGCGAGCCGAGCGCACAGTCCTTCGGCGCCACGGTCGCCTGCTTTTTTCTCTCCGTCGTGGCCATGCGCAAGACGCTACGGTCGCTTGCAGAGACCATCCAGACACGGAGTGTGGTAGTTCTCTGACTGATCGCCAGGAACTACTACGGGGCATGGTAGTTACCCCGCGACGCCCAGGTGAGAGGCCATGTCGCGCATGTCCTGAGTCAGGGTCCGCTTCCGGTGGCTCAGGATGTCCCGCATGACGTGACGAGCCATCGACTGGTGCGTCAGCCACTCCGATGCCTCGGACTTCACGCCCGTCAGCACGTCCATCGCGTCCTGGTGAGAGCCGAGCAGCACGTGAGCCCGTGCTACGTCGAGCCGGTGCCTGGCCCAGTTGTTCGGGCTCGGGCGACCGAGCTTCTTCAGCGCCTTCGCTGCCAGCGGGCCATCGTCGGCCCGGCTGAGCACGCCGCGGGCATCCCCGACCAGGGACAGGTCTTCAATCCTCTTCGTCTCGGCCGTCACGGGCCCGAACGAAGACCAATGCTGCCGGAAGTCGGTGTGCTCGGCGTCGAGCCCGCTGGCGGCCTGTGCAGCCATGCGGCGGGCCTGCTTGGCGACGTCCGGCCGGTTGTTCCGTATGGCGGCAGAGGCTACGCGCTGATGCAGCTCCCCCCACACGGCCAGCTCACCCGGCGTGGCGCTGGACATCCGCGGCTCGACTTCCTCGGCCGTGGTGGCGGCAAGATGCTCGGCCTCGTCGAAGCGGTCCTGGCGCAGGAGCAGCCACCCCATGCCGACGACACCTGTAGCAGCGAGCTGCACCTGCCCGGCTTCCCGAGCATCCACGATGGCTCGCGAGAGGGCGTGATACGCCATGTCGTAGCGCCGCACCTGGGTCAGGTACTTCCCGGCCAGCAGGAAGGCACCAGCGCGCGTGATGACGGCGCGCTGACGCGCCTCACCCTCGCTCAGGGCGACGGCTGTCTCGGCGGCACGCAGAATGCCGGGCAGCGCCCTTGCCACCGAGTCGTAGCGGTCGGCGTGGTACAGGCTGTGCGAGTCGTCGATGTCTCGCTGGATCGAGGTGAGATCGCGGACGTCGGTCGGCTCCGTGAGCACGCTGGACAGTCCGACCGGCGGCATGAGTGCACGGCGCAGCTCGGTGAGCTTGGGACCGTCGCCCTCTGCCTCATGGACAGGGGCCGGCGCTTCCGAGGCGAACAGGCTGGACGTCGTCGTGCCGAGAGCTCGGGCCAGCGCGTGGATCGTCTCGACGGAGACGCTTCCGCCCTGCTCGACCTTGCGGACGGTCCCGAGGGAGAGGTCGGCTTCCTCGGCGAGCCGTTCCTGGGTCCATCCCTTGGTTCGCCGATGGCTACGGACGTTCTCTTGGAGCGACATCGAATCACCTCCCGTCCAGAGTACGGCCCCCAGTAGTAGACGCGGGAGGAATGTTGCGCTACGAGTCTGGGTCGGGTACGTCGCCCAGACCAGGGAAGGATCTCCAGGCATGACGAAGGCCCCCGCCGTGTGGCAGGGGCCTGTCGTTTGCCCAGGTCAGGACGCCTTCGAGCTCGCGATCTCGAACTCGAAACCTGAAGCGTCCCCGCGAATTCCCTTGGTGGAGGCGATCACGGTCTTCAGCTTCTTGGAGAGGGCCTCATAGAACATGCTCAGCGGAAACTCGTCCGGAAGCACGTCATCGACGAGTTTGCGCGGCGGCTGCGTCAGGTCGAGGGCGTCGGGGCCCTTGGCCCACTTGGATCCCGGGTGCGGGGCGAGATAGGTGGAGACCAGCTCGTAGCCGGCGAACCAGTGGACGAGCTTGGGACGGTCGATGCCGTCGCGGTACAGCTTCTCGATCTCGGCGCACAGCTCGTTGGTGACCTGCGGGGCACGCTGCCAGTCGATGAAGAGCTTGTTGTCGGTCCAGCGCACCACGTCGTGCTTGTGCAGGTAGGCGAAGAGCAGCTGCCCGCCGAGGCCGTCGTAGTTGCGCACGCGCTCACCGGTGACCGGGAAGCGGAACATGCGGTCGAACAGCACCGCGTACTGCACGTCACGGGCCTGTGGGACGCCGTCGCCCTCCAGCTTCACGGCCTCCTTGAAGGCGGTGAGGTCGCAGCGCAGCTCCTCCAGGCCGTACATCCAGAACGGCTGGCGCTGCTTGATCATGAACGGGTCGAACGGCAGGTCGCCGTGGCTGTGGGTGCGGTCGTGGACCATGTCCCACAGCACGAACGCCTCTTCGCAGCGCTTCTGGTCGTGGACCATCGCGGCGATGTCCTCGGGCAGGTCGAGGCCCAGGATGTCGACGGCGGCGTCGGTGACGCGGCGGAAGCGAGCGGCCTCGCGGTCGCAGAAGATGCCGCCCCAGCTGAAGCGCTCCGGGGCCTCGCGCACGGCGATGGTCTCCGGGAAGAGGACGGCGGAGTTGGTGTCGTACCCGGCCGTGAAGTCCTCGAACTTGATGCCGCAGAACAGCGGGTTGTCGTAGCGGGTGCGCTCCAGCTCGGCCAGCCAGTCCGGCCAGACCATGCGCAGCACGACCGCCTCGAGGTTGCGGTCGGGGTTGCCGTTCTGCGTGTACATCGGGAAGACGACCAGGTGCTGCAGGCCGTCCGCGCGGTTCGCGGCGGGCTGGAAGGCCAGCAGCGAGTCGAGGAAGTCCGGCACCTCGAAGCCGCCCTCGGCCCAGCGGGTCAGGTCCTTCACCAGGGCCGCGTGGTAGTCGGCGTCGTGCGGGAGCAGCGGGGACAGCTCCTCGACGGCCTCGGCGACACGCCGTACGGCGGCCTCGGCGTCGGCGGGCTTCGGCGCGCCCTCGGCCTCGAAGTCGATCGAGCCGTCCTTGGACTGCCATGGCCGGATCTGCTCCACGGCATCCTTGAGCACCGGCCACGCCGGGTGCTCGACCACCCTGGTCGCGGGAGGAATCCGCCCCTCCGAAGCCGCCTGCACAAGAATTTCCGTCATGTCCCATCCTCCACGGGAGAACCTCGCGTAAGCAGACCGTATACATACGAGGTTTCTCCCAGCAAGAGGAGGCCCGGGAAATTATCCTGCCCGACCCCCTTGGTCACCGAACTTTTTCCTGTCGGATGCCGGGACGGCGCATACTCCGGCTCTGCGTGGGCATACGCGGGAACCGGACAACGCGATCCACGGCGGCCGGTCAATCCCCGCGGGACTCGCCCACGCGAGGGTGACGACCCGGGGGCAGGGGAACCAGACACGGCATGTCCATCGCCGCAAACGCGGGGCACACGTGGGGTTCATCACGCCCGCAGGCCACTAGGCTGCGGCTGCCGCGCGAACAGTCCGCTCCGGTTTGCGCGCGAGCCGAGCCGCCGTCGACGGAAGCGAGTTGAATCTTGAACTTCCTTACCATCGGTCACCGCGGAGTCATGGGTGTCGAACCCGAGAACACCCTCCGTTCCTTCGTCGCAGCCCAGCAGGCCGGCCTCGACGTCCTCGAACTCGATCTCCATCTGAGCAAGGACGGCGCCCTCGTCGTCATGCACGACACCGACGTGGACCGCACCACCGACGGCACCGGCCCGATCGCCGACAAGACCCTCGCCGAACTGCGCGCCCTGGACGCGGGCCGCGGCGAGCGCGTCCCCGTCTTCGAAGAGGTCCTGGACGCCGTGCGGTCGCCGCTCCAGGCCGAGATCAAGGACGTCGCGGCGGCACGGGCGCTCGCCGAGGTGATGAACGACCGCGATCTGGTCTCCCGGGTCGAGGTGTCCTCGTTCCACGACGACGCGATCGCCGAGATCGCCCGCCTGGTCCCCGGCGTACGGACCGCGCTGATCGCCAGCCGCTACGGCACCGACATCGTGGACCGCGCCGTGGCGGCCGGCGCGGCGACCGTCTGCCTGAACATCCGCCGGCTCACCCTGGAAGTCGTGGAGCACGCCCGCAAGGCGGACCTGAGGATCATCGGCTGGGTGGTCAACACGCAGGACCACCTGCGTCTGGTACGGGCCCTGGGCCTGGACGGCGCGACCACCGACTATCCCGAGATCAAGCGCACCGGCCGCTTCACAGCATGACCAGCCGTGTGGCTCCTCGCATGAACGTCACACCAGCTGCTTGACCAGCAGCTCGAACTGCAGGTCGTCGCGCTGCGGGATGCCGAAGCGCTCGTCGCCGTACGGGAACGGGGTCATCCTTCCCGTACGGCGGTAGCCGCGCCGCTCGTACCAGGCGATGAGGTCGTTCCGTACGGAGATCACGGTCATGTGCATCTCGGTGGCGTCCCATGTCTCGCGGGCCTGCCGCTCAGCCTCCGCGATGATCACCTTGCCGAGGCCGGCGCCCTGGAGTGCGGGGCTGACCGCGAACATCCCGAAGTAGGCGTGGGCGCCGCGGTGTTCGAGCTGGCAGCAGGCGACCATCTGGCCGTCCCGCTCGACCGTCAGCAACCGGCTGTCGGGCGACTTGACGACCGCCAGCACGCCTTCGGGATCGGTCCGTTGTCCTTCGAGGATGTCCGCCTCCGTCGTCCACCCGACCCGGCTGGAGTCGCCGCGGTAGGCGGACTCGATCAGCGCGACCAGCGCGTCCACGTCGGCGTCGGTGGCGTCGCGGAAGGTGAGTCCGGTGGCGGCGGTGGTCGCGGCGGTGTCCATGGTGCGGTTCTCCACTTCTCGGGCGCGTTCTCGGGCGCGGCTCGGGCACCGCTGAGCGTAACCCGCCACTAGGCTCCGGCCGCATGGTGCACGTACTGAGCGGACGGACCCTCCTCCAGCCCACCGACCCCGAGCGCTCCCGACTCTTCTACGGCGAGCAACTGGGCCTGGCCGTCTACCGCGAGTTCGGAACGGGCCCGGAGCGCGGCACCGTGTACTTCCTCGGCGGCGGGTTCCTGGAGGTCTCCGGCCGTTCCGAGACCCCGCAGTCGCCGGCCGTCCGGCTGTGGCTGCAGGTCGAGGACGTGGCGGCCGCGCACGACGAGCTGCGGGACAAGGGCGTCGAGATCGTGCGGCCGCCGGTGAAGGAGCCGTGGGGGCTGATCGAGATGTGGATCGCGGATCCGGACGGGACGCGGATCGTGCTGGTGGAGGTCCCGGCGGAGCACCCGCTGCGGTACCGGCCGGGGATCTGAGTCACCCCGGGCGGTGTTCCCAGCGGCGGTCGGTGCGGGTCAGTTCGCGGAAGCCGGCCGAGGTCAGGTGGCCGGTCATCGTGCGGTCGGTGGCCGCTTCGTAGGCGAGGAGGCGGTCGACGCCGCACAGGCGCAGCCAGTCGGCGGCCTGCCCCAGGAGCCAGTGCTCCAGGCCCGTGCCGTATGCCGAAGGGTCTATGTGCAAGTTGCCGATGTCGGCGAGGCCCGCGCCCCGTGTGTGGCGTTCGGGGCGGGACAGGGCCGTGTCGACCTCGATGAAGCCGAGGGCGCGACCGTCGGTGTGCGCCGTGAGGCGTGTGCCGCACTCCCCCAGCGTGCGGTCGAGGGTGACGCCGGGGCGTGGCTCGTGGGGCGGCAGGTCGGCCACGCGCGCGATGAGGAGCACCTCGGTGTCGCCGACGTGCCGGAAGCCGGAGCGTTCGTAGAGGGCGCGGATGTGCGGCCAGGTGCGGGGCAGGCCGTAGACGGCCGGGGCGGGGATCTCGCCGCTCGCGTACCGGGCGCGGACGTGCCAGCGGGCCAGCTGGGCCAGGCAGGCGCTCATCAGCAGGTCCGCGGCCTCGTCGGAGTCCGGCCAGAAGGAGGCCGGCGGACGGCAGACGAACCAGTCGATCTCGCCGATGTCCCGGTACTGCGGGCCGACCTCGTCGTCCGCCCGGTAGCGCAGCAGATGGGCTGCGGCCACGACGTAGTCGCGCTGCTCGGCGACGAGGGTCACGCGCTCACTCACCCACGGGTCGGTGATGAACTCGCCCGGCTGCCGCTCCAGATCACTGAGCACCGCGTTGACGGAGACGGAGACGCCGGGGACGACGGCGGCGACGTGCTGGTTGATCAGTTCGGTGAGCTGGTCGCGGTCGGCGCGGCGGAAGGTGCGCACTTCGAGCGCGGGCATACGGAAACCTCCGGTCGGAGAACGGTGCCGGGAGGCCGCCACGCGGTGCGGTACGAGGTCGAGGGTACGGCGGTGGCGGCGCCGGGCTCCAGCGGGTTTCGCCGGATGGCCGGGGCCCGGGGCGGGGCTTAGCGTGCTGGAGGGGGCTTTCCGTACGGAAGGAGCGCCATGAAGCTCGACAAGCCGGTGACCGGCGGTCCCTGCTGGACCGAGCTCGGGACCAGCGACCTGGCCGCGGCCAAGCGGTTCTACGAGGGGTTGTTCGGCTGGCGCGCCGAGACCGATCCGCGTCAGGAGGCCGGCGGCTACACGATCGCGCACCTGCGGGACGCGCCGGTGGCCGCGCTGACGCCGCTGTACCAGGAGGGGCAGCCGGTGGCCTGGAACGTCTCGTTCGCGGTGCCGGACGCGGACGCCGCCGTCGCGCAGGTGACCGAGGCCGGCGGCACGGTGCTGGTCGGTCCGATGGACGTGTTCGACGTGGGCCGCTTCGCGGTGGCCGTGGACCCCACGGGCGCGGCCTTCCAGCTCTGGCAGGCGCGGGCGTTCCCGGGCGCCGGGCTGCTCAACGCGCCCGGCTCGCTGGGCTGGGTGGAGCTCATGACCCGGGCGCCCGAGCGGGCCGTGGAGTTCTACACGACGGTGTTCGGCTGGAGCGTCAACGCCTCGGAGCACTACACGCAGTGGGGCATCGACGGCGCCGACTTCGGCGGCATGGTGACGATGGACGACAAGTTCCCGCACGAGGTGCCGGCGCACTGGCTGCCGTACTTCGCCGTGCTGGACGTGGACATGACGGCGGCGGACGCGATGGAGGGAGGCGGCACCGTCCTCATGGAGCCCACCTCCGTCCCCGACGGCCCGCGCATCGCCGTCCTGCGGGACCCGCAAGGAGCGGTGTTCGGCGTCTACCGCGCGGCCGACGAGGACTGAGGCTGTTTCCTGGGCTCCCGTCGGGCTCAGGCGCGCAGCGCGCCCAGCCGCCCCTCCAGCTGGCCCAGCAAGTCGCCGAGCAGGGAGGCCAGTTCGTGCTGCCCCTGCGGGTCCAGGCCGGACAGTACGGCCGTCTCGTAGGCGAGTTGCTCGGGCAGGGTGCCGTCGACGAGCTCCCGGCCGGCGTCCGTGAGGCGGACGTGGGCGACACGGCGGTCCCGGCTGTCGCCGCGGCGCTCCACCAGGCCGCGTTCGGTCAGCTGCTTGAGGCGTTTGGTGACGGCGGCGCCCGAGGAGAAGGTCTCGCGGGCGAGTTCACTGGGGGTCAGCTCGTGGCCGGTGCGGCGCAGCGCGCCGAGCAGGTCGAACTCGGGACGGCTGAGGCCCGCGCGGCGCAGGGGGGCGTCCTCGGCCTGCTGGAGGAGGGCGGCGCAGCGGTTGATGCGGCCGATGATCTCCATCGGGCCGGTGTCGAGATCCGGGTGGACGGCCTGCCACTGCCGGACCACCGAGGCGACCGTGTCCTGTCTCGTCCCGGTCGGCCCGCCGTTCGTCGCCGTCATGGCCGTATGCCCTCCGTTGCGTCGCTGCCCGTGCGCTGGTCCGGGTGCGGCCCATGGTTCCGCCCCGTCGCCGCGAGCGTACGGGGTGTGGTCCGCTCGGTGCGCACGACCCGCTGCCGGCGCCGCTCGGGTACGGCCACCGCGGCGACGAGACCGACCAGGGCCCCGAGCAGGGTGTCCACGACCCGCTCGGTGATCAGCCGCCCGGGTTCCTGGAACCCGGCGAACTCGGTGACGAGCAGCGCCAGCGGGGTCACGCAGACGCTGCCGAGCCAGTAGTTGCGGCTGATCAGCGCTTCGGCGCCGAAGTTGAGGGCGAGGCAGCACAGGACCAGGGCGACCTGGCCGGTGTGGGCCAGGGGAACCACCGCGGCGAAGAGGAGGACGCCGAGCAGGTTGCCGACGACGCGCTGGACGCCCCGGCCCCAGGTGAGTGTGAGGCCGGCCTGGTACAGGGAGGCCGCGGTGACCAGGGCCCAGCAGGGGCGGCCGATGCCCAGGGCGAGGGAGGCGTAGCCGGCGAGGGCGCAGCCGAGGGCGGTGCGCACGGCGAGCGGGGCCAGGGCGCCGAGGCGGCTCCGCAACGGGCCGGGGGGCGAGGTCGGTTCGGTGCCGAGGTCCGCGAGGTCGTCGACCTCCGGTACAGGGCGGTTGCCGCGTACCTGCCGGGCCCAGGCGCGCAGCAGGCCGGGGTCGGCGTCGGCCGGGGCGGCGATGGCGACCTCGGCGCGGACGAGGAGGCGTTCGAGGGCGCGGTGCGTCTCTGAGGGGCGGCCTGTGGAGAGGAGGGCGTGCCGGGCGGCCTGCACTGCGGTGGTGGCCGTGGCGTGGGCACGGGTGCGATCGTCGCGCGGGCCACCCTCGCCTCCGGTGCCGCGCGCGCCGTTCGTGCCGGGCGCCTCGGGCGCGCCGCCGGTGCCGGTGATGCCGCTCGCCTCGGCGTACCCAGCGGCCGCGTTCAAGGCGCCCGCGGTGGCCCGGCGTTCCGGGCCGTGGGGGCGCAGCAGGCCGGGTGCCATGCCGACGAGCCAGGCCCAGGCGCCGGCCGCGGTGGCGAGGGCGAGGTGTCCGGGGACCTGAGCCAGGGACTGCGGGGCGAACAGCGCTGCGGAGCTGACGAAGGTGAGGACCACGTTGCCGGGCGGGCCGATGCGAGTGGCGTCGCACAGCGCCTTCTGCGCGGCGGCCAGCAACGCACCCACGGTGACCAGCACGACGGCACTGGTCGTGAGCGAGGCCGCGACCAGTGCGGCGGCGAGACCGCCGAGCATGCCGAGCACCACCCACGCCAGGGCGCGGGCCCGGGCGGCGTAGGGGCGGTTGTGGGCGTAGAGCGCGCACAGGGATCCGGCCATCGTGTACATCGCCAGATCAAGCCGGCCGAGCGCCGACAGGGCGAGGTTGGGCGGGGCCACGGCGGCGACCACGCTCAAGGCGGGCTTGAACCAGATGTCCGAGGGCCGGCCGAGGCGCAGCACCGCGGCGAGCGAAAGACGACTGCTCATACCCCACACCTTAGCAAGTGTTTTACTCGTGAAGGATATGCATCGACGGGCCCGGTGACGTGCAGTGCTCCGCCGAATGCTCCCCGTGTACACCCTTGCGCTCGCGTGCGCGCCGCACGGTCAGGGCATCGACGGACTGTCCGGGACCGTCGAGCGGGGAGGGTGCGTGTGCACGGACCGGCATCGCACGGCTGGCTGCTGGTCGCGGTGTGTGCGGCGACCGGCGCCTACTGTCTGCTGCGGATGCGCAGCCACGTGGAGGAGCAGCGCCGGGCGGCGGGCGGCGAGGCGCTGATGGGCTTCGGCATGGCGGCGATGGCGGTGCCCGCCGCGGTGTTCACGCCTCCGTCGTGGGCGTGGCCCGTCTACGCGGCCGTGTTCGGCGCGGCCGCCCTGCACGCCCTGTGGTCGGCCCGGACGGGTGCCCACCACCTGCACCACCTGGTGGGAGCGTCGGCCATGGTCTACATGGCGGTCGCGATGGCCGCCTCGCCCGGGCACGAGGGCGGTCACGGCACCTCCGGCGTCCCACTGGTGACGGGCGTTCTGCTCTTGTACTTCACGGGGTACGTGCTGCTGTCCGGCGTCCGGCTGGTGCCCGTCGCCGGGGCCGGCGCCGGCGTCGCATGGGGCGACCGTCCCGAGTTGGCGCGGGCCTGCCGGCTGTCGATGGGGATCGCCATGGTGGCGATGCTGCTGGCCCTCTGAAACGCCGGTCGACGAGGCCGTGCGGTGCGGGCGCCGGGATAGCCGGGGCTTCCTGTGGGCACCCGACTCCCGTAGGTGGTGCCCGCTCCCTCCGACAGCCGGGGCTTCCTGTGGCGGGCGTCGCAAACCGGCCCCGGCATTGGCCTGTCGCCCCATCGGTCGGCGAGGATCGCAGTATGCACACCCAGTCCGTCGAGTCCCCGCCCCGCCCGCCGGCCGAGCGCGGCAACGCCCGCTGGGCCGCTGCCCTGGCGCTGTGCTCCGCGCTGCTGCTCGCCCTGGTCGCGGTCCGGTGGTATCCGCTGATGACCTTCGACGGCGACATCGCCGAGACCACGCACCGCTGGGCGGTCGAGGAGACCGGCGTCACGCATACGTTCCGCATCCTGACGGACTGGGTCTGGGATCCGTGGACGATGCGCATCCTGGCCGCCGCGGTCGCGATCTGGCTGGTGTGGCGCAGAGCGGCACGCTGGACGGCCGTATGGCTGGCGGCCACATGTGCGCTCGCCACACTGATCCAGCAGACCCTCAAGGCCCTGGTCGATCGCCCGCGCCCCGTGTGGCCCGACCCCGTCGACTCCGCCCACTACTCCGCCTTCCCCTCGGGCCACGCCATGACGGCCACGGTGGTCTGCGGCCTCCTGCTGTGGCTCCTGCACCAGCACGGCGCCGCACGCGCCGTGTGGCGCACGGCCGTCGCCGTGGCCGTGGTCTCCGTGGCGGGCGTCGGTCTGACCCGGGTGTGGCTGGGCGTCCACTGGGCCACGGACGTCGTCGGCGGCTGGCTGCTGGGCGCGCTGGTCGTGGCCCTGGCGGTGGGGGTGCACGCCCGGTGGCGGACCTGACCGCGCCCGAGCGCCGCTACCGCTATGTGGGGCCGGCCGGGTTGAGCGCCGTCGCCGGCCCGGACACCGAGGGCCGCGTCGTACGAACGGCCGACGACCTCGGCACGTGGGCGGCGGAGTGGGCGGGGGCCGAACGGGACGAGCCGTTCACGTACGTCGTCGGCACCGACGGATGGCTTCGGCTCGCCGCCCGCCGGAGCGAGCACGTGGCGTGCGCCGGGGGTGGTGACGTCCTGGCCGCGGGTGAGATGCGGTTCGAGCAGGCCTCGGGGTGCTGGTCGGCCGTGGAGGTCAGCAACCAGTCGACCGGTTACTGCCCCGACCTCGGTTCGTGGCCCGCGGTCGCACGCGCCCTCGACCGGGCCGGGGTCGCGCACCCGGGCCGTTTCACGCACGAGGTGGTGTTCCGGCGTTGTGAGGACTGCGCCGAGTGCGCCATCGTGCGCGAGGGCGACTTCGTCTGCGTCTTCTGTGGCAGCGATCTTCCCGCGCGGTGGAACATCGCCCCGTAGGATCCGCAGCATGACCGCAGTCCTGTTCGATTTCTCCGGCACCCTCTTCCGTGTCGAGTCCACCGAGTCCTGGCTGCGCGGGGCGCTCGCCGAGGCCCAGCTGGAGCTCGACGACGCCGAGTTGACCGAGGCGGCGCAGGCGCTGGAGGCGATGGGGGCGCTGCCGGGCGGGGCCGAGCCCGCCTGGCTGCCCGAGGACGTGGCCAGCGTCTGGGGAGTGCGGGACAAGAGCGCGGAGCTGCACCGGGCCGCCTACACCGGGCTCTCCCGGCAGGTACAGCTGCCCGACGACCGGTTGCACGACCTGCTCTACGACCGCCACATGGCCCCGGCCGCGTGGCTGCCGTACCCGGATGCCGCCGAGGTGCTGCGGACCCTGCGCGAACGGGGCGTCGGCGTCGGGGTGGTCAGCAACATCGGCTGGGATCTGCGGCCGGTGTTCCGGGAGCACGGACTCGACCCGTACGTGGACACCTACGTGCTGTCGTACGAGCACGGCATCCAGAAGCCCGACCCCCGGCTCTTCACCGTCGCCTGCGCGGCGCTCGGCGCCGATCCGCGGGACGTCGTCATGGTCGGCGACAACCGCCGGGCGGACGGCGGTGCGGCGGCCCTGGGCTGTGCGGTGCACTTCGTGGACCATCTGCCGGCGGCACAGCGACCGGACGCGCTGCGGCCGGTGCTGGATCTCGTGGCCGCCGCCCCACGGGTGAACGGCACCGGCCTCCCGAGGAACAAGTAGCCGTCGGCCACACTCCCGGGAGGCCGCGCCCACCCTGGACGATCCCCCGCGTCGCCCAGGGCAGACGGCGACTCCGACCAGGCCATATCGAGGCCGGACCGGAAGCACTGAGTATAGTTGGCTGGCAGCCAGTCAACGCAGGAGTTACAGCATGTCCCCGCGAAGCGCCTCGGTCAATGAAGAGTTGCGGCGGCGTTCGCGGGAGCGGCTTCTGCAGGCGGCGGTCGAGCTGGTGAGCGAGCGGGGTTACGAGGCCACGACGCTGGGTGACATCGCGGACCGGGCGGGCTCGGCGCGCGGTCTGGTGTCGTACTACTTCCCCGGCAAACGCCGCCTGGTGCAGTCCGCCGTACACCGCCTGATGCACCGCACGCTGGAGGAGGCTCTGGAGCGCGAGCCGCGCACCGAGGACGGCCGGGAGCGGATGGCCCGCGCCATCGACGCGATCCTGGGCCTGGCCCGGGACCGGCCCGTGCTGATGCGCCAGCACATGGCGGGGATCCTGGAGGGCGAGGGCTTCGTGCAGTGCCCGGAGCAGCGGCGGCTGGCCGAACTCCTGCGGGACACCTGCGTACGCTACGGATCGCCGGACGCCGACGCCGACTACCCGATGCTGCGCGCCCTGCTCATGGGCGCGGTGTTCGCGGCGCTGGTGCCCGGAGTGCCGATGTCCGTTCCGGTGCTGCGGGCCGAGCTGTTCCAGCGCTACCGGCTGGAGTGGGAGCTGGGCGTCCCGCCGGACCCGGAGGCCGAGCCCGGCGGGACGTGCGACACGGATCTGTCGCGGTTCTTCGCTACCGGGTCAGCACCCGGCTGCCCGGACGGTCAGTCGAAGTAGTCCGGCTGCGTCTGGACGTTGAGTTCGCGCAGCTTGACCCAGCGGGCCGGGTCGGTGCGCCGGTCGTTGATCTTCAGGACGTCGAAGCCCCTGGCCATCTCGTTCGAGTAGATGTAGCCGTTGTAGTAGTACGCCGACCACGAACCGGCAGTCCTGATGGTGTCGGTGGTGAGCGGGCCCCGGTCGAAGTAGGCGATCTCCTTCGGGTTGGCCGAGTCGGTGAAGTCCCAGACGGAGATGCCGCCCTGGTACCAAGCCTGGACCATGAGGTCGCGGCCCTTGACCGGGATCAGCGAGCCGTTGTGGGCGACGCAGTTCTCGGTGTCCGCCTGGTGGCGCGGGATCTTGAAGTAGCTGCGGAAGACGAGCTTGCGCTTGTCGCCCTTGCCGACGATGTCGTAGATGCCGTCGGCGCCGCGGTCCGGGCCGATGGCCGCGTTGCAGGTGGCCGCGCTGCCGCCGCCCAACTCGTCGGTGAAGACGACCTTGTTGGCCTTCTGGTTGAAGGTCGCCGAGTGCCAGAACGCGAAGTTGACGTTGTCCTGGACCTGGTCGATGACCTTCGGGTGCTCCGGGTCCGCGATGGAGAACAGGATGCCGTCGCCCATGCAGGCACCGGCCGCCAGGTCCTTCGAGGGCAGCACCGTGATGTCGTGGCAGCCGGTGGTCTTGGAGACACCCGGGTTGGTGGGCGCGCCCGGGTTGCCGCCGCCGTCCGGGCCCTCACCGGGGAACAGCACCGGGAAGCCCACGACTGCCGCCTTCTCGGGGGCGCTGCGCGGCACCTTGATGACGGAGATGCCGTCGTGCGGCGGCTGGCAGTCGGGGTAGGTGGCGTTCGGCGAGTACGAGGAGACGTAGACGTAGACGTTCCGGCGCTCGGGCACCAGCGTGTGGGTGTGCGAGCCGCAGGCGGTCTCCACGGCGGCGACGTACTTCGGGTTGGCCTTGTCGCTGATGTCGAAGACCTTCATGCCCTCCCACGACGACTTCTCGGTCGCGGGCTGCGTGGTGCTGTTGCAACTGCTGTCGCTGCGCGAGGAGTCGGTGGACAGGAACAGCAGGTTGCCGGAGACGGAGACGTCGTTCTGCGAGCCCGGGCACAGCACCTGAGCGACCGTCTTCGGTGACTTCGGGTCGCTGATGTCGAAGATGCGGAAGCCGTCGTAGTTGCCCGCGAAGGCGTACCTGCCCTGGAAGGCGAGGTCCGAATTGGTGCCCGGCAGCACGTCCTTGGGGACGTTGGTCACGTGCTCGATGTTGTCGGAGTGGACGATTTCGTCCTGGCCGGGTATCTCGCCGTCCGCGAGAGCCTCCCGCACTTCGGCCCGGGTGCTCTCGGAGACCTTCTGCTCCTTGGCGGGGCCGTCCCCGGGGTCGGGGGTCGCGGCAGCCGGCTGCGCGGTGAGCAGCGCGCCGAGGAGTCCGGCGGCAGCGGCGGCAACTCCCAAGCGTCTGCGGCGCGTTCGGGGATTGCTGAACAGGATCACTGTTTTCCTCCCTTGTCCGTTCGCACTGGAACGGTTCATGCAAGCCCGAGTATCGTCTGCGCCATGCACATATCAACAGGGGGCAATGAACATGTAACGAGGACGGCCTTTCGCCGGGCACCCGTCTTCGCTGCCGCACTGACCGTGCTCGCGCTCGGCGGCTGCGACTCCGATCCCAAGTCGGCGGAGGAGAGCGGACCTTCGGTGATCGTGCCCGGCAAGCCCGGTGAGGAGAACCGGAAACTGTCCGCCGAGGAGGCCGCGCGGCAGCGTGCCGAGGACGACTCCCCCAACTCGGCGGACGTCTCCTATGCCCGGATGATGATCGAGCATCATCAACAGGCCCTGGGGATGACCGAACTGGCCCCGGACCGCGCCGAGTCGGCGAAGGTGAAGGCCCTCGCGGAGCGGATCGCCGCCGCGCAGGGTCCGGAGATCACGGCCATGAAGGGCTGGCTGAAGAACCACGGCAAGACCGAGAAGGCCGAGAAGAGCGACGGCCACGAGCATGCCGCGATGCCCGGCATGGCGACCGAGGCACAGCTCGGGAAGCTGCGCGCCGCGCAGGGCAAGGCGTTCGACCAGCTGTTCCTCACGTTGATGATCACCCATCACGAGGGGGCGATCACCATGGCCACGGAGGTGAAGGGGCAGGGCAACAACATCCAGATCGAGGAGATGGCCGACGAGGTGGTCGCCCAGCAGACGAGCGAGATCACCCGGATGCGGGACATGCTCTGACGGACCCGCACGGCAGGGACTCCGCCGCCCGTACGGCTTCCGCCGCCGACCCGCTCGCCACGGCCCCCGCCTCCGAGATCGCGCTCAGCGGCGGGCCCGGCGCCGCGTCAGGAAGCCGGCGTCGCGTGCCTGCCCGATCAGCCTGAGCGACTTCCGGCGGCCGTGCCCCGTGGCGCTCATCACCGCGAGGACGGGGTCGATGCCCTGCTCCTGGGCCGCCCGGTACTGCTGCGCGATCAGCCAGCGTCCCTCGACACCCCGCGGCCAGGCCGACCCGGCCCCTGCCCCGCTCGGCGCGGCGTCCGCATCGCCCGGTTCGCCGGTGTCCGGTTCGGTGCCGTCCGGTACGGCCCCGATCCCGCACGCGTCGAAGAGCGGATCCTCGATCCAGTCGGCGAGCGCCGCGAGGTCGTCGAGGGACAGCGCCGGCTCGGCCCGTACGTCCTCGATGGAGACGCACTCCCCGGTCACCACGGCATGCGCGTCGACCCGGGCGCCGTCGCCGAACTCCAGCCGGACACCGAACCACGTCGTGGCACCGGCACCGTCCCGCACTTCCCACGCGGGCCACACGGAGACGGTGCCCTCCGCCGGACGACGATCGGAAAGATTAAGAAAGGATGCTTCCAGCACACACGCAACGTAACCGCATGATCACATTCCATACTGAACGAACACGCGTCCCGTACGGCGCACAGCACCCTGTCAGCGGAGCGGCCGCGGTGCGATGCTGGACTCGAGAGCGACTCCTGAAGATCCCCGAAGAGCCCTCGGACAAGGAGTTCCGCCGTGCTGCATGTCGCCGTCATCGGCTCGGGGCCGAGCGGGTGCTACACCGCCCAGAGCCTGGTACAGCAGGACCCCGACGTGGTCGTCGACGTCCTGGACCGGCTGCCGTGCCCGTACGGCCTGGTGCGGTACGGGGTGGCGCCGGACCACGAGAAGATCAAATCCCTCCAGAACAACCTGCGCACGGTCCTGGAGCACGAGCGTGTGCGGTTCCTCGGCGGCGTCCAGGTCGGCCCGGGCGGGGTGCCGGCCGCCCGGCTGCGGGAGCTGTACCACGCGGTCGTGTACTGCGTGGGCGCCGCCACCGACCGGCACCTCGGGATCCCCGGTGAGGACCTGCCGGGCAGCTGGTCGGCGACCGAGTTCGTGTCCTGGTACAGCGCCCACCCGGACGCCGTCGACGACGGTTTCGTACGCGACGCGCGCTCCGCGGTGGTCATCGGCGTCGGGAACGTCGCGGTGGACGTCACGCGGATGCTCGCGCGGGGCCCGGCGGAGCTCACCCCCACGGACATGCCGCACGCGGCCCTCACCGCCCTCGCCGCGAGCCGGGTCACCGACATCAGCATGGTGGGGCGGCGCGGCCCCTCGCAGGCCCGCTTCACGACCAAGGAGCTGCGTGAGCTCGGCACGCTGCCCGACACGGACGTGACCGTGGATCCGGCAGAGCTGGCGATGGACCCGGCCTACACCGACCCCTCCGGCCTGCCCGCACCGCAGCGCCGCAACGTGGAGGTGCTGCGCGGCTGGGCCGAGACCCCGCCGCAGGACGCCCGCCACCACATCCGCCTGCGCTTCTTCCTGCGCCCCGTCGAACTCCTCGCCGAAGCGGGCCGCGTGGGCGCGGTGCGCTTCGAGCGGACGGCACCCGACGGTCAGGGCGGGGTGCGGGGCACGGGTCACTACGAGGACATCGAGGCCCAGCTGGTGCTGCGTTCGGTGGGTTACCGCGGAGTGCCCCTGGAGGGACTGCCCTTCGACCCGGCGACCGGCACGGTGCCGAACCTCGCCGGCCGCGTCCTGCGCGAGGGCCTCGTCGCGCCGGGCGAGTACGTGGCGGGCTGGATCAAGCGTGGCCCGACCGGCGTCATCGGCACGAACCGTCCGTGTGCGAAGGAGACGGTGACGTCCCTGCTGGAGGACGCCGCCATGCTCGTACAAAGGCAACTGCCGGAGGATCCGCTCACGGCTCTGCGAGCCGAGGGGATCGAGCCCGTCGAGTGGTCCGGCTGGCAGTCGATCGAACGTGCCGAAGCGGAACTCGGGGCGTCGCTGGGGCGGGGTGTGGTGAAACTCCCCGACTGGCAGTCGCTAATGACCGCCGCTCACGGCAACGTCCTTTAGGGGCGCGGGGCTGTATCGATTTTGCGGCTCCGCCGCGTGGGCGTGACCAGCCACGCACAACCCGCACGCGAAAGCGAGTTCAGACGCCGCCGAGGCGGCCGGCCTGGCGGGTGGCGGCGCCGAGGAGGGCGTCGAGGAGTCCCGGGAAGAGGTCGTCCAGGTCGTCCTTGCGCAGCCCGTTCATCTTGGCCGTGCCCCGGTAGATCTGCTGGATCACACCGCTCTCGCGCAGCACCCGGAAGTGGTGCGTGGTGGTGGACTTGGTGACGGGCAGGTCGAACTGCGAACAGGTGAGCTCGTCGCCGACGGCGGCGAGCTCCCGCACGATCTGCAGCCGCATCGGGTCGGACAGCGCGTGCAGCACGCCTTCCAGACGGATCTCCTCGCGCGTCGGGTGCGGGAGGTCTCGGCTGCTGACGGCGGGGCTGGTCACGGCGGCTCCACTTCGCTCGGGCTCCCTCGCTCGGGACCCTCTCTCGGACTTCCCCATTGTACGAGACTTCTCGTAGTTTGACAGTTGCCGTACTACGATGCCTATCGTACGACGACCACAGGTCCCGTGACGAATGGAGTCCGCCGTGAGTGCGCTCTTCCAGCCCTACACCCTGCGCGATGTGACGATCCCGAACCGGGTGTGGATGCCGCCGATGTGCCAGTACTCGGCCGCCCCGGAGGGCCCCGACACGGGCGCCCCCGCCGACTGGCACTTCGCGCACTACGCGGCCCGCGCGGCCGGCGGCACGGGGCTGATCATCGTCGAGGCAACGGCAGTCAGCCCCGAGGGCCGGATCTCCCCGTACGACCTGGGTATCTGGAACGACACCCAGACCGAGGCGTTCCGCCGGATCACACGGTTCCTGGTGTCGCAGGGCACGGTTCCGGGCATCCAGCTGGCCCACGCCGGCCGCAAGGCGTCGACCGACCGGCCCTGGAAGGGCGGTGCGCCGGTGGGGCCGGACGCGTACGGGTGGCAGCCGGTGGCGCCGAGCGCGGTCGCGTTCGCCGAGGGGCACCCGGTGCCGAGGGAGCTGACGGTCGCCGAGATCCGGGAGATCGTGGGGCAGTTCGCGGCCGCCGCGCGCCGGGCGCTCGCCGCCGGCTTCGAGGTGGCCGAGATCCATGGCGCCCACGGCTATCTGATCAACGAGTTCCTCTCGCCGTACTCCAACCACCGCACCGACGCGTACGGCGGCTCGTACGAGAACCGCACCCGTTTCGCCCTCGAAGTCGTGGACGCCGTACGGGAGGTGTGGCCGGACGACAAGCCGCTGTTCTTCCGTATCTCGGCGACGGACTGGCTGGAGGAGGACGGCTGGACCGCCGACGACACGGTCCGCTTCGCCGCCGAGCTCCGGGCCCACGGCGTCGATCTGCTCGACGTGTCCACCGGGGGCAACGCGTCCGCCGTGCGTATCCCCGTCGGGCCGGGTTATCAGGTGCCGTTCGCGGCGCGGGTGAAGGCCGCGACGGCCATGCCGGTTGCCGCGGTGGGGTTGATCACCGACGTCGAACAGGCCGAGAAGATCGTCGCGAACGGGGAGGCGGATGCGGTGTTGCTCGGCCGGGAGTTGCTGCGCACCCCGTCTTGGGCGCGGCAGGCTGCTCGGGAGCTCGGGGGCGATGTGCACGTGCCCGAGCAGTACCACCGGTCTGTTTGATCGCCTACTCGTAGGGGTGGCTTGTGTGGTGGGGCGGCTGCGGGTTCGTCGTGGCTGGTCGCGCCCACGCGGCGGAGCCGCACATCGATACAGCCCCGCGCCGCTTTCGTCGGCACAGTCACCTCGGCCGAGATCACCCAGTCGACACACGCTGCATGACGGCCCGCTCCAGGTACGGCACCGCCCGCTGCCCCGTCACCGCGAGTGCGATCGACGCTGCGACGCCCGCCCAGGCGAGGGGACCGAGCGGGGTGCAGCCGAAGAGGTGGCTGAGGCCGGGGGTCTCGACCAGGACGAAGAGGGCGGCCGCCGAGCCGAGGGCGGTGGCGCGGACCAGCGGGCTGCCCCGGCGGTCGGCCAGGGTCTGGGCGAGCTGCGTGCCGACCACCGCGCACAGGGCCATCGTGGTGGAGCGGCGGGCGGTGCCCGGGGTGAAGCGGCCGATCAGCCAGGCGGACGTGGCGCCCAGCGTGGTGGTCAGGGCGCGGTGCCGGATCTTGCGGATCAGCGGGGCGCCCAGGAGCGAGGTGCCCAGCGGTTCGGTGCCTTCGGGGGTGCCGTGGTCGCCCTGGCCCGGCTCCCCCACCTCCGCCACCTCGGATCCCGTGCCCGTGCGATCCCCCGCCGATTCCGCCTGCGCCCCCTCCGGCTCCTTCGGCGTCACGGCGACCGCCATGGCGGGGAACAGGTCCGTGAACAGGTTCACCAGCAGCATCTGGCGGGTCGACAACGGTGCCGCGCCCGACAGCAGCGTGCCGAGCAGGCCGAAGCCCACCTCGCCGGCGTTGCCGCCGATCAGGATGGCGATGGCGTCGGCGACGCTGTGCCACAGGGCCCGGCCCTCGGTGACGGCCTCGATCAGGACCGTCATGTCGCCGTCGGTGAGGACCAGGTCGGCCGCGTTGCGGGCGGCCGCCGAGCCGCGGGCGCTGATGCCGACGCCGATGTCGGCGGCGCGGATGGCCGCCGCGTCGTTGGCTCCGTCGCCGACCATGCCGACCACCCGGCCGGCGTCCCGCAGCGCCTCGACGACCTGGAGCTTCTGCTCGGGCGCGACCCGGGCCACCACGCCCATGTCGGCCAGCATCCGCGCGCGTTCCTCCCGGTCCGCGGACGCCAGCTCGTCGCCGGTGACCACGCCGGTGTCCTCGGGCCAGCCCAGTTCCGCGGCGATCGCCCGGGCGGTCTGCGGGTGGTCGCCGGTCAGCATGACGGGCCGTACGCCCGCTTTCCGCAGCCCCTCGACGAGGGCCGTGGAGGTGTCGCGCGGCATGTCGGCGAGGGCGAGCAGGCCGGTGAACTCCAGCTTCTCCAGGGGCTGTTCGAGAGCGTCCGCCGCGTCGTCCGACGGGTCCAACGGGCGCCGGGCCACCGCGAGGACGCGCAGTCCGTCGCCGGCGAGCGCCTGGGCCGCCTCCGTCGCCGACGAGGGCAGGCCGACGCAGGCGGGCAGCACCGTCTCGGGGGCTCCCTTGACCACGAGCACCGGGGTGCCGTCCTCGGCCCGGCCGACGGCGGCGGCGTAACCGCGGCCGGCCTCGAAGGGCAGTCCCTCGATCTGGGACCACTCGGGGTCCGGAGCGGCCGCGTCCAGGACTGCCTCGTCGGTGGCGTGGACGGGCTTGTCCGAGCCGCCGTTGAGCTGCGGGCAGGCGCGGGCCGCGGTCCGCAACGTGGCGTCGGCCGCCGCCTCGGCCGGCGTGTGGACCGTGCCGTCCGCGTCGGTCACGCGCACCAGACGCAGCCGGTTCTCGGTGAGGGTGCCGGTCTTGTCGAAGCAGACGGTGTCCATCCGCCCGAGCGCCTCCAGGGTGCGCGGAGCCCGGACGAGGACTCCCCTGCGGCTCAGCCGGCGGGCGGCCGCCAGCTGCGCCACGGTCGCCACCAGCGGCAGCCCCTCGGGCACCGCGGCCACGGCCACCGCGACCCCGCCGCTCACGGCGCGGCGGATCGGCGCGCCGCGCAGCAGCGACAGGGCCGTCACCCCGGCGCCGCCCGCCAGGGTCAACGGCAGGGCCTTGTCGGTGAGTTCCCGCAGCCTGGCCTGTACGCCGGCGGACGGTGGCTTGCGGGCGGCGAGAGACACGGCCCGCGCGGCCTCCGTCCGCTCCCCGGTGTCGACGACGACGGCCCGGGCCTCGCCGGCCACCACGGTCGTGCCCTCGAACACCATGCAGCGGCGGTCGGGCACCGCGGCGTCCGGTGTCGGGTCGGTCGCCTTGGCGGCGGGCAGGGACTCGCCGGTGAGCGCGGACTCGTCCACTTCCAGGCCGTCCTCCCACAGCAGACGGGCGTCGGCGGGGACCACGTCGTCCGCGCGGAGCTCGATCACGTCGCCGGGACGGAGTTTGGTGGCGTCCACGAGGTGCGGCCGGGACGCGGGTTCCTCGGTCGTCACGCGCGCCTTCTGCTTCTGCTTGGCCAGCAGCCCGGACAGCGCCCGCTCGGCCCGCATCCGCTGGACGCCGCCGACCAGGGCGTTCAGATCGAGCGCACCGACGACCAGCAGGGCGTCCACGACGGAGCCGAGGATGGCTTCGGCGGCCGAGCCCACGGCCAGCACCGGGGTGAGGGGGTCGTCGAGTTCGCCGCGCACGGCCCGGGCAAGCTGCAGCGGCCCGCTCAGCGGTGCGAACACACGCTTGCGGCCCATCGTGCGAACCGCGTTCCGCGCGCGATCCGCGACCTGCTCGGACAGGGTCGGCTCCGGGCCCTCCTCGTGCTCCAGCCGGTCGCGGACCTCGGTGGGCTCCAGTTCGTGCCAGGCCACGCGCGGGCGGGGGTGCGGGGCGCGGGCCACCGCCACGCCGAGCGCCGCACGTGCCCCGGACAGCAGGGCCCAGGCCGCGCTCACGTCGACCGGCGTGTGGCGCAGTCCGGGCCACGGCGTGGGACGGCCGCGCCGGGACTGGCCGATGGCCACCAGGATCCCGGACAGGGCGGCGCCGGACCGGGCCAGGGTCTGCGACCTGCGCCCGACCCCGCGCGCGACCGGGACAGCCCGCAGCAGCCGCCACAGGTCTGCCGGACCGTGCGGGGCGAGCACGTCCGCGCCCCAGACCAGGGCCCCGTCCCGGTCGGTGAGGGCGACGGCCACGTCGCCGGCGAGCAGCCCGGTGACGACGTCCTCGTCGTCCGGGCCCGGCCGGGCGACCGTGACGACGACGCCTTCCTCGCCCCGCAAGGCGTCCACCACTTCGCTCAGTGGCCGCTCGTCGCGCACCACTTGGTCGGCCAGGCTCGTGAAGTCGGCCAGGGCCGGGTCGTCCACCATCACGACGCGCAGCCCCGCGCGCCGCGCCGCGTCCAGTACGGCCTCCGCCCAAGGGTCCGCGCCCGCGCCGGGGCTGCGCAGTGCGCTCGGGTGCAGGACGACCGTGTCGGCCATCTCCAGCTGCCGCAGCCGTTCTGTGTCGCGTACGAGGACGCCCGTGCGGGCCAGTGCGGTACTGAGTACGGCGTGGAAGGCGGCGGGCCCGTAGCGCGCCGCCTTGGGAGAGCCCGCGAGCACGGCCTCCGCCGCCTCGGTGCCGTCGTGCTTGACCAGCAGCGTGGCCAGGGCGCCCACCAGGCTGCCGGTTTCGGCGTGCGCGGCGTACTCCTGGGCCGGAGCGGTGCGCAGCGGCGGGCGCGGGCAGTGGTCCCCGGCCACGCTGCACCGGCCGGGCACGCAGACCTCGTCGTGGACCATGTCGAACGCCGCCGCGCGCGCCACCGTCTCCGCCAGCTGCAGCGAGCGCAGCGCACCGTCGAGCACCAGAGCGGTCGGGGTCCGGCCGGCACCGTGCGCGGCCGCGTTCGCGAAGGCCAGTGCCATGTCCATGCGTGAGCGGCCGAGCCGGGCCCGCAGCCAACCGCGGAAGCGCGGGTTCTCCCGCATCAGCGTCACCAGCGCGGTCACCGCCCGGGGCGAGGCCGGCAGGCGCAGGCCGTGGCCGATGAACGCGGCCGCGATGCCGAGCCCGTCCGCGGCCAGCGTCAGTGCGGCGGCCCGCACTCCGGCAGGGTCGGCCGGGTGGACGATCTCGTCCACCGCCTGGTCCGTCTGGGCCAGGCCGTGCCGTGCCGCGATCTCGGTCGCCTTCTCCACCACCCGGTCGCTGACCGACTCCTCGACGGCTGTCACCACCAGCCGGCGCAGCCCGCCGTCCCAGTAGGCGAGGGCGACGTCGGGCCGCTCCGCCAGCGCCTCGGCGACCCGGCGCGCCGCGTGCTCCACCCCGCCCGCCCGCTGGACCCGGTCCGGCGCCGCGGGCCGCAGTGCGAGGTGGGTCCGGGTGCCCGACCGCCAGGGATGCGGGCGGAAGGGCAGGGTGTTGCGGGCGACGCGCACGACACGCCCCGCGGTGTCCATCGTGCGTACACCTGCCCGGGCCGTCCCGGCCACGGCTCCCGCGGCTGCCCCCATCGCGGGAGCCGCACCCCTGGCGAGCAGCCGCGGCCCGGCCGAGACCAACCCGGCCGCGGCGGCCGTCGGACGTGTGAGCAGTCCCAGTACCATCGCTTGCCCTCGCTCCGCCTCACTCGACAGCGCCTTCCGTGCGGCCCGGGTTCCCGTAAAACGGCATGTCATCCGCGCACGGAAGATCGTCGTGGCCGAAAGCTCACGGTCCGGCCACGCCATGGACCGGCGCGTCAGGCGGACGTGGGAGCAGCGCGTCAGGCGGACGTACAGGCCGTCCCGTTCAGCGTGAAGGCGCCGGGCGCCGCATTGTTCCCGCCGTGGATCGCCTGGTAGCCGATGCTCACGCTCGCTCCTGGCGCGAGCGCCGCGTTGTACGGGGCGTTGGCCGCCGTCACCGCGCCGGAGGCCGGAGTGTACGTGGCTCCCCAGCCGTTCGTGATCGTCTGGCCTGCGGGCAGGGTGAAGCCGAGCTTCCAGCTGCTGATCGCCGTCGTGCTCGTGTTGGTGATCGTCAGTGAGGCGGTCAGACCCGTGTTCCAGGCGTTGGTGGTGGCGGTCACCTTGCAGGCGCCGGGCTGTGGCTGGGGGGCGGGGCCGCCGCTGTCCAGGCCGAAGAAGGTGAGCACCCGGGCCGCCATGCCGTAGCCGTAGAGGTTGTGGCCGACGCCCTGGAGGCTGATCGCCTCAATGGGGGCCCGGTCACCGGTGCCGCCGTAGCGGGTGCGGGTCCAGCCGGACTGGGGCGTGTCGGTGGCGGCCGGGGTCTGGCTGATGCCCTGGACGTTCGTCCACTGCTTGATCATCTCCCCGAAGTTGGGGTAGCGCAGGACGTCGTCCTCGGTGCCGTGCCACAGCTGCATACGGGGCCTGGGCCCGGTGTAGCCGGGGTAGGCGCCGCGCACCAGGTCGCCCCACTCCTGCGGGGTGTGGGTCACGGTGCCGTTCGCGCAGGCGCTGTTCCACTCGGAGCCGTCGGTGGTGGCGAAGCAGCCGAAGGGGACGCCCGAGAAGGCGGCGCCCGCGGCGAACACGTCGGGGTAGTCGCCGAGCAGGACGTTCGTCATCATCGCGCCGGAGGAGATGCCGGTGGCGAAGACCCTGCCGGTGTCGGCGTCGTAGGTGCGGGTGACCCAGTCGACCATTGACTTGATGCCGACCGGGTCGCTGCCGCCGCCCCGCTTCAGCGCCTGCGGCGAGGACACGTCGAAGCACTTGCTGCTGCGGGTGACGGACGGGTAGACCACGACGAACCCGTACTGGTCGGCGAGCGTGTCGTACTCCGTGCCGTTGTACATGTCCGGGCCGGAGCCGGTGCACCAGTGCACGGCCACGAGGACGGCCGGGTTGGGCCGGACGCTGTCCGGCACATACAGGTACATGCGCAGGTTGCTCGGATTGGTGCCGAAGTCGGTGACCTCGGTGAGCGTCGCGGTGGGGACGACGTCGGCCTCGGTGCGGGCGGAGGCCGCGGGGGCGGTGAGGAGCAGTGCCGCGACCAACGGCAGGAGTGCTGCGAGGAGGGCGACGAGTTTCGCGCGCAGCGGTCTTCTCGGGGTGGTGCGGGTGGGGGTGGGCACGTCCTTGTCCCTTCTGGTCACGGCTCGTGGACGTGGTGCGAGGTGGGGTGGATCAGCAGGAGCTGTAGGTCAGGGCAGCAGGGGGAAAGCGTCGGGAGGCATCGTGACATGGACACGTCCGTCATGGAAGCGCTCCCACGGCCATCCGTGAGAGAGCCCTTGCCGCCTGGCAGTCCTGACCGAATTCCTCTGCGCAAAGCGTTGACTAGAAAGCGCTTGCACCCTACGTTCCGTTCAACAGCGTGACCGAGCCGCACAGCAACACCCCCACACGGTGACCCTGTCCGCGCAAGGCGTTCCACATGAAGTACGTCGTTCACACACATGATCGAGTAAGTCCTTCTGAAAGGACGCACCCGCATGCGCACTCTCCCCCCACATGCACGCCCGCAAAGAGCCGCACTGGCGTCGGCCGCCACAGTCGCCCTCGCCGCCGCGGCCATCCTCGTCCTGCCCCCACCCACCGCCGGGGCGGCGGAAACCTCGGCCATCGGCTTCGGCGCCGGGACGACCGGTGGCGGCAGCGCCTCGGCGGTCACCGTCTCGAGCCTGGCCGCCTTCAAGTCGGCGGTGACCGGCAACTCGGCCAAGGTCGTCCGGGTCAACGGCCTTATCTCGCTGAGCGGCCAGGTCGACGTCGGCTCCAACACGACGGTGCTGGGCGTGGGTTCGTCGTCCGGCTTCACCGGGGGCGGGCTGCGGCTGAAGAACGTCACCAACGTCGTCGTCCGCAACCTGAACATCAGCAAGCCGGTGGCGCCGTCCGACGGCATCACGGTCCAGGCGTCGACGAAGGTGTGGATCGACCACAACTCCTTCTCGGCCGACCGCGATCACGACAAGGACTACTACGACGGCCTGCTGGACATCAATCACGGCTCGGACAACGTCACGGTGTCCTGGAACACCTTCAAGGACCACTTCAAGGGCTCACTCGTCGGCCACAGCGACAACAACGCGAGCGAGGACACCGGCCACCTGAAGGTGACGTACCACCACAACCACTTCAGCAACGTCTACTCGCGCATCCCCAGCCTGCGCTTCGGCACCGGGCACTTCTACAACAACTACGTGGCCGGCGCGGACACCGCCTGCCACTCGCGCATGGGCGCCCAGATGCTCGTGGAGAACAACGTCTTCCGTGACACGAAGGTCGCTGTGACCACGAACCGCAGCAGTGACGTCGACGGCTACGCCAATCTGCGCGGCAACGATCTCGGCGGGGCCGCGACCGAGATCTCCCGGGTCGGCACCTTCACCACGCCGCCCTACAGCTACACCGCGGAGCCCGCGTCCACGGTCGCCGCCTCGGTGATGTCCGGCGCGGGCGCCGGAAAGATCTGACCACCCCACCCCATCCGACCACCCCCAACTGGAAGAAGGCATCGGGACATGACTTCGCCAGGAAAGCCCCGCGCCCGCCGGCGCGCTCTGACCGGCGGCCTGGCCGCACTCGGCCTCTCGTCTGTCATGATCGCAACAATCGGGGCGCCACCCGCGAGCGCCGCCACGTGGCCGACGCCCAACGGCAGCCAGGGGACCTCCTCCACCATCTCCGTGTCCGGCACCAAGGACTACGGCATGAAGCGGTACTACGGCACCGGCGACCTGGCCGGTGACGGCCAGGAGGAGGGCCAGGACCCGATCTTCAAGCTCGCGCCCGGCGCGACACTGAAGAACGTCATCATCGGCGCGCCCGGCGCCGACGGCATCCACTGCGAGGGCAACTGCACGCTGCAGAACGTGTGGTGGGAGGACGTCGGCGAGGACGCGGCGACCTTCCGGGGCGGCTCCACGTACAACGTGATCGGCGGTGGCGCCAAGAAGGCCGCCGACAAGGTCTTCCAGCACAACGGGCCCGGCACGGTGAACATCTCCAACTTCGCCGTCAGCGAGTTCAAGACGCTGTACCGCTCGTGCGGCGACTGCTCCACGCAGTACACGCGCAAGGTCAATCTCAGCAACATCGAGGTGACCGGCACGGGGTCGACCGCACGCCTCGTCGGCATCAACGTCAACCGGGGCGACGTGGCGACGCTGCGCGGCATCACGATCCTCAACGACGCGAGCCGCAAGGTCATCCCCTGCCAGAAGTACAACAACAACACCGCCGTGGGTACGGGCCCCGACAGCACGAACTGCCTGTACTCCAGCTCGGACATCACCTACAGGTGATTCCTCGCGCCCACCGATAGTCCCCCCACGGTGAAGGCGGCCGTCCGAGGCGTCCCCGCACGGCGCTTCGGACGGCCGCCGTGTCGTTTTCGTACGGCCACCCCCGCGTCGTCGGGCGGTCTCCACGCGCGTGTGCCTCCTCGGCCGGCTTGCCGCCCCCACGCGCGCGTGCCCCTCACCCGCGCATGCCCCTCACGCCGTCTGCTCCTCCTGGTCACGCACGCGTGCGGCGTCGGCCACCTCGCGCCGGTAGTCCGCGTAGGCGGCGCGCAGCCGGGGGCCCGGCCAGTCGGGTGGGAGGAGTTCGGGTGGCAGCACCGGGTCGGCCAGCAGGTGCCGTACGACCGCCGCGAAGGCGGTGAAGCGGTCCGACGGATGCCGCGCACGCGCGACATGGGCGAGCAGGGCGTGTCCCGTGCCGCTCCACGCGTCCAGCGGCCACAGGCTCGCGGCCAGCTCGCGCGCGGGGCGGTCGGGGCGGGCCGTACAGCGCTCGGCGACCTGGCCGAGGTGGTCCGGCAGGGGACGGAGCAGATTGGCGGGCCGCAGCCAGACGCCCTCGCGCAGCTCGGCGAGCCGGAGCCGGGTCAACTCGTTGCGCAGTTCCGCGCGTTCGGCGGGGCCGCGGCCCGTGGCGGTGACCACGACCATCTCCCAGTCCCCGTCCCAGGGAAGGGTCTCGGGGTGGACCGCCTCGTCCTGGCGGCGCTGGCGTTCCAGCAGCCGGTCGCTGAGCCCGTAGACCGTGTCCGCGCGCCACAGGTCCCCGGCCGCCACCATCCGGCTGAGCGCGGCCCGCAGGGTGGACCCCGCGATGCCGAACGGCTCCACGCTGCGCACCAGGTCCTTCACCGGCAACTCGGGCGGATGCAGACCCAGCAGCAGGCTCAGGACGACCGACCGGGCGGACAGCGGACGCAGCTCCACCTCGTCGGCCTGCGGTGACGGGTTGTTCGGCATGGCCACGACTGTACGGGGGCAGGTGACGCAGACGTATTACAGGATTGCTGCAACCGTCGCCGTGATGCAACACTGGCGGCATGGTCTCGATACTCGCGCAGGAGCAGTCCGGTGCCGCACAGGAGCGATCCGGTACCGCGCAGGAGCCGTCCGGGCAGTACGCCACCCATGACGTCACCAACCAGCCCCCTCCCCTGCCTCCGTACGACGCCTCCGAGGACGCGGCCCTGCTCGAGGGGCTGCGTCGCGAGGGCGCCGCGTGGGCCGAGGAGGACATCCGGCGGCTCGGCCTGCGGGCCGGGAGCGCCGAGGCGCAGGAGTGGGGTGAGCAGGCCAACCGGCACGAGCCGGAGCTGCGGACGCACGACCGGTACGGGCATCGCGTCGACGAGGTCGAGTTCCATCCCAGCTGGCATCACCTGATGCGGGTCGCCGTCGGCGAAGGCCTTGCGGCGGCGCCCTGGGCGGACGAGCGGCCCGGTGCCCATGTCGCCCGGACCGCCGGCGGGCTGGTGTGGGGGCACACCGAGGCGGGGCACGGCTGTCCGACGTCGATGACGTACGCGGCCGTCCCCGTGCTGCGCCGGCAGCCCGAGCTCGCGAAGGTCTACGAACCCCTGCTGACCAGCCGGGAGTACGACCCGGGGCTGCGCGTGCCGACCGAGAAGCGCGGTCTGCTCGCGGGCATGGGGATGACCGAGAAGCAGGGCGGCTCCGACGTCCGTACGAACACGACGACGGCGACACCGACGGCCGAACCCGGCGTGTACACGCTGCGCGGGCACAAGTGGTTCACCTCGGCGCCCATGTGCGACGTCTTCCTGGTGCTGGCCCAGGCGCCGGGCGGCCTCTCCTGCTTCCTCGTGCCGCGTGTCCTGCCCGACGGCAGCCGCAACACCTTCCGCATCCAGCGCCTGAAGGACAAGCTGGGCAACCGCTCCAACGCCTCCTCCGAGCCCGAGTTCGACGGGACCGTCGCCTGGCTGGTCGGGCCCGAGGGACGGGGCGTCAAGACGATCATCGAGATGGTCAACTGCACCCGGCTGGACTGCGTGATGTCCTCCGCGACGCTGATGCGCAAGACGCTCGTCGAGGCGGGGCACCATGTGCGCCACCGCAGTGCCTTCGGGGCACGGCTGATCGACCAGCCGCTGATGCGCAACGTCCTGGCCGACCTCGCGCTGGAGTCCGAGGCCGCCACGACGCTCACGCTACGGCTGGCCGGTGCGGCCGACCGTACGGTGCGCGGGGACGACACGGACGGCACGGAGGCGGCGTTCCGCCGGATCGCCACGGCCGTCGGCAAGTACTGGGTCACCAAGCGGGGTCCGGCCTTCACCGCGGAGGCCCTCGAGTGCCTGGGCGGCAACGGCTACGTCGAGGAGTCGGGCATGCCCCGCCACTACCGCGAGGCTCCGCTGCTGTCGATCTGGGAGGGCTCGGGGAACGTCAACGCCCTCGATGTCCTGCGGGCGTTGGGCAAGGAGCCGGGTACCGCGGAGGCCCTCTTCGCGGAACTCGCCCTGGCACAGGGTGCGGACGCCCGGCTGGACGCGTCCGTCACCCGCCTGAAGGCCCTGCTGGCGAGCGGCTCCGAGGCCGGCGCCCGACGCCTGGTCGAGCTGATGGCCCTGACCCTCCAGGCCTCCCTGCTGGTCCGCCACGCCCCCGCGGCGGTGGCCGACGCCTTCTGCGCGACCCGGCTGGGGGGCGACTGGGGGCATGCGTTCGGGACGCTGCCGGACGGCGCGGATGTGGACGCGATCTTGGGGCGGGCGTTGCCGGGCGGGGAGTGAGGCTTGGGCGAGATGATCGGACGTCCACCGCCCGGGCCGGTCGGTCAGGCGGTGGACGTCGCCGGAGAGTGTGGCGCGGCCGGTGATCTGCCGCCCTCAGCTCGCCGCACGCAGGCGGTCCAGCTCGTCCCCGATCGCCTTGCGCAGCGGGTCGTGCTGCGGACCGAGTGCGAAGCGGTCGTCGGCCCATCTGTCGCGGGGGTAGAGCCACACCGGCTTGTGCACCAATTCCGCCGGCTCCCACTCGAACCGTGGCCACACGTGCGCGTGCAAGAAGCCGTCGGTGTTGCCGAGGATCTCCAGATTGACCCGACGGAAGCCCGTATCCATGCGGCGGGACGCACGCTCGACCGCTTCGCCGAGTCGGTCCATGTCGGACAGAAACGCCAGCCGCTTGCCCCTCGGCAGGTCCGACAGTCGCTCCACCTCGGGATCATCCACCAGGAGCACCGAGTAGCCCGGCAGGAACTGCACATCGCCGATCACTGCGAACCCCGCCGACAAGCGCCGCAGCACGGTGGGGTTCTCCCCTCGCAGTGCGCTCTCGATCCGATTCACGCGCCAGTCAGCGACCATGGCTCGAACCTACCCGGCGTCACCCGGTCGTCCGCCCACTCCACAACGGCCCGAACCGCGCCCATTCATAGCCCCACTGGTCGATGCGCCGGCTCTCCAGGCGGCTGCGCAGGGCGCGGCCGGCGACGAAGGGTACGGATGCGGCGCACACGCCCGCGAGGCCGCCGACCAGGGTGGCGCGTGAGCGGGCCTCGGAGGGGGAGGCGGGCTTGGTGACCAGGCGGCCCTGAGGGTCCGTCCAGACGGTGACCGGTGTGCCGACGCCGCTGCCGGGCCGGACACGGGCCTGACCGGTGTGCGCGGAACCGTCCTGCGCGCTCCAGCGGACCTTCGCCCACACGCTTGCGGTGCTCGGCGTACCCGAGCGCGAGTCCGCGGTGCCCGGTGCCTGCTCGGTGAGCAGGGCGACGACGGGCCGCCACTCGACGCGCTCCCGGGCCATGCCCCGCTCCACGGTGTGGGCCGTAGTCAGGCCGGCCAGCACTCCGGTGAGGACGGTGAGCGCCCAGGCGGCGAGCAGGACCCAGGCTTCCACCGCATCGGCCCGGCGCTTGAGCGGATTGCGCCGCCAACGCCACAGCCACGTCTTCGGACCACGGAACGCCATCGGCGGCTTCCTCCTCATGAGCGCACGAACATGCCGGACCGACCGCCCTCCCATACGGCGGACGGCCGCCGCCTGCTCAGGGCACGTACCCGGAGTCGACCGTCGCACGGCGCCTCGCACCCATGAGGGCGACTTCGCGAAAGCACCCCGGCGCTCCCGGCAGCGGGCTATCATCGCCGCCCTGACCTGCGACGTCAGCGTTTCCAGAGGTGACTGTCAGTGCCGGGGTGCAGACTGGCCCGTACCTGAGACAAAGACGTCGCGGAGGTGATCGGCATGACCGAGGTACTGCTCGCCGTGGGCACGCGCAAGGGCTTGTTCATCGGGCGGAGGCGAGGTGGCACCTGGGAGTTCGACGAGAGCCCCTACTTCAACGCCCAGGCCGTGTACTCGGTAGCCATCGACACCCGGGACGAGCGTCCGCGACTGCTGGCGGGCGGCGACAGCGCGCACTGGGGTCCGTCCGTGTTCCACTCCGACGACCTGGGCCGCACCTGGACCGAACCGGCGCAGCCGGCCGTCAAGTTTCCGAAGGACACCGGGGCTTCGCTGGAGCGCGTGTGGCAGCTGCACCCGGCAGCCGCGGAGCCGGACGTCGTATACGCGGGCACGGAACCGGCCGCGCTCTACCGCTCGGACGACCGCGGCGAGACCTTCGAGCTCGTGCGCCCGCTGTGGGAGCACCCCACGCGGTCCAAGTGGGTGCCGGGCGGCGGCGGTGAGGGCCTGCACACCGTGCTCACCGACAGGCGTGACCCGAAGGCCGTGACGGTGGCCGTCTCGACCGCCGGCGTGTTCAAGACCACCGACGGCGGCGCGAGCTGGGTGCCCTCCAACTCCGGTGTCTCCGCGGTGTTCCTGCCGGACCCGAACCCGGAGTTCGGACAGTGCGTGCACAAGGTCGCGCGCGACGCGGCCAATCCGGACCGCCTCTATCTGCAGAACCACTGGGGCGTCTACCGCAGCGACGACGCGGGCGCGCACTGGACGGACATCGGCGAGGGCCTGCCGTCGACGTTCGGTTTCGCGGCCGCCGCCCACCCACACCGCGGCGACACGGCCTACGTCTTCCCGATCAACGCCGACTCCGACCGCGTGCCGGCCGACCATCGATGTCGGGTCTTCCGTACGGCGGACGCGGGCAAGACGTGGGAGCCGTTGTCGTCCGGACTGCCGCAGGAGGACCACTACGGCACGGTGCTGCGCGACGCGATGTGCACGGACGACGCGGACCCGGCGGGCGTGTACTTCGGCAACCGCAACGGCGAGGTGTTCGCGTCGGCCGACGACGGCGACAGCTGGAAGCAACTGGCATCGCATCTGCCGGACGTGCTGTGTGTACGGGCCGCGGTGATCGGATGAGCCGTCAGAGCTTACGGGCCGGTCTTGGCCACTGGTTGATCGCCGCTGCCGCTACGGCAGTAGGGTGACGCCCGTGGCACCACGACCCTTGCATGAAATCGTCGAACCGGGCTGGGCGAAGGCCCTGGAACCCGTTGCCGAACGGATCGCCTCGATGGGCGACTTCCTGCGCGCGGAGATCGCCGCGGGACGCACCTATCTGCCGGCCGGAGAGAACGTCCTGCGGGCCTTCCAGCAGCCCTTCGACGAGGTAAGGGTCCTGATCGTCGGACAGGACCCCTACCCCACCCCGGGCCATGCCGTGGGGCTGTCGTTCTCGGTAGCGCCTGAGGTACGTCCGCTGCCCGGCAGTCTCATCAACATCTTCCGGGAGCTGAACACGGACCTGGGGCTGCCGCAGCCGTCCAACGGTGATCTGACACCGTGGACCCAGCAGGGCGTGCTGCTGCTCAACAGGGCGCTCACGACGGCTCCGCGCAAACCGGGCGCCCATCGCGGCAAGGGCTGGGAGGAGGTCACCGAGCAGGCCATCCGTGCGCTGGCCGGGCGCGGCAAGCCGCTGGTGTCCATCCTGTGGGGCCGCGACGCCCGCAACGCCCGCCCCCTGCTCGGCAACCTCCCCTCGGTGGAGTCGGCCCACCCCTCCCCCATGTCCGCCGACCGCGGCTTCTTCGGCTCCCGCCCCTTCAGCCGGGCCAACGACCTGCTGATCCGTCAGGGAGGACAGCCCGTGGACTGGCGCCTGCCGTGAGCGAGCCCTCCGGGTTCCTCGCCGTCGACTCCGGAGGCTCGGGCCTGCGAGTCGTCGTCGGCACCGTCGAGCGGGGGGTCCTGGCTCGGCGGGAGTCCCGCGAGCCGGTCCGTGTCGGGGACCGGGGCATCGACCCCGCGCACCTGATGGAGCAACTGGTGCCCATGGGGCGGGCGTTGGTCGCCGAGAGCGGAGTCGAACGGCTGGGTACGGCCGTGATCGGGGCCGCCGGGCTCGCCGGCCTGGGCGATGCCCTGCGCGCCGAGTTGCCGGCGGCGCTGGAGCGGGAGTTCGGCATCGGGCGCCTCGCTCTCGCCGCCGATGCCGTCACCGCGTATGTCGGTGCTCTCGGGCAGCGGCCCGGTGCCGTGGTCGCCGCCGGTACCGGGCTGATCGCGATGGGCACGGATCTGACGCGCTGGCGCCGTGCGGACGGCTGGGGGCATCTGCTCGGCGACTGCGGCAGCGGTGCGTGGATCGGGCGGGCCGGGCTGGAGGCGGCCCTGCGCTCGTACGACGGGCGGCCCGGCGGGTCGGCCGCGTTGCTCGCCGGCGCGGAGGAGACCTTCGGCCCGATGCCCGGGCTGCCCGGCAAGCTGTATCCGCGCCCGGACCGCCCCGCCGTCCTCGCCTCCTTCGCTCCCCAGGTGGCCGCCTGCGCCGACTCCGACCCCGTGGCGGCGGACATCCTGCGGGCCGCCGCACGGCACATGGCCGAGTCCGCGGCCGCCGTCTGCCCCACGACCGGCGAGCCCCAAGTCGCGCTCACCGGCGGGCTGCTCAAGATGGGCGACCCTCTTGTCGTACCGCTGGAAGAGGAGTTGTCGACGCGACTGCCGCACGCACGGCACGTGCCGGCCGCCGGGGATCCGTTGCTGGGCTCCGTGCGCATCGCGACCGATCTGGCCCCGGGAGAGCTCGCTCTGCCGGGTGACGAGGCGCTGCTCTGCGTGGTGACCCGAAAGGGGGACTGATCCCCCGGGCCGTTCGGTTCCGCTCTGCAGGTAACTCAATCAGACAAAAGCGGACGGATACCGCTCACCTGCACCCTCCCCGAACAGGGGAGCCCAGGAAGCCAGTAACATGCGTCGCCATGAGCTCCCCCACTGGGCCCGCGTCCGGCCTGCCAGTACGAATGCCGCGACCTCGTCAGCCCGGGCGGCACCGCCGACCCGAGCCCCTGGCGGCTCCCGAGGGCGCGCCCGCGCTCGTGCTCGCGGTGCCGGGCACGCCGAGCGCCGCCACCCGCGGCCTCGCCGAGGAGGTCGTGAGCATCGCCCGCTCCGAGCTTCCCGGCCTCGACGCCCGGATCGGGTACGTCGACGGCGACGACGTGGAGTTCCCCACGCTCCAGTCGGTGCTCGTGCGCGCCGCCGAGGAGCGCACCGCCCGCTATGAGCAGGCGCTCGCCGCGGGTGTGGAGGTCAAGGAGCCGGATGGCCCCGTCGCCGTGGTCGTGCCGCTGCTGGCCGGCCCGGACAGCGCGCTGCTGCGCGTCATCCGCCAGGCCGTGATGGACAGCCGGGTCGCGGCCGACCTCACCGACGTGCTGGGACCGCACCCGCTGCTCGCCGAGGCGCTGCACGTGCGTCTGTCGGAGGCCGGTCTGGCCCGCGCCGACCGTGCCCGCCTGTTCACCGTGGCGACCGCCGCGGACGGCATCATCCTGGCCTCCGTCGGCGGCGAGGAGGCCGTGCAGGCGGCCGGGATCACCGGCATGCTGCTCGCCGCGCGCCTGGCCGTGCCGGTGATGGCCGCGGCCCTGGACCAGGACGGCTCGATCTCGGCCGTCGCCGAGCAGCTGCGGTCCTCGGGCTCGCAGCAGCTGGCGCTGGCGCCGTACCTGATAGGGCCGGAGATCGACCCGAGCCTGATCGCTCAGGCCGCGCACGAGGCGGGCTGCTCCGCCGCCGAGGCGCTCGGCCCCTACCCGGCGATCGGCAAGCTCGCCCTGTCGAAGTACACGACGGCGCTGGGCATCGTCCCGCCGCAGCCGCAGGGCGCGCCGGTCCGCTGACGCGCGCGACACAGCCGTAACGCCGAAGGGCCCGCTCCACATCGGGGAGCGGGCCCTTCGGCATACGGTCATGCCCTGCCCGGGTCCGGGCCGATGACCACGCAGGACGCCGCGGGCACCTGGATCGAGCCCTCGTAGCGCGGGAGCCCCAGGTCCGGGTCCACGGTGAACCAGGACACGTCCCCGGAGCGCTCGTTCGCGACGTACAGGAAGCCGCCCGCCTCGGTGATCGCACGCGGCCAGTGCCCGGCGCAGGTCACCGTCGCGACCAGGCGCAGTTCCTCGCCCTCGACGGCGAACGTGGAGAGCACGTCCTCTCCGCGGGTGGCGGTCCACACGAAGCGGCCGTCGGGCGAGGCGACGATCCCCGAGGGATAGGCGTCCCCGGCCGGCGCGCCGGGCAGCACCGGTGTCTCCGCCAGTGGCTTCAGCGTGCCGTCTTCGGCGTCCCAGTGGCAGACGGTGACGGTGGGGGTGAGTTCGTTGAGGACGTACGCGTAGCCGCCGTGCGGGTGGAAGGCCAGGTGGCGGGGGCCCGAGCCGGGCCGCAGGGCGATCTCCCGGTGCAGGTCGGGCGTCCCGTCGGCCAGGGTGCACACCCGTACCGAGTCCGTGCCCAGGTCGACGCTGACCGCCCAGCGGCCGCTCGGATCGGGCTGTACCTGGTGGGCGTGCGGGCCCTGCTGGCGGGGCGTGTGCGGGCCGGAGCCGGTGTGGCGGAGGGCGCCGGACGGGGCGTCCGCGAGGGTGCCGTCGGCGCGGACGGGGACGGCGGTGACGCTGCCGGTGCCGTAGTTGGCGGTCAGGACGTGGCCGGCGAACAGGCTGAGATGCACGGGGCCGCTGGCGCCCACCGGCACCGGCGGTCCGAGCGGCTCCGGAGCATCCCCGGTCACGCGGTACGCGGCCACCGCGCCCTCGGCCGTCTCGCTGACCGCGTAGAGGGTGTCGCCGCCGGGCGACAGGGCCAGGTACGCGGGGTCGGGCATGTCGTTCACCCGGCTCAGCGCGGTCAGCGCGCCGGTGCCCGCGGCCACGGCGGCCACGGTGATGCCCTGGCCACCGGCCGCCGTGAACGACCCGATGTAGGCCCGTCCTCCCCGTCTGCCGACGTCTGCCACCGTTGTCCCCTTCCGGTCGGGTGCCGTCCAGGGCGACGGTAGCAGCGGATGACTATCGGTCTAGACCAAAACTCCGTGCGGGGACGGAGGTTCCGCACGGCACACACAGGAGGTTCACCCGCGGGCCGCTCCCGCACGGCTCGCGGGTGCCGTGCGTCCGACGGTGCGGAGTTACCCGGCGGACGGGCTGATCCACCCTCTGGGCGGTCGACAAAGCGATTTGACCACGCGGGTGGGTCAGGAGAGCCAGTCGCTGTAGCGCGTGGGGGCGAGGTGGGCGTTCTTGTCGGTGAGGACGTCACCCTTGATCACGGCGAACATTCCGGCGGTGGGGTCGGTGACGACCGTACGCTTGTCGCTCTTGTGGGACAGGGTGATCCGGCCCAGCTCGTCCAGGGTGAAGACCTCGGGGCCGCCGATGTCGCGGATGCCGTTCAGCGGGCTGCCCACGGCGACCTTCGCCACCGCGTCGGCCACGTCCTTGGCCGCGATCGGCTGGATCGGCGTGGCGGGCAGCCGTACGGTGTCGCCGTCGGCGGTCCAGGACATGACCGCGTCCATGAACTCCATGAACTGCGTCGCCCGGACGATCGAGTACGGGATCGGCCCGGCCGCCAGGATGCTCTCCTGCAGCGCCTTGGCCCGGTAGTAGTCCAGCTCAGGCACCTGGTCCAACCATGCAGAGCTACGACTGCTGCGCCACGAGCCGCGCATCGGACGGCGCGCGCAGGGGCTGGGCCAGCTCGGCCAGGGCCCGCTCCAGGCCGTGGAGATGGGCCAGCGCGGGATGTGACGCCGCCGGCTGTGCGGTGGGGGCGGTGACGTCCGTGCCGCCGGTGAGCGCCTCGACCGCGGCCTCGACGCGCCAGCACGCGGCGGCCAGGCGGGCGTCGTGCGAGGCCTCCGGGTCGGCGGCAACGGCGACCAGGCCGCGGATCTCGCGGGCGCAGTCGTCGAGCAGGGCCAGCACGCGCCGGGCACGCCGCTTGCGGGCCGGCATCGGGTTCAGCGGGTGCACGAGGGGGGCGACCGAGAGCCGGACCCGGGCGAGCAGCTGCTCCAGTTCGGCCACCCGCGAGGCCGGGTCGGCGCTCTCGTCACCGGCGAGGCGTGCGGCGGCTTCGGCGGTGGCCGCGTGGACGCAGCGCAGGGCCCGCTGGATCCAGGCGTCGGTGACGGTGTGGGTGGTGACGGGCAGGACGAACAGCACGGCCAGCACCGCACCGAGCGCGCCCACGCCGGTCTCGGCCAGCCGCAGCGCCAGCAGGGCGGGGTCGAGGACGCCCAGGAGGCCGTAGAGGAGCTCGGCGAGCACCGTGACGCAGAGCATCATCCAGGTGTAGGAGACGGCGGCCGTGTAGAAGATGCCGAAGACGCAGACGGCGAGGAGCACGGCCGTCGGGACGGCCGCGCCCTGCAGCGGGACGGCGACGAGCAGGCCGAGGCCGATGCCGATCACCGTGCCGAGTACTCGGCGGAAGCCGCGGACCAGGGTCTCGCCGCGCGAGGCGGTGTTGACGAAGATCCACCAGGTGGCGCCGACGGCCCAGTACCAGCGCTGCCCGGACACCAACTGGCCCACCACGAGGGCGAAGCCCGCGCCGGCGGTGGCCTGGATCGCCTGGCGCGTGGTCACCCGGGCCAGTCCGCTGCCGCCCGGCGGTGCGGGCACGGGCGCCGGGGGCGTACGGCGTTCGTAGCACCACAGCCCGAAGCGCACCACGGCCGCGGTGAGCAGGGACAGCAGGACGGCGGCGTAGAGCTCGGGCAACTGTCGCGGGGTCGCCTGCAGGAACTGCGCCACGAAGAAGGTCATGAACGCGAACACACCGAGGCTGTGCCCGCGCGGCCCCCAGCGGCGGGCATAGACGCCGGCGCCGACGACGGCGAGGAACGTGAAGTCGCGGGCGACCGGGTGGTCGTGCAGCTCGGCCGCCGCGGCGAGGACGGGCAGGCCGACGACCGGCAGCAGCGCGGTGGTGACCGCCTGCCCGCGGACGGTGGAGTCGGTGACGGTGAACAGGGCGAGCAGCGCGGCGAGCCCGCCGGTGACGGCACCGACGAGGGAGTGTCCGGCCAGTGAGCAGACCACGACCGCGAGCCCGATGCCGAGGACGGCCCGCACGGCGGAGCGCAGCCGCGCCCGCCCCGGGTCCGGCGCCACGAACACCCTCTTCAGCACTGCTTTCGGCCCCCTTCGACACGTACATACGACACGGCATGAAAAAGGCGCCGCGGGGTCCGCAGCGCCATCGACGCACTCATTGCAGCACCAATGAGCTGCCTGGCTCAAGTGTCACCTAGGATGCTGAGCCATTGGCACAGACATAACGGTCCTGGGACGTCCACCGGCGAGCCAACGGACCATCGATGAACCATCGTGGAGGAGGCCGGGCACCATGGCCGTGGACGAGCTGGACACCCGCATCCTGCGACTGCTGCTGGAGCAGCCCCGCACGAGCGTGCGCGAGTACGCCCGCATCCTCGGCGTCGCGCGCGGCACCTTGCAGGCACGGCTCGACCGGCTGGAACGGGACGGCGTGGTCACCGGCACCGGGCCGACCCTCTCCCCCGCCGCCCTCGGCCATCCGGTGCTGGCCTTCGTACACATCGAGGTCACCCAGGGCCACCTCGACGACGTGGGCGACGCCCTCGCGGCCGTGCCGGAGATCGTCGAGGCCTTCTCGATCACGGGCGGCGGGGACCTGCTGACCCGGGTGGTGGCCCGCGACAACGCCCATCTGGAGGACGTGATCCAGAAGCTGATCAGTCTGCCCGGCGTCGTCCGCACCCGCACCGAGGTGGCCCTGCGCGAGCGCGTCCCGCACCGGCTGCTGCCGCTGGTGGAGTCGGTCGGGCGGGCGGCGGTCCGGAAATGACCTTTGACATCCTGGGGCCATGAGCGGTCTCAGCGGCCTTTCGGTCATCTTCGATCTCGACGGCACGCTCGTGGACAGCGAGCCCAACTACTACGAGGCGGGCCGACAGGTTCTCGCCGAGCACAGCGTCCCCGACTTCACCTGGGCGGATCACGAGCGGTACGTGGGGATCAGCACGCTGGAGACGGTCACGCTCTGGAAGCGCGAGTACGGCCTGCGGGCCTCGGTCGAGGAGCTGCTCGCCGCCAAGAACCGCCGCTATCTGGACCTCGCCCGCACCGCCACGCGCGCGTACCCCGAGATGCGCAAGTTCGTGGAACTGCTGGCCACCGACGGCGTCCCGATGGCCGTGGCGTCGGGTTCGTCGCCCGAGGCCATCACGGCGATCCTGGCCGGCACGGGCCTGAACGCCCACCTGCGCACCGTCGTCTCGGCCGACGAGGTCGAGCAGGGCAAGCCCGCCCCCGACGTCTTCCTGGAGGCGGCCCGCCGACTGGGCGCCGCGCCGGCCGACTGCGTGGTCGTGGAGGACGCCGCCCCCGGTGCCGCCGCCGCACACGCGGCCGGCATGCGGTGCATCGCGGTCCCGTACGTGGCCGCCCAGGCGGACGCCCCGGAGTTCGCGACGGCCGGTCTGCTACTGCGAGGGGGACAGGGGGAGTTCACGGCGCGGTCGGCGTATGACTGGCTGTGCCGGGCGAGGTAGGGACGAGCCAGCCTTCCACTCGAACCAAAACGCTCGAGACCCGTTGACCCTCACCCGTCCCCTCCCTATCGTCTGATCGATCATTCGTACGCCGTCCGTAATACCGAACAGCGATACCGAACATCGAAGGCGACCCCCCCCCACACACGGAGGAGCACACATGGCACCGCCCCTCTCCAGACGATCCCTTCTCCAGGCCGCCGCCCTCGCCACGGCGGCCCCCGCGATCAGCTACACGGCAACCGGCCCGGCAGCGGCCGCCGTTCAGGAGGCGCAGGCTGTGACCCCGACTGCCTGGACCGTCCAGCCCTTCGCCCTGGACGACGTGGCCCTCAGGCCCGGACTCTTCGCCGACAAGCGGCAGTTGATGCTCGACCACGCCCGTGGCTACGACGTCAACCGGCTGCTGCAGGTCTTCCGCGCCAACGCCGGCCTCGCCACCGGCGGCGCGGTCGCGCCCGGTGGTTGGGAGGGGCTGGACGGGGAGGCCAACGGGAACCTGCGCGGTCACTACACCGGGCACTTCCTGACCATGCTGTCCCAGGCCTACGCCGGCACCGGCGAGCAGGTGTTCATCGACAAGATCCGCACCATGGTCGGGGCGCTGACCGAGGTGCGCGAGGCGCTGCGCAAGGATCCGGCCGTGCTGAGCGTCGGCGGGAGGTTCGGCACCGCCGTCGAGAACGTCCGCGGCTCGTATCAGTACGTCGACCTGCCCGCCGCCGTCCTCGGGGGCGCCTCCGCGATCACCCTGTCGGCCTGGGTGAAGCCCACCCACGACGGCAACTGGGCGCGCGTCTTCGACTTCGGCGACAACACCACCCGGTACATGTATCTGGCCGCCCGGAATGCCAACGGTGTGCCGCGCTTCGCCATCACCACCGGCGGACCGGGCGGCGAGCAGGGCCTCGACGGCACCGCCGCGCTTGCGCTGAACCAGTGGAGCCACCTCGCGGTCACCATCGCGGGCGGCACCGGGACGCTGTACGTCAACGGCACCGCGGTGGCCCGGAACCCGGCGATGTCCCTCACCCCTGCCGCGCTCGGCACCCTCGCCAACAACTGGCTCGGCCGCTCCAACTTCTCCACCGACCCCGTCTTCGCGGGCGCCTTCGACGAGTTCAACGTCTGGTCGCGCGCCCTGACCGCCGCCGAGATCACGGAGTTGCAGAGCCGCCGCGCGGCCGACGCCTCCGCCGGCCGCGGCGATCTGGCGTCGTACGCCTTCGACGAGACCTCCGGCGGGACGCTCGCCGACGCCTCCGGCCGCGGCCTCACCGCCACCCTGCGCCGCACCTGGGGCGGGCCCAGCCACCCCGGCTTCCTGGCGGCGTATCCGGAGACGCAGTTCATCGACCTGGAGTCGAGGACCACCAGCGACTACACGAAGGTCTGGGCGCCGTACTACACCGCCCACAAGATCCTCAAGGGCCTGCTCGACGCCTACCTCGCCACGGACGACGCCCGGGCCCTCGACCTCGCGTCCGGCATGTGCGACTGGATGTACTCAAGGCTGTCCAAGCTGCCCGAGGCCACCCTGCAGCGCATGTGGGGGCTGTTCTCCAGCGGTGAGTTCGGCGGCATCGTCGAGGCGGTCTGCGAGCTGCACACGATCAGCGGCAAGGCCGAACACCTCGCGCTGGCCCAGCTGTTCGACCTCGACCGGCTCATCGACAACTGCGCCGCGAACACCGACATCCTCGACGGGCTGCACGCCAACCAGCACATACCGATCTTCACCGGTTACCTGCGGCTGTACGACGCGACCGGCAAGGCCCGCTATCTCGACGCCGCCCGGAACTTCTGGGGCATGGTCGTGCCGCACCGCATGTACGGCATCGGCGGCACCAGCACCGGCGAGTTCTGGAAGGCGCGGGACGTCATCGCGGGCACGATCAGTGCCACCACCGCCGAGACGTGCTGTGCGTACAACATGCTGAAGCTGAGCCGGACACTGTTCTTCCACGAGCAGCAGCCGAAGTACATGGACTACTACGAGCGGGCCCTCTACAACCAGGTCCTCGGCTCCAAGCAGGACAAGGCGGACGCCGAGAAGCCGCTCGTCACCTACTTCATCGGGCTGACGCCCGGTCATGTGCGCGACTACACGCCCAAGCAGGGAACGACCTGCTGCGAGGGCACCGGCATGGAGAGCGCCACCAAGTACCAGGACTCGGTGTACTTCAAGGCCGCCGACGGCAGCGCCCTGTACGTCAACCTGTACAGCCCGTCCCAACTGACATGGGCCGAGAAGGGAGTGACGGTAACTCAGTCCACCGCCTTCCCGCGGGAGCAGGGCACCACCCTCACCGTCGGCGGCGGCAGCGCGGCCTTCGCCCTGCGGCTGCGCGTGCCGTCGTGGGCCACCGCCGGTTTCCAGGTGACGGTCAACGGCAGTGCGGTGAGCGGTACTCCGACGCCGGGCAGCTACTTCACCGTGTCGCGGACGTGGCGCAGTGGGGACACGGTGCGGATCTCGATGCCCTTCCGGCTCCGGGTGGAGAAGGCGATCGACGACCCCGCACTGCAGACCCTGTTCTACGGCCCGGTCAATCTCGTCGGCCGCAACTCCTCGACGAGCTACCTTCAGGTGGGCCTGTACCGCAACGCCGGACTCTCCGGCAATCTGCTGCCCTCGCTCACCCCGGCGACCGGCAAGCCCCTCCACTACACCCTGGACGGCACCGAGTTCGCCCCGTTCTTCGAGGGCACCGAGGACCCGACCCACGCCTGCTTCCGGCGCTCCGAGCCCCGGGTGATCTTCGGCAACACCGACTCCGGCGTCGCCAATCCGGCGAAGTCCGACGGCACCACGCTCCTGGACGAGATCTGGGCCGGGGCTCCCTTCAGCGGCAAGGGCGCGCTGGTCTCCCGCGTGCGGTCCACCGTGAACGTCTGGGTGACCGCGGGTCTGCTCGGCCAGGCCGAGGGGCAGAGGGTCGTGCGTACGGCGGAGCAGGCCACGTACGCCCCATGACCCGCCGACCGGCATCCCCGCGCCGCGCGCTCGGCGCCCGGGGCGGGGATCCTGGAGTCAGCAGCGGATGCCTTCGCGAGGAGGTGGGGCCATGGCGATCGACGTGTCGGCGGAGCGGGTGATCCCGCTCCCTCCCGAGCAGGTGGCCGAATACGCCATGGACTGGCGCCACGACGCCGAGTGGACCCAGGGCATCCGTACCGCGGAGCAGACCCGCGAGGCCGACGCGGGCGGGTTCGGGGTCGGCGCCGAGGTGACGCGGACCGCGTACTTCCTGGGCCGTCGCATCGACTACGTGCTGCGCGTGGCGTCGTACGACTTCCCCCGGCTGCTCGACATGGTGTCCGTGGCCGGACCGATGCTGATGCACGTCACCTACGCCTTCGACCCGCACCCGGACGGCACGCTGGCCCGCATCCGAGTCCGCGGCGGCAACGGCGGCTTCTTCCGCCTGGCGGCCCCGCTCATGGCCCGCCAGGTCCGCTCGAACATCGGCAAGGACCTGCGCGACCTGGAGCGCAGGCTCGCGGGACGCGGTGAATGAGGTGTCTTCATGGCCTACGACGAAGGGCTCGCTCAGCGGGTCAGAGAGCGGCTCGGCGGTGAGGCGGGCGTCAGCGAGAAGCGTATGTTCGGCGGCATCGCCTTCCTGGTACACGGCAACATGGCCGTCGGCGTGAGCGGCGACGACCTCATGGTTCGCGTCGGCCCGGACGGCACCGACGCGGCCCTGGCCAGGCCGGGCACACGGATCTTCGACATGACCGGGCGGCCGATGCGGGGCTGGATCCTGGTCGCCGGGAACGCGCTCGATGACGACGAGGTGCTCGGGGCGTGGACCGACGAGGGGTGCGCCTTCGCGGCGAGCCTTCCGCCCAAGTGAGTCCGAGTCCGTCGCGACCGGCGAGTGAGTCCGGGCCGCTACGACCGGCGGCGGGGCTTACCGCGCCCGGGACTCTTTGCACCCTTCGCGCCCTTGGCGCCGCCGGAGCCACCCGAGCCGCCGCGTCGGCTGCGGCCGCCGGCTGTGGGCTGCCGCCGGGTGCCGCCGCCGGCTTCGGCCCGCTTGCGCTTCGGCTGTTCCTGTTGCGTGGCGGGCGGTGTCTGGGACGTCGTACGGCCGCGGGTGCTGTTGACCGTGCGGCCGCGGACGACGCCGATGAAGTCCTCGACCTGGTCGGTGGTCGCGTCCTCCGGCCAGGACAGGGCGACGCTCGACTGGGGGGCGTCCACGAGGGTGCGGTAGGTGAGGTCCCTGCGGTGGTGCAGGCGGGCCAGCGACTGGGGCACGACGAGCAGGCCGACGCCCGCAGCGACGAGTTCGACGGCGTCCGCGGTGGTCGCGGGGCGCTCGAAGGCGGGCTGTCCCGGGGGCCGGTCCCAGTCCAGGACGTCGTCGAGGGGGTGGAAGACGACCTCTTCGGCCAGGTCCTCGGCGGTCACCTCGTCGACGGCCGCGACGAGGTGGTCCTTGGGGACCACGACGACCGTGGTCTCGGTGTAGAGCGGGATGGCGCTGAAGACCGTACGGTCGACCGGCAGCCGCACGAAACCGGCGTCGGCGTCCCCCGCACGGAGCACGTCCTGCGCCTCGGCGGCGGGCACCGCGTGCAGGGTGAGGGGGATGTCGGGGAAGCGCTCCTCCCAGATCCGCACCCACTTCGCGGGGGTCACCCCCGGGACGTACGCGAGCCGGAAGGACGGCGCTGCTGCCGGGGCGGAAGGAGGTGCTTCCGGGGACGACGGGGGTACTTCCGAGCCTGTCACCTGGCCAGGTTACCGGCCGTGGTCGGCGCGGGTTCACCCAGTCGATACCCTGGACACCATGACGTCGCACCAGAACACCCAGACGATGAAGCCCGCCACCGCGGCGAAGAAGCTGGGTGTGTACCTCGAGGCCACCCCCGCCGAATTCCGTGAGGGTGTCGTCTCGCGCGCCGAGCTGAACGCGCTCCAGGCGGACCCGCCCCAGTGGCTTCAGGACCTGCGGCGCAACGGCCCGCACCCCCGCCAGGTCGTCGCCCAGAAGCTCGGCGTGTCCATCGCGGGTCTGGCCCGCGGCGGCGTCACGGACCCCCTCACCACCGAGCAGATCGAGGCGCTGAAGCAGGAGCAGCCCGAGTGGCTGCAGAAGGAGCGCGCCACCCAGGCCGAGGTCCGCAAGGAGACGGCCCGGATCAAGCAGCGCGACGCGGAGCGGGCGACGCGGCAGTCCTGACCTCGCCCTCACCGGTCGAGACGAGCCGCTCCCGCAGGCGTGCGTGCCGGACCTGGTGGACGGTGCCTGCTTGGCGTAGGGACGCCGCCTTCGTGGGCCTCGGTGAGGAAGGTCATCAGGCGCGAAAACCCGCATGCGAACACGCGTGTGGGTCTGGGACCATCCCGGAATGGTCCACCGTCTCGAACCCCTGGTCATCCGGCACACCCACCGCCTCCCCTCCCCCATGGGACCCGCCGGGGAAGGCGCCGTCGCGGCACGGCAGTTCGACGCCGCGTTGATGTCCGTGGGATTCAAGCTCTCGGCGGAGCTGCTGACCCGACTGTCGGGACTGTCCGAGAGCACGGTCGTCGACACCGCGGAGCGGACGCTGCGCACCGTCCGTGAGATGGCCGGCGACCATGTGCGGCACAACGTGTACTTCATCGACTTCCCGGCCAACGTTCCGGACACGTACGACTTCTGGATGCGCTGCATCGCCGAGGCACTCGCGGACGACTCGACGCGCGCGAGTGTTCTGGAGCAGTTGAGCGACGGTGTCGTCAACCTGCTCACCCTGCCGTCGTACGGCCGCTACCAGCACACGTACGCCGAGATGCTCGGCCACCACGAGGAGTTGATCGCGGCGGCGGGCGACCGTGTGACGGTGCTGCACCTCGGCGGCGACGCGGACGCCGAGGTCACCGCCCTGTACCTGGCGCTGGCGGGCAGCAGCACGCCCCTCGGTGAGGACGCCCTGCGTGATCTCGAGGTGCTCGCCGAGGCGTGCGCCGACGGGCCGCAGCCCGCGGAGATCCCGGTCCGGGAGAACCGTGCGGTGATCAACCGGGCTCGCCTGCAAGCCGGTTCGGAGCTCCTGCTGGACACGGTCACCGATGTGCTGCGGCTGGCCTGCGCGGTGTCCGACGGTGACGTGACCCTTGTGGCGCCGACCCGCTTCCGCGGGCTCTCCCGGCCGGTGCGCCGCGCGCTGCTGGCAGGCCTCGACTCGGTGGTCGCCGCCTCGCCCGCCAAGCTCGCGGACGTCCACGCGTACCGCGAGGACTTCAAGCGGCTGGGCGAGCGGCTGCACCCGCACGAGTACCCGCAGTGGCCGCACGCCGCCGACGTGTTCGCGGTCGCCCGGGGTGAGAAGAAGGCGCGTTCCTTCGACAGCCAGGTCGAGGAGCTGCTCGCTGTGCACGACGTCATCGGCGCCGCGAAGCTGCTGAAGTCCGCGCCCGGAAAGCTGTTCCGGTCGCTGGACCGGCTGCTGCGCATGGCCCGCACGCAGGAGGAGCGGGAGGCGGTCGTGGCGGCCGCGGAGGAGGTCGCTCCGCAGGTCGCCGGGCGGGTCGTGCTGTCGGTGCGCGAGCACCTGCACAACCGGATGGAGGACAGCAGCGAGCGCCGGGTCTTCGTCAATCGCCTCGGCCGGGCCTGGGTCACCGAGGACACACGCCCGCCCGTGCCGTCCGCCGATCAGCAGCGCCTGATCGCCGCTTGCGACGCGGAGCTGCGGCGCCGTCTCCCGGCGCCGGGTCATCTGCTGGTCGACCCGGACATCATGGACGTCGCGCTGCCGCTCAGCGGCAAGGCGATCTCCTCCGGCCTCGGTGTGCTGCCGCGCGGCTCGGTGTCTCCGGTCGACGGCGAGCTGCTGCGCTTCTTCGTGTACTGGAAGCAGAAGAGCCACGACACCGACTACGACCTGTCGGCACTGATGCTGGACGCCGGCTACCAGACCGTGTCGTGGCTGTCGTACACCAACCTCACCGATGTCGACGGCAAGCACTCCGGTGACATCACCGAAGCGCCCGACGGTGCCTCGGAGTTCATCGACCTGCGGCTGGGCGCCGTGCGCGGCACGTTCATCGTGCCGCAGGTCAACCTGTACTCGGGGGAGGGGTTCGAGGAGGTCGAGGAGTCGTTCTTCGGGTTCATGCTGCGCGAGGGCGAACAGAAGGGCCGTCCGTTCGAGGCACGCACGGTGCGCTTGAAGTCGGAGCTGCGCGGGCCCGGCCGGGTGGCGCTGCCGCTGGCGTTCCGGCGTGGGGCCGACGGTCGGTGGCGAGCCAAGTGGCTGCACCTGTATCTGAAGGGGACTCCGACGTCCAACCGGGTCGAGGGCAACCAGGTGTCGGTCGCGACGCTGCTGCGCGGCATCGTCGAGCGCGAGCAGCTCACGGTCCGCTACCTCACCGACCTGATGGCCGACAGCGCGACGGCCGTCACCGTGTGGGACGGGGAGACGGTCCCGACGGGTCCCGTGACCTACATCGGCCTGCAGCGGCCCGACGGGCTGCATCCGGAGTCGCGGATCCTCACCCTCGAAAATCTGCGCGACCTGATCCCCGCATGACTGTTAGAGTCGGCCGTGGCGAGGCCATGAAGGGGCTTCCTTCTCACAAACTCTCCTAAAGTTAGTCCCTTCGCTTTCCTCGCCACCTCTGCATACAGCCGGCTCAGCTGTCGTAGTCCACCGTCAGCTTCTCGGAGACGGCGTACGACTGGCAGGTCAGCACATACCCCGCCTCGACCTCCGCCGGTTCCAGCGCGAAGTTGCGCCGCATGTCCGCCTTGCCGTCGGTGACCAGGGCCCGGCAGGTGCCGCAGACGCCGCCCTTGCAGGCGAACGGCAGGTCGGGGCGGGTGCGTTGGGCGCCGTCCAGGATGGTCCGCTCCCTCGGCAGGGCCGCGGTGGTGGACCGCCCGTCGAGGGTGATGGTGACCTGGCTGACGGGCCCCTGCGGGCCGCCCTCCTCGTGGTGCACCTCCCGCACGGGCTCGTCGTCGGCGTAGAACAGCTCCTGGTGCACACGCTCCGCCGGGACGCCGAGGTCCGCCAGCACCCGCTGCGCGTCCCGGACCATCCCGTGCGGGCCGCACAGCCACCAGTGGTCGGCGGTCGTGACGTCGACCAGCGCGTCGATCAGCGTGGCCAGCCGGTCGGCGTCGATCCGGCCGGAGAGCACCTCCGCCTCGCGGGGCTCGCGGGACAGGACATGGGCGAGCTGGAACCGGGTCGGGTACAGGTCCTTCAGGTCCGCCAGCTCGTCGGCGAACATCACGGTGTCGGTGCGCCGGTTGCCGTAGAAGAGGGTGACCGTCGAGCGGGAGTCGGCGGCCAGGACTGACTCGGCGATGGACATCATGGGCGTGATGCCGGAGCCCGCCGCGATCAGCACGTGATGGCCGGGGGTCGTCAGGTCGGGGGTGAAGGCGCCGGTGGGGGCCATGACCTCGACGGTGTCGCCGGGGCGTACGTCGCTCACGAGCCAGGACGAGAAGATCCCGCCGGGCACGACCCGTACGCCGATGCGCGGGCTCGCCCCGACCGGCGAGCAGATCGAGTACGACCGCCGCTCGTCCCGCCCGTCGATCTCGCGCCGCAGCGTCAGCGACTGACCGGGCGCGAAGGCGAACTCCTCGGCCAGCTCGGCCGGGATGTCGAAGCTGACGGCGACCGCGTCCGCGCACAGGGGCTGTACGGCGGCGACGGTCAGGGGGTGGAAGGCCGGACGGCGGCGGGTGCGCGGGCGCGCCGCGGCAGCCGTCTGTGCTTCCTTCAGGCCTTCCATTCAGATCTCCTTGACGTACTCGAACGGCTCGTGGCAGGCGCGGCAGCGCCACAGCGCCTTGCAGGACGTGGCGGCGAAGCGGGAGGTCTCCTCGGTGTCCGCCGAGCCGCAGCGTGGGCAGGTCACCGCGCGCCGGGTGGGGGACAGCACGAGCGGGACGGGGCCGCCGCGCGGGGCCGGTCCGGGCGGGGCGATGCCGTGTTCGGCGAGCTTGCGGCGGCCGGCCGGGGTGATCCAGTCACTGGTCCACGGCGGGTCGAGCACGGTGCGGATCTCCACGCGCGCGTACCCCGCCTCACGCAGCCGCGCCGCGACGTCCGCGCGCATCTCGGCCATGGCCGGGCAGCCGGAGTAGGTCGGCGTCAGGCTGGCGACGACGGTGCCGTCCTCGGTCAGCTCGACGCCGCGCAGGACGCCCAGGTCGGCCAGCGTGAGCATGGGCAGCTCGGGGTCCGGCACCTGTGCGGCGATGTGCCGGGCGCGTCGTGCGTCGAGCAGGGTGGCCGGCATGATCACCACGCGGCTTCCGGGTGGGCGCGGGCGATGCCCTGCAACTCGGCCAGCAGGGGCGCGAGATGCTCGGTGTGCTCGCCCGTGCGGCCGGTGCCGGGCAGCGGCCGGTAGACGGGCATGGGCAGGCCGGCCGCCTCGGTGACCTGCTTCAGCACCGCGACGACCTCGTCCCGTACGTCGTACGCCGTGAACAACTCGCCCAGGTAGGGGGCCACTTGCTCCTGGGCCCGGCGCATCCGGCGGTGCGACTCGTCCGTGCCGTCGCCCAGGCGCACCGCCCACTCCGCCGCGTACTGCCGGTGGTAGGCCAGCTCCTTGACGCCCTTCGCAGCGATCGCCGCCAGCACGGGGTCCCGGTGCGACGTCAGTTGTTGGAAGTGCGCGAGGCGCCAGCTGGACAGCACCAGCAGCCGCACGATCGAGAACGCGAAGTCCCCGCCCGGGAGTTCCGCCAGGCGTACGTTGCGGAAGTCGCCGGCGTCCCGGAAGTAGGCGTAGGCGTCCTCGTCCCGTCCGGTGCCGTCGGCCTGGCCGGCGCGGGAGTAGAGCAGGCGGGCCTGGCCGAGGAGGTCGAGGCCGATGTTGGCCAGCGCCACCTCCTCCTCCAGCTCGGGGGCGCGGGTGATCCACTCCGCCAGGCGCTGCGCCGAGATCAGGGCGTCGTCGGCCAGCGCGACGCAGAGGGCGGCCAGTTCGCCGGTGTCGATGCCCTCGGGCACGGTGGTGTCGACGCCGTGCAGGGGGTCCTCGAAGCCGGTGCCGTAGGCCCAGCGGGTGTCGTCCTCGTGTCCCTCGGCGAGGGTCATGTAGACGTGGTCGTCACTCATGCCCTCTCCTTCAGATGTGCGGGACGTCGTCGGGGATGTCGTAGAAGGTCGGGTGGCGGTAGACCTTGTCGGCGCTGGGCTCGAAGAACGGGTCCTTCTCGTCGCGGGTCGAGGCGGCGATGTGCTCGGAGCGCACCACCCAGATCGACACGCCCTCGTTGCGCCGCGTGTACAGGTCGCGCGCGTGGGTGAGCGCCATCCGGTCGTCGGCGGCGTGCAGCGAGCCCACGTGGACGTGGTTGAGCCCGCGCTTGCCGCGCACGAACACCTCGTACAGCGGCCAGTCCTGCTTCCCGGCGGTCATGCCACCGCTCCCTTCTCCGTGCGGGCGGCCTGCTTGGCCGCGTGGGCGGTGGCCGCCTCCCGCACCCAGGCGCCTTCCTCGTGGGCGCTCCTGCGCCGCTCCATCCGCTGGGCGTTGCACGGGCCGTCGCCCTTGATGACCCGCATCAGCTCGTCCCAGTCGGGGGTGCCGAAGTCGTGGTGGCCTCGCTCGGCGTTCCAGCGCAGCTCGGGGTCGGGCAGGGTGACGCCGAGCTTCTCGGCCTGCGGGACGGTCATGTCGACGAACCGCTGACGCAGCTCGTCGTTGCTGTGCCGCTTGATCTTCCAGGCCATCGACTGGGCGGAGTTGGGTGAGGCGTCGTCGGGCGGACCGAACATCATCAGCGACGGCCACCACCAGCGGTTCACGGCGTCCTGCACCATCTCGCGCTGGGCCTCGGTGCCGCGCATCATCGTCATCAGCAGCTCGTAGCCCTGGCGCTGGTGGAAGGACTCCTCCTTGCAGATCCGCACCATGGCGCGCGCGTACGGCCCGTAAGACGACCGGCACAGCGGCACCTGGTTGCAGATCGCCGCGCCGTCCACGAACCAGCCGATCACGCCGACGTCGGCGAAGCTCAGGGTCGGGTAGTTGAAGATCGACGAGTACTTCTGGCGGCCCTCGATCAGCCGGTCGGTCAGGTCCGCGCGGTCGGCGCCGAGTGTCTCCGCCGCCGAGTACAGGTAGAGCCCGTGTCCGGCCTCGTCCTGCACCTTCGCGAAGAGGATCGCCTTGCGGCGCAGCGACGGGGCGCGGGTGATCCACTCCCCCTCGGGCTGCATGCCGATGATCTCCGAGTGGGCGTGCTGCGCGATCTGCCGGATCAGCGTCCTGCGGTAGCCGTCCGGCATCCAGTCGCGCGGCTCGATGCGCTGGTCGCGCGAGATCGTCGCGTCGAAGTGCTCCTGGAGCTGCCCCTCGGGGGGTGCCTCGGCGGCGTGTGATGTCGTCATCGATACCAGCTTCCCCAACCGACCATTCGTTCGGTACCAGTGTGACGTGTTTCCCGGGGTGGAGCAAGACCCTTCCCGCACGCGAAAACGGCCCAGGACACCCCCTCGGGGTACCTGGACCGTCCTCATGGCCTCACGGAATTCATGGCCTCGCGGAAGGCGTCACACGTTGGGCACCTTCAGCTTGTCCCAGCTGACCTTGCCGGGAATGCCGTCCGCGTCCTTGCCCTTGAAGCCGAGCTTGTGCTGCCAGGCGGCGTAGGAGCGGCGGTCGGCCTCGGTCCACTCGGGGCTCGGGCCCTCCTCGTAGCGTCCGCAGCCCTCGGCGACCAGGCGGCGGCCCATGGCGGTGATGACCGGCGACCTCTGGCCGACGTGGAAGAAGCCACTGCCCGGGAAGGGCTCGTACGTCGGCTTGGGCGCGGGCTTGGGGTCGGGGGTGGGCTCGCCTCCACCGCCGCCCTTCAGCCGCTGCGCGATGCGCCCCCGCATACCGTCCATGGTGAAGCCGCGCGGGTCCTGCTTGCCCGGCTGCCACTCCTTGTGGCCGATGACCGAGCGCTCGCTCCAGCCGTGGTGGCGGCAGATCGCGGCCGAGACCTTCTCGATGGCCTCCTTCTGCGCCTCGGGCCAGGGGTCCTTCCCGTCGCCGAGGTTGATGCACTCGAAGCCGTAGAAGTGGGCGTTGCCGTCGGTGTCGGCCTCGTTGTCCGGCGGCAGCTTCGACTCGTTGATCACGGCGCGCAGGACGTCGCTGTCGCCGAGGCCGGCGTGGTTGGCGCGGCCGTTGCCGACGAGGTGGACGTGGCCCTTCTTGTCGATGACGCCGTGGCACAGCGGGCCCGGCAGACCGGAGTAGCCGTTGTAGCAGATGTCGACCGAGGCCTCGGTGCCCTTGGTGACGGTGTGGTGGATCATCACGCCGTTCACCGGGCCCCAGGGGCCCTTGCTGTTGCGGTTGTGGGTGCGCCAGCTGCGGACCTCGTGGACCGTCAGGCCCTCCGCGCGGAGGATCTCCAGCAGCTTGGACGCGCTAAGGGGCTTGGCCATTACTCGTCTCCCTCCGCCGCGGCCTCCGCCTCCGCGGTGGTCTGCGACCTCCCGCCCGACGGGTCCTCCGCCAACTGCTCCTCGCGGCGCGCCTGTTCCTCCGCCGCGAGCGTCGCCTCGTCGGCGGCCGGGATGCTGTTGGCCAGCGGGTTGAAGGCGAGGCGCAGGTCGACGGTGCCGCCCTCGCCCTTGACCAGGGCCAGCGGCGCGAAGCCGCGCACGATGCCGGAGGGCCCCTGCAGCAGCGGGCGGCGGGCGGCGTCCGTGGGCCACTCGACGCTGCCGGTGGCGGTGCGGGCGGGGATGATCCAGTGGTCGCCGGTGCGGTAGTCGGCGCCCTTGGCGAAGTACACCTCGACGCCGTCCTCCAGCGGCAGCCACTCCCCCTCCGCGACCGGGATCGCGCCGCCCTTCAGCGCGGTCGTACGGCCCTTGCGCCTCGGTCCCTCGTGGTGGTCCCAGCGGCGCAGGTACGGGTTGAGGTGGGGCAGCCGTCCGACGCCCGGGGCGGGCTCGGCGGACAGGCGCACCCGGCGGCCCGGCAGGTCCAGTTCCTCGACCCGCAGCAGGGGCAGGGGTTCGAGGCGGGAGGCGTACGCGGTGTCGACGAACTCCACGTGGTCGCCGACGTCGAGGTCCAGCTTGTCGTCGTGCCCGAGGGACGCCAACTGCACCCAGGTGCCGTCGAGTTCGTCGACGGGGAACACCACCGAGCCGTTCTCCCGGGACCACTTGAAGGTGGCGTCCTTCGCCTCGCCCCCCGCGTGCACCTCGACCCGGTACAGCTGGTTCTCCTGGCCCCGGTAGCGGGCGTCCGGCTTGACCAGGCAGGGGTCCTCGTCGGCGTGATCAGGCCGTTCGCTGCGGGCGGCGAGGCGGGCGGTGGGCGTGGCCTGCTTCTGCGCCCACTTGTCGAAGGCGGCCCGGACGACCTCCTTGGAGGGGTTACTCTCCTCGATCTCCAGCGCGGCCAGGGAGAGCGGCAGCACCTGCCAGACGACCTTCACCCGGGCCGCGGTGTCCGGCATCGCCGCGCCGAGCGCGACCTCGCGCAGCGCCGGGTCCTCGGCGGCGGAGACGGCACGCTCCCAGACCTGCAGGTAGACGACGAACGGCGACTGGGCGGGCGAGGGCAGCCGGTCGCCGGGCTTCTCCGGGTCGCGGAAGCCGTCGGGCTGGTCCCAGTAGGTCCAGTACGCGGGCGGGGCGGCGGCGTCCTGCTCCGCGGAGTCCTCGGCGTCCTCGTCCGGGACCGGCACGCCGGGCGCCGGGCGGGTCGCGTCGCACAGGATGCCGTCGACGTAGTAGCGGCCACCGTGGATGAAGAGCGTGTCGATGTCGTGCTTGCCGCCCACGTAGTCGATCTTGAAGCCCGCGTCCCGCACGGGGCCGCCGTACCGGCCGATCAGATCGGCGGCGAGGGTGCGGGCCTGGTGGAGCTGGATCGCGGTCTGCTCGTTGATGTCCGCGTCGAGCTGGACGCGCCCCTGCTGGGCGATGACCGCCGAGTAGCGCCGCTGCGGGCGGAACGTGAGGCGGGAGAGGTCAGCGTGCATGAAGGGGGTCCCCCTGGTTCAGGAAAGTGCGGGTTCGCGAAGTCGGTGGGTGCGGCTCACGTCACGAAGAAGATCCCGGCGTCCGTGCCCGCCGGGGTGTACTCCGCGAGCCGTGCCCGGAGGCCGTCCTCGCGCTGCGGCCGGTACAGGTCGTGGAAGGCGCCCATCTCGGCGCCGTCGTCCGAGCCGCGCCGGATCTCCTCGGCGCACCGGTCGGCGAGCAGCCCGTACCAGGGCGTGCCGTACCGCTCGGAGGTGAACAACGGCCGTACGCGCCCGGCCTGTTCGGGCCCGGCCAGGTCGGGCTGGCAGCGGAACCGGCGTGGGGTGCGCGACCCGGCCGGCACATACGAATACCGCAGGCAGCCGATGCCGCGCCGGGCCACGTGGAGCCGGCCGGTGAAGACCGAGTTCTCGGCGATCTGCACGGCGTGGGTGTGGATCTCGCCGATGACGGTGGTGCGGTGCAGGTGCAGCACCGCGTGGGCGTGGCGGCAGTCCGGCGCGGACAGGGCCTCGCGGTCGCTGCCCGTCGCGTCGAGGATGCTGTCGCGCAGGTGGATGTCGAGCGGTTCCTCGCTCACCTCGTCGCCGATGACCTCGATGGTGCCGAGGATGCTGTGCTCGACCTGGAGGCATGCGGTGGTGCGCTCCAGGACGATGCTGGGCTCCTCGGGCGAGTGCGGCTCGCACTCGGGCTCCAGCGACCAGCCGGGCACGAGCGTGGAGTGCCGTACGACGACGGCGCCCACGGGGCCGGTGACGTTGATGCCGCGTCCGGCGACCAGCAGGCCGTCGAGGACGATGCGGGGACGCTCGTGCGGGGCGCAGTCCTCCGACACCGCGCGGACGTTGAGGGCGTCGGGGCGGTTGCTGTACCAGTCGAGCAGGCGTATCACCGGGCGGGTGCCCTCGGCGGCCCGGACTTCGAGGCGGTCGCCGGGGTCGAGGTCGAAGTCCAGCTGCTCCTGGTAGGCGCCGCTGTGTGTGATCTCGATGATGCCGGCGGGGCCGGTCCGGTCGGCGCGGCGGTCATGCTGCCAGGCCCGGTAGGCGTCCATGATCTGGCGGTACGGCTGCCCGGGACCGACGCGGTAGACCTCGGCGTCGGGGCGCGGCTCGCGGTCGAGGCGGTCGTACTCGCCGCCGCCCATGTCGGCCGCGAACGCGTAGTGGTAGTCCACCCACACGCCCTGCCGGGGCGCCGACCGAGACCCGAACGCGATCCGCCCCAGCTCCGGGTCCACCGCGACCTGACCGCGCTTGGGCCGGTAGCGCCAGTCGGACAGGTCGGCGACCACGATGTCGGACGGCGGTACGGGCTGGTCCTCGCCGTCGCGCCGGATGACGAGGCTCTTGCCGGGGCCGTAGTAGTCGGTGAGCCGGTCGTGCAGCCGGCGGCGGGTGATGAAGGCCGGGACGTTGTCGATGGTCGCGATGTGCGTGGGCGACGGCTCCGGGAACGGTTTCGTCACCAGCGGGGTGTCGTTGCCCAGGATCGAGAAGGTGTAGAGGTTGCGGGCGCGGTCGATGCAGTACGCCGGGGACTGCGTGAGCGAGTGCGCCCTCAGCCGCCAGACGAAGAGCGCGACCCCGGCCGGGGTCAGACCGCCCTGCCGGTGGCGGGAGTCGGCGCGGCGGACGTCGACCGTACGGGCCGTCGCGCCGAAGGGGCCGCCCGCGAGGTCGAGCGCGGAGTTGTCGCGCAGGTCGACGAGCCGGCCGCGCGTGCCGCGGTGGACGCCCGTGTCGCCGTACAGCTTCACGGGCTGGGTGTGGGAGACCTGCCGGGACAGCTCGACGGCGCGCGCGGGCCAGCCGGTGACCTGGTCGGAGAGTTCCTCCAGGAGGTGGAGGGTGCCCTTGCGGCGGCGGTTGGCGACGGTGGCCGCGACGTCGGCGCGCGGGGCGACGGCCTCGGCCAGGGCCGCACGGCCACCCTCGTGCAGGCCGGTGGTGAGGACGCGCTCGTAACCGGGCAGGGTGCGGTAGCCGACCAGGTCGCCGAGGTACGGCAGCACCCACGGCGCGGCCGTCTCCACGAACAGGTCCTCGTAGCCCTGCCGGACGCCGTCACGGACCCGGTCGAGCTGCTCGGCGATCACCGCGAGCAGGGCGCGCAGCGGCTCGCCCTCCTCGGCGTCGCGCAGCAGGTGCCAGCGCGGCAGCAACGCGGCGAGCCCGTCGGGTTCCCTGGACGATGTCGCCGGGGCCGAAGTCTCCAACTTGACGTCCGGGGACATCACTTGACCTCCGTCAGAATCAGGGTGTCCGCGGCCTTCGGCGACAGCAGCGCGAGCTGGGCCGGGCGGATACCGCGGAAGACGAACACCGAACGGCCCTTCGCCAGGCGCCGGGTGTCGGTGATGTCGGGGTTGAGGCGCAGGAGTTCGGCGAGCGGGACGCCGTACTCGGCGCAGATCTCCGACAGGGTTTCGCCGTTCGCGGCGCGGACCGTGTGGATCTTCTCGTCGTACGCCGCCGGATGCGCCGGGACCGACGCCTTGGGCGGGCCGGGGTCGGTGAGGATCCCGGTGAGCTCCTCGGGCGTGGCGGACGCGGGGACACCGGTGAAGACGTCCACGTCCACGTAGTCGACGCCGGGCACGGAGTGGGCCGTGGCCAGGACGTCCGAGAGACGGGCCGGGCGGCCCAACTCCCGTCCCTCGTAGCCGAGTCGGCGCAGCAGCGCCTGGCGCAGGCGAGGCTCCACGATCTCCCAGGCGTGGTCGGGAGCGACCTTCACCTTGGCGGCCACGAGCAACAGGACCAGCTCGCGCACGTCCACCTGGACGGGGAGGTTCATGTCCCCGTACTCGGTCAGCGCCCCGCGCAGAGCCTTCAGCGTGTCCGAGTCGCCGTCGATCGGCACGTCGTCCGTGCCCGCGACCGTCACGTGCAGCACGCGCCGCCGCCCGTCGAAGAGTTCCTGCGCGGCGGCCCGGCCGATGCCGGCGCGGGAGCGGGCGAAGTCCTCGTAGTCGGACGCGGAGACCAGGCGGTCCAGGGCCGACACGGCGAGCGGGATGGTACGGCGGGTCAGGCCGGGCCCGTCCGCGTCGGCGCCGCCCTTGGCCGGACGCGGGTTGGTGACCTGCGTGACGCCGAGGGGGCGGGTGAGGGGCTGGGTGACGCGGTCCGCGGCGACGTTGGCGGCCTTGCCCGTGCCGAAGCGGTAGCGGGCGCGGACGTTCTCGTGACCGCTCGGCAGCCGGGCGCCGTTGATGCCGTCGCCGAACGTCACCGTCGTACGGCCGTCCGCGGTGGACCCGGTGATGTAGATCCGTTCGCCCGGACCGCGTCCGGCAAGGCTGTCGACCTCGTGCCAGAGCACTCCGTCGACGCGGATCTCCAGCACGGGTGTGGCGCCGAGGGGGTTGTCGTCGGCGAGCCAGGTGAGCGGGGACTGCCACAGCGCGAACGTCTGGTTCACGCGGTCCGAGTCACCGCTGCCGATGGCCTCCTCGCGGCTCTCGCCGTGGGTGGCCTCGACGACGTTGCCGAGGATCTTCACGGTCTCGCGGCGGTAGCGGTGGGCGAGGTCGGCGGTCAGGGTCAGGCGGGTGTGGATGTGATCGCCGGGGAGCTGCCGGTCGACGGCCGGGTCAGCGGCGGCGAGCGTGACGACCTCCGTGGCCCGCACGCCCGCGGTCCCCGGTATGTCACTGCGCTCGCCGCTGACGATGAGCGTCCGGCCGGGCCGCAACCCGTCGTACAGCTGGGCCAGTTCGATCTCGTTGCCGTGGACGTCCTCGCCGAGCGGTTCGTCGGCGAGGCGGAGCGGTTCGCCGGCCGCGTGGACGGTGGTGTCGCGGATGTGCGAGAGCAGCACGTCGAACTCGTCCAGCCACGGGTCGGCCAGGGTGAGTTCGGTGCCGCGGCCGGTGATCCCGTAGTTGGTGTACGCCGCCGTACGCGCAGCGACGACCTGGGTGGTGACGAACGCGAGCTTGGGATCGCCGGGGACGCCGTCCTGGGCGCCCTTGGCGGGGCGCTGGATCGCGACCCAGCTGCCGACCGTGATGCCGGTGTGCACCGTGTCCAGCTGGAGGACGCGGCGGTTGAGGGGCTCGGGCTTGCTGGCGATCACGACCTCGACGTTGGGCTCGGTGGTGCCCACCGTGTACTTGAGGCTGACCTCGTACTCGCCGTGCGTGAACTGCTCGCTCGTGTTCGGCCGCAGCGCGATCTGCTCGGACGTGCCGTTGTGGACGCCGACGTGGACCAGGCCCTCGTCGTCCGGGCGGGACACGAACAGCGTGCGCTCGGGCAGGCCCGACTCGAAGCGGGCCGTGACACCGGGCTCCTGGGAGTCGGCGGGGCGGCGGTTGAGCCAGCTGAGGTCGCGGTCCTGGCCGGAGCGCACGGACAGCTCGACCTGCCCCGTGCCGAGCGGGAACCTCACCGGCTGGGTGACCGGCAGGTTCTCGGCGCGCTGGTCGGAGCTGCTGCCCTCGACGTACTGGAACTCGGCCCGGACCGGCGTCCGGCCCGCCGTGTCGTACACGACCCGCATGCTCGCCAGCACCGCACCCGTGAGCGGCCAGTCCGCGGTGCGGATGACCCGGCCGCGGTCGTCCTGGACGGGCTTGAGCGGGGCCGTGGCGCCGAAGGGGGCGGCGGTGACCCGCATGGCGAGCAGTTCGCGCAGGAGCTGGGGGGTGCCGGGGGCGGCGGCTGTCCGCCATGCCGGGTAGAGCGTGCCCAGACCGGGGTTCAGGGCGGAGAGCAGGCGCGCGGTGTCACCGCCGGGCCGCTGGTGACCGGTGCCGCCATGCGGGGCGGGGGTGGAGGCGCGCAGGGCGGGGAGGACAGCGCCCAGGGCTTGAAGGGCCGCGGTGCGCGAGTCGTCCTTCAGGGGCGCGGGCCGTGTCGAGATGCGGCTCCGCCGCGTGGGCGCGACCAGCCCAGACGGCGCCGCAGACGCCCGACGACCCTCCGTGGCACTGTCTGTCTGCGCAGGCGCCAACTCCAATGCACGCTCAGCCAGTTCCGCCAGCACCGCCTCCAACTGCTCGAACCAAGCCGCCACATCCTCATACGGCTCGGCCAGCACCTGCGCCTCCCCGAGCCGCGCGACCGGCTCGGCAAGCCGCGCCGCGAGCCGCTCGGGCGTCTTGATCCCGTCCAGATCCTCCCGCAGAGGCGCGAGCACCTGGTCCTCGAAGTCCTCGATCAGCCGGCTGACCGGCCGCGGGTTGGGCACCTCGGGCGTAGGCGGCTCATCGCCGGGTTCACCCGGCACGGCGGGCGCCGCAGTCCAGCGCCGTACCTCGTCGACGAGCTCCTTCAGCGTCGGCGGAGCCGACTTCGGCAGCGAAATCGCCGTGATCTCGTCGTCCCGGTCGACGCGCGCCTTGGCGACCGGCAACAGCTTGCGCTCGCCGCCCGCCTTTTCACCGAAGACGAAGAGCAACTGGTCCCCGGTCTGGAGCGAGTTCGCCGTGCCCTCGACGAAGATCTCCGACCGCCGCTCCAGATCCTCCGGCGTGACAAGAGAGGGCCGCCGACGACGAACCTTCAGCTCGTTCCAGTCCCAGCGAGCCGTAAGGTCGCGGCTGGTCTCGAACGTGAGGGACTGCTCGTCGGCGGAAGCCGGCACGCTGTGGCTGCGGGCGCCGCGCGGAATGGTGACCGGCAGAGCCTCCGCGCGCGGATCGCGCTCCAGCGTGTACGCCAGGTGCGTGGCGGCGGCGACGCCGGGGCGCGGGCGGTGGCCGACGAGGCGGCCGAGCAGCACCAGGGAGCGGTGCTCGTTGGCCGTGCGGACGTAGGCCTCGTCGGCGATGCGCTCGGAATGGAAGGTGAGCAGGTCACCGAGGACGGCGGTGGCGTCGAGCAGGCCGATGGCCGGGTCGTCCGGGGTGCGCACGGTGAGGCCGCCCAGCGCCGGGTACGCCGGTGAGGCGAGGCGGTCGAGGAGGGCGGCCCGGAAGGAGCCGTACTCCCCGACGCGGTAGTCGAGGGCCGTGCGGCCGGGCGGGTTGTGCACGGGGGCCGGGGCGAGCCGCTCGTCGTGGCCGGCGCGGCAGGCGCCACCGCAGGTGCACTCCTCGATCGTCGGGTCGGTCGTCATCGGGCACCTCCCAGGGAAATCGCCAGCCGGCCGTTCTCCGGCCGGTCCGGGTCGTTGTCACAGGTGGCGATCTCCAGCGGTCCGAGCCGCAGCACGCCGTCCTCCCTCTCTCCTCGATCCGGCTCGAACAGCCGCTGCAGCCGTGTGACTTGGACGCTCTCCACGCCGGGCACCGCTGCCGCGACGGCGACCAGACGGCTGAGCCGTACCGGTTCGCCGAAGGTCAGCGCGTCCGGGTGGAAGAAGCCCCGCACACTGCTGCCGAGTACGCGGTACAGCTCGGCCAGGATCTGACCGTGCTGGTGGCCGGGCTTGGCGCACACGGTGAGCGCGATGTCCAGCGGTACGAGACGCGCGGCGCCGACGACGACGTCGTGGCCGATGCGCCGGTACGGCTCCAGTGCCTGGGCGACCGACGCGAGCAGCTCGGCCGACGGGGCGCCGGTGCCGTACGCGTCGACGGCGATGTGCGCCTCCTGGACGCTGCCGGTCCAGCGCAGCTCCGCCGCCGCCCGCTGGACGCCGGGCAGGGCGGTGGCGAGGGCCGCGTAGTCGTCGGCGGTGACGGCGCGCAGGCGGGTGCGGCGCAGGCCGAGCGGGGCCAGCTGGCGTACCTGCTCGACGGGTTCGGGCTCGGTGCCGCCGGTGGCGGGCAGCGGGTTGCGTACCACGGCGGCGGGCGGGGTCTCGCAGTCGGACTGGACGACGAGGTGGTTGATGGCCTCCGCGCCGACGTTGCCCGCGGTGCCGCCGCCGAGCCGGTAATGCAGGGCGAGCCGGGATCCCGGGGTCGGCTTGGCGCCGTGGCGCCCGTCGCCGAAGCGCAGGGCGAGGCGGCCGTCGTCCTCGAGCTCGCCGACGAAGTGCCGGTCGCGGGGTCCGCTGTCGAGCAGGTCGCGGCGCGGCTCCCACGCCGTGTCGTCGTCCGCCTCGTGGAGACGTACGGCGGGCAGGGCGCGGCGCGGGTCCTGGTCGAGCGCGGCGGTGGCGGAGCCGCGCAGCACCGGCTCCTCGGGGTGCAGACCTGCCGCATACGCCGGGCCCCAGCTGTGGGCGATCTCCCAGGCGATGTTGCCGTCGAGGACGGTACCCGCGCGGGCGCGTGCCGTGAGGACCTCGATGCGGCGCAGCTTCGCGTCGAGCAACTGGTCGCTGCGGTGCAGGAGTTCACGCAGCGCACGGACGGGGTGGCGGCGCAGCTCGATGCGTTCCAGGATCTTCAGGCCGTAGATCACGGTGAGTTCGGCGATCTCGGCATCCGCGAGGCCGTCCCGGTCGCGGGCGCTGCGCCACAGTTCGACGAGCCGCTGCCGCACCCGCCCCGGGATCGCGGCGATCCGCTCGGCCTGCCCGGCGGCGACGGTGCCGGCGTGCGGGAACGGCACCGCCTGCGCCACGGGCGCACGGCCGAGGACGGGTCGGAACCGGGGCTGGATGCCGGGGTAGACGGACTGGGCGAGCAGCGTGCGCAGGGCGCCGGCCTGGGCGTACGCGGTGCCGGGGACGACGCGCTCGTGGCGCTGCCCGGCGCGCTCCAAGCCGATGCCTGCCCTTACGGTCGCCTCCTCGCCGACCACCTGGAACAGCTCACGGACGTCGTCCGGCGTCAGCGCCTCGCCGGATTCCGCCTGGTCCGTGAGGGAGTTGATGAGCCGTGCGGGCGCGTTGCCCTCGTCGCGGTCGTAGCAGCCGAAGGCCGGGGGGTCGCAGGGGGCGACCACAGCGGGTACCTGCGGGACGGTGAACGTCTCGGGCAGCCCGTGCAGCGTACGGCCGTGGTCGACGAGGACGACGTTGCCGCGGGCGAGGCTCACGTCTTCGACGGGCAGGCAGTCGCGGCCGCCGCGGGTGGAGAGGCACAGCGGGAAGCGCAGGGCGTCCTCGATGGCCCAGGTGACCTCCAGGACCGGCTGGTCCTCGATGCGGTCGACGGCGGGGGTGACGGAGGTCAGTCGGACGGCTTGGCGGTGGCTGGGGTCGGCGTCGCCCGGGGTACCGGTGCGCGGGCCCTTGATCTCCTCCAGGACGAGCAAGTCGCCCGGATTCAGGTCGAGTCGGCGCTCGCGGCAGGTCTCCGGGTCGACCCACTCGTCGCGCAGGGTGGCGGAGGTGGCGCCCTTCGGCAGGGTGCAGACCTCGCCGCCCCACGTCCACAGGCGGATGGCGTTGTGCGCGACGCGCAGTTGGAGCGGGTCGGCGGTGACGACGGGTTCGAAGACCTCCACCGAGCCGCGCTCGTCCAGGTCGCCGAGGTCGGACTCGTCGATGACGGTGCCTGGTTCGGGGCGGTCGTGCGGGTCGAGGGTGCGGACGTCGACGGAGGCGAAGCGGTAGGTGCCCGGGGCGAGGGTGTGGTCGCCGGCGGTCTCGACGGCGACGTAGGCGCGGGCCGTGCAGCCGTCGTGCATCGCGTAGTCGATGAGCCGGACATGACGCCGTACGGACACGCGGCGACGCGCGGTGTCGAGGTACGCCTCCGTGGCGACCGCGTCCTGCTGGTAGCTGATCTGGTCGCCGGTGTACGCGAGCAGCTCGACAAGGGTCATGCCCAGGTCGGCGGGGTTGCGCTCGACCCAGTCGGGCGTGGTGAGCGCGAGCCGGTCGAGGAGCAGCTTGCGGATGGTGTCGTAGTCGCGGGCGGTGTAGTCGATGACCGGCGCCGACGGGAAGCCTTCGGGCTCCTGCTCGTCTTCCTTGCAGTCGAAGGGGGTCGGGCAGTCGGGCCGGAAGGCGAAGGTGGCGCTGTGGTAGCGCTGGTCGAAGCCGCGGAAGGGCTCGCTGCCGGGGCGGCCGTACGGGTCGGTCTCGACGAGGGAGAGCCGGTAGCGGGAGGTGTCGCCGGCCTTGTCGAGGGTGACGTAGAGCCGGTCGTCGAGCTCGGCGTCCTCCTCCCTCTCGACGCTGACGTCGACGGCGGTGATGCCGGTGATGCGGCGGCCGCCGTCGATGCGGACGTTCTCGGGGACCAGGCCGTGCGGGGCCTTGCCGAGGAAGGTGACGGTGAGCAGCAGCCCGTCGTCGCTGACCTCGACAGCGTCGATGCCGTTGAGCTGGGCGGCGCGGACCTTCGCCCGGCGCGAGGTGGTGGCCGTACCGGTCATGCCGTGGCCCTCCCTTCGAAGACGTCGTCGCGCCGGGCGCCGTCGGCGCGTACGACGTACGACAGGTACACGCGGACGACGTTGTCCTCGCTGACCACGTCGAGGGCCTCCACGTCGATGAGATCGCCGAGCCAGCGCTGCAGCGAGGCCTGGACCGAGAGTTCGAGGGTGCTGATGAGTTCGGGACTGGTCGGGGCGAAGACCAGGTCCAGGAGCCCGCAGCCGAAGTCGGGGCGCATCACGCGCTCGCCGGGGCTGGTGAACAGCAACTGCTCGATGAGGTCGTGGACGTGCTCGCCGTGGGTGGCGTGCGCGGTGCGGCCCCGGCGGTCGGCGCGGAAGGGGAAGGCGATGTCGCTGCGCGGACGCCGGCTGACGTTACGGCTCATCGGACGGTGACCTTTCGCTGCGCGGCCTGGACGACAGGCGGTCCCTGCGGCACGAAGGCCGCGCTGAAGCACTCGGCCGCGGAGGTGTCCAGCAGCACGGGCGCGCCGTCGACGGTGATGCCGGTGCCGTCGGCGGTCCAGCGGACCGACACGCACGGCGAGGGCACCCGGTCGACGGTGTGCGGGCAGCCGGTGACGACGTAGCCGTGGGCGGCCGTTGCGACGGCGGCGCCACCGGCTCGTACGCCGCCGGAGGGTGTGCCGGCGGCGGTGACGCGACCGCCGTGCGGGCAGCCGATCACGGCGTCGGCGTCGAGCAGACTCCCGGGCATGTTCCTGGTTCCCCCGTCTTCCTCATCGCTTCGAGAGCACGGTCAACTGGCCCTCGTTGATGGTCACTTCACGGCCGCGCAGAATGACCTCCGCTCCCGCGCCGGTCGCGATGACCACGGCCTCCTTGGTGATACGGATGTACGCGCCGCCCTGGGCCTGCAGGAGGATCCCCTGCTCGGCACCGGGCGTGTCGTTCATGACGAGCTTGTGCGCCTGCGGCGTCTGCACGACGACCGGCTTGTTCGGCGCGTCGGCCGCCAGCTCCCGCCGCGCGTCGGGAGGCAGTTCCTCCGCGGCGCCGTACCAGCAGCCGGTCCACACGGGGAAGCTCGGGTCCCCCTGCTCGAACTCCACCCACACGCCCGCGCCGGGCGGCGGCACCACGAACTGGCCCGACTCGGGCCCGGTGAACGGCAGGCAGGGCAGCGCCCAGGTGGACGGCTCGTCGCCGAGGACGTCCGGGACCTCGACGGTGATACGCCCGATGCGCAGCGGGTCGTCGTTGCTGACGACCCGGCCGCGGAACTTGCCGAGGTAGCGATTGCTGGGTGCCGCCATGGTGGAGGTGCTCCTGGTTGGTGGGTCGTGAGGTGCGTGGGCGTCAGGGCCGGACGTAGTCGCTGCGCGCTTCCAAGCCCTCTCTGGAGAGGGTGAAGTTCTGCTGGTACGAGCCAGGGCGCAGGTTGTGCGTGACGGACTTGACGAAGTAGTCGCCGTCGTACGCCCGTCCCGAGCCGCGTACGCCGACGAGCTGGCGCGGCTGGAGGATGTAGCCGTGCCGGATCACGTCGAGCGAACCGGAGCCGGAGACGACGTCGGCGGAGACGGCGGCACGGGCCAGCAACTCCGCCTCGGCCTGCTCGCGTTGCTGCTTGGCCGTGCCGGAGAGGGTCCTGCGCTTGAGGGCCGGGGTGGGCCGCTTGCCGAGGGGCGGGCGCAGCGGGCTGATCGACGGCTGCGGGAGCAGGGCCGACTGCCGGGTCTCGGGGTTCTGCCAGCGGGCCTGCGGCTCTTCTCGCGCGGTGCCGTCGTACGCGAACGTCAGCTGGTCGACCGTCGAGTTGGCGTCCATGTTGACGTTGAGGGCGTGCTGGCGGATGCCGAGGCGGACCTCCGGTCCCCAACGGGCCGAGGACTGGCCGGGGTTGGGGCCGGGTTCCAGATAGAAGGTGTAGCCGTTGGCGCGGGCGAGCTCGGTGACGTACTGCAGGTCGGTCTGCGTCTGGTAGTGCACCCGCAGGTCCTGGTGCGGAGGCTGGGCGACCTTCTCGGTGTAGACGTCGGGCCGGATGCCGTAGTCGGAGTACCGGCGCAGGATGGCGAGCACCCGTTCGGACGGCGGCAGGTTGGGATACCGGGCGGTGCGCTCCTCCAGGTCCATGAGCAGCGTCAGGTCCTCCCCGGTGACGGTGAGGGTGGAGTGGCCGGGCTGGTTGCTCGCGCCGACCTCGTGGCGGACGATCAGCCCGTCGAAGAGCACGTCCGAGGTGCCCCGCACGGTCACCGTGACGATGATCCGGGTCTTGGGGTCGAAGAACCCCTCGGGCAGGAGCCGTCGGCTGATGATCCCGTTCTTGGTGAGGTCGAAGGCCAGCTGGAAGCCGCTGCGCTCCCCCGCGGTCGCGGTGATCTGGGCGGACAGCAGGGCCTCGGTCACCTCGGCCGGGACGGGCCGGGCGAGCTTGGGCCCCATGTGGAGCGTGATGTGGACGGGGCCCTGCCCCACGGGCAGATCAAACACGCCGGTCTCCCCTGCCGCCGGGGAACCCGCCGGCGAGCGGGATGTCGATGACGCGCCCGGCCTCGTCGGTCAACTCGCGTGGATCGAGTACGGGGTTGGCGTCGGCGATCTGCCACCACTGGCCGGGGTCGCCGAAGTAGCTCTGGGCGAGGAGATCGGGGCGGTCGCCGGCGCCGACGGTGTGGGGCTGAGTGACGTCGCTGTCCGGGGCGGTCTCGTCGAGCGGGGGGAGCAAGCGGCGCTTGGTGTACCGGACTTCGGTGCCGTCGGGCTGTCGGTGGATCCCGATCTCGGCATCGTGGTACCGGCTGGTGCGCGGGTAGGGGTGGGCGCCCGGGATGGCGTCCAGGGCGTTCTCGTACGGCTCGATGTCGGCCATGGTGCTCTGCTCAGCCCCTTCCGATCACGACGTTGGTTCCGGTTCCGCCGCCTATGCCTCCGCCTCCGCCGAGCCCGAGCGAGCCGAGGCCGCCGCCGCGTGCGGCCGCGGCGAGGCGTTCCTTCTGGGCGAGGTGCGCCATGTAGAGGTCGGCGCCGCGGTGCCCTGCCGGGAGATCGCTGACGGTGAGGATCTTCATGCCGATGCTGAGGGAGGCGCGGATCGGGTTGAGGTTCACGTCGAAGGCGGACTCGTTGACGGAGAGCTCGGTGAGCCGCACGGGCATGACCCGCTTGCTCCCCCAGGTGAACAGGGTGAGCGGCATCTCGATCGGGCTGATCTCGATGGCGCCCTTCTGCGACAGCTTGCTCGCGGCGCGGAGCTGAGCGACGGTCGGCTGCACCAGCATCTCGAGGGTCGCGAGCTGCGGGTGGATGCCGTCGGGCGCGGCGATCTCGAACTGGTCGGTGGCGTCGATCTCGGCGGTGAACTTCCAGGTCTCCTGGGCGGGGCCCTTGAGGCGGAGAGCTTCGTTGCGGTCCCCGCTACCTGTGCCACCACCTCCGGCGTCACCACTGTCGCCGGCGGACTGGGGGGCGACACTGCGTTCCAGGGTGTCCGGGTTGAACTGCAGGACGATGATCCGCTGGGGGGTGCCGGTGTCGGGGTTGACGACGACTATTCCGGAGCGGATGGGTTTGGGGATGTCGGCGTAGCGGGTCACGGCGTGATGCCCTCCTGTCGCATGTACCCGGCAAGAGCGCTCGCCTGGTCCCGAAGAATCGGATTCACTTCGCCCTGACTCATTGATTCGATCTCCGGGAGAAGTCTTGGCCACAGCGCGTGCGCTGCCGCCCACAGTCCGCCCTCGCGTACCTGCTCGTCATCGAAGTGCATGGCCTCGATGATTTTCTCAAGGAACCGCGGGTCTTCCTCGGCGGGAGCCCCGATACCGAGGCGAACCAGAGACCTCCGCTTCTGCTCGACCGAATCGCTGGCGTCGACGGCGGCAAGAATCTCTTCATCGCTCGGCGGTTCAAAGTACTCCGACAGCATCTCCGTCAGTTCAGCCACCTGTGATTCCTCCGCCCCGGAAGCGAAGACGAGGTGGACGCCGAACGGATGCTCCCTGCCGTAGTGCAGGTAATAGTCGTTGACGACTCGCCACGTCACCTCTCGTGACAGGCCGATCTCCACCGAAGCAACCGTTTCTCGCACTTTTTCGGCGTTCATGAGCGACGCAGCCTCGTCCACGTCGGTCTCATCGAGGCCGTCGGCGAGGATGATGCGGCGTCCGCGGTGCGCACCCCACTGCATGACGGTGTTTCTCCTTACGCGCAGGATCATGGAGTCCACAGCCTAGGTGCCCGGTCGAGGGCTTGTGGATCGAGCTCCATTATCTCGCGGACGATCTTCTGCATCCTCTCGAGCATGTCCTCGTATCCATCGAACGTGACATGTACGTCATCGGGTGTCATCCGCGCGACCCAGAGAGTAGTTCTGTCGAGGAGCTGCTTACCGGACTCCGCGGATGTCTTGGTCTCGGATTTCTCAGGAACCCGCTGCTCCTGCTTCGTGGCCCACTTCACCTCTCCCTTGTGCACACTCCGCGTCACACTCGGGATGGGGTCCTTGAGGACTTTTCGCACAGCCTTGTCGTCGAGCTTGTCCATGTTGACCTCACCTCCGGGGGCCACAATTTCCGCGGCAGCGCGCAGATCCCGGGCCAGCGCGACGTTCCTGTTGTGGGTCATCAACCCCCTGCTGAGAATCTCGTCCACGCGAGCGCGGGCCTGGCTCTCCGAGTCGGCGCGCTTGGCCCAACCGATCTCCGATTGACCCATCACCTTCATGAACGGCTCCCTCCGAGACTCCACCATGGTCCGAAGGAACGCGAACTCCATCATCAATTGCATGTCGTGACCGGTCTTGGCCGCTGCCGCGAAATCTCCACGCTGAATGGCGTCAACGCCCTCGATGAACTTCCTGTAGTTCTTGAGCTTCTTGGCGGTCAGCCTCAGGTCCTGATAGCGCCCTGAGCCGTGCGACGTGGCCAGGAATCCACCGGGGTCATTCTTGAACCCTCGGTTCCAACGCAGGAGAAGTTCAGCGCTGGGCACCTTCACTTCAACGCTTCCGCCGCCTTCATTGACCTTCGCGGCGGTCATGGCCTGATCGATGGCAGGGAACTGCCGCAGAAGCGGCTGCTCAGTGAGTTGAGCAGTAAAGGTGTTGGTGCCCTCCCTGGGGGCCGGCGTCTCCGAGGATGCGGGTATCGCCTTTTCAGACTGTTTGCGGGCGAATTCCTGGGCCTTTTGCACCAGTTGGAACTGCTTGGCCAGTCTGTGCTTCTCGCTTCCCTCCTTCTCTGGATTCAGCCGCGCCTTGACGACCTCGGTGTCCCCACCCTCCACAGTGTGGGAGGTCAATCGGTACCAGAGGCGCTGCGCCGCCAGCATGGCCTTGAGAGGAAGCGACCCGGCTCCCTTGCGCAGTTTGGCGTCGGCACGTGGTTTCGTCTTGGCGACGATCTTCCGGAGCCGTTCCTCCTTCGATTCCGTCGACTCCTCCTTCTTCTTCCGCTGCTCCTTCTTCTCCTTCCGCTCCTGCTTTTCCTTCTCCGGGTCCTTGTCCTTCGGCCTCCGCCCGTCACGCCCGTCACGCTTCGTCTTCTCCGTGCCCTTGGCATCGTGCTTGGGCTTCGGCTGCTTGCCGTCCTCTTCCTTCTTCTTCGGCTTGCCGGACTTGTCTCCGTCCTTGCCCTTGTCGTGATCCGCGTCGGGCTTGCGCTTGCCCGGAGTGCCCTTGTCCTCGGACCTCGGCTTGGTCGGGTCCTGGTCCTTCGGCTTGTCCGGCGACTTGCCGTCGGCGTCCTTGGGCTTGCCCCTGGTACCCCTGTCGTCCTGGGACTTGGGCGTACTTGCGTCCCTGTCGTCCCTCAGCTTGTCCGGGCCCTTGGTGTCGGTGCGCTTCGGCTTCGTGTCCGGCTCGGGCTTCGGCCGGGCCGGGGGTTCTGCCTTCGGCTTCGGCTTCGGCGTCGGGGTCGGCTTGGTGTCCGGCTTCTCGTCGTTGTCCTTCGGCTTGCCGTTCTTGTCCTTGCTCGTGGTGGGAGGTGTGGGCTTCTTGGCGTCGGCTCCCTGCGTCCTGGGCTTCCCAGGCGCGCCGTCCTTGCCCTGCCCCGGCTTCGGCGTTGTAGCCGTAGCCGTCTTCCCGTCGGGCCCGGGCTTCTTCGTCGGGTCGGCCTGAGGCTTCCTGTCCCCACCCTTGTCGTCCGCCCCGTCGGCCCCCGCCCCCTTGCCCCCGCGCGGCTTGTCCCCCTTGCCCTTGCCGCCCAGCTTCGCGGCGACGTCCTTGAAGCGGCGCCCCACCTTCGCCACGTACTTGCCGATGCCGCTCAGCAACGCCTCGTAGGCGAGTTCGAGCAAAGCCACGATGCCCGCCGCCACCGCCTTCGCGAAGAGGACGCCGGCTCCACCCCTGCGCACCGCCTTCAGCCAGTCGAGGACCGCCCCCATCGCGCGCAGGATCTCGCCGAGGGCGCCGATGGCCGTGCGGATGGCGTCGATGACCGCCATGACCCAGCCCGCGCCCGGGATCAGCTTGGCGATGACCTTGGTGATGACGATCTCGCCGATGATCAGGGGGAGTTGGGGGACGATGGCGTCCCAGGTCTCCTTGACGATCTGGTCCAGGGCGATGCCGCCCTTGATCAGCTTGTCGAGGATGGCCTTCGGGATGCCGATGATCTCCTGGATCTTGGACTGGAACCATTCCTTGACGGCCGCCTTGACCTCGCGGAACAGGTGGTTCTTCGCGCCGTCCACCGCGGAGTTCTTGGCACCGCTCAGCCAGCCACCGGGGTCGGAGAGGAAGTCGACCGCGATGAGCATGAACTCGCCGAGCGCGCTCAGCATCCGCGAGGCGAACTGCAGGACCGCCTTCACCGCGTCGACGATCGCCTTGACCACATCGAGGAGCGCCTTCTTCAGGACGTCCAGGATGCTGCTCAGGAGTTTTCCGATGGCGTTCAGGAGGTCACTGATCGCCTTCTTCAGCGCCTCGGCCAGGCGGTTGACGAGGGCGATGGCCGCCGCGATCAGGTCCGTGATGAACTTGCGGATGCGGGCCGCCAGTTCGATCACCGCCCGCACCATCGCCACCGCGAACTCGATCAGGTCCTTGATGAGGTTCTTGATCGCCTCGACGATGCCCTTGCGTGCCTCGTTGATCCAGCGCTCGACCGTGTCCTTGAAGTTCTTGATGAAACCGACGACCGCGTCCCGCGCCGCCCGGATGACGCGGACGATCGCGTTCTTGATCTCGATGACCTTCTGCTTGATCCAGTCGAAGGCCTTGGTGATCCAGTTGCCCGAGTCCTGGACGGCACCGTCGCGTTGCTTCTCCGCGTCGCGCTCCGCCTTGTCGCTCTCGTCCTGGATCTTCTTGTCGCTGCCCTCCTTCTCCTTCTCGACGTTGTCGTCGGTCTGCTTTTCCTTGTCCTCGACGTCCTTGCGGACCTTGTCGTGCCGTTCGGTCTTCTTGTCGCCGAGGCTCTTGAGCTCCGCGTCCTGCTCCTTGCGCCAGTCCTCCCGCTGGGCGGTGACCTCACCCATCGCCTTCTCGCGCTCACCGGCCTGCGTCTCGGTGTTCTGCGCGATCTCGGCGTCGACCTGCCGCTTGTGCTTGGCCTGCGAGTCACGGAAGTCCCGGTCCTTGGCCTGCCGGCCCTCGGACATGGACTTCTGACCGTCGCTGAACGCCGCCTGGAACTGCGGCCCCTGCTCGTGCTCGGCCACCTCCGAGGCCGCCTCCGGCGGTACGGCACCCGTCGCGCCGCCGCCCTCGACCGCCACACCCTCGCCGCCCTGCGCCCCCGGGATCTGAGCGCTCAGCTCCTCCTTGGGGGCGTTGGGGTAGACCTGGTCCTCGCCCATCGCCCGGCCGGAGTCGTCGCGGGCCGTGGCCACGGTCTCCTGGCCCTTGGCGTCGACATGGCCGTCCTGCTCACCGGCCGTCTGCTCGGCCGCGCCCTTCATCTCCACGCCCGGCGCGTTGCCGGCCTGTGCCTGCTTGAGCGCCTCGTCCTTCGTGGGCAACCCGGCGAACTTGGCGGCCAGTTCCTGCGGGTCCACCTCGAAGCCGAGCCAGCTCGCGACCTTGCCGATGCCGAAGCCGAGGGCCATCTTGAAGGTGTCCCAGCCGCCGGGCTCCTCGGCCTTCTCCGCCTCGATCTGGCCCTCGGGCTCCTTGGCGCCCGTGACCTCGGCGTTCTCCTGCTCCGGTGCCTGGGCTTCCTGCGGCTTGTCCTGCGAGTACTCGGCCGGGGCGTCCGTCCTCGGCTTGCCCTGCAGGGTCTGCGGCGCGCCCGCCGGACGCTGCATCGAGGGCGGTGCGGAGGCCAGCTCCTTGTGCTCGTCACCGACGGAACGGTCCACCGCGCCGCCGACCCCGCCCATCGCCTGAAGTGCCTTGTGCGGCTTGAGTTTCGAGGCCGTCGCCAGCCCCGCCTCCGGGGACACCCCGGCGAGGTTCGGCACCGGCGCGGAGTCCTTCTTTCCCTTGCCGCGAGCCGGTGCGGCCCCACCGCCGCCCGCGCCGCCACCGCCGCCACCCGCGCCGCCGCCACCGCCACGCGCAGCACCGGACGACGCCGCCTTCGGCGCCGGTGCGCTCTCCGGCTCGGCCTTCGGTTCCGGGGCCGCCTTGGCCGACGCGGGCTCCGACTTCGCACTGGCGGCGGGCGCGGATGCGGGTCGCGCGGGCGCCGCCGACGGCTCCGTACGAGCAGGCGCTTGCGTACGGCTCTCCTGCGCCGGCGCCTCGGTCGCCGACTCGTCACCAGCTCCCCCGGAAGTCCCGGCCGGCCCCGACGAGTTCGCCGTACCGCCGCCGGACGCGCCCGGCGCCGTGCTTCCGGCCCCGACAGCGGAGGCGTCCTGCGCGGACCCCGCACTCTGCTCGCTCTGTGCGCCCTGCCCACCGGCCTCGGCCGAGCCACCACCGGCGCCGCTGCCCCCGGCAGTTTCCTTGGCCCCGGCGTCACCCTGCGCCGACTGGCCGCCCTTGGCCTGCTGAGACTCCTTCTCCGGCGCGGCGCCACCCTTGTCGCCCGCCGCGGCCGTGCCCTTCTCCTCCTTGTCGGCCGACTCCTTGGCCGCCGTGCCGCCCTCGGACTTGCCCTCCTGCTTGCCCGGCGCCTCCTGCACCGTGGTCTGGGCCGCCACCGGCCCCGCCTTCGGGTCGTCGCCGCTCTTGGGGTCGCGGGTGCCGGGCGCGGGCGGGGCGGTGGTGGCCCGCTCCAGTGCCAAGCCGCCCGTTCCGAGACCGCTGTCGGGCCCGCCCTCCGTCTCGGGGGCCGACGACTCCGGCTCCACGGCCGCGTCGGCCGTCTCCTCCTCGGGTTCGGCCGCCTCGTCCTCGGCGTCCTCCGCCTCCCGTTCGGCCTGCACCTGCTCGGCCCTGGTCGGCGGCGGAGCGGGGAACGACGGGGCCGCCTGCGTGGTGGCGGGCGTGGACGGGTCCAGCTTGTCCGCGGTGGGTACGGCGGACACGTCGAGGTCCTGCTGCGGTACGAAGTCCTCCGGCTGGAGCTTGACGTCCCAGGCGCTCGGCTCCCCTCCCCCGACCTCGACCTCCGACTCACTGCCGGAACCGAACGGGTCCTCGTCGGCCTCCTCCTCCAGGCCGGCGAGATCCTGGTTGCGCTTGCCGTCGAGCGTGCTGAGCTTGCCGGGCAGCTGCGTGTCCTTGCCCGCCGCCGTCGGCGAACCGGTCGGCTTCTGCTGTCCCCGCTTGTCCTGCTGCTTCAGCTGCCGTCCGGCCACGGCGGCCTCGGCGGCACCCGGGCGGTTCTTCGCCGCGGACTCCTCCTTGCTCGCGGCGGCCGCGTCCTGACGTGCGGTCTGCTCCTGACCGCCCTTGTCCTTCTCCTTGCCGTCCGCGGCCCCGGACTTGTCCTTACCGCCCTCCGCCGAGCCCTTGCCCGACGCCGTTTCGGCCGACTGCTTCTCCCCCTGCTGCCGGCCGCCGGCCGACCCCGACGAGGCGGACGAGGACTGCCCCTCGCGCGCGTCGCCCCCTCCGGACGCAGAGCCGGTACCGGACCTCGAGCCGGCGGTCGCCCCCGACCCGGCCCCGGAACCCCGCCCCGCCGACGGCTCCTGCCGCGACCCGCCCGGCGCACCCCCGCCCTGCGGAGTGGTCCCGTGCTCGCGAGTGCCGCCGTTCTGCGGAGTGCTGCCGGCCGCGCCCTCCTCGACGGCCTGCTCCTTCTCCGGCCCGGGCGCCAGGCCCGGCCGCTCCTCCTCGGTGCGCCGCTCCTCGACCGTCCGCAGGGCGTTCTCGCGCTCGGTCCGCACCTCCTGCGCCGTGTCCGGCTCGATCTCGGGGGCGTCGTGCGCGCCCCGCTCGAGGCCGTCCTCGGCGTAGTCGTCGTACGCCTCGATCTCGTCGACCAGGTCGAGAACCCGGTCGTGCTCGGGAGCGAGGAGACGGTTCTCCAGGCGGACGAGGACGCCGTCGAGCAACTCCTCGGGCAGTCGGGCGAGTTGCTTGCGGGTGCGCTGGGAGAGGTCCTCGGGGTCGCCGCGCAGGGAACGTACGACGGAGTTCGCGAGGCGGTCGACGAGGGTCGCCGGGTCGATCGCCTCGGCCCGGTTGCGGTCGGCGTCGACGGTGGCGTACCGCAGCCAGCCGGGCGTGGCCTGCCCCTCCTCGACGTCCGGGGCGGAGTCCTCCGTACGCGCCGTCTCCGGACGTACGAGATCCTGCACCGCCGACTCCGCCTGCCGCTCGATCGCCTGTTGCGGCAGGCTCACCGCGCCCAGCTCACGCCCGGCGCGCAGGGTGCCGAGGCCGTGCGGGTTCTGCACGGTGTGCAGGAGCTCGTGGGCGAGCAGGCGGCGGCCCTCGTCGGTGCCGGGCTTGAAGGTGCCCTCGCGGAAGAAGATGTCCTGGCCGACGGCGACCGCGTCGGCGCCGAGCAGCTCGGTCAGCTGCCCGGCGTCGCGGTCGGTGTGCAGGCGGACGCGGCTGAGGTCGTGCCCGAGCTGCTCCTCCAGTTCGCGGCGAACGCCGGGGTCGAGGGGCTGACCGGCGCCGCTGACGATGTCCTTGGGTTCCGGGGTACGGGACTTGGCGGCGCGTTCCTTGCGCTTGCGGCGGCGTTGTTCGGCCGACTGCTCCGAACGGGAGTCCTGGGACTGCGAGTTGCTCACCGCGTCACCTCCCCGTGGCCGCTGAGCCCCTCGTGCACTGCGCGGGCCAGCTCCTGGCCGAGGCGGCGGGCGGACAGTCCGGCGGGCAGGGGCGGGAGGCCGGTGAGCGCGTCAACGGTCAGGGCGCCGTCGGCGGCCAGCGGAACGCCGTGCACGCGGACCAGGCGGGTCAGCTCCTGTTCGAACGCGGCGGTGACCCGCTCGGGGTCCACGCGGAAACCCTCAAGGGCGAGTTCGCCGATCTCCACGCGGATCTCGCGGGGCTCCGACGGAGCGGACGCCACCGCCCGGCTCGGGGTCGTCCCGGCCGGTTCCCTGTTCACACCCATCCGCGGACCTCCGTCGGCGTCAAGGAGCGCTCCAGCTTCAGGTACTCCGTGCGCGCGGCCGCGAGCATGTGCCGCATCTGCAGCCGGTCGCCCTCCTCGGCGGCGAGGAAGGCGCCGGACAGGGCGATGTTGCGGATCGAGCCGCCCGCGACGGTGAGCTGGGCGAGGAGGTCCGGATCGATGTCCTTCAGCGGGGCCCGCGACGGCAGCACTCGGCGCCAGATCTCGGCGCGCTCGTGCTCGGCCGGGAAGGGGAAGTCGACGACGAAGCGGATGCGCCGCATGAAGGCGGTGTCGAGGGCCTTCTTCATGTTGGTGGTGAGGATGGCGAGGCCGCGGTATGCCTCCATCCGCATCAGCAGGTAGCTGACCTCGAGGTTGGCGTACCGGTCGTGGCTGTCCTTGACCTCGCTGCGCTTGCCGAACAGGGCGTCGGCCTCGTCGAAGAGCAGGAGCGCGCCGCCCCTTTCGGCCGCGTCGAAGACCCTGCGGAGGTTCTTCTCCGTCTCTCCGATGTACTTGCTGACGACCTGGGAGAGGTCGATGACGAACAGGTCGAGGCCGAGCTCCTTCGCCATCACCTCGGCGGCCAGCGTCTTGCCGGTGCCGGAGCCGCCCGCGAACATCGCGGTGACGCCGAGGCCGCGGCGCAGGGTGCCGGCGAAGCCCCACTCCTGGTGGACGGTGGCCCGCTGCCGTACATGCGCGACGATCTCACGCAGGACGCTCAACTGCCGCTCGTGCAGCACCAGATCGTCCCAGCCGGCCTCCGGCTCGATACGGCGGCCCAGCTCGTCCATGCCGACGCGGGCCTCCTCGAGACCGGCGCGCCAGGCGAGTTGGGCGGCGTCCAGCTCGTCCTCGTACGGCAGCCGTCGGCGCACGGTGGCTGCGGCGGACCGTACGACGTGCGGGGGCAGCTGGAACTGGGCGACCAGGGAGCGCAGTTCACCGTCGTCGAGGTCGGCGACGGGGTGGAAGGCCTGCGCCCACAGCTCGACCTGCTCCTCGTCGTCGAGACGCGGCACGGCCACCCGCGCGCCGTGCGGCCGGTCCGTACGCAGCGGATCCTCGCTGGACACGACGACGGGCACGGCGGCCCCGGCCAGGAACGCCTCCGTGGCCGCCCGCTGGTCGCGGTCCAGTTCGCCGACCTCGACGAGCAGGGCGGCGGGCAGCAGGATCGCCTCGCGCTGCCACAGCCGGGCCAGCCGGTCGCGCTCGGCGGGGTCGGTGGGGATGTCCTCGGCGCCCATGGCGTACAGCCCCAGTCCGGACCGCGCGGCCGCCGCGGCGGCGATGTCGGCGCGGCTGCGCAGGTCGCCGCCGGTCACCTCGACGAGCAGCGGCGCGCCCGGGCTCGCCCCCGTCGTCCAGCCCTCGGCGGCACGGCTCGCGGCCACGTCGTACGACGGCGGCAGCTGCTCCGGCACCGGGGTGCGGCGCAGGCGGCCGTGCAGGCGGGCGTCCAGGTAGGGGGAGCCCAGCAGGAAGTGCAGGATGCGCTCGTCCAGGCGCAGCCGGGAGGTGGTGAGCCGGGACTCGTCGTCGAGCTCGACGATCCGCCAGCGCCGCAGCGGGGCCACGGGGGTGAGCGCGCTCCAGTGCGGTTCGGCGAGGGCGGCCAGGGCGAGGGAGAAGGTCGGGTACGCCCGCTGCGGATCACCGCTGGCGGCAGCGCACCGGGCCGCTGTCGTGGGGTCGAGTTCGTCGGCGGCGGTGAGGAGGATCAGGTCGCGTTCGAAGGGGGTGAGGCCGAAGCAGCCGACGAGGGCGTCGAGGGGGGCGGTGCCCGGGGCGGCCAGGGGAGCCGGAGTCGCGGAGCCGGTGGCGTTCGGGGCGCCGGGCTCGGCGTCGGGCTGTCCGGCGCCTGCCGCGTGGGCATCGATGCGGGTCAGGACACGCCGGATCTCCGCGGTCAGCGTCGCGCCGGCGTCGTGTCCGTCCGCCGTCGCCGAAGTACCCGGCGTACCGGGTGTGCCCGGCTCGTTCGTCCCCATGTCCTCACCTGCCCCCGTCGTTCCCATGCCGTCTCAGTTCTCGGTGCCTTCGGCCCCGCCGTCCGTCTGCGTGCCGCGCGCGGTCCCGCCCTGCCGTGTCGACTTGCTCGGCTGCGCCGCCTTGCGGGCTCGTGCCGGAGCCTTGGCGGGCGCCTTCGCGGGCGTTTTCGCCGCCGTCTTGGCAGCTGCCTTCACCGGCACCTCGGCCGGGGCCTCCGCCGGCACCTTGGCCGGAGCCTTCGCCGTTGTCCTGGCGGCGGACTTCTGAGGTGCCTCGGCCTTCTCTGGGCCGTCGGCGACCTCAACGTCACTGCTCGAAGCGCGAGTTGACGTGCCGTCACCGATCATCGGCGGCACCGGAGCCCCGGGCGTCCCGAACGGCAGCACCCGTACCTCTGGCCGCTCCACGGGCTTCGCCGGTACCGGTGTCTCACGCCCGTCGATGAAGATCAGGGACGCCTGGTAGACCACCGACAGCGAGTACGGCGTCTGGTAGAGCATCCCCCACAGCTTCGACGTCTCGTCGATGTCCATCACCGTCGGCGAGAACCGCACGCGCTGCGCCGCCTCCACGAGGTCGCTGCCCGACAGGTACGGCCGTTCGCCGGCCTGCTCGATGACGTCCTTCGGCAGGATCGGGATCTCGTGCAGGGTGCGCACGACGGCGCCGATCAGCCGCTGCCCGACCAGTTCCGTGTCGTCGCCGTACGCGCTGATCAGGTAGTGCAGGTCCAGCGCGGCGGCCGGCCGCTTGACCAGCGTGCCGTCGGAGGCCCGGGTCGGCAGGTCGTTGTTGCGCATCGACGTGTTGGGGGTGACCTGGTACAGGAACACGTTGATGGTGGGCTGGTCCGGCGGTTCCGCCGGCGGCTTGCGCGGTTCGACCTTGACGGCCTCGCCGAACTCCGGACCCACGTTGTTCTCGAGCAGCAGGGCGAGGGCCTGGGTGACATGGGCGATGGCGAGTGCGTTGCTCATGAAGTCAGTTCCTCGGTTCCTCGGTCTGTCTCGTCGTCCTGCCGAAGCAGCTCCATGTCACTCCCGCCCTCGCGCCAGGTACTCCGCGAGGCTCAAGGTCGCCCCCGTACGGCTCCTTTCGGGCGTGCGCTGCCGGCCGCCGCCGGACGGTGCCGGTCCGGCCGTCACCTCCAGCCGCCCGATCTGCACCTGAACCACCTGCTCGGGCGCCTTCCCGGGCCGCCTGGCCGCGGCCTGCCGTACGGCGTCCCGGGCCGCCGCCGTGTCCGCGGCGCTCGGCCGCAGTGGGGTGGACACGGCGGCGTGGGTGGTGGCGTCCGTGCCCGGGGGGATGGGCACGGACGCCACGTTCTGGGCGGAGCCGTGGTCCGCACGGCTCCGGCCCGCCGCCCGGTGCGCGGCGTCGGGCGCCGGGCGCGGGCCCGTGGTGACCGGCGCGACGGGGCGCAGCAGCGGCGCCTCGGGCAGAGCCCTCGGTGCGGGCTGCGGCGCCGGGTCCGCCGGGGCGTGTTCGGTGCGTACGACCGTCCGCTCGCGTTCCGTGTGCAGCCGGGCGGCGGGCGTCACCGGACGCGGCGCCGCGTCCTGCCGTACGTCCGACGGCGTGCTGGACGGCCACAGCAGGTCGCTTGCGTCGTCGGGTTCCGGTGCCGTGGCCCGTACCGCCTCCACCCGTTCGAACGGGCCGGGCAGCCGGGGACGTACCCGCACCACACCCGGGCGCGGCCCGGCGGCGGCCGGGGCGTGCCGGGCGATCAGCCGGTCGAGGAAGTCGGGAACCGGCGCCCCTTCGGCGTCAGACATCCGCACACAGCTCCAGGTAGTAACGGCGCCGCAGCGGGCTGAGCGCCAGGATCTCCGGCTCGCTCCAGCCGTAGGAGGTGGCGAGCAGATGGACGTCGAGCAGCAGGTCCCGTGCCCAGGCGTCCAGTTCGGTCCAGAGGTAGGAGGCGATGTCGAGCTCGGCCCGGGTGCTCGCGCCGCACTCGGGGCAGGCGACGTTGAGCGTCACGTCGGCTGCCGGGTCGGCGGCCTCGACGGCCTCGGCGATCCGCCGCTGGACCGGGACGGGCAGGTCGCCGGCGCCCACGGCCGTGCCGTCGCGCACCGCCGAGACGAGGCACCGGGCGAGCAGGGCGGCGCGCGGGTCCGCCGCCCGGGCCGCCGCCGTCAGGTCGGCGACCCCGGGCAGCCGGAACTCGACGTCCCAGCCGTCCTGCTGGACCCGCACGACGGGCCCGGCGGACGGGTCACCCCCGTCCACCGCGCCGCGCCGCCCGGCCGCTGAACCGCCCCTCCCGCCCAGCGACCGCGCGAACTCTCCTGCGTCCAGGTCGAACTCCATGTCCTCCCCGCACGCGGCGCACGCCAGCCGCACCTGCATCCGCTCGCCGAACAGGGCCCGGCGCAGCGCGAACAGGTCGGCCTCGCGCTCCCCCACCGGCAGCACCGGCAGGCTCGCGGCGTCGACGTCCGGGCGCGCCGTGCGGTGCAGGAGCAGGGCGCGGCCCGTCGGTGCCTCGGCGAGGCCCGCCTCCCAGGTGGCCAGCAGCTCGGCCGCCCCCGTGATCGCCATCTCGTCCCCCCTCGACTACCCACTGCTCAAGCTGGGTTGAGGAAGGAGGGCTCCTCCGGCTCGGGCACCTCGTAGTCCCGCTCCCAGCCCTCGCACTCGAGCTTCAGCGACTGGATGGCCACCGCGTTGGCGTTGGCGTCCAGCTCACCGAGGACCTGGTACTCGCTCGGCCAGGTCCGGTAGAGCTTGTGGGAGACGGCGACCTGGCCGGCCTCGTTGAGGACCTGGATCACTATGTCCTTGCGGAAGTCGGCGAGGGACACCTCGGAGCCGAGCCCCGCGCCGACCTGCCAGACCTTGTTGGCCCAGCGGTCGAACTCGGGGTCGTGGGTGACGCCGCGCTCCAGGGTGATGCCCTCGAACTCGGAGCGGCCCGGCGACTTGCGGGGCGACGACGGGTCGCCGCCGTGCCGGTGCTTGACGACCTCCGTCGTCCGCTTCAGCGGACTGATCTTGCTGATGCCGGCGACCGTACGACCGTCCCACAGGACCAGGAACTTGAAGTTCTTGTAGGGGTCGAAGCGATGCGCGTTGACCGTGAACTCAGCCATCGGATTCCTTCAGTTCTCCACGATTCCCCGCGCCTAGAGCGCGAACTGCCCGGACGTCTGCTGGATCTTGACGATCACGAACTCCGCCGGCCGCACCGGTGCGATGCCGACGAGGACGTTGACGATGCCGTTCTCGATGTCCTCGGCGGTCGTCGTGTCGCTGTCGCACTTGACGAAGTACGCCTCGCGCGGGGTGCCGCCCTTGAAGGCGCCCTGGCGGAAGAGCGTGTGCAGGTACGAGGAGGCGGCGAGCCGGATCTGCTGCCACAGGTTCTCGTCGTTGGGCTCGAACACCACCCACTGCAGGCCGCGCTGCAGGCTCTCCTCCACGTGGAGGGCGAGCCGCCGTACGGGCACGTACTTCCACTCGCTGTCGAGCGCGTCCGAGCCCTCCAGCGTGCGTGCGCCCCAGACCACCGGGCCGGTCAGCGGGAAGGTCCGCAGGACGTTGACGCCGAGCGGGTTCAGCAGACCGGTCTCGCGGTCGGTGAGGTTGACGGTGAGCGAGTGCACGCCCGCGAGCCGCGCCTCGGTGCCGGCCGGGGCCTTCCACACGCCGCGCTCGGAGTCGGTGCGGGCGATGACGCCCGCGACCGCGCCGGACGGCGGGAAGGAGCGCAGCCGGCCCGTGAGCGGGTCGGTGAGCTGCAGGTGCGGGAAGTACAGGCCCGCGTGGTTGCCGCGCACGGCGTCGAAGGCGGCGAGCCCGGCGCGTGCGGTGTCGACGCTGACCCAGGTGCTCGGCGCGTCGACGAGGAGGAAGATCCGGCGTTCGGCGCACAGCCGCTGGGCGGCCGAGATCACCGTGAGCGCGTCCTCGGTCTTCTCGTACGCCGCGAGCTCGGGCAGCGCCAGCAGGTTGACGTCGGCGACGCCGCGCAGCGCCTGGATGCCGGTCTTGTCGCCCTCGGAGCCGATGAGGTCACGCGGGCCGGGCGCCTCGCCGTCCTCGCCGCCTTCCAGCGGGAAGACCGGCGGGTTGACGGAGGCCTCCAGGCCGAGGTCGTTGGCGCACTCGCCGAGGAAGCGGACGACGTCCTCGGGGTCGGTGGAGCCGGCGACGACCTGGATGCGGCGGCCGAAGGCGGTGACCTCGGCGCCCGCGAAGGCGTGCTTGCCGGGCGCGTCGGGCAGGGCGCGCAGCTTGCGTTCCAGCAACAGCGCCAACTCGGCCACGGAGCAGGGGGCTTCGCCGTCGCAGTCGGGGTCGTAGAGCTTGAACTCGCGCTCCACCTCGCCGATCTTGACGGTCAGGTCGACTTCCAGGTTCGGCAGTTCGTCGCCGAAGGGCTTGGAGACGGTGCCGGAGGGGTCGGGGCGGCCCTCGCCGACGACCTCGACGCGGATCAGCTTGGAGCCCGCATTGATCACGGTCTGCGCGTAGCGGCCGTTCGCCGGGTCCATGGACAGACCCGTGAAGCTCTCGCGGGCGTCGCCCTTGGCGTCGTAGACACGCAGGTTGAAGGTTTCGTCGGGGCAGGGCGTGTCGTGGTCGACGGCGACGCGCAGGCCGTTGCCCCAGACGCCGGGCTCCTTGGCGTGCACTTCGAGGACCGGGCCCTCGCTGTGGCCCTCGGTGGACTTGAGGGTGACGCAGGCGGCCTTGCCGCTGCCGGCCTTGGCGACACGGACGATCACCGCGACGGTGCCGCCGTTACCGAAGAACTGGTGGACCGCGTAGCCGACGGCGCTCTGCGCGCTCAGGCCGCCGAAGCGGCGCTCGAACTCCGCGAAGCTGGTGACGCGTACCGGCTCGTTGAGCGGACCCCGTCGGGTGTGGCCCACAAAGGCCGTCACGGACGTGGTCAGGGTCGAGATCGTGCGGGTGCTGCTGGGAAGTTCTTCGACGTAGACGCCGGGATACGTCGGCTTGGCGGCGCTGACCGCGCTCATCGGCATTCCCCCTCCTACTCCCTGTCTCGGGTACCGGACAAAGGCACCAAGAGATGGCAGAGGGAGGCATTCCCGACTCGGGGCACGAAAACGCCACCCACACGGGCGACGCCACTCACGTGCACCGCAACAGTTTTCCCCCGTCATCACCGTGGGCGGTCGGCCGCACGGCTCAAGCAGCGCGCTTGTGACTCCTGATGCTCAAGTGCTCAACCCACCTTGCTTTGTTCGAAGTTGACCGAGCAAGGCGCCTTCAGGCCACCCGAGGAGGGGATTTGGTGAAGGCCCTCTCGCGGCATCCTCACATCACACCGGCGCGCCCCGGCCAGCTGGTTCACGGATTCTGCACAGGGGGTGCCACCCTCCGGCCCCGTGCGGCCCTCAAGTCCCGCCGGAGGTCCATGATCCACGCCGTTCGACAGGTCGCACGCCCATACGACCTCCCCGAGTCGTACACAACGTGCCATGGCTGGTTTTCCAGGGGTGACGCGAACGCACCCGTACGTGCGGTCGACACCGGAACTCCCCCCGCGCGTAGGGGCTTTACGCCCGGCCGGACCTGGTTGGCGCGCCGAGGCCACGGCTAGCGTGTCGACAAGGGCCCAGGGGGACGGGCCGCCAGGGGGAGGGTGAGGCGCCGAGATGCCTGCCGGACAGGGAAGTTGGGAACTGGTCACGGCGAATGCGCAGATCCTCGCCGTGCATGCCGCGCTACTGCCGTCGGGCAAAGTGCTCTACTTCAGCGGTTCCGAGCACGACGAGGCCCCACCGGACCCGGCGAGCGTCATCAACGCGACCCGACTGTGGGATCCGGTGACCAACGAGGTGCGCCTGGCCGGCGGGCCCCTGACGGACGACCTCTTCTGCGCCGGTCACTGCCTGCTGCCCAGCGGCAACCTGCTCGTCGTGGGCGGAACCGAGCATTACGAGGACAAGGCCCACCCGGACCATGCGAAGGTCGACCACTTCACCGGGACCGATACGGCCCTCATCTTCGACTGGCGCAGCGAGCGCTGGCGCTCGGTCGACTCCATGGCAGGAGGCCGCTGGTACCCGACGTGCATCACCCTCGCGGACGGCCGTGCCCTCGTCCTCGGCGGCCACGGCGGCGACCGGGGGCCGCACGAGAACACGCGCATCGAGATCTTCGACCCGGCGGACTGCACCTGGTCGGCCCCCGTGCTCACTGCCCCGCCTCTGGAGGAGACGGGCGGCGTCACCCACTACTTCGGGAAGGAGATCCGCCCCATGGTGTACTACCCACGGCTGCACCAGCTGCCCGACGGGCGGATCTTCTCGTCCACGGCCCTGCGCGTCGGCGGTCACCGCCGGACCAGGAACATCGACCCGGCGCGCCTGACCACCGCCGACCTCGGCCCGCCGCCTCCGGCAGGACAGTCCCCGGGGGAGGCCGGTGACCCGTTCTGGCCGTTCAACATCTACGCCCGGGCTGCGTTCCCCTCCGTACTGCTCCCTCTGGTCCCGCCGCACTACGGTGCCCGGATCCTCGTCTGCGGACAGCGCCGGCCCCAGTTCTTCGAACCTCACAACGCCCATCTCGGCTGGCGCCCCACAGGGGAGCGACGGCCCGATCCGTACCGGGCGTACGCGAACGCCGTCCTGCTGCCCGACGCGTCTGTCCTGGTGGTCGGCGGAGCGACCTCGGAACGCCTTCCCGTCTACGGCGGCGGCAGGGACGAGAACGCGGTGCACTGGGCGGAGCGCTACACCCCCGAGTCCGACACCTGGGAGAAGCTGGCCGAGTCGCCGAACCGGATCGCGCGGGTCTATCACTCGGTGGCGCTGCTCCTGCCCGACGGCCGGGTCTGGATCGCGGGCTCCAACCACGACAGCGACCGCAACCAGGGCGGAGTCCGCAAGGACGACCCGTCGAAAGGAGATGCGCGGGAGCTGAGGATCGAGATCTACTCGCCGCCGTACCTCTTCACTCGCGACGAGGCGGGGGCGATCGTGCCCGCCGGGCGCCCCGCTGTCGGCAGGCTGCTGATCGGGGCCGGACACGGCCAGGAGTTCCGGGTCCCGACGCCCGAGGCACGCAGGATCCGGCGGGTGCACCTGATCCGCTGCGGCTCGGCCACCCATGCCTTCAATCCCGACCAGCGGCTCGTCGCCCTGCACATCACGCGACGGGAGGACGACGCGATCACCGTCCTGATGCCGCCGAACGGCCGGGTGGCGCCGCCCGGTTACTACCTGTTGTTCCTCGTCGACCTGGCGGGCACCCCGTCCGTGGGCCGGTTCGTACAGCTGCAGGACGAGTACCCCCTCGCCGAGATCTACATCGGGCGCCCCGTGACCGCCCCCGACCTGCCCGACCTGCCGGTGGGCACCAAGGTCCTGGAAGTGCCGCAACCCGTCTGGGACCTCGGGACCGTCGACATCGGCAGGACAAGGACGGCCCGGATCTTCTGCAAGAACGTCGGCACAGGAGGGCTGCGTATCTCCCCGCAGGGATTCTCCGGGGACTTCCGCACCGAGGACGAACCCGACTCGCCACTGTGGGGCACACGTGGCAGGAAGAAGAACCTGGACGTGACTCTCACCGGCTCGCCCGCTCCCCGGGGCGACTTCGCGGTGCTGGAGGTGAAGTTCACCCCCACCGAAACGGGCCCCCACGCCGGGACGCTGCTGGTCCACACGAACACCCCGGACCTGGGCGGCTTCCATGTGAAGCTGAGCGCGAACGTGCGCGGTTTCTCCGTGGCGCTCGTACCGGCGGTGGCCGGGCCGGACGTACCGTTCGGGGAGGTCGAGGCGGGAGCCACGGTGCCCCGGACCGTGCTCGTTCGCAACGAGGGTTCGATCGACGCCGTCATCGACGAGCTGTTCATCGACGGCGACGGTGCCGCGAAAGGCTTCGGCGCGCCCATGGTGCTGTCGGACCGCCGGGTCCCGGTGGGCGCGTCGCGCTCCTTCCCCGTGTGGTTCTCGCCGCGCACCGTCGGCCCGGTGGAGGCGGCGCTGGTCCTGGAGACGAGTGATACGTCGGCCCCTGCCAGGTTCACCGACCGCCGCACCCTCACGATCAGCGCCATGGGGGTGGGCCCACGCCTCGAAGCGGCGCCCGCCCGGCTGGTCTTCGGCCCGCAGGAGATCCGGACGGCCAGTACGGCGCAGCAGATCACGGTCACCAACACCGGGTCCCGCCCGGCTGCACGGATTCGCCTCGCGATCAGCCGGGAGTGGCGTGTCCTCACGCCGCTGCCGGACACCGCCCTGCCACCCGGCGGAAGCCTCACTCTGGACGTGGTCTTCATCCCCGGACACGCCGGCCCGCTGGCCGGCACTGTCACGCTCGACGGCGACACGCTGGACGGACCCGTCGCCGTCGCGCTGGAGGGCACCGGGGTGGCCGCCCCGATCGCGCTGCTGAATCCCGCCGCACTCGCCTTCGGCGACCAGCCTCTCACCACCCACGGGCTTCCCAGGACGGTGACGGTGAGCAACGAGGGGGTGCTCGATCTGGAGATCGGCGCCGTCGATCTCGTGGGACCCGACGCGGGTGACTTCCAGGTCGCCGAGGACCGCTGCCGACGGGAGACCATCACGCCCGAGCGGTCGTGCACGGTCGCCGTCCTGTTCACGCCGAGCGCACTCGGAGCCCGCAGGGCGGAGCTGCGGATCACCGACAACGCTTCCGGCAGTCCCCGCACCGTCGCGCTCACCGGCACGGGCGTCCCCGCGCCTCTGTGCGGCGCCGACCCGACCGCGGTCGGCTTCCCGCCGCAGCGCGTGGGCAGTACGGCCACGCCGCAACACGTGACCCTGACCAACAACGGAGCCGATCCGATCACCGTGACCTCGGTGACGGTGACGGGAGCCGCGGCGGGCGACTACGCGATCCAACAGGGCTGCGGCGGCGGCCCCTTGGCCCCCGGAGGGTCCTGTGCGGTCGGGGTGACCTTCCGGCCGACGGCGATCGGTATGCGGGACGCCGACCTCGTCGTGCGGTGCGCGGCTCCCGTGCCCGGCCTCTCGGTGCCGCTGACCGGCACCGGTCTGGGCACGGTGGTGACGTTCGATCCGCCGGGGCTGACCTTCGAGGCGCAGCCGGTCGGCACGTTCAGCGCACGACAGGACCTGCTGCTGGCCAACACCGGGAACACCGAGCTGACCATCCAGAGCCTCGCGGTCAGCGGCGACTTCCGCCACGACCACTCCTGCAGCGTGCTGCGGCCGAACGGTTACTGCCGGATCAGGGTGATCTTCCTCCCGACAGCGGAGGGCGCCCGCGCCGGCGAGGTACGCGTCACCGACAGTCTCGGCCGGACCCACACCGCTGCCCTGCTCGGAACGGGGGTGGCTCCTCACGCGGCACTGAGCACCGCCGCCCTCGACTTCGGCGACCAGGCGGTCGCCTCCCCCTCCGCCCCCCGGACGGTCCACCTGACCAACACCGGCTCCGGAGCGCTGACCGTCGAACGTGTCGACATCGCCGACGGTACAGCCGGCTTCGTCAAGACGGCGGACACGTGTACCGGTGCCGTCCTGCGGGGCGGCGACTCCCGCTCGATCGCCGTCACGTTCACCCCGCCTGCTGGAGGGGAACTCCTCGGCGCCCTCAGGATCACCACCAACGCCCAGGACAGCCCGCACGTCATCCGCCTCCGCGGCAACGGAGCATGACCGCAGCCGGGCCGAAGACGGTCCGTTCGGTACCCGGCTGCACCCTTGGGGAAGCTGTCCCCCGTGCCCTCGAACGCATGGCCGTGCACAGGGATCGCCGCTACCGTGATCGACCGGCTTCCGTGCGGGAGAAGGGGTGAGGGTGGGCGCAGACGGGTCGGCGGCCGTGTTGGTCACCGGTGGCAGCGGGTTCGTCGGCAGCCATCTGGTCAACCGGCTCCTGGAGCGCGGCTACGAGGTCCACGCCACCGTGCGCAGCACGGCCGACACGGCGAAGGTACGGCCGCTGCGGGAGATGCAGGACGCGCATCCGGGCCGACTGTCGCTGTTCGAGGCCGACTTGCTCACCGAGGGCGCCTTCGACGAGGCGATGAGCGGCTGCCGGGTGGTGTTCCATGTGGCGTCGCCGTTCCGCATGCCGGAGAAGATCAAGGACGGCCGCCGGGACATGGTCGACCCGGCCCTGCTGGGCACGCGCAACGTGCTGGCGGCCGTCGAACGGACGCCCACGGTCGACCGGCTCGTCCTCACCTCCACCGTGGGCGCGATCTTCGGCGACTACGCGGACGTCCTGGACATGGACGACGCGGTCCTCTCGGAACGGTACTTCAACACCACCAGCACGGTGGAGAACAACCCCTACCACTACGCCAAGACCGTCGCGGAGCGCGCGGCATGGGACGCGGAGGCCGCCCAGGACCGCTGGCGGATGGTGTCGGTCAACCCCGGCCTGATCCTGGGCCCCTCCCTCACACCCGCCTCGGAGTCCGGGAGCCTGTTCCTGCTGGAGGAGCTCTTCAAGGGCTACTTCTTCTACGGCGCACCGGACTTCAGCTTCACCACGGTGGACGTGCGCGAGGTGGCCGACGCGCACATCGCGGCGGCGGAGAACCCGGACGCGAAGGGCCGATACATCCTCGCCGCCCGGACCATGACGTCCTTCCACGAGATGGCCCGCATCCTGCGGACCCGGCACCCACGCGACCTCCGCCTCCCGCGCACCGCGCTCCCGCACTGGCCCGTACGCCTCCTCGGCCCGGCCTTCGGGCTGACCCAGGACTACATCCGCAAGCACCTCGGCATCCGCTTCGAAGTGAACAACAGCCGGAGCGTGAGCGAACTGGGCATCACCTACCGCCCGATCGAGGAGACGATCCTCGATCATTACTCGGCGTGGCGGAGCCAGCGCGCCGCGAAGTGAATTCGGCCCTCGACCTGCCCCGAGCGTCGAAGGTCACAAAAACGTATCGGACATTTCACACGTCAATCTTCACGCGAGACACACAAGTTGGTTAGGTTACGCCTCAGGCCGCACGACGACCTCCGGCGAACCCGCCGGGACGTGCGGCCTCCGCCGAGTCCGGTGCGCCCACGCGGCCACTGGAGCCGGGGACCCAACCGAACTTGGGGTGAATCGGCCAACTGCCCTTCGGGGCAAGGGCCGTAGGGCACACCTTCCGGAACCCGAACCCGTCAGCTAACTCGGTAGGCGGAGTACGGAAGGAGTACGTCGCCCATGGCGCCGGAACGCACCGCGCGTCCGGGGGCTTTGAGCCTCCCCGGCATGCGCAATTCCGCACTCGCGTCGGCGGCCCTCACCTCTGTGGCCCTGCTCGGCCAGACGGCCAACGCCGCCCCGTCCGTCGGGGACGAGACGCCGAGCCGCGAGGAGGTGAGCCGACGGGTCAGCTCCCTCTACAACCAGGCCGAGTCCGACACGGGGACCTTCAACGCCACTCGCGCCGCGGCGACGGGACCGCGGGGGCGCGCCGACCGGCCGACGGACGCCGGACGCGGGTCCGCCTCGGCTGTCCGGCGTGACGAGAGCAGGCGCAGCGACCCGGCCCTCGACAGCGTCGCCCGGCAGTGGTTCGACGCGGCCCGCTCGAAGCTGGGTCCGACCGTCCCGGCGAGGCTGCCGAGCGACAGGGTGCCGGACCGTCCCACCGGGACACGGCCGGCTCGCCCGGCGGAGCGTGCGGTCGAGGGGCTGACCGACCGGGGGCGTGAGGCAACCGGCCGTGCCTCACTGGAGCTGCCCGCCGCCCCGGTCGCGGAGCTGACGTCCGGTCCGGCCGCCGGAACGACTCCCTTGGCCGAGCTGACTGCCGGCCCCGTCGCCGCCCTGCCGGCCGCTCCGGACGCATCGCAGACGGCAACCTGGGCCATCCAGGACACACAGAACAACCAGATCACGCAGAGCACACACGGCACCCAGACCGCCCTGGCCCTGCCCGCTCCGACCACCGCGCCTGCGGCCGAGTCGACGGCCGATCCGCAACAGCGGTCCTCATTGCGGACGACCAAGGAACAGAGCCGACTCAAGCTCGACCGGGCCCGCCAGTTGCTGTCCGCCTACACCGCACAACAGGGCACCGCGCTCACACCGATCGAAACCACGCCGAGCCAGGCCCCGGCCGCCGACACCTGGAGTTCCACGCCGACCGCGCTCCAGCCCGATGACACGTGGAGCTCCACACCGGCCCCGGTCCAGCCCACCGACACCTGGAGCACCACACCGGCCCCGGTCCAGCCCGCGGCCGAGACACAGTGGCAGGCGCTGCAGGAGCTGGGCGCGGCCGACCTTACGCCGGTCCCGGCCGACACAACGGCCTGGGCAGGCACCGCAGTCTGGTCTGCCGACCCGCCCACGGCCGCCACCACAAGCCAAACCCTCGGCACGGGCCAGACCCTCTACCCCCAGGCCCCTGACACGAGCCCGACCCTCGGCACGAGCCCGGCTCCAGGCACAACCCCGGCTCTGGACACGAGCCCGGCTCTGGGCACGAGCGCCGTCGCCGCACCCACCGCCCCCACGACGCCCACCGCGCCCCAGGAAACCCGAGCCGTGCGAGCCCTCGAGTTCGCCCGCGCCCAGCTCGGCAAACCCTGCGTCTGGGGCACGACGGGCCCGGACGCGTTCGACGGCGCAGGCCTCACCCAGGCCGCCTGGAAGGCCGCCGGAATCACGCTCCCGCGCACCCCGCAGGAGCAGGCCACCGCCGGCCGCGGAATCGCCCTCCCCTACGTCGAGCCCGGCGACCTGGTCCTCTTCCACGCCGGCCACGTCGGCATCTACTCCGGGAACGGCATGATGATCCACGCCCCCGGCCCGGGCGCGTCCATACGCGAGGAGACGATCCACTACGCCGGTGAGGCGGCGATCCACAGCGTGATACGCCCCGCCTGATCCGGCGCCCCCACCACAGACGCCACCGCCGCCACCCTGCCTCCACGAGGCGGGGTGGCTTTCGCTGCCCACCCATCGGTGACACCCCGCCACCTCGGCTTTGTCGGTACGTCCTGACAAGCCCATTGACATCACCTGCCGAGGCCCGCATAGTACCTGCCACTAGAGCGCGCTAGTGGAGCGCTCCAGTCGTATCCAGCGGGCGGTAACCCGTGAACCTCCCCCCACCTGAGAACCCGCCCTGATCAGCACAGTGAGGTGCATGGGACATGCGCAGACACCAGCGAGCCGCCGCTCTGACCGCCACGGTGCTGGCCGGCGCCCTGTTCGCCACCGGCTGCTCCAGCAGCTCCGGCGGCAAGAAGTCCGAGGAGGACACCACCGGCGCCGCGGCCGGCAAGGCCACCACCCCCCGCATGACCGTGGCCATGATCACCCACGCCGCCCCCGGCGACACCTTCTGGGACCTGATCCGCAAGGGCGCCGAAGCCGCCGCCGCCAAGGACAACATCAAACTCGTCTACTCCGCCGACCCCAGCGCCGGAAACCAGGCCAACCTCGTCCAGAACGCCATCGACCAGAAAGTCGACGGCATCGCCCTGACCGCCGCCAAGCCCTCCGCCATGAAAGCCGTCATCGCCAAGGCCAAGACCGCAGGCATCCCCGTCGTCGGCTTCAACGCCGGCCTCGACGACTGGAAAGACCTCGGCATGCTCGAATACTTCGGCCAGGACGAGAACATCGCCGGCCAGGCCTTCGGCGAAAAACTCAACAACACCGGCGCCAAGCACGCCCTGTGCGTCATCCAGGAACAAGGCCACGTCGCCCTCGAAGCCCGCTGCGCCGGCCTGAAGAAGGGCTTCAAGGGCACCACCGACAACCTCTACGTCAACGGCACCGACATGCCCTCGGTGAAGTCCACCATCACCGCCAAACTCCAGCAGGACCCCACCATCGACCAGGTCGTCACCCTCGGCGCCCCCTTCGCCCTCACCGCCGTCCAGTCCACCGCCGACGCGAGCAGCAAGGCCAAGGTCGCCACCTTCGACCTCAACAAGGAACTCGTCACCGCCGTCCAGGACGGCAAGGTCGAATTCGCCGTCGACCAGCAGCCCTACCTCCAGGGCTACCTCGCGGTCGACTCCCTGTGGCTGTACAAGACCAACGGCAACTTCAGCGGCGGCGGCACCGCCCCCGTCCTCACCGGCCCCGCCTTCATCACCAAGGACAACGTCGACGCCGTCGCCGAGTTCGCCGCGAAGGGAACGCGCTGAGCGCGCACATGGACAGGCGGGGTCGGCCGTGACCGCGACGGGGCGCGGCCGACCCCGCCGCTCAACTCCGGGGCCGGCCCTGCGGGGTCGGCCCCCTCACGATGCGTACGGCTCTCGGGCGGGCTCCTACGACGGGGCCGGCCCGCTCGTGCCTCGTACGACGAGCTTGGGATCGAGAACCGCCTCGCGCGGCTCCAGGTCCTGGTCCTCCAGCCGGTCCACGGCGAAGCGGACCGCGTGCTCGGCCATGAGGACCGCGTCCTGGCGCACGGTCGTCAGGCCGATCGGCATCAGGTGGGAGAGATGGCTGTCGTCGTAGCCGACCACGGACAGGTCGCGCGGGACATCGACGCCCGCTCGCGTCAGGGCCATCAACAGGCCCATCGCGCAACGGTCGTTGCCCGCGAGAACCGCCGTGGGCAGGGGGCGTCCGCTGTCGCGCTCGGCCAGCAGCAGGCGGCCGGTCTCGATGCCGGACTGCTCGGTGTGCTCGCCGGGGATGACCCGCAGTTCGGCCTCCAGGCCGTGGCGGCGCATCGCGGCCCGGTAGGCACGCCGCCGCTCGGCCGAGCCGGGACCACGGCCGCCGTCGATGTGCACGATCCGGCGGTGGCCCAGTTCGACGAGGTGGTCCATGGCCTGCCGTATGCCCTTGCCCTCGGCGGTGTGCACGCTGTCGACGCGGGCCTGGGGCACCCGGCGGCCGACCGAGACGGCGACCGTGCGGCGCCCGAGGGCGTCGAGGTCCGCGGCCGCCGCATCCGGGCCGAGCAGGATCACCGCCTCGCAGCGATGGCTGAGCAGCGCCTCGACGGCCTTGCCCTCGGAGCGGCCCTGGCCGGTGGCGGACAGCAGGACCTCGTAGCCGAGCCGTTCGGCCTCGGGGTAGATACCCTCCACCAGGTCGGCCTGGAAGGTCTGGTGGACAGTGAACATCACACCGAGGGTGCGGCTGCGACCACGGGCCAGCAGCCGGGCCGCGTTGTCCGGCCGGTAGCCCAGCTCGTCGGCGACGCGCAGCACCCGCTCACGGGTCTCCCGGCCCGCACCCGGCAGGTCCCGGAAGACGATCGAGACGAGCGCTCGGGATACGCCCGCCTTCTCGGCGACGTCCGCCATCGTGGGCCGCTGCCGGCCTGATGCATCCACCTGTGAACCCACCCTTCGACGCCGCTCACCTTAGCGAGGTCGCGAAATCTCCCAGCAACAAGCTATTGACATGACATTTGGACCAGGGCCATCGTACTCGCACTAGAGCGCGCTAGTAGAGCGCGACAGCACTTGCGACGGAAGAGACGTCCACCGACGCCCGTCCCCTCCCCGAAGGACATGCCATGGCAACGGCGCCAACCCCTCTCCGCACCACCGTGGGCAACCTGTGCCTGGGCTCGGCCCCCGACTCATGGGGCGTCTGGTTCCCCGAGGACGACCAGCAGGTCCCGTACACCCGCTTCCTCGACGAGCTGGCCCGGGCGGGGTACGAGTGGCTGGAGCTCGGCCCGTACGGCTACCTCCCCACCGACCCCGCCGTCCTCGCCGAGGAACTCGCCGTGCGCGGCCTCAAGGTCTCCGGCGGCACCGCCTTCGGCGCCCTGCACCGCCCCGAGGCCTGGGACGACATGCTCGCCCACGTCCGTCAGGTGGCCACGCTGACCGCCGCCGCGGGCGCCCACCACCTCGTGCTCATCCCGCCGATGTACCGGGACGAGAAGACCGGCGCCTTCACCGAGTCCCCCGAGCTGACCGCCGAGCAGTGGGCGGGCTTCGGCAAGGCCGCCGACCGGCTCGGCAGGCTGCTCCTCGACGAGTACGACGTACGCCTGGTCGTCCACCCGCACGCCGACAGCCACATCCAGACCCAGCCGGAGATCGAACGGCTCCTCGACGAGTCCGACTCCCGCTACACCAACCTGTGCCTGGACACCGGCCATGTCGCCTACGGCGGCGGTGACAACCTCGACCTGATCCGCCGCTTCGGCGAGCGCGTCGGGTACGTGCACATCAAGCAGATGGACCCCGAGATCCTCGCCCAGGTCGCCGCCGAGGACCTCTCCTTCGGCGAGGCCGTCAAGCGCGGCGTGTGCGTCTCCCCGCCGGCCGGCGTGCCCCGGCCCGCCGACGTCATCGCCGAACTCGCCACGCTGGACGCCGAGTTGTTCGTCATCGTCGAGCAGGACCTGTACCCCTGCGCACCCGAGGTGCCGCTCCCCATCGCGGTCAGCACCCGCGAACACCTGGCCGGCTGCGGCCTGACCGGCACCCGACGCCCCACCCTGACGACCGAGCACCGGTAAGGAGGCGGCCCATGGACGTCAGGGACGACACGACACAGGCCCCCACCACCGTCACGGACGACGCGCCCCCGGCGGTGTCCCGCAGGCTGCGGCTGATCACGGTCATCGCCACCTTCGGCGGACTGCTCTTCGGCTACGACACCGGCGTCATCAACGGCGCCCTGCCCTACATGACCGACGACCTCGGTCTCACCCCGGTCACCGAGGGCATGGTCACCAGCTCGCTCCTGCTCGGTGCCGCGCTGGGCGCGGTGACCGGCGGCCGGCTGTCGGACGCGCGCGGGCGGCGCCGTACGATCCTCGCGCTCGCGGTGCTGTTCTTCATCGGCGCGCTCGGCTGCACGCTCGCGCCGACGACCGCCGTCATGGTCGTCGCCCGGTTCGTGCTGGGTCTCGCGGTGGGCGGCGCCTCGGTGACGGTGCCGGTCTACCTCGCGGAGGTGTCGCCCGCCGAGCGGCGCGGCGCGCTGGTCACCCGTAACGAACTGATGATCGTCAGCGGCCAGTTGCTCGCTTTCACCTCCAACGCGATCATCGCCCAGGTAGGCGGCGAGTCCGGCGGCGTATGGCGCTGGATGCTGGTGATCGCCACCGTCCCGGCCGTCGTGCTCTGGTTCGGCATGCTGGTGATGCCGGAGAGCCCGCGCTGGCTCGCCTCACAGACCCGCTTCGCCGAGGCCCTGGAGGTGCTGAGGCAGGTCAGGTCCCGGCAGCGGGCCGAGGCCGAGCTGGCGGAGGTGTCCGCGCTCGCCGTCAAGGAGGAGCAGGAGAAACTCGGCGGCTGGCAGGACATGAAGGCCACGCCCTGGGTCCGCAAGCTGATGTTCGTCGGCTTCGGCATCGCCATCGTGCAGCAGATCACCGGCGTCAACACGATCATGTACTACGGCACCGAGATCCTCACCGACGCCGGCTTCGCCTCCGACAGCGCTCTCACGGCCAACATCGCCAACGGCGTGATCTCCGTGCTGGCCACCTTCGTCGGCATCTGGCTGCTGGGCCGCGTCAACCGCCGCCCGATGCTGATGACCGGTCAGATCGGCACCACCGCAGCCCTGTTGCTGATCGGCATCTTCTCCCTCGTCCTGCCGTCCGGTGACGGCCGCGCCTACGCGGTGCTCGCCATGACCGTCACCTTCCTCGCCTTCCAGCAGGGCGCGATCTCGCCGGTGACGTGGCTGATGCTGTCGGAGATCTTCCCGATGCGGATGCGCGGCTTCGGCATGGGCGTCGCGGCCGTGGTGCTGTGGCTGACCAACTTCGTGATCGGGCTGGTCTTCCCGTCGCTGGTCTCCGGCATCGGGATCTCCAGCACCTTCTTCCTCTTCGTGGTGGCGGGAGTCTTCTCGCTCACCTTCGTGAAGCTCTACGTCCCCGAGACGAAGGGCCGTTCGCTCGAAACCCTCGAGGCCGAGCTCCGGGCGCGCTACTCCTGACCATCTGAAACACCGTCATAAGGAAAGAAAATGACCGTACGTGTAGGCGTCATCGGCGCCGGCTGGATCGGCAAGGAACACATCCGGCGCCTCACCGAGACCGTCACGGGCGCCCGCGTCACCGCGGTGACCGACATCGACGCCGCCCGCGCCGATGAGGCGGCGGCGCCGGTCGGGGCCCGGGTGCTGCCCGACGGGGCGGCCCTGATCGCGGCGGACGACGTCGACGCCGTCCTCGTGACGTCCTGGGGCCCGACCCACACCGAGCACGTGCTGAACGCGATAGCCGCCGGGAAGCCGGTCTTCTGCGAGAAGCCGCTGGCCACGACCGCCGAGGACTGCCTGAAGATCGTCGAGGCGGAGACGGCGCTCGGCCGCCGCCTGGTCCAGGTCGGCTTCATGCGCCGCTACGACGTCGGCTACCGGCAGATGAAGCAGGTCATCGACTCCGGCCGGATCGGCGAGCCGCTGATCGTGCACTGCGCCCACCGCAACCCGACCGTCCCGGAGTCGTACACCTCCTCCATGGCCGCCCTGGACACGGCGGTGCACGAGGTGGACGCACTGCGCTGGCTGCTCGACGACGAGATCGTCTCCACCCAGGTGGTCACCCCGCGCGCCACGAGCAAGCGGTTCGCGCACCTGCAGGACCCGCAGATCATGCTCTTCGAGACCGCCAGGGGCGTCCGGATCGACCTGGAGGTCTTCGTCAACTGCCAGTACGGCTACGACATCCAGTGCGAGGCGGTCGGCGAGGAGGGCCTGGTCCGGCTGCCCGACCCGGCCGCGGTGGGCGTGCGCACCGCCGGTCAGCACAGCACGGAGGTGCTCACGGACTGGGTGGGCCGTTTCGTGGACGCCTTCGACACCGAGTTCCGCGAGTGGATCGCGGGCGTCGCCGCCGGCGCCGAGCACACCGGCCCCTCGGCGTGGGACGGCTACGCCGCCACCGTCATCACCAGCGCGACCGTCGAGGCCCTGGAGTCGGGCCGTGTCGTCGCCACCGACCTCAAGCCCCGACCCGCTCTCTACGGAGGGACCGCATGAAGATCGCCCTCGACCCGTACATGTTCCGCGCGCTGCCCATCGACGAGATGGTGCGCACGGTCGCCGAACTCGGCTACGAGTACATCGAGTTGTCGCCCCGCGACGACTTCATGCCGTTCTTCCTGCACCCGCGCGCCGACGACGAGCGGATCGCCGAGCTGAAGAACGCCCTGCGCACACACGGCGTCCAGCTGTCCTCCGCGCTGCCGCTGTACAAGTGGTCATCGCCGGACGAGACGGAGCGGCAGGCGGCCGTCCGCTACTGGAAGCGGATGATCGAGATCACCGTAGACCTGGAATGTCCGCTGATGAACTCGGAGTTCAACGGCCGTCCCGAGCGTGCCGCCGAGAGTGAAGCGGCCTTCTGGCGGTCGATGGAGGAGCTCCTCCCGGTCTTCGAGCGCGAAGGCATCGCCTTGAACCTGGAGGCGCACCCGGACGACTTCTGCGAGGAGAACACCCCCGCCGTCGACCTGGTCCGCGCGATCAACAAGCCGTGGGTGAACTACCTCTACTGCGCCCCGCACTCCTTCCACCTCTCGGGGCCCGCGCAGGTCGGTGCGGACATCGCGGCGATGATGCGCTACGCCGGTGACAAGCTCCAGCACGTGCACATCGCGGACTCCTTCAACCACAAGGGTTCGTCCGGACTGCGCTACATCCTCAACCCGCCCGGCACCCCGGCCCGTATCCACCAGCACCTGGACATCGGGCAGGGCGAGGTCGACTGGGACGCCTTCTTCGGCACCCTGCGCGAGCTGAACTTCGACGGCGTCGCCACGGCCTGCGTCTTCGCCTGGGAGGAGCGGGCCGAGGAGTCCTCGGCGTTCATGCTGGACCGCATCCGCAAGGAGCTGGCCGGGTAAGGAGGTTCAGCCGGACCGGCGGCGGTCCGCCCTGCGCGGCGACTGTGCCAGCCACAGGGCGACCGCCTCCGAGATCGGCTGCCCGGTCTCCAGTTCGACGAAGCCGAACTGGCCGCCCTGGTTGCACTCCAGGAACCACCAGATGCCGTCCTCGTCCTCGGCGAAGTCGAAGGCGGCGTACGCCAGTCCGGCCAGAGTGACGTACTCGTGCACCGACTTGCCGATGCGGTCGGGGACCTCGACCGGCTCCCAGGCGTGCCCGGTCTCGCCGTAGCGTCCGTCGATCTGACCGGGCTCGGCGGTCTTGCGTGCGGCGAACAACCGGGTGCCGACGCAGGTCAGACGGATGTCCGCCCGCTTGGGTATGTACCGCTGCAGCAGGGCGGGCCCGGCCGCGACGGCGGAGAAGTCCGTGTCGGGCCCGATCAGGGTGGTGGGCAGGGCCAGCCCGGGGTCTCCGGGCGGCGGCCCCGAGGCCGACTTCACCACCACGTCCCCGTGCTCCTCGGCGAACTGCTGCGCCAGCCGGGGCGCGGTGGTGAAGACCGTCGGCGGTACGGCGAACCCGCTCAGGTGGGCGACCCGCAGCTGCCAGGGCTTGAGCCGGGCCTGGTCGGCGTTGCGCGGATGGTTCATCCACCGGGTGGCGGCGGAGTAGAGCATCCCGTACAGCGCCTGACGGGTCTCCGCGGTCAGCCAGGGCGAGGGGTGTGCCGCGTGCGCGGCCGGCTCACCGGGCCTGCGCACCCATACGGAGCGCAGGCCTCCCATGCTGAGCACATGCCCGTTGACCGACAGGTGGCCGTCGAAGTCGCCATGGGCGAAGTCGGCGGACAGCACGGCCTTGCCGGGCAGATCGGCGGGGTCGAGCCGCATCACGGGAGTCCCCGTCCGGTGCAGGCGGGCCACCACCATGTCGGCGGTCACGTCCTCCTCGGACGTGAGGATCAGTACGGTCATTCGCTCACGGTTCGTCAGTCGTCGAAGTGGGTCGCGGAACCGGCGGTGGACGTCGTCGTTCCGGCGGCGAGCAGAAGATCCGGGTCACTGACCGCGGGGCGACCGTCGGGAAGCATGTTCAGCTGACGGGCCGGGTCGAAGTGATAGGGCGTCACGGCGCTCGGAAGCCCTCGGGGAACGGTGTAGTTGAGGGTGAACGGTCGCACTCGAAACCTCCACGGACGTTGTCTGCATTACCGTCCCTTACGCGCGTCTTGCGTAAGGAATTCATCACTTTGAGCCACATCGGGGTGAAGGTCGTCACATCAACTGCACGAGTTGCATGCACCTTCCCCACGGGACATCCATCGGATGTGTCGTCACATCTGTCACATGAGCCACAGAAGGTAACTGCAACCTCACAAGGAGCGCTCCCACCCGACGGGTGCGTGGGCCTTGAGCAGCAGTTCGGCAGGCTCAACCCCAACTCCCCACGCCCGACTGGGACTTCTCCCGCTACCGGGTGGACGCCGTCGTCATCAACCTGAGCACCAACGACGTGGGTCACGGGGTGAGCTCCACGCAGTTCCAGTCGGCGTACACCAGCCTGCTGCGCAAGGTCCGTGCCGCTCACCCCCGCGCGTGGATCTTCGGCTCCGGCGACCTGACGGACTCCGTCCACCCCAACGACCAGGGCCACCGCGTCATCGCCGACCGGCTGGCACCGATCATCGCTGCGAGGATCGGTGGCTGACAGGCGCTGCGCGCTTCGGTCGTGGGTGCGCCGACAGGGCCCGGCCACCTCACGGCGTCGGCATCCCGCCGCCCTGCAGCCGTTCCAGGTCGGAGGGGCGGACCTGGATGACGAGGAGGGCGATCACCGCGGCGACGGCGGTGAAGATCGCGGCGACGACGAAGGCGGCGGAGACTCCCGCGGTGAGGATCTCGTCGGCGTAGGGCGGCGGGAGCTGCCCCGTGCGTTCGAAGAGCAGCCGCTCGGCGGGGGTCGCCTGGGCCATGAACGCGGGGATCTGTTCGTCGGCCTCGTTGTTGCTGGCCGTGCCGAACATCGTCACCAGGATGGACAGTCCGAGGGAGCCGCCCACCTGTTGGGTGGCGTTGAGCAGGCCGGAGGCGGCGCCTGTCTCATGGGTGGCCACGTTGGACAGCGCCATCAGGGTCAGGGACACGAACTCCATGCCCATGCCGAGACTGAAGACGAGGAGCGGGCCGAGAATGCTGCCCGCGTAGGTGGAGTGGACGTCGGTCAGGGTCAGCCAGGCAAGGCCCGCGGCGGCCAGGATCGCGCCCGTCACCATGAAGGGTTTGGGCCCGAACTTCGGCAGGAGCTGGGACGCGAGCCCCGCACCCACCGCGATGACCGCGCTCACCGGCAGGAAGGCCAGCCCGGCCTGCAGCGGGCTGAAGTCCAGGACGTTCTGTACGAAGAGGGTCAGGAAGAAGAACATGCCGAAGATCGCGGCGGCGAGGCTCAGCATCATGCCGTAGGTGCCCGCACGGTTGCGGTCCGCGAACATGTGCAGGGGCGTGATCGGCTGCCGGGAGCGCCGCTCGATCAGCACGAACACCAGCAGGACGACGACGGCCGCCCCGAACGCGGCCAGCGTGAGCGGGTCCCGCCAACCGTCCTGCGCGGCCCGGATGAACCCGTACACCAGCAGCACCATGCCGAGGGTGGAGGTCAGCGCGCCGGCGATGTCGAAGTGCCCGGGGTGGCGCTCGGACTCCCGGATCCAGCGCGGGGTGGCGAGCGCGATGAGCAGCCCGATGGGCACGTTGACGAACAGCACCCAGCGCCAGGTGAGCCACTCGACGATGACCCCGCCCGCGAGCAGCCCGATCGCGCCGCCCCCCGCCGAGACCGCGGCGAACACCCCGAACGCCCGGTTGCGTTCGGGCCCTTCGCGGAAGGTCGTACTGACCAGGGACAGGGCGGTCGGGGACGCGATGGCGCCGCCGACGCCCTGCAGGGCGCGCGCGGCGAGAAGCTGCCACTCGTTCTGGGCGAATCCGCCGAGCAGCGAGGCGAGCGCGAAGAGCAGCACCCCGAAGATGAAGACGCGCCGTCTGCCCAGGATGTCGCCGGTCCGGCCGCCGAGCAGCAGCAGACCGCCGAAGGTGAGCGTGTAGGCGTTGACGACCCAGGACAGGCTGGTCGTGGAGAAGTCCAGGGCACGCTGGATGTGCGGCAGGGCGATGTTCACGATGGTGATGTCGAGCACCACCATCAGCTGACAGGACGCGATGACCAGCAGCGCCATACCGCTGCCGCGGCCATCGCCCCGCTCCGTATCCTGCGGGGTGGTCCGTGCTTCGGGTGTCGGCTCCGGATTGCTCATGGCATCGTGCCGTGGGCGGGGGGTCGGTGCTGGTTCCCGCCACCATTCGACCGTACGCCGCAGCCGGGCGGCCCTCCAGTCGATCAGGGAGCCGTTCTGCGTCGCCCGGTCAGCGGCCGGAGCGGATCAGTCCCGTGAGATATCGCCACAGTGACGAACGCTGCCGGGCGGCCTGGTCCGGCAGCACGGACTCGGTCGCCTCCGGCGTGTCGGGGGCCGTCCGGGGTGCCGACTCCCACTGCGGTGCCGGTGGGCCCGCGGACGCCGGGGGCCGGACGGTCACGGGCGCGAGTTCGTACCGTACGGGCAGTGAACGCAGGCCACGCATGAACGGTGAGGAGCGCCACGGAAGTTGATCGGCCGGCAGCGCGAGGTCCAGATGGGAGAACCGCTCGAAGAGCCGGCCCACGCCGACCGCCGCGACCGTGGACGCGAGCTCACGCGCCGGGCACTGGCGGCGCCCGGCACCCCAGGACAGGTGCGCCCGGGTGCTGATCGTGCTGCCCGCCGCGACGCGGCCGGCGAAGAGCGGGTCGGCGTGCGCGGCGGCGGAGGAGACCCACACCGGGTCGCCCGCCCGGATCGTGTAGTTGCCGAGCGGAGTGTCCTTGGCGGCGAAGCGCGGCACGAAGTTGACCAGCGGGGGCTTGCGCATGACCACCCGGTTCATGGTCTCCCTGATCATCCCGGCGGACAGGCTGGCGCGGACGCTGCCGTCGCCGTCACCGGAGATGACCTCGACCACGGTGTTGGACATGAGGATGCCGACGTGATCGGAGGTCATGCCGAGCAGCATGAACAGCTCACGGGCCAGCTCGTCGAGGGAGAGTCCGGGATGCGCGGCCAGCAGATGGGAGGGAAAGTCGTCCCCCGGCTCTTTGAGCTTGACGGCCGCCAGTTCCGCCAGGGTCGCCAGCAGCCGCTCCAGGGCGGGCTCGGCGTCCGGACCCGCGTCCAGCACCCGCCACATGTCCATCAGGGCGTCGTCGCCCTGGGAGCCGGGGAAGCCGAGCAGATGACTGGCCACCATCAGCGGCAGCGGGCGGGAGAACTGCGCGGACAGGTCCGCCACACCGGTGCCGCCGCCCTGCCCCACCAGGGTGATCAGTTCGTCGGCGTAGGCGGTGACGGCGGCCTTCAGCCGCTTCGCCTGGGGGTGGGCAGGGTCCTGGAACGGCTTGAGCGCCACGTCCCACGCCGTCCGCAGCTGCCCGTATCCGGGACCGCCCTGGATCAGTACGTGGTTGACCTCCAGGGACGGCCCGAGCGGCCAGTCGGCGGGTACTTCGCCGTCCGTGCGGGCCCGCCAGTTCTCCAGCCCCTTCGGCCAGCCGTCGTCGTCCTGGAGCACCTGCAGCGCCTCGCGGTAGCCGAGGACCAGCCAGGCGGGCACCCCGAGCAGGTCGACCGGTGCGACGGATCCGTGCTGCTGCCTCAGCCGCTCGTAGACGAGCGAGGGACGCGTCTCGTAGTCGCGGGTCAGCAGCGGCTGCGGAGCCAGCTCCTCCAGCCTCGTGCCGTCGACGCCAACGGATCCGCTTCCGCTCCCGCCCAGCTGGGACTCCATCTGTCCGCCGCCCTCCGCCACTCCCCGCACCGGCGCACTACCAGTCAGTAGCCGACAATGCCGGTGACCCTACCCCAGGGGTGTTTGAGAGGTGAACGACGGGTGGTGAAGGTGATCGGAGAGTCCGGCCCCGCGTCCGCTCCGGAAGCTCCCTCCCTAGAAGCTGAAATTCATGAACGCACCGAGGCCCCGATCGGCCGTGTCGCCGAAGAACTCGACGAGATTCCGGTAGGCGTTCTCGAGCCAGTCCAGCTCGCCTTCGGGGTCGAACCTCCAGGCGTTGGGATACACCTCCTCCTTCGTCATCCGCTCGGGGTCGTAGTGGGCCGCCAGCCGCTCCCACGGCGTCACCCGCAGCTGCCGTGCCACGCTCTCGATCTGCTCCGCGGTCCACCCGAACAGCGTGCCGTCCTCCTGGATCAGGAACCCGTCCATCAGGAACTCGAGTTGCACATCGGTCTCGTCGAACAGGAACTGCAGACCGGCGAAGGCCTTGTCCGGGCCGCCGAAGGGCCGGTCCGGCGAGGGAAAGTCGTCGCCGTAGAGCTCGTCGATGTATTCCTCGGCCCAGTCCGGCTCCTTCTCCGCCCTGTCGAGTTCCTCCGTCGTCGCGCCGATGAACGAAACACTCACACCCATGACAGCCAATCCCCCTTGGCACAGCGCTTGTTCGGCTCCTGGCCGATGAACGACGGCGAGTGTTCCACAGGGCACTGACAATCGGGCTCGGTCGCCTCTGTTACGCTCGCCGGGCCTCCCGCGGGGGAAGTCCGGTGAGAGTCCGGCGCTGACCCGCAACGGTGTGCGCGGCGACCCGATCGTCCGTCGCGCGAGCCCGATCGCCCGTGGAGGGTGCGACCCGTTGACTGCTCGCCGTGGACTGCGAGAGGGGACCGCGCGGCCGGCACGGTCGTACGGGCTGTCTCCCTGCTCTACGTTCACAGGCGGCCCCAGGCGAAGGACCGCCCGCCCGTGCACCGAAGTCCGACCCGGACACCTCGATCCCGCTTGTCCGTGCGGCCGCTCGCCCTGGGCCTGGGGCTGCTCCTGCTCGTCTCCCTCGTGTGCGGCGTCGGGCTCGGAGCCGCCGGGATCGGGTGGGGCGAGGTCCTCCGGCTGCTCGGGGCGGGGCTGACCGGCGGGACCATCGATGAGCGGGACGTCGCCGCGTACACCATCGTCTGGGAGATCCGGCTGCCGCGCGTCGTGCTCGGCGCGGTCGTCGGCGCCGGGCTCGCGAGCGTCGGGGTGGCCGTACAGGCGATGGTGCGCAACGCGCTCGCCGATCCGTTCGTGCTGGGCATCTCCTCGGGCGCCGCGGTGGGCGCCAACGCCGTGATCCTGCTGGGCGCGTTCGCCGGGCTGGGCGTCTGGGCGCTGTCGCTGTCGGCCTTCGGGTCGGCGCTCGCGGCCATGGCCCTGGTGTACGCCGTGGCACGGTCGCCGCACGGACTCACCCCGCTGCGACTGATCCTGACCGGGACGGCACTGGCGTACGGCTTCGAGGCGGTCACCACCGTCATGGTGTTCGGCGCGGCCCGCGGCGAGGCGGCCCGGTCGGCGATGATGTGGCTGCTGGGCAGCCTGGGCGGCGCGACCTGGGCGCAGGTGCCGCTCGCCGCGGTGACCGTGGCGGCGGGGTGGGTCTGGCTGCGGTGGCGGGCGGAGGCGCTGAACGCCCTCGCCATGGGGGACGAGACCTCCGCCGCCCTTGGGGTCCAACCCGCCCGGCTGCGCAGGGAGTTGTTCCTCGTCACCGCCGCCGTGACCGGGACCGTGGTCGCCGTCAGCGGGGCCATCGGGTTCGTCGGGCTGATGGTTCCGCATGTCGTACGGATGCTGATCGGTGCCGATCACCGGCGGGTGCTGGCCGTGGCTCCGCTCGCCGGGGCCGTGCTGCTGGTGTGGGCGGACCTGCTCTCCCGGCTCCTCCTGGCCCCCGCCGAACTGCCGGTCGGCGTGATCACCGCCGTTGTCGGGGTGCCCGCGTTCCTGTTGCTGATGCGGCGCGGCGGCTATGCGTTCGGAGGGCGGTGACATGCGGCTCGACATCGAAGGTGTCGCGGTCGAGGCTGCCGGGGCGCGGCTCGTCGACGACATCCGACTCACGGCGGAAAGCGGAGCGTTCGTCGGGCTGGTCGGCCCGAACGGCAGCGGCAAGTCCACGCTGCTGCGCTGCGTGTACCGGGCGCTGCGTCCGTCCGGTGGCGTGGTGCGCCTCGACGGCGACGACGTGCACGCCATGGCGCCGCGGGCCGCCGCCCGGGTGCTGGCCGCGCTGCCGCAGGAGTCGTCGGCCGAGTTCGACTTCACGGTCGCCGAGGTCGTGGCGATGGGGCGGCTGCCGCACCGGGACCGTACGGCCGCCTCCGACCGGGAGATCTGCGCCGCGGCCATGGACCGCACCGGCGTGGCCCATCTCGCCGACCGCGGGTTCCTCGCCCTGTCCGGCGGCGAGAAGCAGCGGGTGCTCATCGCCCGCGCGCTCGCCCAGCAGCCGAAGGTCCTCGTCCTGGACGAGCCCACCAACCACCTCGACATCGCCCACCAGTTGGACGTGCTGTCCCTGGTACGGGCCAGCGGCCTCACCGTGCTGGCCGCCCTGCACGACCTCAACCTGGCCGCCGCGCACTGCGACGTCCTGTACGTCATCGAGGGCGGCCGGATCGTCGCCTCCGGCGTCCCGCACGAGGTCCTTCAACCCGCCCTGCTCGCCGAGGTGTTCGGAGTCCGTGCCCATCCGGTACGGCACCCGGAGACCGGCGCGGTCCAGCTCCTGTTCGACCTCCTCCCCCAAGGACGCATATGCGCAAGCTCATAGCCACGGCCCTCTGCCTCGCCGCGACCGTCACCGCGACCGGCTGCGGAGCCACGGTGGAGAAGCCGACGGACACCGAGTCCACCGCGGTCACCCTCACCAACTGCGGCCGCGAGGTCACCTACGCCAAGGTCCCCGAACGCGTCGTCACCAACGACGTCGGTATCACCGAGCTGATGTTCGCCCTCGGTCTGCAGGACCGCATGGCCGGGTTCGCCATGCCCGACGACAAGGGCGATCTGACCGGAGTGCCGTGGAAGGACGGCTACGACAGGGTGAAGTGGCTGTCGAAGGACCAGCTCACCAAGGAGAACGTCCTCGACGCCCGCGCCGACCTCGTCTTCGCCGGCTGGAACTACGGCTTCCGCGAGGACAGCGGCTTCACCCCCGACACCCTGAAGAAACTCGGCATCCCCTCGTACGTCCTCACCGAGTCCTGCCACAACGGCCGTACCGAATCCTCACGCGGCATCATGCCGCCCCTGGACGCCCTGTACACCGACCTCACCAACCTCGGCAAACTGTTCGGGGTCGAGCAGCGGGCCGCCGAGCTGATCGCCGGCTTCAAGAAGGAGATCGCCGACGTGCGGGCGAAGGCCCCCACCGACTCCGACCGGCCGAAGGTTTTCCTCTACGACAGCGGCCAGGACCAGCCCTTCACCTCCGGCCGCTACGCCGCCCCCGAGCAGATCATCAGCGAGGCCGGCGGCATCAACGTCATGCACGACGTCCAGGACTCCTGGACCACCGTGGGCTGGGAAAGCGTCGTACAGCGGGACCCGGACGTCATCGTGATCTGCGACTACGGCGACGTGAGCGCCGAGCAGAAGAAGAAGTTCCTGCTGTCCTACGCGCCCCTGCGGAACGTCTCCGCCGTCAAGCACCGGCGGATCTTCGTCCTCGACTACGTCGACCTGGTCGAGAGCCCCCGCAACCCTTCCGCGATCACCCGGCTCGGCGCCTATCTGCGGACCGTGGCCGAGGAGCGGTGACCGTCCGCGCGTGAGCGCTCGAAGTGGCTCGGCCGGCCGTCGCGGTGGACCAGGCGGCCGAGCCGCTGCGCCCTGGCGCGGGGCATGAGGGTCCAGGTGCCGTCGGGTTCGCGCAGGGCGGCGGAGTGCCAGGGGGTGGTCCAGACGTCCGGGGCGTCGAGCAGCCGGATGCCGAACTTGGGGGCGCCTGCCGACTGGGGATGGATCGACAGGCGTACGGCGCGCGGATGGTGATCGGCGATCAGGGCGCCCCAGGCCCGGCTGCGCTGGATGACGCCGTACGCCCGTCTGCGGCACTCGCGTTGCAGGGCGGAGCGGGTGCCGCGGAAGTCGGCGGTGTCCTCGACGAGGAAGCGGGTGATGCCCCGGTACAGCGCGAGGGCGGGGGCGTCGGCGCGGACCTCGGCGCGCAGGGCGTCCAGGGTGGGGGCGTAGCGGTCGTGGACGTGGGCGCGTTTGGTGTCGTGGGGAAGGTCACCGAGGACGTCACGCAGGTCGAAGACGGAGAGCCGGTCACTGCCCGACTCCGCTATCAGTGCGCGCAGTTCGTCCGCGTAGGCGTCGATGTGGTGGTCGGGGACGCGGATCAGGTCACCGAAGACATGGCCGTCGGAGCAGATGACGACGCGGGCGCCGGGCGGGTGGATCCGCTCGATCCGCGTGCACAGCGTGTCGAGGAAGGCGAGGGAGAGACGTTCGCCCATGTCGGGAAGGTGGCCCAGGGTCTTGGCCGGGTTGGGTGACTTGCAGGGGAAGCCGGGCAGGGTGAAGACGACGGGCGCGCCCTCGCGGACGAAGTCGCTGATCCGGCGCAGCTGATGCGGGAAGGCCTCGGCCGATGCGCGGGCCTGGTCGGTCGTGCGGTGGTGCGGCAGGAGCAGGTTCAGGATCTCCGCGCCGGTGGTCTCGGGGAGGGTGTCCGGTGCGGTGGTCAGCAGCATGTGGGTTTCTCCGGGGGCGTGTGGGCAGGACGGCGTGGCGCCTTGGGGGGCCAGTCGCTGTCGGTCAGGTGGGAGGAATCAGCCTGAGCGGCCGGGGCAAGGGTCGGCCGGGGCTGGGCGGGGGTCGGCCGCGGCCGGGCGAGGGGGTCAACCGAGACCAGCCGGGGTCAGCCGAGACCGGGCCGGGGTCAACCAAGACTGGGCCGGGGTCAGCCGGGGCCCAGGCCGGGGTCAGACGAGGCCGAGCGAGGGGATCAACCGAGACCGGGCCGGGGCCAACCAAGACCGGGCCGGGGTCAGACAAGGCCCAGGCCCGGGCCGGTCGAGGCGCTGCCTCACAGTCGTCTGTCGTAGCCGACGGGCAGTTGGTTCGTGCCGCGGCCCAGGACGGCCGGGATCCACTCGATGTCCTCGTCCCTGATGGCGAGGCGCAGGCCCGGCAGGCGCGTGAGCAGGGTGCCGAGGGCGATTCGGAGTTCGGCGCGGGCGAGCGCGGCGCCGGGGCAGAAGTGGATGCCGTGGCCGAAGGCGAGATGGGGGTTGGGACTGCGGTCGAGGTCGAGGGTGTCGGGCTCGGGGAAGCGGCGCGGGTCCCGGTTGGCCGCGCACAGGGAGACGATCACGGAGTCGCCGGCCGGGACCTCGGTGCCGTGCAGGTCGCTGTCCTGGGCGAAGAAGCGCCAGGTGGTCAGCTCGAAGGCGCTGTCGTAGCGCAGGAGTTCCTCGACCGCGCGGGGCAGCAGGCGGGGGTCGTCGCGCAGCCGGGCGAGCTGGTCGGGGTGGCGGAGCAGGGCGATCAGGGCCGTCGTGATCTGGTTCGTGACCGGTTCCTGGCCCGCGACCAGCAGCTGGAAGATCATGGAGTCCAGCTCCTCCTGGGACAGTTCGCGCCGGTCCCGGGCAGCGACGAGACGGCCGAGCAGGTCGTCGTCCCCGTACTCCCGCTTGTGGGCGACGACCTCGGCGATGTAGCTCTGCAGCCCGTGCAGCCGGACTTCGTACAGCGGCCGCCCCGGATCCGTCGGCCCGACCGGCTGGACGACCTTGCCCCAGTCCCGGTCGAAGCGCGTGGCCAACTCACCCGGCAGCCCGATGACTTCGGCGAGGACCTGGAAGGGAAAGCGAGCGGCGAAGCCGGAGACGAGGTCGGCGGGTCCGGCCGCCGGCAGGGCGTCGACGAGCGAGTCGGCCAGCTCCTGGAATCGGGGCAGCAGTCGTTCGACTCGGCGAGGGCCGAAGGAATCCGTCACGAGGCTCCGCATGCGGGTGTGCCGCGGCGGGTCCTGGTGGAGGAGATGGACCTGGAGCTGGGAGTGCTGCGGCTCGGGCATGATCGAGGCGCGGGCCCGCCAGCGGTCGTTGCCCCGGTCATGGTGCTTGCCGAGACGGTCGTCGTTGAGGGCGGAGTGCGCGGCCTCGTAGCCGGTGACGAGCCAGGCCTGCACGCCGCTGGGGAACAGGACACGGTGCACCGGGCCGGCCTCCCGCATCCGCTCGTACAACGGGTACGGATCAGCCTTGTAGGGGCAGCCCATCAGCGGGACCGGGTCCGGGAGTGTCTCCCGGACCACTGGCGGGAGGGGTTGCTGGAGGGTCATGCGCGGGTCTCCTAGAGGGCGAGTTCGGGGCGGTGGTGGTCCAGCCACAGGGCGAGGTCGACGACGCGCTCGAGCCGCAGCCGGTGGCCCCACTCCAGCCGCTCGGGCGGGGTGTCGAGGCAGGGCTTGATCCGGGTCTCGTCGGCCAGCGCCCGGACCTGCTCGACGGACAGCGCGTCACGGGCCAGGTCCTGCAGGCCGCGGTTGTAGTCGGGGTGGTGGGTGGCCGGGTAGTGGTTCTTGGGGCGGTGCAGGACCGAGTCGGGGGCGAGCCCCGTTCCGGCGGCGCGCAGGAGGCTCTTCTCCCGGCCGTCGAAGCTCTTCAGTGCCCAGGGCGTGTCGAAGGCGTACTGGACGAGCCGGTGGTCGCAGTAGGGGACGCGGACCTCCAGTCCCTGGGCCATGCTCAACCGGTCCTTGCGGTGCAGGAGTTGGCGCAGCCAGCGGGTCAGGGACAGGTGCTGCATCTCGCGTTGCCGGTGTTCGGTCGGGGTCTCGCCGTCGAGGTGGGGTACGGCGGCCAGGGCGCTGCGGTAGGTGTCGGCGCGGAACTCACCGATGCGCAGGTCCAGTTCGGGGTTGAGGGGCATGGCGGCCTCGTCGCCGGTGACCAGCAGCCAGGGGAAGGTGTCGGCGGCGAGCGCCCTGGGGTTGTGGAACCAGGGGTAGCCGCCGAAGACCTCGTCGGCGGCCTCCCCCGACAGGGCGACGGTGGAGTGCCGCCGTATCTCCCCGAACAACAGGTACAGCGAGGTGTCCATGTCGCCGACGCCGATCGGCGAGTCGCGGGCCACGACGACGGCCCTGCGGTGCTCGGGGTCGAGCAGCGTCCGCGGGTCCAGTACGACGGTGCTGTGGTCGGTGCCGATGAAGGTACCGGCCTCGGTGGCGTACGGGGTGTCGTGGCCGGTGCGCAGGACGTCGCCGGTGAACTGCTCGGCCTGGTCGCTGTAGTCGACGGCGTACGAGCGGATCCGGGCGTCCGGGCCCTCACGCAGGCGGAGTTCGTCGGCGAGCAGGGCGGTCAGGACGGTGGAGTCGATGCCGCCGGAGAGCAGGCTGCACAAGGGGACGTCAGCCTCCAGCCGGCTGCGGGCGGCCGTGCTGACCAGGCTGTGGATCCGGTCCACGGTGGCGTCCCGGTCGTCCGTGTGCGCACCGGCCTCGAGCTGCCAGTAGCGGCGCTCGCGGATGCCGTCCCGGTCCAGGACGAGCAGGCCGCCCGGCTCCACCTCCCGTACGCCGGACCACATCGTCGGCCCGGTGTTGAACAGCAGGCCGTACGCCTCCCGGAGGCCGTCCGCGTCCACGCGGGGCCGTATCTCCGGGTGCCGGAAGAGTGCCTTGGGCTCGGAGGCGAAGGCGAGGCCTCCGTCGACGGCCGCCCAGAACAGCGGTTTGACGCCGAGCCGGTCGCGGACGAGGAGCAGCCGCTCGGCGCGCTCGTCCCAGACGGCGAAGGCGAACATGCCGTCCAGGCGTTCGGCGAGACCGTCACCCCACTCGGCGTAGGCGCGCAGCACGACCTCGGTGTCGCTGCGGGTGCGGAACTCGTGCCCGCGGCCCCGGAGTTCGGCGCGCAGCTCGTGGTGGTTGTAGACCTCCCCGCTGTAGCCGAGCACCGCCGTCGGTGTGTCGGGCCGGTCGGTCATCGGCTGGGCGCCGCCCGCGAGGTCGATGACGGCAAGGCGGCGGTGGCCGACCGCGGCGCGCTCGCCGAGCCACACACCACCCGCGTCGGGGCCGCGGGGGGCGAGGGTGGCGGTCATGGCCTCGATGACCGGGGCCCGGGTGCGGGCGTCCTGACGGAAGGACGCCCAGCCGGTGATTCCGCACATGCGGGAACTACTCCTCGGTCGGTGGTCAGGCCGTGACGGTGCCGTCCAACTTGCCGGACTTGGCATCCGCGACCAGCGACGAGAACTGGTCGGCGCTCATCTGCACCCGCTGCCCGAAGTCATCAGTGAGGATCACCCGGCGCTCGGCCGGTGCGGCGGGGTCGACGAACAGTTGCGGACAGCCGCAGTCGCAGTTGCCGCAGAAGGTCGCCACCGGGTCCAGGCCGTCAAGGGCCTTGTAGTCGCTCATGGTTCAGAACCTTTCGTGATCACGGGCGTTCACTGGTGTGACCGCCCGGAACGAGCCCCCGAGCGCTGCTCGGAGACGACATTGGGGATGTGCGGCCCCTCCGCAGGGGCACGGTGGTCGAAGGCGATCAGCGGGTCGCCGGTCAGCGGATGGCCCACCACCGTCGCCCGTACGCCGAACACCTGGGCCAGCAAGGCGGGTCGCAGTACCTCGCGGGGCGGGCCGGAGGCGACCACATGGCCGTCGTGCAGGACGTGCAGCCGGTCGCAGACGGAGGCGGCGGCGTTGAGATCGTGCAGCGACACCAGGGTGGTGCGGCGCCGGGTCCGGAGCAGGGCGAGCAGTTCGACCTGGTGGCGGATGTCGAGGTGGTTGGTGGGCTCGTCCAGCACCAGGACGTCCGGCTGCTGGGCGAAGGCCCGGGCCAGCAGGACGCGTTGGCGTTCGCCGCCGGACAGTTCGGTGAAGCGGCGCCCGGCGTGCTGCTCCATGCCTACGTCCGCGAGGGCACGGGCGACGACGTCACGGTCGGTGGCGTCCTCACCGGCGAAGGCCCGCTTGTAGGGCGTACGGCCCATGGCGACGACCTCGCGGACGGTCAGCTCGAAGTCGCCGCCCCGCTCCTGCGGGAGTGCCGCGACATGCCGGGCCGCCTCGGCGGGGCTCAGTCGGCGCAGATCGGTGCCGGACAGCAGAACGCGGCCGGCGGTCGGCTTCAGGTGCCGGTAGACGGTGCGCAGGAGCGTGGACTTGCCGCTGCCGTTCGGACCGACGAGGCCGGTGATCTCGCCCTCGGCCGCGATCAGCCGGGCGTCGGCGACGACCGTACGGCCGGCGTACGCGATGTGCAGGTCCTCGATGTCGATCCTCACCGGTCACTCCCCCAAGTACTCAACTGCCGCTCCCCAGGCGCCGGTCCAGCAGATACAGCAGCGCCGGAGCCCCGATGAGCGCGGTGACCACGCCGACCGGGAGTTCCTGGGTGTCCATCGCGCTGCGGCAGACGATGTCGACGACCACCAGCAGCAGCGCCCCGAACAACGCGGAGACCGTCAGCAGACGCCGGTGGTCACCGCCGACCACCAGTCGGCAGACGTGCGGCACCATCAGCGCGACGAAGGCGATCGCACCCGAGACGGCCACCAGGACACCGGTCAGCACGCTGGTCACCGTGAACAGTTCCCGCCGCAGCCGGGTGACGTCGATGCCGAGACCGGCCGCGGTCTCGTCGCCCATCAGCAGGGCGTTCAGACCTCGGGCGCGTGCCTGAAGGCACAGCCACCCGGCTGGTACCGCGACCGCCGGTACGGCCAGCAGGTCCCAGCTCGCGCCGCTGAGGCTGCCCATGAGCCAGAACAGCACGCTGTGGGTCTGCTGTTCGTCCCCGGCCCGGAGGACGAGGTAGCTGGTGAACCCGGACAGGAACTGCCCGATCCCCACCCCGGCCAGCACCAGCCGCAGCGGCGCGAATCCGCCGCCCCGCCGGGCCACGGCCCACACGAGCGCGAAGGTGGCCAGGGCTCCGGCGAAGGCCGCCCCGGACAGCCCGAGTCCCAGCGCCCCGCCGGCCCCCAGCCCGAGCACGATCGCGGCGACCGCGCCCAGGGAGGCGCCGTTGGAGATGCCCAGGAGGTACGGGTCGGCCAGCGGGTTGCGCACCAATGCCTGCACCGCCGTACCGACGAGGCCGAGCCCGGCGCCGACGAGTGCGGCCAACAGAGCGCGTGGGACGCGCAGTTGCCACACGATCAGGTCGTTCGTGCCGGGACGCGGCGGCTCGCCGGACAGCCGCCGCCAGACCACGCTCCACACCTCGCCGGGTGGCACGGACGTCGAGCCCCAGGCCACGGCGGCCGTCAGCGCGGCCAGGAGAACGACGGCCAGGACCAACGCCGGCGGTCCGGCGGGCAACGTGCGTGGCTGCGGAGGCGTCTCGCGCCGCGACAGCAAGGAGGTCACGGTCAGCGGACCTTGCCGGGGTGGAGGGTCCTGGCGATCTGCTCGACCGTGTCGGCGTTCTCGACCCCGGCGATGGTCGTCCGCTCGGAGCCGATGCGCAGGAAGTGTCGCTGCTCGACCGCCTTCAGGCCCTTGGTCGCCGAGTTGGACCTCAGCCACTTCTCCGCCTCGTCGAACGCCTTCCGGTTCGCGGCCTCGCTGCCCCGGTCACGTACGGCGAGCTGGATCCAGTCCGGGTTCTCGGCGATCACGTCCTCCCAGCCGACCTGCTTGAAGTCGCCGTCACAGCCGGCGAAGACGTTGCGGGCCCCGGCGAGGGTGATGACCGCGTTGGCGATCTGCCGGTTGCAGACGGCGGTGGGTTGCTTGCTGCCGGCGTCGTAGTCGAAGAAGAAGTACGAAGGCCGCTCGTCCTCCGGCATGCCACCCACGGCCCGCTGGACGGCGCCGACCTTCTCCTTCATGCCGTCGACGAGTTCCCTCGCCTTCGCACGCGTGCCCGTGACGGCGCCGAGCGAGAGGATGTCGTCCTCGACGGCGGACAGGTCGGTGACCGGGGTCTTGCCCAGGGCGGCGCAGGCCGTCGACTTCAGGTAGGTGTGCTTGATGCCGGCCGCCTCGAACTCCTCCTCGGTCGGGGCATCCCCCATCCCTCCGCCCATGTTCATCGAGGCGAAGGTGTCGATGTAGAGGTCGGCGCCGGAGCCGAGGAGCTTCTCCTTGGGGATGACGGTGTCGCCGAGCACCTTCACCTGCTGCGCCCGCGCGTCGAGTTCGCCCGGCAGGGTGCCCTTGCCGGGCGGGAAACCGGTGCCGATCACCCTGTCCCCCGCGCCCAGCCGCAGCAGGAGTTCCAGGCTGGAGGCGTTGCTGGTGACGATGCGCTGCGGGGCCGAGGTGAAGGTGCTCTTCGCACCCGTGCAGTCGGTGACGGTGACGGGGTGGCCGGCGGAGTCGCCCTTCCCGGCGGCGGCGCCCGCCGCGTCGCTGTTCCCGCTGCCGCAGCCCGCCGCACACAGGCCGCCGAGCACCACGGCCGTCGTGGCCCGCCACACACGAGAAAGCATCAGAACTCCCCTTGATCCACTGGATGGACGGACGGATCGCCGCCGCCCGATCCAGTAGTCGGGGCGGACCCGGTGTCAGTTCCCCGCAGGGTGAACCGACACCGGGTTCCGGGTCAGGCCGCCACAGCGACCGGTTCCGCCACGGCCGTGGCGTCGGTCACGCCACCGGCCTCGGCATCGGCCTGCGTCAGCAACTCGACGAGGGTCGCCCGGGCACGGGCGACGCGCGAGCGGACCGTACCGACGGGGCAGTCGCTCATCTCGGCCGCCTCCGCATAGGGCAGGCCCACCAGCTGGGTCAGGACGAACGCCTCGCGACGCTCGTCGGGCAGCGCGTCCAGCAGGTCGAGCAGGGCGATGCCGTCGTCGAAGCCGGGCAGCCCGGTCGGCTGGGCGCGTTCCGCCAGCAGCGTCCAGTCGTCGGTGTCGGACAGCCGTGGCCGGGCGGCGGCGTACCGGTGGCTGTCGATCACCGCGCGGCGCGCGATGGACAGCAGCCACGCGCGTGCCGAGGAGCGGCCCTCGAACCGGTGCAGGCTGCCGAGCGCCCGTAGGAACGTGTCCTGCGCCAGGTCGTCGGCGGCCTGTGGATCGGCGGAGAGATGCGCCACGTACCGCACGACGTCGCGGTGCAGGGAGCGCACGAAACGGTCGGCGGCCTCCGGGTCACCGCCGCGGGCGGCGAGCGCCCACGCGGTCGTCGACTCGTCGCAGGAGGCCGTACGGGCCGTACGGGAGGTCGTGTCCGCCTTCGTGTCTCTCACGCCTGTCGGGCGTGAGGAAGGCAGGGCAGGAGTGATCACCTGAGTCCTTCTCGGGTAGTCCGGACTCCGGCACGGCAGGAGGCACGGTGCGGCGGGCACGACGGCGTCGCCGCAGGGTGCCGGGGCACGCGAGACGTACGGTGCGCGCCGTACCGGAATGTCCGGGGATGCGGGATACGGCCGTACCGCAGGTACGGCCGGGCCCGAGGCACGGTCGGCGTCGGCGACTCACGACTCGACGCCCGTGCGGCCGTCGACGACTCGACGCCCGTGTCCGCGCTGCCTCGGGGAACCAGCTGTCTCAGACGACAGCGATCCCCGTCGGAGGCCCCCGAGAGGTGATGGTGTGAACGAGCGGCCGCAGCCGCGGCGCCCGGTCGGAACGGCCGCGCCGCGGACGCAGACGCGGGCGGTGCGGCGGTGCGGGCAGGGCGAGCGACAGCCGCAGCGGGGCCGCCAGCCATCCGGCTACGGCCCGCAGGATGCGGAACGCGGCACGCTCACCGTGGGCCAGCCACAGGCCGCACAGCAGAGCGGCGAGGGTGTGGGCGGCGAACATACCGAGGGAGGACATGCCGGCCATGTCGTGGGCCATGTCCATATGGCCGGCACCCATGTGGTCCCCACCCATGTGACCCATGCCCATGTGGCTCACGGCCATGTTCTGCCCCATGTCCATGGAGCCCATCGACCCCACAGAGCGCATGACGTCCATAGAGCCCATGACGTCCGTGGAGCCCGTGTCCGTGGACACGGAACCCATGCCCTGCCCGGCACCGGCTGAGGACTGCGCGAACTCGAAGGCCGCGTGCAGCGCGCCCTGGGCGACGACCACGACGGACACGACCAGCGGGAGCCCACGCTCCCGGCCCGCCAGGCACCAGCCCGCGCCGCCCGTGAGGACGACACCGACCGCCAGCGTCCACCACGGGACCGTCGCGCCCGACATCAGCACGTGGCCGAGGGCGGCGAGCAGCACACAGACAGCGGCGAACACCGCGGCCCGTATCGTGCGCACACACCACCCAGCAGTCATGACGGCCCTCATCCTCGCATCCTGGGCCCGCTCGTCACCGGTGGGTACGCACTACACCCCCGTCCCGCACTCAAGCCCAGAAGAGTGATACAGGACACACCGAAGCGAGGGAACCGGGCACGCGGCCCGACCGACAACTGGAGGTGAGGCCTGTCCCTTCACTCGCCCTCGCCGGGGCGGACCACCACCGCCGACACGTCGATCCTTCCGCCGTGCTCGAAGTGCAGCGTGAACGGCACGAGGTCGCCCGTCCGCCATCCCGGCTTCGCCCGCAGCGTCACGTCCAGGCCGTACGGGGACATCGCGAGGCCGGCGCCGGCCGGCACCCGGGCCGAGTCGACCGTCTGCGCGTACGCCATGCGGCCACTGGTCATGCGATGCCGGCTGAGCGTCCCGTCGCCGACGGCGGAGGACGTCACCTTCAACAGCCGGTCGTCCGCGCCCCCGGTGTTGGTGATCCGGAAGAACGCGGCGGTGTCGCGGGCGTCGCCGTACGGCAGGAAGACCCGGCCGCCGGTGACCGCGGTCCGCGCCGGGCTGCCCGCCGCCCCGGAGTTCACCCAGGTGGTCAGGCCACCCAGGGCGACGCTGCACGCGGCGACCGGGGCGAGCGCGGCGAGCAGGCCGTCGGCGATCCGGCGGCGGGCCGTGCGCCGGGCTCGGCGATCGGCCGTCTGCTCGGCAGGAGGTGTGGTCATCGCGGTCATCGCGTACGGCCTCCCTGGTCCACCTCGGCGACGCGTCTACGCCCCCGAGCCGGCGCCGGCTGCCAGGCCCGCAGCCGCAGGCTGTTGCCCACCACGAGCAGTGAGCTCGCCGACATGGCCACGGCGGCGACCATCGGGTTGAGCAGGCCGACCATGGCGAGCGGCACGGTGACCGCGTTGTAGCCGAAGGCCCACAGCAGGTTGGCGCGGATCGTGCCCAGGGTGCGGCGGGCGAGCCGTACCGCGTCCCCGAGCGCCTCGATGTCGCCGCGCACGAGGGTCACATCGGCGGCCCCGATCGCGACGTCCGTCCCCGTGCCCATGGCGATGCCGAGGTCGGCACCGGCCAGCGCCGCCGCGTCGTTGACGCCGTCGCCGACGACCGCGACCCGACGGCCGCGCTTGAGCAACTCCCGTACGAGGTCCGCCTTGTCCTGCGGTGAGCAGCGGGCGTGGACCTCCTCGATGCCGAGTGCGGCGGCGACCGCCCGGGCCGGTGCCTCCCGGTCGCCGGTGGCGAGCACGGGGTGCACACCGAGGCGCCGCAACCGGTCCACGGCCCGGTAGGCGCCGGGGCGCACGACGTCCCCGATCTCGATCAGCGCCTCCGTCACCCCGTCGACGCGGACGATGACCGGCGTGCGCGCGGCCGCCTCCGCCGCCGGCAGCGCGTCCGCCAGTGCCGCAGGCAACTCGTCGCCCGGCGCGAGGACTTCGACCAGTCGGCCCTCGACCCGGCCGCGCACACCCCGGCCCGCTTCGGCGCGGAAGTCACGCACCTCGGGCAACTGCCCCTGCTCGGACAGGATGCGGCGGGCGTGCGCGACGACCGCGCGGCCCAGCGGGTGTTCGGAGCCCTGCTCGACCGCCCCGGCCAGCCGCAGCACCGCTCCCCTGCCGAGCCCGCCGGGCACGGCCGTGACCCGGGTGACGCTCATGTGCCCGGAGGTGAGGGTGCCGGTCTTGTCGAGGACGACGGTGTCGATGTGCTGGAGCCCCTCCAGGGCCTGCGGGCCCCGGACCAGGACGCCGAGCTGGGCGCCGCGTCCGGTGGCGGCCATCAGCGCGGTCGGGGTCGCCAGGCCCAGCGCGCAGGGGCACGCCACGACCAGGACGGCCACGCACGCGGTGATCGCCGCCTGTGGATCGGCCCCGGCCCCGAGCCAGAACCCGAGCACGGTGACGGCCAGCGCCAGCACCACGGGCACGAACACACCTGCCACTGCGTCGGCCAGCCGCTGCGCCCGGGCCTTCCCGGCCTGGGCCTCGGTCACGAGCCGGGTGATCCGGGCGAGTTGGGTGTCCGCGCCCACGGCCGTGGCCCGCACGAGCAGCAGCCCGCCCGCGTTGACGGCGCCGCCCACGACCGCCGAGCCCGGCCCGACCTCGACCGGTTCGCTCTCCCCGGTGACGAGCGACAGATCCACCGCGGAGTTGCCCTCCGCCACCGTGCCGTCGGTGGCCACGCGCTCGCCGGGCCGTACGGCGAAGAGCTGCCCGACCGCCAACTCCTCGATCGGTACGAGGCGTTCGGTGCCGTCGTCCTCGCGTACCGACACCTCCTTGGCGGCGAGTCGGGCGAGTGAGCGCAGGGCCGCACCGGTGCCGTGGCGCGCCCGTGCCTCCAGGAAGCGGCCGGCCAGCACGAACAGCGGGACGCCGACGGCCGCTTCGAGGTACAGGTGCGCACTGCCTCCATCAGCGGCTCCGCCGCGGGCTCCGGAGGCGGAGGTCAGCAGACTGAACGGCATCCGCATGCCGGGCGTGCCCGCGCCGCCGAGGAACAGGGCGTACGCCGACCAGGAGAAGGACGCCACCACGCCCAGGGAGACCAGCGTGTCCATGGTCGCCGTCGAGTGGCGCAGGCCGCGCAGGGCCCGTACGTGGAACGGCCAGGCACTCCAGACGGCGACCGGCGCGGCCAGCACGAAGCACAGCCACTGCCAGTTGCGGAACTGCCAGGCGGGCACCATCGACAGCACGAGCACCGGCAGCGCGAGCAGCGCGGTGACGAGCAGCCGGACGCGCTCCTGGCGGACGTCCTCGGACGCTCCTTCGCCGCGGCGTTTCCCCTCGTCGGGGTGGCCCCGTTCCTTCGGTGGCTCGGGCAACGCGGCGGTGTATCCGGCCTGTTCGACCGTCGCCACGAGTTCTTCGGGGCGGATGTCGGGCGGATGGCTCACCCGGGCGCGTCCGGTGGCCAGATTGACCGTCGCGGTCACGCCCTCCAGCTTGGCGAGCTTCTTCTCCACCCGCCGCACGCAAGCGGCGCAGGTCATCCCGCCGACGATCAGGTCGGTGACGGTCATCGGGGGTGCCGGTTCGGTGGCCATCAGCCGCCGCTCCCGTGCCGCATCGGCATGTCCCCGGTGTCGCCCGTGTCCATGCCGCCCCCGCCTCCGTCACCGTGACCGCCCGTTCCGGAGCGGTGCATGCCGGGCGCGACGGGGCCGGTGGCGGCTCCGACGGCGTACGACACCGTGAAGATCAGGGCGAGCAGCACCAGAAACCCGCAGAGGGCGGGCGGCACCGGTTGGGTTCTTTTCATCGACGGCCTCCTGACGCACGTACCGCTTCAGGAGTCGGGTGCGCAGGGCGGGGAGTTCCCGGCCGCCGTCTCAGGAAGCCGCGCCTCGACGGCTCCTCAACCACCAGGCGCCGGCACCGAGGACGACGACGGCCGCGCCGATGCCGAGCGGCACGGCCACCGGCATGCCGTCGTCCCCTTCCGTGTCGTCCGCCGTGGCCTGCGCCGGCGGGGTCGACGGTGCGCCGGTCGTCGGCTCGTCCGAGGGCGACGCCGTCGTCGGCTCCTCGGTGGGGGTGGGGCTCACGGCCTTCGCGCCGGGTGCGGCTGCCTTCAGCTCCAGCCGCGGCGCGGGGTGGCCGTGCCCGTGGCCGTCGCCCTTGTCCTCCTCGTCCAGCTCGATCCAGCGGTCGACCGTCCCGTCGCTGTACGTCTGCAGGGTCTTGAACACGAGCGTCCTCGCGTCGGGCAACTGCCGTACGGTGACGACGTACTCGGCGTCCTCACCGACCGCGAGCGTCGGCCCGGAGACGGTGTAGCCGCGACCGGTGGGGGTGAGCTTCCAGCCCTCGGGGCCTTCCTTGTAGGTGATGTCGTCCGGGGTGATGCCGTCGGGCAGGATCACCTCCAGCTTGCTGATCCCGGCGGAGCCGGACTCCGACTCCGCGGTGAAGGTCAGCGGGACGTTCCGGTCGAGCGCCCGGGCGCCCTCCGCCTCTACCTCGGTGTGCGCTGCGGCCGGTCCCGCGAAGGCTACGGCGGCCGTGAACGCGACCGCGGTGAGGGCGCCGGTGCGGCGCAGGCTGCGGGTCAGGGTGGGGCGGGGCACGTGCGACTCCCTCGTACCGGTGATGTGGTCGCTGCATTCAAGCGCAGGGGCGTCCTCAGGGCGAGGGGCCCTCGGGCCGGCCGGGGTGGCGGAGGCAGGAGGCGACGACGACGAAGGGCCAGAGGGACTGAAGGGCCGTCACAAGACGCTCGGCGGCTCCGTCGGCACCGTCGTACTGCATTTCGAGCACGAACCAGACCGCGCTGACGACCATCAGGGTGGTCACGGCGAGGGAGGGCCCGGGCCTCAGTCCCCAGGGTGCGGCGCCCCGACGATCGGCGGCCAGCACCGGCCACACCGCCAGCAGAGCGAAGCCGACCGCGGCCGCCGACCCGTGGCGCAGCGAACCTCCGCTGCTCGGCGGCGGAACCAGAGCCACCACCACCGCGGCCGCTCCCCCCGCCCCCAGCGCGACACGTCCCGGAAGCGCGGCCGGGCGCAACCCCAGGGCGGTGACCATGTGGCAGATCCCCAGCCCGGCCAGCGCCGCGGTCATCACCCAGGACCCCGCGGCGCCATTGGCTGCCAGCGTGCTGATCGTCTGCGTGGCGGGGTCGTAGGCGGGCCCTTCGAGAAGCGCCGCGATCATCCAGCCACCGATCAGCACGACAGGCGCACAGGCCGACGAAAGCAAGGCCCATCTTGGGACAGGTCGCATCAGACCACCGTAAAACGATCACCCAGTCCGGTCGCCACGCACACGCCGCACCGTCGGCACGGTGTCCACGGCGCCACAACGTCCGTTGGGTGTCAGGGAGATGACGGTGCGTGGCAGCCGGGAACGGCCATGCGACCTTCGAACATCTCGGCCGAAATCGCCAGCCCGCGCCAGACTGCGCCACCCCTTCCGGGACATAGAAATATCCACCAGCATGAATGGCCGCGAACGGGACGGGGCCGAGAGTGCTGGGGGTAGGACATGCAGCGCACCATGGGGAAGCAGGCCGTCGAGTGGCTCGCCGCGGCTGCCGTGGATCCTCGGACGTGCAAACAGCAGTGGGATCAGGGCGCGGACGCGGTGCTGCTGGAGGCCGGACGGCTCTGGGACGTGCTCAGTGTTCCCGAGCACCTCGGATTGAGCGCCGTGGATCTCCTGAGACGTGCCCGGCTGCGGGCGACCGGACCCGTCCTGGTGAACTGCGGGGCGCGCAGAGTCGGCTTCTTCCTGCCGCCCGATCCGGCCGCCAAGTGGGTCGGGCCCGGCGTACGCCATGTCGGCAGGGGGTCCTGGGTCGCCGTACCGCCACCGCACCGGTCCACCGGATGGCGCCTGGAGTGGCTGCTGCCGCCCGACGGTACCGGCGCGCTGTACAACCCGGACGTCGTGGAGCTGGCGCTGCGCGAGGCGGGCGGCACCACTGCCGCCCCGGCGCGTGTCAGTCGGTCGTCGGCGGAGCGGAGACGCTGACGCGCCCGCTGCTGACGCTCCACTCCCACAGACTCACCGGCCCGGGAAGGCCCCGGGGGACGACGACGGCCGGTACGCGCTCGGTGGCCTCGTGCCCCTCGTCCGCCGAGGCGGCCTCCAGAGCCGCGGCCAGGCCCGTCCAGCGGCCGACGGCCCAGGACGTGACGGCCCGCCCGGGGCCGTCGGCCGCGGTGACCGAGTCCCACCATGTGTCGCGGCGCCGTGGCACGGCACGGCCGTGGGCCCGCCACTCCGCGACCAGCGCCGCGTAGATCGACGGCTGGCCCCTCACACCGGTGACCGGTACGACGTACGTCACGGGTGCGGCATCGCCTCCCAGGACGCGCCGCGCAGTCTCAGAGCTGTCCATGCCCGGGCAACGCGGAGGTGTGCGCCGGTGGTACGCCGACCGCCGTTGCTACCACCCAGTCGGGTGAGCGCATCCCCCGGATGGAGCCGTGGGACTGCGCCTCCCGGTCCGCCCACGATCGAGACAGGAGCCGCTTCCATCGACGGACCACAGCACGTCCCCTTCTTCTCCGGCATCCGCGACGACGCCGACGACACCCCCGACTGCCCGTGGTGCGCCGCACTGCGCGAGGCGAGCCTCCCGCCGACCGCACGGCCGTCCGCGTCGCCGGGGCGCCGGCATGACCCGTACGTCTCAGGCGCCGAGTACGACGACTGGTGAGGCGGGGACAGCTCAGGCGTGAGCGTCGTCGCCGTGCGGCGCGCGCTGGTGCAGCCGGGCGGCGAGCACGGCGACGTCGTCCTCGGCGTGCTGGGCATCGAGGCGGGCCGGCACCGTGTCGATGACGTGCTCGACTCCCGCGACGGCCTCGAAGCCGACGCCGGCCAAGGGTTCACGGACTGGTCGATGCCCTCGCCGCGGTGCTCGACGCGCCCGTCGGTGAACAGCACCAGCGTCTGGGCCGGGTCCAGCCGGCAGGTGGCCGGCTCGTAGCCGCGGCCGGCGAGGGCCGTGGTACGCCGAGCGCCGGTCGGGCGCTGTCGCATGACGGCGAGGGGATGGGTACGGCGGCCTCCCCGACGGTGCTCGTCTGCCGTGCCGCGGCGGCTATGGCCCACTGAGCGCCAGGCAGCAGCGCCGGGTCGCCGTGGACGGCGTCGTAATCCGCCCCCGGCCTCGCTCCCGACCCGCAGCGCCGCCGCCGTACCGTCCACCTGGCGGACCGCCTCCCGAACCAGCTCCGCGCAGTGCCCATGAAACGGCTGAAACCGGCGCACCACGCCAGCACCCCAAAACGGGTGCCAGCCTTCACAGCCGCCACTCGGGTTGCCCAGACCGCGGAGGGCGCCCCGGCGTACTCCGCCGACTCAGGGGCGCGCGTCCTGCTCTCTGCCTGTTTGGTGCGCGGGCGCTCGCCCCATACGGGGAATTGGGCTCCGGACGTATGGCCGCATCACCCGGCACCGGGTGCACTAAGGCTCCACCGGTCAATGCACCAAGGCTCCACCGGTCATCGGGAGGCTTTTCATGGCGCTCATGGAGTGGACGAAGTCCATGGAGTGGCTGGCCGCGGCGTCGGAGGACCCCGGCGCCTGCAAGGAGGAGTGGCAGAACGGCATCACCGGGGTCGCGCTCCTGGCGGCCGGACGGTTCTGGGACGTGCTGATCGTGCCGGAACAGCTCGGGCTGCGCGTCGCCGACCTCCTGGACGAGCTGCCGTTGCTCGAGCCGGGCCCCTGTCTGCTGGATGCCCGGCGCCGCCACGTGGGGTTCTTACTGCCGCCGGAGCCGCAGACCGTATGGATCGGCACCGGCGTACGCCTGCTCGGCGCCGGTACGTGGATCACCGCGCCCGCCCCGCACTGCCGCTGGGGCGCGCTGCGCTGGCTCGTCCCGCCGGACGGCAGCGGCACCCTGACCATGCCCGAGGTCCTGGAAGTGGCCCTGCAGCGCTGCGCGAGCGAACTGTCCCGCCTCCAGGGCGACCCGGCGCCCAGCCACCCGGCACCCGCCGCGCACAGCCACCCGGCACCGTACGACGGGCAGGTCGGCGAGCAGGCCAACGGCCCGCAGGTGGTCCGCCAGTGCGCCGTACCGGGGTAAGCCTTTCGCGGTCCTTTCGGGCGGGTGCCCAGGCCCTCAGAATCCGCCTGCATCGCGCGAGCCGTGGCGAGTTGCTTCAGCGGCAACGTAGGCGCTCGCCGCTCGGTCCGTGGGTGCTGGACGGTCTTCCCGGCCCGGCACCTGATCCCCGGGAGCTGAAGACCGTCTTAAACTGGAACAAATTATCCACCGACGATCGAGGGCAACGTGTCGGCCAACGGTGTGGCATCGAACTTGTACCCGTTCGGCGCCGCAGGTGTCGGCGAAGCGTCCGAGCGCGACGACGCGCTGGTCAGTGCCATCGTCGGTGCCGTGGAGCTGGCCGGAGCGCATACCGGAAGCGTGTTTCTGCTCTCCGGCGACCGCCGCTCGCTCGTAGTGGCCGCGTCGTGCGGGTCGCCGCTCTCCCTGCTCAGCGGGTGGCGTCGGATCCCGGTGAACAGCGGTCTGCCAGTGGCGGAGGCGTACCGCTCCGGGCGGATGGTCCATCTGGCCGGCGCGGAGGAGACGATGCGGCGCTTCCCGCAGCTCTCGGTCGCCCTGCCCTACCCGTTCGGCTCTGCATCGGTCCCCGTACGGGCGGGCGAGCGGACCTTCGGCACCATGGCCGTGGTGTGGACGGCCAGGCCGGACGGGACAGGACTGTCGAGGGCGCAGCGCCGGAAGCTGCGCTCCGCCGCCGACCGGCTGGGCACCACCCTCGCCGGGCTGCGGGCCCGCGGCGCGCTCGGTGAGTACGACGAACGGATGGCTCCGGTAGTGGTCCCGCTGCCATCCGCCCCGGTGATCCGGGTGGGCCTGTTCGACTGGAATCTCGACACCGGAGCCCTCACGGCCGACGACGATCTGTGCGCGATCTTCGGAATGCCGCCCCGCGAGTTCGACGGACGGGCGGCCACCCTGGCGGCCATGATCGAGCCCGCGGATCTCCCCGGCTTCCGGTCCGCCGCCCGTGCCGCCGTCCAGGAACGCCACGTACTGGCGTACTGCCTGCGCATCCGGGACGGCCGCGGCGGCCACCACACCGTCGAGCTGTGGGGCCGGGTGCCCGAGAGCCCTGACGACGTGGAGACCTCGGCCCATCTGGTCGGCGCCGTACTCGACTCCGGGAGCCGCATGGCCGCCGTGGCGGCGATCGAGCGGCTCGCGGACGGCTTCTTCGCGCTCTCGCCCGACGGACGCGTCGCCTACGCCAACCACAGCCTGGAGACCCTGCTGGGGGTCCGCCAGGGCGAACTGCTCGGCCGACGCCCCTGGGACGTCCTGCCCTGGCTGGCAGATCCCGTGTACGAGGACCGCTACCGGGCCGCCGTGGTCTCCCAGCAACCGGTCTCCTTCCTGGTCCGCCGCCCACCGGACACATGGCTGGTCTTCTCCCTCCACCCGGGCGCTCAGGGCATGACGGGGTGGGTGGCACCGGCGCGACAGCCCGTCCCGGCCGACACCGGACCCGATGCGACCCTCACGGCAGGGAGGCCGCCCGTCTCCTGGTCGCCTCCGCCCGCGGCCCCCCGCGTGGGTTCCCTGTACCGGGTGCTCACGCTGGGCAGCGCGCTCACCGAGGCGGTCACCGCGCACGAGGTGTTCGAGGCCGTCGCCGAGCAGCTGCTGCCCGCTTTCGGCGGCCAGAAGCTGGCGATCGCCGTGGTGGAGGAGCGGCGCCTGCGCCTGCTCGATCAGCGCGGTTACTCGAAGCGCTTTCTCGCCCGGTTCGAAGGCACTCCGCTGCATGCCCGGCTGCCCGTGACGGACGCGCTGACCTCCGGGGCTCCGCTGTTCGTCGAGTCCCGTGAGGAGCTTCTCGAGACCTACCCCGGGATCATGGTCAGTCAGGCCAACTCCTGGGCGTTCCTGCCCTTGATCGCCTCGAACCGCCCGGTCGGCGTCTGCCTGCTCGGCTTCGACGACGTCCACCGATTTCCCGACGAGGAGCGCGGAGTCCTCACCGCACTGGGCGGCCTGATCGCCCAGGCCCTGGAACGCGCCAGGCTCTACGACGCCGAATTCGCCCTCGCCCGCGGCCTGCAGAACGCGCTGCTGCCGCACCGGCTGCCCACACTGCCGGGCCTCGGTGTCACCGGGCGCTATCTTCCGGGCACCAGAGGGATGGACATCGGCGGCGACTGGTACGACGTCATCCCCACCGGCGACGAGGTCGCGCTGATCGTCGGGGACGTCGAGGGGCACAACGTCGCCGCCGCGGCCGCCATGGGCCAGCTGCGCAGCGCGGTGCGGGCCTTCGCCACTGCCGGCCACCGGCCGAGCGACGTCGTCGCCAACACCAACCGGCTCCACATGGACCTCGACCCGGCGCTCCTCGCAAGCTGCTGCTACGCCCGGCTCCATCCTCGCTCGGGGGTCTTGCGCATCGTCCGTGCCGGCCACGCCCCGCCCTTGCTGCGCCTGCCCGACGGGCAGGCCGAAGTCCTGGATGTGCCCGGCGGCCCTCTGCTCGGCATCGACGCAGCGGCACACTTTCCGGAGTCCGAGCTGCGCCTCGTACCCGGGTCGATCCTGGCCCTGTACACGGACGGACTGATCGAGAAGCGTGACTCGGACATCGATTCCGACGTCGACCGGCTCCGGGCGTCACTGGCCCGCATGGGCGGGTGCCGTCTGGAGGATCTGGCCGACGCGCTGCTGCGGGACGCCCGCCGGTCCACCGACAGGGCGGACGACATCGCCCTCCTGCTCACCGAGTACGCCCCGCCACCGCAGACGGCGACATAGCCGGCATCCGCACACGCCGGCTCCGGCCCGTCACCGTGAGGCAGCAGCTCTCCGACGCCGCTGTCCCCTGCCCCAGATCTTCCGGCACCCAGGTCCTGGCACTGTCGCTGTTGGCGGCCGTAGCGATGTGGAAGGGGGCCACATATCCGCTGGCAGACGGCCGGAGAAGGCTCGGTTGAACTCGTCGACGGTCTGCCGGCCCTGCAGAGACAGCGGCTCGGGCACGGGGGCCGCCGGTGCTGCTCACTGGACGCCGCCGAGGGCCAGGACGGCTTGGCTGCCGACCGGGGCCGTGGTGGGGCGGGGTCAGCCAGTTCCTCGCCGTTGACGTGCCCCAGGCGGGCCGGGGTGGTCCGTCGACGAGCCTTGGCTGGCGAGGTGGCGCCGCCAGGAGACCAGTCCGGCACGGCGCGGCTATCCGGTGCCCAGGGCGATGTTCTCGGCGACCGCCACCAGCAACACCGCCCCACATCTGCGCCGAGCCCGCTCGCGCCACCCAGACGCCGCCTGAGCCGTGGCCGTGGCCGGACCCGCCACCGCGCTGTCGGCCGGCCCCGGCGGGGGGCGCCGACGCGGCCGAACGACACGGACGGCATCGACAATCCGCTTTTGGCCCGGCGGCCAACGGCAGCGGCTGGCGAGCCGGACTCGTTGGGTACGGCCGGACTTCAGACCTGCAGTCGGCGCCCTCGTCACGCAAGGAACGACAACCGCACCTGGCGACGAGGATTGTCCTTGTTCGTGTCGACGAGGCACACCGACTGCCACGTCCCGAGTTCCAGGCGCCCGCCCAGCACCGGCAGCGTGGCGTGGGGCGGGACGAAGGCCGGCAGGACGTGGTCGCGGCCGTGGCCGGGGCTGCCGTGGCGGTGCTGCCAGCGGTCGTCGGCGGGGAGGAGGGTGTGGAGGGCGGCCAGGAGGTCGTCGTCGCTGCCGGCGCCCGTCTCGATGATCGCGATGCCGGCCGTGGCGTGCGGCACGAAGACGTTCAGGAGGCCGTCGCGGTCTCCCGCCGCCTCCCGCAGGAAGGCCTCGCATTCGCGGGTGAGGTCCACGACCCGCTCGGCGGAGCCTGAGGCGACGTTCAGGACTCGGGTGGTGAAGGCGTCTGACATGCCCTCCATCCTCGCCCATGCACCCGGGGTCCACATGCGAGGGCACGTCCGGGTGACGGTCGAGCGGTGATACGCAAGGTCCACTTCGCGAGACGCCGTTGACCGTCACCGCGCCATCTGGCTACTTTCAGCGGCATGTTGCGTTCAGCCCTGCTCACCACGCGCGGTCACATCGACCTGCTGCGGGTGGCCTCCGCCGCGTGTCGCCGCGGCCGCTGACGCCCTTCTCCCTCCTCTCCCTCCCCTCCTTCGCCTGCGCTCCGCCGTACCCGCACGTCTGATTCGCGTGTGATCGACGTGACGGCGTGCAGCCGTCCCCTTTTCACCGGCCGCTCTCCTTCCCGTGGAGCACCCATGAGCATCAGCCATGCCCCACCCGAGTCCTCCGGACCCGATATTTCGCTTATATCCGCTCTCAAGGACACTGCGGACGACCAGCCCCGACCCGACCTCGAACGCCTCGTCCCCACCTCCTCCCGCCGCACCCGCGTCCCCCGCTGGCTGCGCCGCACCACCGGCCCCGTCCTGCTCCTCGCCCTGTGGCAACTGCTCAGCGTCACAGGTGTGTTGACGTCCGACGTCCTCGCCTCACCCGGCCGGATCGCCCAGGTCGCGGGCGATCTGATCGCCGACGGCTCGCTGCCCTCGGCGATGGGGACGTCCCTTCAGCGCGTCGCCGCCGGGCTGGCGCTGGGCACCGTCGTCGGGACCGGACTCGCGCTCCTCTCGGGGCTGTTCCGGATCGGTGAGGACCTGGTGGACGCGCCTGTGCAGATGCTGCGGACCGTGCCCTTCGTGGGGCTCATCCCGCTGTTCATCATCTGGTTCGGCATCGGCGAGGCCCCCAAGGTCGCCATCATCACGCTCGGCGTGACCTTCCCGCTGTACCTGAATGTCTACGCCGGTATCCGCGGCGTGGACGCCCAGTTGATCGAGGCCGGGGAGTCGCTCGGGCTGTCCAGGTGGGGGCTCGTGCGGCACGTCGTGCTGCCCGGTGCGCTGCCGGGCGCCCTGACCGGCCTGCGCTACTCGCTCGGCATCGCCTGGCTGGCCCTCGTCTTCGCCGAGCAGGTCAACGCCGACTCCGGCATCGGGTTCCTCATGGTGCAGGCGCGGGACTTCCTGCGGACCGACGTGATCGTGGTCTGCCTGATCGTCTACGCCTTCCTCGGCCTGCTCGCCGACTTCATCGTCCGCTCCCTCGAAAGGCTGCTGCTGCAATGGCGACCGACGTTCACCGGCCGGTGAGCCCCCAAGCGGTACCGGCTTCCCCGGCCGCACAGGCTTCCCCGACCGCCCAGGCCACCCGGGCCGTGCACGTGGCGGGGCTGACCCGCTCCTTCGACGGACGTGCCGTCATCGACCGGCTCCAACTCGACGTCCGGCCCGGCGAGTTCGTGGCCCTCCTCGGCCGCAGCGGCTGCGGCAAGTCCACCCTGCTGCGCATCCTCGCCGGTCTCGACCGCGACATCGAGGGCACCGTCCTGGTCCCGCGCCGCAAGGCCGTCGCCTTCCAGGCGCCGCGGCTGATGCCGTGGAAGAAGGTGTGGCGCAACGTGCTGCTCGGCCTGCCGGGCAAACCCGGCCGCGCCGTCGCCGAGCAGGCGCTCAAGGAGGTCGGCCTGGACCACCGTACGGACGCCTGGCCCAAGACCCTCTCCGGCGGCGAGGCTCAACGCGCCTCACTCGCACGGGCGTTGGTGCGTGAGCCCGATCTGCTGCTGCTCGACGAGCCGTTCGGCGCGCTCGACGCGCTCACCCGGATCAAGGCCCAGCGCCTGGTGGGCGAGTTGTGGCAGCGGCGCGGCTGCGCGGTCCTGCTGGTCACGCACGACGTCGAGGAGGCGGTGCTGCTCGCCGACCGCGTCCTCGTGATGGACGACGGGGTCATCGCGCACGAGCAGCACATCGACCTCGACCGCCCCCGCGACATCACCGACCCCCGGTTCGCGGAACTGCGCGCCGGCCTCCTGGAGCGCCTCGGCGTCGACACCGCCGCCGAAGCCGCCTGAACCCGCCCCCCGGCACCATCCCCGAGCCACGACCACCGAACGGATCCCCCATGCGACGACGCCTCGTCCCCGCCGCTCTCCTCCTCCCCTTCGCGCTCCTGCTCACCGCCTGCGGCGGGAACTCGGCCGCCCAGACCTCGACGGACACCGACGGCCAGGGCTCCCTCACCCTGAACGTCGGTGACCAGAAGGGCGGTTCGGAGGCCATCCTGCGCGCCGCCGGAGAGCTCAAGAACCTCGACTACAAGATCAAGTGGTCCACCTTCACCTCCGGCCCACCGCTCCTGGAGGCCGTCAACGCGAAGGCCGTCGACATCGGCGGCGTCGGCAACACCCCGCCGGTCTTCGCGGCGGGCGCGGGCTCGAAGATCACGGTGGTTGCCGCCTTCCACGGCACCTCCAAGGGCGACGCGATCCTCGTGCCGAACGACTCGAAGCTGACGAAGCCCGAGCAGCTCAAGGGCAGGTCCATCGCCGTCGCGCAGGGATCCTCCGCCAACTACCAGCTCGTCGCGTCCCTCAAGGCGGCCGGGCTGAGCCTGAGCGACGTCGACGTGAAGTACCTGCAACCGGCCGACGCTCTGGCCGCGTTCACCTCCGGCAAGGTCGACGCGTGGGCCGTGTGGGACCCGTACACCTCCCAGGTACTCCTGTCCAAGCAGGGCCGGGTTCTGACGACCGGCGACGGGATCACCAACGGCCTCACCTTCCAGGTGGCGGCGCCCTCCGCGCTGCAGGACAAGAAGAAGGCCGCCGCCATCAAGGACTACCTGGAGCGGCTGCGGCGCGCCACGGCGTGGGTGCACGACCACCAGGAGGAGTGGGCCAAGGTGTGGGCGAAGGACACCGGACTGCCGTACGACGTCGCGCTGGCCTCGGTGAAGCGCACCAACGCCACGCGGATCTCGGTCGCGGTCGACAAGCCGCTCGTCGCCTCCGAGCAGGAGATCGCCGACACCTTCACCGCGCTGAAGCTCATCCCGAAGGAGGTGGACTTCGGCGAATTCGTGGACACGCGGTACAACGGCGACCTGCCGCCGTCGACCACTGAGGGCCCCGCTTCGGAGGGTTCGTGACATGACCGTCCATCTCCACTGGTTCCTGCCGACCGGCGGCGACGGCCGCACCCTGGTGGACCGGCACGCCTACGCGTCCAACCAGACCGGAAAGCCGAGCGGCGTGCGCGCCCCCGACATCGACTACCTCGCCCAGATCGCCAAGGCCGCAGAGCAGTTGGGCTTCGAGGCGGTCCTCACCCCGACCGGCACCTGGTGCGAGGACGCCTGGCTGACCACGGTGGCCCTGGCCCAGCACACCGAGCGTCTCAAGTTCCTGGTCGCCTTCCGGCCGGGCCTGATCTCGCCGACGCTCGCCGCGCAGATGGCGGCGACGTACCAGCGCGTCGCGCGCGGGCGGCTGCTGCTCAACGTCGTCACCGGCGGCGACTCGGCCGAGCAGCGGCGCTTCGGCGACCGCCTCGACCACGATCGGCGCTATGCCCGGACGGACGAGTTCCTGTCCGTGGTACGCGGGGTGTGGCGCGGTGAGCCGTACGACTTCCACGGCACCCACTACCAGGTCGACGGCGGACTGACCGCGCTGCCGCCGGACCCTGTACCGCGGCTCTTCTTCGGCGGCTCCTCACCGGCGGCCGGGCCGGTCGCGGCGCGGCACGCGGACGTGTATCTGGCCTGGGGCGAACCTCCCGCGCAGGTCAAGGAGAAGATCGACTGGATCCGCTCGCTGGCCGAGCGGGAGGGCCGTACGGTCCGCTTCGGGATCCGGCTGCACACCATCTCCCGTGACTCGTCCGCCGATGCCTGGTCGACCGCCCACCGGCTGCTCGACGACCTCGACGCGGACACGGTCGCGGCCGCGCAGGCGGCGCTCGGGCGCAGCGAGTCGGTGGGGCAGCAGCGCATGCTCGCCCTGCACGGCGGCTCCCGCGCCGATCTGGAGATCTATCCGAACCTCTGGGCGGGCGTCGGTCTGGTCCGGGGTGGCGCGGGGACCGCGCTGGTCGGGAGCCATGCCGAGGTCGCCGAGCGGATCGAGGAGTACCACGCGCTGGGCGTCGAGCACTTCGTGCTGTCCGGGTATCCGCATCTGGAGGAGGCGTACTGGTTCGGGGAGGGGGTGATTCCCGAGCTGGCGGCGCGCGGGCTGCTCGGCGGCGGTACGGCCACGGAGGCGGAGACCGGCGTTCCGCTGCTCGTGGCGGGCGGGCGCTGATCTTCGGGCCTCGGCTCCGGGGCGTCGGGAAGATCCGCGACTTCGGCGCAGTTAGTAGAAGTGTGAACAATATCGAGGTGCCCGAGGAAGCCGACGTGGTCGTCATAGGCGCTGGTCAGGCCGGTCTGTCCAGCGCCTATCACCTGCGGCGCACCGGTTTCGAGCCGGACCGCGACTTCGTGGTGCTCGACCACTCCCCCGGCCCCGGCGGCGCGTGGCAGTTCCGGTGGCCGTCGTTGACGTACGGCAAGGTGAACGGGATGCACTCGCTGCCCGGTATGGAGCTGACCGGCGCCGATCCGGAGCGGCCGTCGTCCGAGGTCATCACCGAGTACTTCGACCGCTACGAGCGGACCTTCGACCTGCGTGTCCGGCGCCCCGTCGACGTGCGCGCCGTACGCGAGGGCCCGGACGGGCGGCTGCTCGTCGAGAGCTCGTCCGGCAGCTGGTCGACGCGGGCGCTGATCAACGCCACCGGCACCTGGAACCGGCCGTTCTGGCCGCGCTACCCCGGCCAGGAGACGTTCCGGGGGCGGCAGTTGCACACCGCCCAGTACGCCGGGCCCGAGGAGTTCGCCGGGCAGCGGGTCGTCGTCGTGGGCGGTGGCATCTCGGGCGTCCAGCATCTGCTGGAGATCGCCCGGTACGCGGCCGCGACGACGTGGGTCACCCGGCGGCCGCCCGTCTTCCGCGAGGGGCCCTTCGACGAGGGCGCGGGCCGGGCGGCCGTCGCGCTCGTCGAGGAGCGCGTCCGGCAGGGCCTGCCGCCGAAGAGCGTCGTCTCCGTCACGGGGCTACCCCTGAACGACGCCGTCCGGCAGGGCCTCGCGGAAGGGGTCCTGGACCGGCAGCCCATGTTCGACCGGATCACGCCGGACGGAGTGGAGTGGCAGGACGGGCGACATGTGACCGCCGACGTCATCCTGTGGGCGACCGGTTTCCGGGCCGCCATCGACCACTTGGCCCCGCTGCGCCTGCGCGAGCCGGGCGGCGGAATCCGGGTGGAGGGCACGCGTGCGGTCGCCGATCCCCGCGTCCACCTCGTCGGCTACGGCCCGTCCGCCAGCACGATCGGCGCCAACCGGGCCGGACGCGCGGCCGTACGGGACATCAGGCGCTTGCTGTCCGAGGAGCGGGTGGCTGTGTGACGCGCCGAGCTCGAGGGTCAGGAACCGTATGACATCCCGTCGGCTCACTTCGTGGGCTTCGGGCTCGCCTTCTGCCGGGCGTTGAACTCGGCCACATTGCGCTGGTGTTCCGCGTAGTCGGCCGTGAAGCGGGTGTCGCCCGGCTTGACCGTGACGAAGTACAGCCAGTCGCCCGCGGGCGGGCTGATCGCGGCACGCATCGCCTCCTCGCCGGGGTTGGCGATCGGGGTGGGCGGCAGGCCCATGCGCTGGTACGAGTTGTAGGGGCTCTCGATCCGGGTGTCGGCCTCGGTCGTCCTGATCGTGGAGCGGCCGAGGGCGTAGTTGATGGTCGAGTCCATCTGCAACGGCATCCCGCGTTCCAGCCGGTTGAAGACGACCCGCGCCACCTTGCCCATGTCGGCCTTGGTGGCGGCCTCGGCCTGGACGATGCTCGCGATGGTGACCGCCTGATAGACGTTCAGCGCGTTGCGCTGCGCGCCGGCGGCGATCGGGGCCGCGCTGAACCTCTTGTTGGCGGTGTCGACCATGGCCGACAGCAGGGTTTCCGGCGTCGCCCTCTTGCCGTCCCGCTCCAGTGGATACGTCGCCGGGAAGAGGTAGCCCTCGGGGTTGCCCTCGGCCTCGTTCGGCAGCTTGAGGTCGAGCTTGTTCAGGGACTTCTTGGTGCTGCCGGGCGGGAGGGCGAGGGCCTTGTCGACGGCGCCGTAGACCTGGTTCGCACGCCAGCCCTCCGGGATCACCAGCGAGGTGGGCTTCGCCTCCTCCTCGCCCGTGCTCAGCAGCGGCACCGCCACGGCGGTGCCGGCCACGACGGCGCCGGCGGCGATGAGAGCGATACGGCCCCGGCGCGTCAGTCGAATCGTGCTCCGTGACGGAGTGTTGAAGTACATGCGGGAACGGTAACCCGCACATGCTCACAAACCCGGCATAACATCACCCCGTCGGCTCCAGTTGGGCGTCCCGGCGGACCAGCCCCGCATACCGCCCCTCCCGCTCCAGCAGCTCCTCGTGCGTGCCCCGTTCGGCCACGCGCCCCGCGTCGAGGACGACGATCTGGTCGGCGCCCCGGACGGTGGACAGCCGGTGCGCGATGGTGACCGTGGTGCGGTTGGCGGACAGCGCGTCGATGGCCTCCTGGACGGCGTGTTCGGTGCGGGTGTCCAGGGCGCTGGTCGCCTCGTCGAGGATGAGGACGGGCGGATCGCGCAGGATGGTGCGGGCGATGGCGAGGCGCTGCTTCTCGCCGCCGGAGAAGCGGTGGCCGCGTTCGCCGACGACGGTGTCGTAGCCGTCGGGCAGGGCGGCGATGTGGTCGTGTATCTGGGCCGCCTTCGCCGCCGCGTGCAGTTCCTCGTCGGTGGCGTCCGGCTTGGCGAAGCGCAGGTTGTCGGCGACGGATGCGTGGAAGAGGTACGTCTCCTGCGAGACGACGCCGACCGCGCGGGCGAGGGTGTCGAAGTCGAGGTCGCGCACGTCGACGCCGTCGAGGGTGACGCGGCCGCCGGTCACGTCGTACAGCCGCGGCACGAGATGGCCGAGCGTCGACTTTCCGGCGCCGGTCGGGCCGACGACCGCGAGGCTCCCGCCGGCCGGGACGGTGAGGTCGATGCCGTCGAGGATCGGGCTGCCCTTGCCGTCGTACCGGAACTCGACGTTCTCGAAGCGGACCTCGCCCTTGATGTGGTCGAGGTGGACGGGGTTCTCCCGCTCGGTGATGTCGATGGGCAGGTCCAGGTACTCGAAGATGCGCTGGAAGAGCGCGAGCGAGGCCTGGATCTGGACGCCGGTGGACAGCAGGCTGACGGCCGGGCGGAACAGGCCCTGCTGGAGCGAGACGAAGGCGACGATCGTACCGATCGAGACCTGTGGGCCGCCGAGTTGGAGGGCGATTCCCGCGGTCCAGTAGATGACGGCGGGCATGGCGGCCATGACGATGGTGATGACGGCCATGCGCCAGCGGCCGGCCATGTTCGACCTCACTTCGAGGTCGACCAGTTGCTCGGACTCCTCGGCGAAGGCCTTGGTGAGCGAGTCGGAGCGGCCCATCGTGCGGCCGAGCAGGATGCCGCTGACCGAGAGCGACTCGGTGACCGTGGCGGCCATCGCGGCCATCTGCTTCTGGCGCTGGGTGGTGATCTTCTTGCGTTCGTTGCCGACGCGGCGGCTGATCCACACGAACACCGGCAGCAGGAGCAGCGAGACGACGGTCAGGCGCCAGTCGAGGGCGATCATCGCGACGATCGTGGCCACGACGCTGGTCACGTTGGAGACCAGGGAGGTCGCGGTGGAGGTGACGGTGGCCTGCATCCCGCCGATGTCGTTGGCGATGCGGGACTGGACCTCGCCGGTGCGGGTGCGGGTGAAGAAGGCGAGCGACATGCGCTGGAGGCGGCCGTAGACGGCGGTGCGCAGGTCGTGCATGACGCGCTGGCCGACCGTCGTGGAGATCAGGGTCTGCAGCACGCCGAAGACGCTGGTGAGGACGGCACTGAGGATCATGCCGAGCGCGAGCAGACTGAGCAGGCCGGTGCGGCCCTCGGGGATCGCGACGTCGAGGATCGCCTTCAGGAGGAAGGGTGTGGCGACGCCTACCAGTGACGAGGCGCCGACCAGGAGGCCGACGACGGCCAAGCGTCCGCGGTACGGACGGAAGAGTCTCAGGATGCGGCGCACCTGCCGGGGTTGGTCCTGCTGTGCGGCGGGTGGCGTCCAGGTGGGTTCGTGGTCGGGATGCATGGGCTCCTACGGGAGGTGTGGTGATGCTGACTGTCGGACCTTAGCTCATTGTTACCTATGCTCACAATGAATGTCGTCCTGATATTGTTCCCGCATGACCACCCCCGATCCCGACGGCCCGCTCGCCGAGCAGCTCCTGCGCTTCACCCGCCGGGTCCACCGCATCCAGAAACGCCACCTGCAGGAGTGCGGACTGGGCATCACCCCGGCCCAGTCCCGCCTGCTGCGCACGCTCGCGCACTACGGATCGCCGCCCCGGATGGCCGACCTCGCCGAGCGCCTGGAGGTGGTCCCGCGCGCGGTGACGTCGCTGGTCGACGGGCTGGAGGCGAGCGGGAAGGTGCGACGGGTGCCGGATCCCACGAACCGGCGGGTGATCCGGATCGAGCTCACCGACGACGGGCGGGGGGCCCTGCGGGAGCTGCATGGTGCGCGGCGGTCGGCGGCGGAGGAGATCCTGGCGCCGCTGACGGACGAACAGCGCGAGGTGCTGGGCGGATTGCTGGACACGCTGATCGACGGGACCGGCGCCCGGCAGTGCTGAACGCTTGAAACGGTCACGGCCACCACTCCGTAGTGCCGGTGCGGTGGCCGCGACCGTGTTGGCGGCGTTCGGCGTCAACTCGCCTCGGTGGCGGTCTCCTTGGTCGCCTCGGAGGCCGTCTCCTTGGTCGGCTGGGTGGGGACAGCGACGACCGGCCCCTCGGACTCCGCGTCCTCCACCTCGGCCACGCTCTCGCCGTCCAGGACCTTCTTCGCCCGCTCCTTGTCCAGGGCGCCCTCCCAGCGGGAGACCGCGAAGACGGCGACGCAGTTGCCGAGCAGGTTGGTGACGACGCGCATCGAGTCCATGATGCGGTCCACGCCGAGCAGGAGAGCGACGGCTCCGGCGGGGATGGCGCCCAGGGAGGACGCGGTCGCGGACAGGGCGAGGAACGCCGAACCGGGGATGCCCGCCATGCCCTTGCTGGTCAGCATCAGCACCAGGACCACGGTGATCTGCTGGCTGAAGCTGAGGTCCACGCCCACGGCCTGGGCGATGAAAAGCGTGCCGATGGACAGGTACAGCGAGGCGCCGTCGAGGTTGAAGGAGTAGCCGGTGGGCAGCACGAGACCCACGGCGTCGTCGCGGGCGCCGGCCTTGCGCAGCTTCTGCATCACGCGCGGCAGGACGGACTCGGTGGACGCGGTGCCGAGCGCGAGCAGCATCTCCTCACGGATGTAGCGCAGGAACTTCCAGAGGCTGAGCCCGGTGACCACCTTCAGGGCGACGGCGAGCAGCGCGATGAAAAGAGCCGCCGCCGCGTAGCACAGGACGATCAGCTTGCCGTACGTCTCGATCACGCCGAGCCCGTAGTTGCCGATCAGGACGGCCATGGCGCCGAACACCGCGATCGGGGCGAGCCGCATGACGAAGCCGACGATCGCGAAGATGATCTCCTGGGCCTGCTCGATGGCGGGCAGCACCTGCGGCACCTTGGTGTGCCCGAGGTGCAGCAGCGCGGCACCGACCAGACAGGCCAGGATGAGCACTTGGAGCAGGGAGTTCTCGGCGAAGGCGCCGAGGAAAGAGGTGGGGATCGCGTTCAGCACGAACTCGGTCGTCGACGGCAGCGATCCGCCGTTCGTCTTCGCGTCGACCGCGGACGCGTTGAGCGTGGACGGGTCGACGTTCATCCCGGACCCGGGCTGGACCACGTTGGCGGCGAGGAGCCCGATCAGCAGGGCGAGGGTGCTCGCGACCTCGAACCAGATCAGGGCCTTCAGCCCGATCCGGCCGAACGCCTTCAGGTCTCCGGCCTTGGCGATGCCGACCACGACCACGCAGAACACGAGCGGCGAGATGATCGTCTTGATGAGCCGGATGAAACCGTCGCCGAGCGGCTGGAGATCCGCGGCGAAGCCGGGCCACAGCTTCCCGACGGCGATTCCGAGTACGAGCGCGCAGGCGACCTGCGCGAAGAGAGAGGTACGCAGCATGCGTGCGACGCGTCGCGGCAGGGACGGTACGGACGGCGGCACGGGCACTCCTTGGGGACGGCGGCACACAGAAGCCCATGGGGCGACGGGGGGACTTCTGCAAGACTTCTGCAATACGGAAAGCGCATTCCGTGCCGATCACTTTGCGGGTGATGTTGGTCCCGCACAAGAGCGCCGTGTTGCATCCGTGTAAATCACGCCTCACACAACGCGTCGCACACCACTGGTTTCAGCAGCCGCCGCGGTCCTCGGTGAGCACGCCTTGGACGCTGGTGAGGGAGCGGTCGTAGCAACTGCCCGAGCCGTACAGGCGATAGCGCTCGCTCGTCGTGCCGACCGCGTGGCGCTGGTCGCGCGGTACGTTCACCGTCCAGGTGGCGTCGCCCGTGTAGGTGTCGTCGAGCCGGGACCAGGCCGTGCGCCGGCCGCCGTACGCCGTGACGGCCGCGGCACGGTCACCGAGGGTCAGCACGGTACGCAGCCGGTCGTCCGCGCCGAGCGTGGTCGTGCCGTCCATCGTGTAGGTCCGCTGCGTGCGCGTCGTGCGGGCCGGTCCGGGTCCGTCGACGGTGAGGAACTCGTCGTCCGTCCAAGTGGCGTCGAGCGCGTCGAGGTTCTCGCCGTCGGTCCAGCGGTGCACGGAGGTGTTGGTCAGCGCGCGTCGGACGGTCGTCGTCACCCGGCCGTGCGAGGTGTCGACGTAGCCGGCGACGGTCAGCCGGTGACCACCCTCCGTGTCCACCCGGTGCTCCGAACCGGGCGTGTAGGTCGAGGAGTTGGCGAGGTCGGCGGCCCTGTGCACGGTCAGCTTCCCGGTGACGAGTGTGTTCTTCGCGTCCTGCCAGACGAAGACGTTCACCGGCGCGCTCCAGCCGCTCTGCCCCTCGGGGACGCCGGCGACGGAGACCTCGACGCGATGCGGGCGGCCGTCGTTGAGGATGCCGGCGAACGGTGTCAGGTCGTATTCGATCGGCTTGACGTCGAAGGCGCGCGGCCCCGGGACGACGTACCAGAGGAAGGGGTTGGACCAGCCGCCCGTCCACACGTGCGGGAACGGCGCGGCGATTCCGGCGAGCCGGCCGTCGACCTCGATCTGCACCTCGCGGTAGGGGCCGCCGGCGGCTTTGCAGGAGTAGGGCGCGGGGTCGGGCACCGACAGGTACCAGTACTCCTCGCAGCCGCCGCCGGAGCCGGTGGCGTAGACCTCGGCGACTATGCGTTCGCTGTTGCGCGGGGTGGTGAGCGTGCCGTCGTGGAGGGTGAGGACGCGGTCGGGGGTGGTGGCGGGGTGGTCGGGAGCCGTGGCACGGTCGGAGGCCGTGGCGGGGCGGGCGGCGTAGAACGTCAGCGTGACCTTGACGTCGATGACGCCGGTGTACGTGTCGTCGACGACGTTCCCGATGAGCATCTCGACGTCCTGGCTGCGGCGGAGGGTGTCGCTGTAGCGCGTGACGTCCTTCTCCACGGACCACTCGATGCCGTCCGGTGACGGCTCCGGAGTCGACGTACGGAAGATCTCGACGCCGCCGACATGCAGATAGCCGAGCCGGTCGTACTGACGTCCCTTGACCTTGCCGTCCATGCGCAGTACGACCTTGCTCCAGCGGTCACCGCAGCCGTCGGGCGGTGTGTAACTGCCCTTGTAGGGGGTGAAGTCGCGGAACTGCGCTTCTGCGACGGTGACTTGGCAGGACTTGCCGGAGGGCTTGGGGACGGGCGGGGCGGCGGTGATGGGGTCGTGCCAGTCGGTGCCGAACTCAGCAGGTACGTCGGCGGATTGGGCGGGGGTGGCTCCGAGGAGGGTGCTCGCCAGGAGGGTCGCTCCTGCGAGCATGGACATGACCATCCGTCTCTTCATGGCCGTGTTCTACGGGGAGTTGGGCACCCCTCGCAATGACGCCTCCGCCGTCAGTGCGGGCTTTCCAACTCCGCCCTGTCTCCCATCACCACCACAGGATGCCGGTCCGGATCGAGCGTGCGCAGCAGGTACTCCATCGCGGATCCGGACAGACTGACGCAGGCCGACGTACCGCTCCCGTGGTCCATGTGCAGCCAGATCCCACCGCCCTTGGACTGGCCCTCGGGGCGGGTGGGGTCGTTGGGGGGCGTGCCTGCGACGCGGTTGTAGTCGATGGCGATGACGTAGTCGAAGTCGTGCCAGTACGACTTCGCCCACCAGCGCGGGGCCGCGAAGCCCGCGGACCTCGTGTACGGCAGCCTGGCCCCGGGGTCCTTCCGTACGCCGCCCGCGTCGCTCAGCGTGAACACGCCGACGGGACTGCGGTTGTCGCCCTCGTGGTGGTGGGGCGTCCAGCCCTTCTTGCCGTTGTGGGCGGGCCAGCTGCGGATACGGTCCCAGGTGGAGCCGCGCTTGGTGTACAGCACGACCGTGGAGTTCGGGGAGTCCTTGCCGTCCCCGTAGACCGCCACGACCTGGCGGGAGTCGGCGGGGATGCGTCGCTGCCAGCGGTCGGCGACGCCGGGGATGCGGGTCGGATCCCGCGTGGGATCCGTGGTGGCAACCGGGCTCGTGCGGGCGCCCTTTCCGACGTCCGCGCCGCCGTGCGCCGCGCCGCCGCACGCGGTGAGGGTTGTCAGGGCCGTCAAGAGGGATCCGAGGGCCGCCGTCGCGACCATGGCACGCCGTAGTCCGCCGTTCCGCATCGTTCCATGGTGGCACCGCGTTCGGGGCGGAACCCGGATTCGGGAACCGCGCGCCGGAGTCGGGCACTACACGCCGGAGCGGGTCCGCAAGCCGGATTCGGGCCGCGAGCCGGATCTGTACGGCGTCACGGAAAACCGTTTGCGCCCGACCACTCTGCGACGCGAACCTGTCACGGTTTGCTGCCGCTGTGCGCTGCCCGTTCCGCGCACCGGCATCCCGTCAACTCCCCATCCCTCCCCCCACTGACACGAGCCACTGGGACGTCATGCAGATTCAAGACCTTCCGTATCCCGATCCAGGCGTGCCGGACGCGCGCTCGGGTCCCCGATTCCTGTGGTGGCTCTTCAGGAACCAGGCGGGCGGACAGCTGAAGTCCCTGGCCTGGGGGCTGCTGCACTTCCTGTCCGTGTCCGCGCTGCCGTTCTGCGTGGGTGTCGCCGTGCAGGCCGTCGTCGACCGCTCCGGCGCGCAACTCGCTCTCGCGGGCGGCCTGCTGGTCCTGTGCTGCGCCGGAAACGCGCTCGGCGACACCTTCCTGCACCGCACCGCCGTCACCAACTGGATCACGGCGGCCGCCCGCGTCCAGCAGGTACTGGCCCGCAAGGCCGCGCAGCTGGGCTCGGCGCTGACCCGGCGGGTCGCGGCCGGTGAGGTCGTGGCCGTCTCCACGGGTGACGTCGAGAAGATCGGCTGGTTCGTCGAGGCCTGGTCCCGGTTCACCGCGGCCGCGGTCACCATCGTGGTGGTCTGCGTCGGCCTGCTCGTCTACCAGCCGGCGCTCGGTGTGGTCGTCGCCGTGGGCCTGCCCGTGCTGGCGGTCGCCGTGCTGCCCCTGCTGCCCCGGGCCACCAAGCGGGCCGACTTCCAGCGCGAGAAGGCGGGCCGCGCCACCGAACTGGCCTCGGACACCGTCGCGGGCCTGCGCGTCCTGCGCGGCATCGGCGGCGAGGAGCTCTTCCTCGACCGCTACCGCCGCGCCTCCCAGGAGGTGCGCCACGCTGCCGTGCGCAGCGCGCGGATGTGGTCCCTGATCTCGGCGATCCAGGTGCTGCTGCCGGGGCTGCTGCTGATCACGGTGGTCTGGTACGGCGTCCACCTGGCCCGCGAGGGCCGGGTCACCGTCGGTGAACTGGTCACCGTCTACAGCTCGATCATGATCCTCACCTATCCGCTGCGGCACTTCGAAGAGATCGCGATGGCCTACTCCTTCTCCCGGCCGTCGGCCCGGCGGGCCGCGCGCGTGCTGTCGCTGGAGCGGGCAACCGACACGGACGGGTCGCGTGACGGGTCCGAGGTGCCCTCCGGGGACCTGTACGACCCGGCCACCGGGCTGCTCGCCCCCGCGGGCCGGCTCACCGCCGTGGTGTGCGGCGACCCGGACGCGGCGGGACGGCTGGCCGAACGGCTCGGCGGACACGCCTCGGAGGAGGGCACCGCGGTACTCCTGGGCGGCGTCCCGCTCGACGAGTTGCCGCTCGACCGCGCGCGTACGTCCGTCCTCGTGCAGGACAAGGATCCGGTGCTGCTCTCCGGCACACTCCGCGAACTGCTCGACGTGCCAAGGTCCGGCCATGTCGGTGCCGAGGAGGCGCTGGCGGCCGCGCAGTGCGCGGACGTGCTGGACGCCCTGGTGCAGGGGTCGCTGGACGCCGAGGACCCCATGGACGCCCGTATCACCGAACGCGGCCGGTCCCTGTCCGGCGGCCAGCGGCAGCGCCTCGCGCTCGCCCGGTCGCTGATCACGGACCCGGAGGTGCTCGTCCTGGACGAGCCGACCTCGGCCGTCGACTCCCACACGGAGGCGCGGATCGCGGAGGGCGTGCAGAACCTGCGGGCGGGGCGCACGACGGTGGTGTTCACCTCGTCGCCCCTGCTGCTGGACCGCGCCGACCGGGTCGTGCTCGTCCACGAGGGCGAGGTGGCCGCGGTCGGCGTGCACCGGGAGCTGGTGCACGGCGAGCCGCGGTACCGGGCCGTGGTGACCCGGGAGACCGACGAAGAGGCCGCCGTGAGCGAGGGCTTGGGCGCTGCCCGGGGCGATGACCTGGGCGCCGCCCGGGGCGGACGGTCCGCCCTCGACGACGTACTGAAGGAACTGGAAGAAATCGAGGAATCGGCATGATCGGCGTGGCGCCACCGGCGTACGACCCGGCGGCCCCGACGACGGCGAACACCCTGCCGGTCGGCGCCCCCGCGACCGTACGCGCCTATGTGGTCGAGTTGTTCCGTCGGCACCGCCGTGCCTTCCTGCTGCTCATCGGCGTCAACACGGTCGCCGTGGTGGCGTCGATGGCGGGGCCCTGGCTGCTGGGCGGGCTGGTGGAGCGCGTGTCGGACGGGGCCGGCGAACGCGAGCTCCATCTGGAGCTCACCGTCGGGCTGTTCGTGGCCGCGCTGGTCGTGCAGGCCGTGTTCGTGCGGCAGGTGCGGCTGCGCGGCGCGATGCTCGGCGAGCGGATGCTGGCCGATCTGCGCGAGGACTTCCTCGTCCGGTCGGTCGGGCTGCCGCCCGGTGTCCTGGAGCGGGCCGGGACGGGTGACCTCCTGTCCCGGATCACGACGGACATCGACCGGCTGGCCAACGCGATGCGCGAGGCGGTGCCGCAGCTGGCGATCGGTGTGGTGTGGGTGGTCCTGCTGCTAGGCGGGCTCGTCGTCACCGCGCCGCCGCTGGCTGCCGCCGTGCTCCTCGCCGTGCCGCTGCTGGTGATCGGCTGCCGCTGGTACTTCAAGCGGGCGCCGTCCGCGTACCGCTCGGAGGCCGCCGGGTACGCCGCCGTGGCCGCCGCGCTCGCCGAGACCGTGGACGCCGGGCGCACCGTCGAGGCCCACCGCCTCGGTGAGCGCCGCGTCGAGCTGTCGGAGCGGCGGATCAAGGAGTGGACGGCCTGGGAGCGCTACACGCTCTGGCTGCGATCGGTGCTCTTCCCGTTCATCAACGTCACCCATGTGATGATCCTCGGCTCGGTCCTCATGGTCGGCGGCGTGTTCGTCCTGCAGGGCTGGATCGGGGTCGGTCAGCTGACGACGGGTGCGTTGATCGCGCAGATGCTGGTGGATCCCGTCGGGCTCATCCTGCGCTGGTACGACGAGCTGCAGGTGGCCCAGGTGTCGCTGGCCCGGCTGGTCGGGGTGCGGGACATCGAGCCGGAGGCCGGGGACGCCCTGCTGGCGCCCGACGGCCGTGACGTGCACGCCGACCGGGTCCACTTCGGCTACCTGGAGGGCGTGGACGTGCTCCGCAAGGTCTCGCTGGAGGTCGCCCCCGGCACCAGGCTGGCGCTGGTCGGCCCCTCGGGCGCCGGCAAGTCGACCCTGGGCAGGCTGCTCGCCGGCATCTACGCGCCCCGGGACGGCCGGATCACCCTGGGCGGTGCGGAACTCTCCCGGATGACCGCGGAACGCGTCCGCTCCCACGTGGCTCTCGTCAACCAGGAGCACCATGTCTTCGTGGGCTCCCTGCGCGACAACCTGCTGCTGGCCCGCACCGACGCGACCGACGCCGAGCTGTGGGCGGCGCTGGGAGCGGTCGACGCGGACGCCTGGTCCCGTGCGCTCGACGACGGTCTGGACACCGAGGTCGGCTCGGGCGGGTTCTCGCTCACCCCGGCCCAGGCCCAGCAGATCGCGCTGGCCCGCCTGGTGCTTGCGGACCCGCACACGCTGGTCCTGGACGAGGCGACCTCGCTCCTCGACCCCCGCGCGGCCCGCCACCTGGAGCGCTCCCTGGCCCGCGTCCTCGACGGCCGCACCGTGGTCGCCATCGCCCACCGCCTGCACACCGCCCACGACGCCGACGTCATCGCCGTCGTCGAGAACGGCCGGATCAGCGAGCTGGGCAGCCACGACGAGCTGGTCGCCGCGGGCGGGGCGTATGCGGCGCTGTGGCGGTCGTGGCACGGGTGAGCGGCTGACCGACCGGGCAGGGCCAGGGAGAAGGTCCGGCCACTCCTTCTGCTCAGGGAGCCGGCTTCCGCCCCATGGGTGGTGCAAGCCTGCTCCGGTCGGGCCACCTGGATCGCCTACGGGGCGGCCGACACCGTCGACGGGTCCTGCTGTCGGCGGATGACGGCCGCGTCCGCTCGTCGGCCGTTCTTCCTGCTGACGTCATCCGGCCCCGTGCCTGGTCGTACCGCGCCGCCGGGACGGGTGCGGCCCGTCCCCTGCTCCGGGGGCGCGGCGCGACGGGCTGCGGGCGGCCCTCGGACCGGGATGTGTCCGTGCCTCCGTGCCGTTGCGCGGGGGCGAAAAGGGGTGGAAGGCTGGATAGCGGCACCGGTTCGGGGAGCGCCCGGGAACCACGCGGTTCGCCCGGATGCAGCCTGTGCCCCCTGCCGCGGCGGCCCGGCCACGACCGCGGTGAGACCGGGCCCGTCCCCATCACCTGGAGGTACCCGTGAACAACGCCGACGGATGGGGAGACGACGTCTATCAGCCCGACGCATCCGATCAGCGGGAGGACACGGGGCTGCTCGACGCGGAGGACACCCTGGAGAACGACGGTGTGGACGATCCCCTGGACCGGGGCTGGTCCCCTCCGGAGAGACCGTGGGCCGTGGAACACGTCGGTGTGACGGCGGCCGAGCGCCACGCGGGCGAAACGCTGGACCAGCGGCTCGCCGAGGAGCAGCCGGACCTCGCCGTGCCGGACGGCGACGGCATCGGCGACCACGACACCGACGGCGAGCTGCTCGACAACGAGGTCGGCGCCGCGCGCTCCGGCCGGCTCGTGGCCCCTGACGAAGGCGCCCACGAGGACGAGGAGAGCGCCCTGGTCGCCACGGACGTGGGGATCGACGGTGCGGCGGCCTCGGCCGAGGAAGCCGCGGTGCACATCGTCGACGAGGACGCCCTGTCCGGCTGACCCGCTCTGCCCCGGCCACGCCCACCACGCCGTACACCGACGCCGTACGAGGAGCAGGCATGCAGCAGGACAAGCACCCCGAGTACCACCCCGTGGTCTTCCGCGACCGTGCCGCCGGTTACGCCTTCCTGACCCGGTCCACCGCGACCAGCGACCAGACCATCGAGTGGGACGACGGCGAGACCTACCCGGTCGTGGACGTGGAGATCTCCTCGGAGAGCCACCCCTTCTACACCGGCAAGGCACGCACGGTGGACTCCGAGGGCCGCGTCGCCGCCTTCGAGCGGCGCTACGGCGGCGGGGCCGGTCAGGGTGGCTGATCCCTGAGTTCATCAATCCATGACGTTCATCAATGCATGACGTTCGGCGGTCACATCCGGCCTTCGAGATCCGTCAGTGCTGCGGAAGCACACGGAACCTGCTCGAAGCATCCGGGAGGAAACGTCATGACCACGCAGCCCCGCATCCCCAACCCCGTCACCGTCGTCCCCGAGTTCGCCGCGGTCCCCGCGGCCCTCTTCAAGGCCGTCGGCAACGGATCGGTCCCCCAGACCACCATCAGCCTCGTGCAGCTGCGCGCCGGCCAGCTGGTCGGCAACACCTATCTGACCGTGCTGCACACCGGCAACCTCCGCCGGGCCGGAGAGTCCGAGGAACGGATCACGGGCGTGGCGACCTGGCAGGACGCGCCCTACTACACCGACAGCGAGCGGGTCGCGCTGGCCCTCGTCGAAGCCGTCCTCACCGCGAACCCGCGGGGCGAGCGCGTCCCGGAGGACCTGTTCGCCGAGGCGTCCCGGCACTACGACGAGAAGGCCCTCACGACGCTGACGATCGCGATCGGCCAGGTCTGCTTCTTCGTCCCGTTCGCCCTCATCGGCCGGCCGCTGCCCGGCGTGGCGCCCGAGGACCAGTGGAGGAACTGACGGCCACGGCCCGAGGGTGGGGAACGGCGACCGCGCCCCGCCCTTGAGCCGTCCCCCGCCCTTCCCCTCGATCCGTGCCCCACCCTTGAGGGGCCGTCCCCTCAGATCACGTTCAGCGCCGCCGCGCAGCCGACCCCACCGAGCACCATGAACGCCGGCATCAGCACCTTGAGCTCGACCCAGCTGCCCGCCCGGAACCGCATGGCCTTGGGCGGGCCGATCGGGTACCACCGCTTGCGGCCGACCGGTATCGGCCACAGGATCGGGCAGCCCGACACCGTCAGCGCGTCCCCGATGTCGTGCACCAGCGCGCCCAGCACGATCGGCAGCCCCAGCCACAGGTACTCCTGGCCCGGCGCCGTGAACAGCCAGTCCGACCCGTTGCCCGGCTTGTCGAGGACACCGGCGAGGATCCACGAGCTGGTCGCGGCCAGCAGCCACACCAGGACATCGGCGCTGGCGCCACGGGTCGCGCGCCACAGCAGGCCCTCGATCGCCAGCACGAGGTGTGCGAAGAGGATCGCCAGCACCGCCCAGCGGCCGCCGGTGATCGCCAGGACCGAGGCGCCCGCGCCGATCAGGACCGCCCACAGCCAGGTGTGCGTGAGCGTGCGGTGCCCACCGGAGCGACGCGGGTCACCCTGCTTCCTTGTCGACTTGTAGACGGCGTAGGAGAGCTTGTCGACGATCTCGCACAGCCAGCGCGAGAGCGGTCCGAAGGCCCGCGAGATGGTGGCGGCCTTGTGATCGAGGTCCGGGGCGAGAGCCGCGCCGGCGCAGATCAGCGCGCCGGACAGGAGGACGGGCCAGGGCATTCCGTGCCCGGCCGCGGCGGCGGCCGCTCCGACGCCGAGCCAGGCGGCGGCGCCCGACAGTGAGTGTGCTGGTCCCATCATCGGTGTTGCCCGCCCCATTCCTCGTGTGCCGCTGTCCAGTTGACCGGGTTCGCTGACGTGTAGTCGGCGACACAGCGTAGCGTTCGCGATCTTCGTACCTGCAGCCGATTCCCCTATGGACGACCGGGGCAGGCAAGATGGGTGGGTGACCCTCATCGATCAGCTGCCGCCGACCGCCGACCCCGACGCCCTCTACGAAGCCTTCGAGTCGTGGGCCGAGGAGCGTGGCCTCACCCTCTACCCCCACCAGGAGGAGGCGCTGATCGAGGTGGTCTCCGGCGCGAACGTGATCGTGTCGACACCCACCGGCTCCGGAAAGAGCATGATCGCCGCGGGCGCGCACTTCGCCGCGCTGGCCCGGGACGAGGTCACCTTCTACACCGCTCCGATCAAGGCGCTCGTCTCGGAGAAGTTCTTCGAGCTGTGCAAGATCTTCGGCACGGAGAACGTCGGCATGCTGACCGGCGACGCCTCCGTCAACGCGGATGCCCCCGTCATCTGCTGCACCGCCGAGGTGCTCGCGTCGATCGCGCTGCGCGACGGCAAGCAGGCGGACGTCGGCCAGGTCGTCATGGACGAGTTCCACTTCTACGCGGAGGCGGACCGCGGCTGGGCCTGGCAGATCCCGATCCTGGAGCTGCCGCAGGCGCAGTTCATCCTGATGTCGGCGACGCTCGGCGATGTCTCGATGTTCGAGAAGGACCTCACCCGGCGCACCGGCCGCCCGACGGCGGTGGTCCGCTCGGCGACCCGTCCCGTGCCGCTGTCCTACGAGTACAAGCTCACCCCGCTGACCGAGACGCTGACGGAACTCCTGGAGACCAAGCAGGCGCCCGTCTACATCGTGCACTTCACGCAGGCGCAGGCCGTGGAGCGGGCGCAGGCGCTGATGAGCATCAACATGTGCTCGCGTGAGGAGAAGGACCAGATCGCCGAGCTGATCGGCAATTTCCGCTTCACCACCAAGTTCGGCCGCAACCTCTCCCGTTATGTGCGGCACGGCATCGGCGTCCACCACGCAGGCATGCTGCCCAAGTACCGGCGGCTGGTGGAGAAGCTCGCGCAGGCCGGTCTGCTGAAGGTGATCTGCGGCACGGACACGCTCGGCGTCGGCGTCAACGTCCCGATTCGCACAGTGCTGTTCACGGCCCTCACCAAGTACGACGGCAACCGTGTCCGCACGCTGCGCGCCCGTGAGTTCCACCAGATCGCGGGCCGCGCCGGCCGGGCGGGCTTCGACACGGCGGGCTTCGTCGTCGCCCAGGCCCCCGAGCACGTCATCGAGAACGAGAAGGCGCTCGCCAAGGCCGGTGACGACCCGAAGAAGCGCCGCAAGGTCGTCCGCAAGAAGGCACCCGAGGGCTTCGTCGGCTGGACGGAGAACACCTTCGAGAAGCTCATCGCCTCCGAGCCGGAGCCCCTGACCTCCCGCTTCCGGGTGACACACACCATGCTGCTGTCGGTGATCGCCCGTCCAGGCAACGCCTTCGAGGCGATGCGGCATCTGCTGGAGGACAACCACGAGCCGCGCAAGCAGCAGCTGCGGCACATCCGGCGCGCGATCGCGATCTACCGCTCGCTGCTGGACGGCGGCATCATCGAGAAACTCGACGAGCCGGACGCCACCGGCCGCATCGTGCGCCTGACGGTCGACCTCCAGCAGGACTTCGCGCTCAACCAGCCGCTGTCCACGTTCGCGCTGGCCGCCTTCGAGCTGCTGGAGCCGGAGTCGCCGTCCTACGCCCTGGACATGGTCTCCGTCGTCGAGTCCACCCTGGACGATCCGCGGCAGATCCTCGTCGCCCAGCAGAACAAGGCCAAGGGTGAAGCCGTGGCCGCGATGAAGGCGGACGGCGTCGAGTACGAGGAGCGCATGGAGCGCCTCCAGGACATCACCTACCCGAAGCCGCTGGAGGAGCTCCTCTTCCACGCGTACAACACCTACCGCAAGAGCCATCCCTGGGTCGGCGACCATCCGCTGTCTCCGAAGTCCGTCATCCGGGACATGTACGAACGGGCGCTGTCCTTCACGGAGTTGGTGTCCTTCTACGAACTGGCCCGCACCGAGGGCATCGTCCTGCGCTACCTCGCCAGTGCCTACAAGGCCCTCGACCACAACATCCCGGACGACCTCAAGTCCGAGGACCTGCAGGACCTGATCGAGTGGCTCGGCGAGATGGTGCGCCAGGTCGACTCCAGCCTGCTCGACGAGTGGGAACAGCTCGCCAACCCGGAGGAGATGACCGCCGAGGAGGCCCAGGAGAAGGCCGACGAGGTCAAGCCGGTCACCACCAACGCGCGTGCCTTCCGCGTCCTCGTCCGCAACGCCATGTTCCGCCGCGTCGAGCTCGCCGCGCTCGACCAGGTCGAGGAACTGGGCGAGATGGACGCCGAGTCCGGCTGGGACGCCGACGCCTGGGGCGAGGCGATGGACAAGTACTGGGACGAGTACGACGACCTCGGCACGGGACCCAACGCCCGCGGTCCCAAGCTCCTGGTGATCGAGGAGGAACCGGCGAGCCGCCTGTGGCGGGTCCGCCAGATCTTCGACGACCCGAACGGCGACCATGACTGGGGCATCAGCGCGGAGATCGACCTCGACGCCTCCGACGCGGAGGGCCGCGCGGTGGTCCGCGTCACCGACGTAGGCCAGCTGTGAGCACAGGAGAATCCCACCCATGACGACGAACCCGGCCGAGAGGCTCGTCGACCTGCTCGACCTGGAGCAGATCGAGGTCAACATCTTCCGTGGGCGCAGCCCGAATGAGTCCCTGCAGCGGGTCTTCGGCGGCCAGGTGGCCGGCCAGGCGCTGGTCGCCGCCGCGCGCACCACGGACGGCGACCGGCCCGTGCACTCGTTGCACGCGTACTTCCTGCGCCCGGGCCGGCCGGGCGTGCCGATCGTGTACCAGGTCGAACGGGTGCGGGACGGCCGGTCCTTCACGACCCGCCGGGTCACCGCCGTGCAGCAGGGCCGCACGATCTTCAATCTCACCGCCTCCTTTCATCAGCCTGAACAAGGGAGCTTCGAGCACCAGCTGCCGCCGGCCCGCAAGGTCCCGGACCCGGAGTCGCTGCCGTCGGTCACCGACGAGATCCGGGAGCATCTGGGCGCGCTGCCGGAGCAGTGGGAGCGGATGGCGCGCCGTCAGCCGTTCGACATCCGCTATGTGGACCGGCTGCGCTGGACCGCCGAGGAGGTCAAGGACGCCGAACCGCGCAGCGCGGTGTGGATGCGCGCGGTCGGGCCGCTGGGTGACGACCCGGTCGTGCACACCTGCGCGCTGACCTACGCCAGTGACATGACCCTCCTGGACGCCGTCCGCATCCCGGTCGAACCCCTGTGGGGCCCGCGGAGCTTCGACATCGCGTCGCTGGACCACGCCATGTGGTTCCACCGGCCGTTCCGCGCGGACGAGTGGTTCCTGTACGACCAGGAGTCGCCGATCGCGACCGGCGGACGGGGCCTCGCCCGCGGGCGGATCTACGACGTGGAGGGACGCCTGCTGGTGTCCGTCGTCCAGGAGGGTCTGTTCAGGGCGCTGTAGCCCGGGGCAGGCTCAGGGCGCCGCCGTCCGGACAGTCCGGCGGCGAAGCCAGCTCAGCAGACCGCGTGACGGTTCCGGCTCCTGGGGCCGGGGCGCACCGATGTGCACGGGGTGCGCCGGCGCCGGGGCCCGACTCGCTGTGGGGCGAGGCGCGGGCCGCTTCTCGCGCGCTTCGGCCAGGACGGCGGTCAGGTCGGCCCGCAGCAGGCTGATCTCGTCCGGGTCGTCCGCCGTCATGAGCTTCTCGGCGATGTGTGCGGCGGGCGATCCGGGGGCTCCGGACACGGGTGGTCCTGGCCGGAAGCGGTTGAGATGGGAGCGTTCATAGGGGTCGGGGGCGATTTCCGCGATCTGGACGGGTTCGAGGAAGGCGGCCAGCGCGCCGGCCCTCTCCCACGGGTCGTCGGCCTGTCGCAGCAGGAATCCCCGGTGCCGTCCGCGCCAGTTGCGCGGACGTAGATCGACACCGGCGTCCAGCATGGCGCGCAGCCCCTCGGGCATGCGGCGGGACTTCAGTAGCGGGGCGTTCTTCTCGTCGGCGGCGAACTGCTCCAGCTCCTCGGCCAGATACAGCCAGACCACGGCCCGGTAGCGGTTGAGGTACCACTTCACCGGCACGACCAGGCCCAGGCGTGCGAGGCGCGTGAACCTGCCGGGGGGCACGCGCATCGCTTCCGCGCCGTCAGTCGTCCCGGTGACCTTCACGCGCTCCAGCAGCGAGTCGGGGAACCCCGCGCCCGCCCTCAGCCGTTCGACCTCGGAGCGGAGGACGCGTCGGCCCCCGCCTCCCTCGTCGGGCACGGTCCGGATGAGTCCGAGGTGGACGGCGAGGTCCAGGTCACCTCGCTTCAATCCCAGTTCCCGGGCCGCGCGGCCCGGGTGCAAGGAGAGGTGGTGCGGTTTGGTGATGATGTCGCCTGACATGGTCGTCTCCCCCGTGGAGTCAGTGGGTCACGCTGTGTGCGCTCGCCGTGACAGAAACCGTAGCCGGTCCGCCGACTCTCGTGGCGGGCCTGTGGATAACTCCGCGGGGGACGACGAATCAGCAGGTCAGAGCTCTGTGGTCGGAGCCCGTTCGGGCTGCCGGGCGTCCACGTCGAGGTGCTCGCCGACCCGGTTGACGAGCAAGGTCATCTCGTAGGCGATCTGGCCGATGTCGGCCTCGGCGCCGCTGAGTACGCACAGACAGCTGCCGGTGCCCGCCGCGGTGACGAACAGCACGGCGTCGTCGAACTCGACCATCGTCTGGCGCACTCTGCCCGCGCCGAAGTGCCGTCCCGAGCCCTTGGCCAGGCTGTGCAGTCCGGACGAGACGGCGGCGAGGTGCTCGGCGTCCTCGCGTCGCAGCCCCGTGCTCGCACCGGTCACCAGGCCGTCGTTGGACAGCACCAACGCATGCCGCACATGATCGACGCGCTCCGTCAGGTCGTCCAGGAGCCAGCCAAGTCCCTGGTTCTGCGCCATGATCCGGTCTCCCCGTGTAGATGTCTCCCCCTGCACCGGAGGATCTCTTCTTCGCCACCCTTCCCGACAATCCGGCCCACGGGCAAGGAGGATGGGGGCATGGCGCAGAAGATGACCGATGAGGAATGGCGTGCGTTCGTCTCGTACGGCACACGCACCGGAAAGCTGTCGACCGTACGAGCCGACGGCAGTCCGCATGTGACGCCGATCTGGTTCGTGCTCGACGGGGACGAGGTGGTGTTCAACACCGGCAAGTCGAGTGTGAAGGGGCGCAATCTGGCCCGTGACGGCCGGGTGGCGCTGTGCGTGGACGACGACCGGCCCCCGTACGCCTTCGTGATACTGCAGGGCACCGCCCGGATCTCGGAGGATCTCGGCGAACTGCGGCACTGGGCCGGCCGCATCGGGGCGCGGTACATGGGCGAAGAACGCGCGGAGGAGTTCGGGGCCCGCAACGGCGTCCCTGGGGAACTCCTCGTCCGCGTCAAGATCGACAAGGTGCTGGCGCAGAAGGCCGTCTCGGACTGATGGCGCTCCGAACCCCGGCCGGTACCGGAGGCCGACGCGGCTGAAACCGGTCAGCCCACCGAGTCGAGCAGCCGGGCGGTGTGCATCCGCCCGGCGTACTCGACGAGCCGGATCAGCACCTCCTTGCCCGAGTCACGGTCTCGCGCGTCGCAGAGCACCACGGGCGTCCCCTGGTCCAGGTCGAGGGCGCGTGAGACGTCGGCGGCGCCGTACGTACGGGCTCCCGCGAAGCAGTTGACGGCCACGACGAACGGGATGTGCCGGTGCTCGAAGTAGTCCACCGCGGGGAAGCAGTCCTCCAGGCGCCGCGTGTCCGCGAGGACCACCGCGCCCAGGGCTCCCTGCGACAGCTCGTCCCACAGGAACCAGAAGCGGTCCTGTCCGGGGGTGCCGAAGAGGTAGAGGGACAGGCCGGACCGGATGGTGATGCGTCCGAAGTCCATGGCGACGGTCGTGGTGACCTTCTGGTCCACGCCGTCGGTGTCGTCCACCGACTGCCCGGCCTCGCTGAGCAGTTCCTCGGTGCGCAGCGGCCTGATCTCACTGACCGCGCCCACCAGCGTGGTCTTGCCCACGCCGAACCCGCCGGCGACAAGTATCTTCAACGCCAGGGCGGTGCTCTCGCCACCGGAGGCGTCGGAGTGCTCTGAGACCATCGATCACTTCTCTCGGGAGTGCCGGCATCGGTCGACGTCGGTGTGCGAAGTCAGCATCATGACAACTGCGGTTGCCCTTCGTGGGATCGGACCGCATTTGGCCGGATCTGAAATGTCATCTACAGCGCCCGCAATCCTTCGATCACCTCGCGCAGAATCCGCTCGTCCGGAAGCTGTGCGGGCGGTACCGGACGGCTGACGGTGACGCAGCCCAGTTCCAGGAGATCGCCGAGGAGCACCCGGACGACCCCCACGGGCAGGTCGGCGCCCGCGGCGAGTTCCGCGACCGACTGCGTTTCGGTACGGCACAGTTCGATGAGGGCCCGGTGTTCCGGTCCGAGCGCGGTGTCGTCGTCGGCTCCGGGCGCGGCGGCGTCCAGCGTGACGAGGGCGATCAGGTCGAAGCGCACCCCGGTGGGGCCGGGTCTGGTGCGTCCGCCCGTCATGGCGTACGGGCGTACCAGGGGCCCGGCCTCGTTGTCGTACCACTGACTGCCCTGCTCGCGCGGGGTGTCCGTCGTGTCCTCGGTCATCGTGCGCGGACCGCCCTTCCGCTCATCCCGCGGCGGGTGGCCGCGCGGCGGCGCGCGGCGGCGTGTAGAGGTGCTCGCCGACGCGTTTGACCAGCCGTGCCATCTCGTACGCCACCAGCCCGATGTCGGCGGTCACGGCGGTGAGGACGGCGAGGCAGGAGCCGTCGCCCGCGGCCGCCACGAACAGGAAGGCGTCGTCCATCTCGACCATGGTCTGCCGCACCCCGCCGGCGCCGAAGTGCCGGCCCGCGCCCTTGGCCAGGCTGTGGAAGCCGGAGGCGACCGCGGCGAGGTGCTCGGCGTCCTCGCGGCGGAGGTCGGTCGACGCGCCCACGGCGAGTCCGTCGGTGGACAGCACCACGGCGTGCCGCACCTCGCTCACCCGCAGCACCAAGTCGTCCAGCAGCCAGTCGAGTTCACCGGACCGCTGCGCGGCCCCCCTGGTCGGGTCCTGGATCATGCGAGGTCTCCTTCGCTGCTGTCGCTGCGCGCTGTGGAATCGGGAGTGGCGCCGCGGCCGGGTTGCCTGCCGCCGCCGCGTGCCCAGCCGTCGCGGTAGGCCGCCATGCGGTCCCTGACGACTTCCGGGGTGCGCTGGTCGTCGTCCCGGGAGGGGGTCGTCCCCGGTGGTTCCTCGGGGCGTCCCTCCCGCAGTTGGGGCGCGAGGCTCGCCTGCCGTACGCGGCGCGGAAGGTCGTCGGAGGCTTCGGAGTCGTCCGGAGGGCGGTGCAGTCGCAAGGTCGTGACTCCGGGGTGTGGGGTGTCGGTCGTGGACTCGGCCGCGGGCGGGGCGGGAGCCATCAGGGCGGGCCGGTCGGCGGCCGCGTGGACGGGCTCCTGGTGTCGGTCGGCGACCGAGTGGACGGATCCCTGGTGCCGGTCGGCGCCCGGCACGCGCGCGTACTCGCGTTCGGCCGACCGCTCGGTGTCCGCCGGCTTGCCGCGGGAACGTTCCGCCGTGGCGTTGTGCAGCAGGGCCGTGGGCAGCAGGACGACCGCGGTGGTGCCGCCGTAGGGGGAGGTGCGCAGGTGCACTTTGATGCCGTGCCGGGACGCGAGCCTGCTCACCACGAACAGGCCGAGCCGGTCGCTGTCGAACAGGTCGAGCGCCTCGGACTGCTCGATGCGCCGGTTGGCCTCGGCGAGGCTCTCCTTGCCCATGCCCAGGCCGCGGTCCTCGACCTCGACGGCGTAGCCGTTGCCGACGGGTTCGCCGGTGATGCGCACGCGCGTGTGGGGAGGCGAGAACTGGGCCGCGTTCTCGACGAGTTCGGCCAGGAGGTGGGTGACGTCGGCGACGGCCGCGCCGATGACGGAGGCCTCGGGGAGCTGTCGTACCTCCACGCGCGCGTAGTCCTCGACTTCGGAGACGGCCGCACGGACCACGTTGGTCAGGGAGACCGGCATCCGCCAGGCCCGCCCGGGCGCCGCGCCCGAGAGGATGATCAGGCTCTCGGCGTGGCGTCGCATGCGCGTGGTGAGGTGGTCGAGCCGGAAGAGGTCACTCAGTTCGTTGGGGTCGTCGGAGCGCCGCTCCATGCTGTCCAGCAGGCTCAGTTGGCGGTGCACGAGGACCTGGCTGCGGCGGGCGAGGTTGACGAAGACCCCGGAGATGCCGCTGGCGAGCTCGGCGCGCTCCACGGCGGCCCGGAGCGCGGCGCGGTGGACGGTGCCCAGGGCCTCGGCGACCTGACCGGTCTCGTCCTCGGCGGGCGACCCGGGCGGTGCCTCGGCCCGGACGTCGATCTCCTCACCTGCCCGCAGTTTCCGCATGGCCTCGGGGAGTTTGCGCCGGGCGATCTCCAGGGCGCTGTTGCGCAGACTCACCAGCTCGACGACGAGGCCGCGGCCGATGCGTACGGAGATCACGAGAGAGGCGGCGACGGCGGCGAGGCCGAGGAGGACGGCCGCACCGGCCGGGGTGAGCAGCCCGCGGGTGAAGGGGTCGGCGCGATCCGCGACGCCACGCCCGGCGTCCTGTTCGATCGTCCGCATTCCGGCCTGCACGCGCGCGTGTGCCTTGCTCCAGGTGGACTCCGCCGCCGCGTCGATCGCCCGTACGCCCGGTGCGGCGGCGAGGACCTTGTCCTCGACGGCGGCCACCGTCGCGTAGGCGCTGCCGTCGGCGAGGCTCTGCCAGGCCGTGTGTTCCGGGCCGCTCAGGTCGGCGACGGCGGACTCGGTGAGGGTACGGCGGGTGTCGACTGCGCCGGTGAACAGCCGCAGCCGCTGCCCGTCGAGGCGCCCGGCGTGGCGTGCGCTGTCCAGCACGACGTCCTCTTGGGCCAACGCCTCTGCCGCGCGGGCGAATTCGAGCAGTACGCGCGCGTCGGAGCCGAGCTCGGCGTCCTGGATGCCGGTGAGCGCTCCGCCCACCGAGAACGCGCCGGCGATGGTCTTCGTGTACCGCCCGTACGCCTCGTCCCAGCCCGAGCGGCGGTCGAGGACGGCACTTCGTACGGTGCTCAGCTGCTCGGCGCCGGTGACGAAGGCCTCCAGCCGCCGGGCCACCCCGGCGGGGAGTTCCTCGCCGTCGGCGACCGTGCTGCGGTTGTCGAGCCGCAGCCGTGCCACCGCCTTGTCCGTGTCCTGCGCGAGCTTCTGGTAGGCACCGCGCTGCCCGGCGGACGGGTCGCCCGCATAGCGCACCGCGGCGGCGCGTTCGGCCTGGAGCGCGGCGACGGCGGTCGCGACGGGCGCCCTGATCTCGGAGTCGACGCGCTGCAACTGGCGCAATCTGGAGACGTCCTGCGCCGTGGTGACGGTGGCGTAGGCCCACAGGGCCAGCAGGGAGACGACCGGCACCATCAGCAGGCAGACGATCTTGGCGCGGACGGTGCGCGGCCGTAGACGCCAGCGCTCCGCGCGCGTGGGCATGTCGTCCGGCGTCCCGCCCGTGGGTTCTTCGGGCCCTTCGTCGGCCGGCGGTCCGGCATGGGCGCGGCGGCCGCGCACGGGGGGCGGCGACGGCGTCTCGGCGCCGGCTGCGGTGGTCCTACGGGGTGTACGCATGGCCTCCTCGCTCGGAAGTGGTTCGGGGGCGTGCCTTCCCGGGCCGTCCCCGGTCGGGACCCGCCGCTAGCCGGCGACGCCCCCGACCGGCCGCTGGGCCGACGCGGATGCCTCGCGCTCCCCCGAAGTGGGCGACAGGGCGACGAAGGCCGAGGTCAGGAAGAGGTAGGAGCCGAGGCCGACGGCGAGGGGGAAGATGAACTGCATCGCCGTGGCCCCGGGCAGGACTCCGCCGGAGGGCGTCACGTCCACGCCCACCGCGAACATCCCGGTGTAGTGCATGCTGCTGACCGCGGCGCCCATGATCAGGGAGGCGATGGTCACGGCGATCGGCGACTTGATGTTGAGCGCCGCCCACAGGGCCGCGGTCGCGGCGACGACGGCGATCAGGACGGAGAGTCCGACGAGGGCGGGGTCGTAGGTGACGTCGCCGTGGAGTCGAACGGCGGCCATGCCCAGGTAGTGCATGCTCGCGACGCCGAGCCCGGTGGTGAGCCCGCCGAGGAGGAGCGCGCGGTTGCGGTCACGGCTGTATCCGACGGCGAAGACGCCGGCGCAGACGACCGCCATGGCGACGAGGAGGCTCACGATGGTGAGCGGCACGTCGTAGCGGATGTCGGTGCCGCTGACGCTGAAACCCAGCATGGCCACGAAGTGCATGGTCCAGATGCCGGTGCCGATCGCCGAGGCCGCGGTGACGAGCCAGTTGCGGCGCGAGCGCCCGGTGGCGCCGAGCGCGCGGACGGTGCAGCGCAGCCCCAGCGCGGCGCCTATGCACGCCATCACGTACGACAGCACGGGGGTCAGCCAGCCGAGGGCGGCGTGGTCCAGGTGTCCCATGGCCCCGGGACGCTAGCCGGGGCACAGGCGCACGAAGGGGGCGCATTTCGAAAGCTGTTGGAATATGACGCACAGATGCACCGGAACGATCGCGTCACGCTCGAACGTGTGCACAGCAGCGTCATCCGTGCCGGTGAGGGATCATGCGGAACATGAGCGACGACCACACACATGTGCAGGAGTTCTTCACGGCCCGCGCCGCCGACTGGGACAGCCGGTTCCCCGACGACGGTCCCGCCTACGCGGCCGCGGTCGCCCAGCTCGGGCTGCGTGAGGGGGATCGCGTGCTGGACGCCGGCTGCGGCACGGGACGCGCCCTGCCGCCGCTGCGTGCCGCCGTGGGGCCCACGGGAGTGGTCGTCGGGGCCGATCTGACCCCGGCGATGCTGGAAGCCGCCGTACGGGCCGGACGCGGCCGGGACGGGCAGTTGCTGCTCGCCGACGTGGCCGCGCTGCCGTTGCGGTCGGAGTCGCTGGACGCCGTGTTCGCGGCCGGCCTCATCGCACACCTGCCCCATCCGGCGGCGAACCTGCGGGAGTTGGCCCGCGCGGTGCGCCCGGGCGGCACACTCGCGCTCTTCCACCCGATCGGCAGGGCGGCGCTCGCGGCTCGCCAGGGCCGCCGGATCACTCCGGACGACCTGCGGGCGGAACCGAATCTCCGGCCGCTGCTCGCCGGTTCCGGGTGGCGCATGACGTCGTACGTCGACGAGGACGACCGGTTCCTGGCGTTGGCCGTACGGGAATCCTGATGCCTCAGCACTGCCCGGCGACGGCAGCGACGAAGGACTCGGGGTTGTCGAACATGACATTGTGGCCGGCGCCGGGCACGGTCACCACGCGCACACCGGCGGCCTCCAGGGCCTTCCTGCCCGGGAGTTCACCACTGAGCTCGCCCTGAAGGAACACGCGGTCGATCGACAGTTCCTCGAGGATGTCGCGCATGATCGGCTCGGAACCGCGCCGCAGCCATGTGGCACTGCGGTGCAGGGCGCGCGGGTCGGCCAACCGCATGGTCGCCGCCCACAGGGGGCCGACTTCTTCCAGCACGCGCGCGTAGGCGCCGCCTACGAACTCCTCCTCGTCGTACTCCGTGATCCATGCGCTCCCCGCGGCGGGCGGAGGCGAGGCGTCGAGGTTGGCCTCGGTGAGGACCAGCCTGGAGACGAGGTCGGGCCGACGGTGGGCGAGCACGAGGGCGACGGAACCGCCCATGCTGTGTGCGATCAGTTCCGCCCCGGTCAGCCCTGCCGCGTCCATGGCCGTCGCCAGGGCGTCGGCGTGGTCCTCCAGCCGGTAGCCGAAGTGCTCGGGCCGGTCGCTGATGCCGTGCCCCGGCAGGTCGACGAACAGGCTGCGCCGGCCTGCGAGTTCGGGCCGGGCCGCGATGTGGGCGTGGTACACGGAGGAGACCGACCCCAGTCCGTGCACGTACACACGCGCGGGCCCCTCCCCCGGCGTCTCCGTCCAGCGAATGCAGTCGCCCTTGCCGTCGAACTCGGCCTGCCTCATCGCGTCCTCCCCTGAGTGCTCGGTCGGCGCGACAGTCTATACCTCGTTACCGATGTATTGAAGGATCGATGTATGACGTCCGAGATGTACAGCGGGTCTGAGGGAGAATGTGGGCATGCTGGAGCTCGCCATCCTCGGATTCCTCTACGACACTCCGCTCCACGGCTATGAGCTGCGCAAACGCATCGCGGCCCTGACAGGGCACGTGAAGCCGGTCGCGGAGAGCAACCTGTACCCCGCGATCAAGCGGCTCGAGAAGAGGGGCCTGCTGGCTCGCACCACCAAGCCCGGATCAGTGGCCGCTCCGCGTCACGTCCTGACGCTCACCGAAGCGGGACGACAGGAACTGCGCCGCCGACTGGCCGAGCCCGATCCACGCGACATCAGCGACGAGAACCGCTGGTTCACGGTGCTCGCCTTCCTGCGGCACCTGGACGACACGGCCGCACAGTGCGCCGTACTGCGGCGTCGGCTGGCCTTTCTGGAAGAGCCCGCGAGCTTCTTCTACGACGGTGACCGGCCGCTGCGCGCGGAGGAGCTGGACGATCCCTTCCGGCGCGGCATCCTGACCATCGCGCGGGCGACGTCCCGGGCCGAACTCAGCTGGCTGCGGGAGACGATCGCCGCACTCGGCGGCTGAGCGGTGCGCAGGACGGGTGCGAGGGAGGGGTGCGAGGAGCGCGGGCCCGGGAGGCCCTCAGCCGCGCGGGGATCCTCCGGCTCGAAGCGCTTCACCGCGCCGGCCCTCTTCTGCATCCGAGGCTCCAACTCTAGGTTGAGTACGGAAAGACGAACGATCAGTCAGGTGCCACGCAGGGGGAAGGTGGTCAGCATGTGGGGCAGGGTGCGCAAGTCGGGTGCGAGATTCCTTCGTTCCTTGCGCGCGGAGGCGGACACCGGCAAGGACAGGCGCACGCACAACCTGTTCGAGGCCGCCGCCATGTATGTGTCGGCCCGCGCGGAGGACGACCAGGAGCAGATCGACGAGGCCTCCGGCTGGGTCTCTCCGGAGGCGCTCTCGTTCGGTGTGAGCGAGCTGGCATGCCGGGCCGTCATCGCGCTCGCCCGGGAGCGCGACGAGTCGCCGCAGACCGTCGCCCGGTCCCTTCTCGGGCTCCCGGCAGCCTGACACCGCGGGCAATCACGGTCGATTCGCCCCGTCCAGTCGGAAAACTGCAGCTCCGAGTGTGTCTGGGAGTCGTGACAAGCGGCTTCCGGTCGCACTAGGGTGCCCGCCGATGGACGAACCGATGGGGAGGCTGGGATGGCCGGGACGGACGAGGAGGCCGTCGCCGCCGCGGACGATGCGCTCTATGTGCTGACGGCGGTGCTGCTGACGCCGGCGAAGTTCCCGAGCGTGCTGGGCGACGACTATCCGGAGGCCTGCGCGGCGCTCGGTCTCGCGCCGCTCGCCGACGGCTACGGCCTGGTACTCGGCCAGGACAGCGACGGCGCTCGGTGGACGGTCGTCATCGACGACGTCTCCCTGGTCGCCGTCGCCATCGCGTCCTGGGACTGCGGCATGGAGTACGACCTGTCACCCGACGAACGTACGGTCGTGGCCGCGCTGCCCGGCTGGCCCCTCGCGGTGGCCGTCGCCGCGCCCAATGTCCCCGCGCCGCACGATCCCGGCCCCGAGGTCGTGGACGGTCCGCCGCTTGCGCCGCCGGACACGAGCGTGTGGGGCCCGGCTCAGCGGCGCCTGGGCGCCGACGAGATCGCCCTGCAGTGGGCGACGTGGCGGGAGCAGATCGACGACGCCGAGTTCGCGCCCCCGGGCGGCGGGTCGGACGCTGCCGGGGGCTCGGACGGGGGTGAGGGCGCAGGCAAGGGAGAGGAGGCCGGGAACCGGGGAGGCCACAACGGCATCCGGCGGGTCCTCGCCGAGGCACGCGCGTACGTGGAATCGCCGCCGCCTCTCGGTCGTGTCCGGTCGTCCTTCGCCTCGGGTGACGCCCGGACCCTGCGCGCGGACGGCCCCGGCTGGTCGCTCGTCGCCAGAACGGACGACATCGCGTTCGTGCTCCTCGACGACGAACCCGGCGAGGTCCTGCCGGTGGGCCGCGGACCGGAGCTGCCCGGGCTGCTGGAAGCGCTCGACAAGATGGCCGTACGGCCGAGCTGAGCCGCACGCCGGGCGGCAGACAGCAGCCCCGGAGGCAGCAGCCCGACGTCCCGCCCCCCCTGCCGCGGCGGCACGGCTGCCATGCGCAGAGCCGGCCGGCACCCCCCTGCACAGGGCAAGGCTGGGGCACCGCCACCTCAGGCGATGCCCCTGTCTTGAGGCCCCATGCGGCGGCGTCATTCGATGTGGCCCCAACCCATGGAAGGCGCGGTACGAGACCAGCACGATGAGGCAGCCTTCGCGGCTCCGCTCTCTCCCCGTGCTCCGTCTCCCGCCTTCCAGGAGGCCTCCATGCGCCTGTCCCGAGGTGTCCCGTTCGTCGCCGCCGCGCTGCTGGCCGGCGCCCTGAGTTGGCCGACTCCCGTAGCGGCCGCGGCAGTTGGTGAGAAGCACTGCGCCCGTCAGGAGCGTGTACGGGTACCGGGTGCGGCCTTCCAGCAGAGTGCCTGTCTCCCGGATCTGACCACGGCGGGACTCGCCGGCACGCCCTATACCGACATGGCCGATCAGGCCGGGCTGACGGCACGGGGCACCCGGACACCGGCCGGGGTCCCCGGCGTGCAGATCGACGGCTACTTCCCGGACTCCTCCCGCTTCAACGCCACGCACGGCCGGCACCACGACGCCCAGTTCGTCATCCGGCTGCCGGACCGCTGGAACGGCGGACTGGTCGTCACCGGTGCCCCTGGCACGCGCAGGCAGTACGCGACGGACACGGCGATCTCCGACCATGTGCTCGCGCTGGGGTATGCCTACGCCGCGACCGACAAGGGCAACAACGGCGCCGACTTCTACCGTGACGGCAAACGCCCCGGCGACGCGGTCGCCGAGTGGAACAGGCGGACCACCGAGCTCACCCGGGCCGCCCGTCAAGCGGTGGCCCAGCGCTACGGGCACGCTCCCCGCCGCACCTACATGACCGGGATCTCCAACGGCGGCTACCTGACCCGGTGGCAGCTGGAGAACCATCCCGAGCTGTACGACGGCGGCGTGGACTGGGAGGGCGCGCTGTGGACCGCGGACGGTCCGAACCTGCTCACCTCCCTGCCCACTGCGGTGGCACGCATGCTCGGCTCCGCGCGGGACGAGGACCTGTACGCGGTCGGCTTCGCACGTGGCTCCGAGTTTCTGTGGCCGTATCACGAGCAGGCCTACTGGGGAGTCACGCAGAAGGTCTACCGCGCCGAGTTCGATCCGGCATACGACCCCGGCTGCCCCGGCCCGTCCGCCGGGACCACGCCGGCACAGATCCTGGCACCGTGCGCGTCCGATGCCGCGTACGACTACGCGTCGCGTCCGGCGTCCGTCCGGCGCGCGGTGGCCCGCGTCGCACTGACCGGGCGCATCTCCAGACCACTGATCACCCTGCACGGCGATCTGGACGCGCTGCTGCCGAAGGCCGCCGACTCGGACGTGTACGCGCGCATGGTCGACGTGAGCGGACGGGGCCGTCTGCACCGCTACTTCACGATCGCGGGCGGAACCCACGTCGACGGGCTCTACGACACCTACCCGGACCGGCTCCGGCCGATCCTGCCCTGCTACCGGTCGGCATTCGACGCGCTGGTGTCATGGGTCGAGCACGGCACCCGACCGCCCGCGGACCGTACCGTCGGCAGGCCCGCGAACGGCGATGTGGTCAACTCCTGCGCGCTGTCCTCCCCGGTCGCCCCGGCTGCCGGGTGACGGTCAGCGGCCGAGTTCCTTGCGGGTGACGCGGCGCAGCCTGCGCCGCTGTGACGAGTCGAGCGTGAGGTAGGCGGCGGCCGGGACTCCCAGGACTATCAGGAGCGCGGCCCACCAGGGCAGCCAGATCAGCAGGATGATGCCGGCCGCCACACCTCCCGCGGCGATCTTCGCGTTCTTCGACATGTGCGTCGCCTCCTTCGCGGCCACTGCCGCTCTCTGACCTGAAAACGGGTCCGCGCCGCCGACGGTTCCAACCTGGACCCTGAGACGACCCTGAGGTGCGGCCCCTACTGGTCACGGAGATCCAGTGGCAGACGATGGGCGATGGACGACCCGGCCTCCGCACAGACCGAGCCTCCGCACAGGGGAGATACCCGGCCACCGACGAGTGACCCAGGTCACGACGCGAAGATGCCGGGTGTTCCACCGACGTGCTGTACCCTCGGCCACCCAACGTGAGTAGTCAAATTTGAGGAGTGTCGCAGAGCTGTGCCGAGGCTTTCCGAGGCAACACCGTCCGAGATCTCCGAACTCGCATCCTGCTGTGCCGTTTTCGTACCCGGTGATCCCGCCCGCACCGGCCGGGTCGCCTTCTGGCGGGCCGAGGTCGACGCCGCTCCGCTCGTCGCATCCGGGTCCGTCGAGGACCTGACCGTCGCCCTGCCCGGCGAGGACGGTGTCCATCTGGTGAGCGTGCCTGCCGTCGTGCTGCCGGTGAGTGCCGCCCTGCCCGTGCTCACGCGTGCACGTGCCGGGTCGCAGGCGCACCGAGCAGCCACCTTTTGGGGCGCCGCCTCGGTGCTGGCCCTGCAAGTCGTGGCACGTGGTCTGCTGTTGCCCGGCCTCTCCGCGAACGACCACGATGCCTGGCGGGCGGGCCCCCTGCGACCCGAGGACGTCGAACACATCCGCGCCCTTGCCGCCGCGATGCCGCCGGAAGCGCACGCGGTACCGCTGGACGACGTCGAGCCGCCGAGGCTGCCGGACCCGGAGCGGCTGCTGCGGGCCTTCCTGGACGCGGTCGCCGATTCGCTGCCCCGTTCTCCCGCGGCGGCGCTTGTGACGGGCGGTCCCGCCTATGCGGCACAGGAGCCGCAGCACGTGCCCGGACAACGCGCGTGGGCCGCCGATGTCGCCGCCGGCCACGACGCGGGCGTACGGCTCTCCCTGCGGCTCGAGGTCCCCGGCCTCGCCGCGGCACAGCAGGATGACGCGGCGCTGTCGTTCCGGGCCGTGCTGCAGGTTCACAGCGTGAGTGATCCGACGCTGGTCGCGGATGCCGGCGATGTGTGGGCGGGATCCGGCGCCTTCGGCCCACGCGCGCGGATGGACGCCCTGCTGGCGCTTCGCCGGGCCGCGCATGCCTGGACTCCGCTCACGCCGTTGCTCTCGGCGGCCGTGCCGGACGCCGTGGAACTCGCCGACGAGGAGGTGACGGACCTCCTGCGGGAGGGCGCTCGGGCCCTCGCCGGGGCGGGGGTCGACGTGCACTGGCCCAAGGGGCTGGCCCGTGAACTGACCGCCAGGGCGGTGATCGGTCCGCCGGACGACGACGCGGCGCCCGGCAAGGCGTCCTCGGACGTGCCGTCGTTCCTGTCCGCCGACGCGCTGCTCGCGTTCGACTGGTGGTTCGCCCTGGGCGACCAGCGGCTGACCCGCGAGGAGCTGGACCGTCTCGCGGAGTCGAACCGCCCGATGGTGCGACTGCGCGACCAGTGGGTCCTCGTCGACCCTGAGCAGGTGCGACGCGCCCGCGCGCAGCAGGACCACAAGGTGACGCCCATCGACGCGCTCGGGGCGGCCCTGACGGGCTCCACCGAAGTCGACGGCCGCCAGGTCGAGGTACGGCCCACGGGGTGGCTGGCGGCACTTCGCGAGCGGCTGGCGGACCCCGAGGGGCAGGAGCCGGTGGACCAGCCCGCCGCGCTCGCGGCCACGCTGCGGGACTACCAGCGGCGGGGCCTGAGTTGGCTGGCCCGGACGACGTCCCTGGGCCTGGGCTGCTGTCTGGCGGACGACATGGGCCTCGGCAAGACGATCACACTCATCGCGCTGCATCTGCACCGCCAGTCCGACGCCTCGTCCGCCGGTCCGACGCTGGTGGTGTGTCCGACGTCCCTGATGGGCAACTGGCAGCGCGAGATCGAGAAGTTCGCGCCCGGCACGCGCGTGCGTCGCTTTCACGGGTCGCGGCGTGACCTGGACGGACTGGCGGGCGGGGAGTTCGTGCTGACCACCTACGGCACGATGCGCCTGGATGCGAGCCGGCTCGCCGAGGTGCCGTGGGGCATGGTCGTGGCGGACGAGGCCCAGCACGTGAAGAACCCGTACTCGGCGACCGCGCGGGAGCTGCGCTCCATCGGGGCACGCGCGCGTGTGGCGCTCACCGGCACCCCCGTCGAGAACAACCTGTCGGAACTGTGGGCGATCCTCGACTGGACGACGCCGGGCCTGCTGGGCAGGCTCGGCACCTTCCGCACGCGCTACGCGCAGGCCGTCGAGGGCGGTCAGGACCCGGCCGCCGCCGAGCGCCTCGCCCGGCTGGTGCGGCCGTTCCTGCTGCGCCGTCGCAAGTCGGACCCGGGGATCGCGCCCGAACTGCCGCCCAAGACGGAGACCGATCGCGCCGTGTCCCTCACCGCGGAACAGGCGGGACTGTACGAGGCCGTGGTCCGCGAGACGCTCACGGAGATCTCCGGCGCCGACAACATGGCGCGACGTGGCCTCATCGTGAAGCTCCTGACGGGCCTGAAGCAGATCTGCAACCACCCCGCCCAGTTCCTCAAGGAGGAGCGGCCGAGGATCGCCGGGCGTTCGGGAAAGCTGGAGTTGCTGGACGAGCTGCTCGACACGATCCTCTCCGAGGGGGCGAGCGTGTTGGTCTTCACGCAGTACGTGCGCATGGGACGCCTCATCGAAGAGCATCTGGCGGCCCGCGGCGTGCCCTCGCAGTTCCTGCACGGCGGAACACCCGTGGCCGAACGGGAGACTCTGGTGCGGCGCTTCCAGGACGGTGAAGTGCCTGTCTTCCTGCTGTCGTTGAAGGCCGCGGGCACCGGCCTGAACCTGACCCGCGCCGAACACGTCGTGCACTACGACCGCTGGTGGAACCCCGCCGTCGAGGCGCAGGCCACCGACCGCGCCTACCGCATCGGCCAGACCCGGCCCGTGCAGGTTCACCGGCTGATCGCCGAGGGAACGATCGAGGACCGCATCGCCGACATGCTGAGCCGCAAACGGGAGCTGGCCGATGCGGTTCTCGGCGCCGGCGAGGCGGCGCTGACCGAGCTGACGGACGCGGAACTGGCCGAGCTGGTGCAACTGCGAGGGGGCGCGCGATGACTCTTCACGACGGTGACATGGAGCGCACGTTCGCCGCACTGCCGCCCGCGAGCGGGCGCGGTTTCGCGCAGACGTGGTGGGGCCAGGCCTGGCTGAAGGCGCTGGAGGAGACGGCGCTGGACTCGGCGCAGCTCAAGGCCGGCCGCAGGCTCGCGCGCGCGGGAGCGGTCGGTGCGGTGTCGGTGCGTCCGGGGCGCATCACGGCCGTCGTGCAGGGCCGCGACCGTACGGCGTACCGGGCCGACGTGCTGCTGGAGGAGCTGCCCGCGCAGCAGTGGGACCGCTTCCTGGACATGACCTTGGAGCGGTCGGGGCATGTCGCGGCGTTGCTGGACCGCGACATGCCGCCGCACCTGGTGGAGGACGCGGCCGCCACGGGCATCGAACTGCTGCCGGGCACGGGCGATCTGGAGCCGGAGTGCGGCTGCGGTGCCTGGGATCACTGCGGGCACACAGCGGCCCTCTGCTATCAGGTGGCACGGCTCCTGGACCAGGACCCCTTCGTTCTGCTCCTGATGCGTGGACGAGGCGAACGCGAGCTGCTGGACGACCTCCAGGCCCGCAGCGCCACACCCGCCGGCACGCCTTCCGGGCCGTCCGCTCCGTACGGGCCGGAGGGCGTGGATGCCGCCGAGGCGTACGCAACCGGCGACATTCTGCCGCCGCTGCCTGCTCTGCCGGAGCTGCCCGCCGAGCCGGGAGTGCCGCCGTCCCTGGACACCGAGAAGCCTCCCGCGCCCGGCGTCGACCCGGCCGCCCTGGAGTTCCTGGCCGCCCGGACAGCAGCGGAGGCGCACCGCATGCTCGCGCAGGCTCTGCGAACCGGTCCGGAACAGCGAGCCCCGGAGGCGGAGTTGACGTTCGCCCAGGACGCGGTGCGCCTCGCCGCCGGCTCCCCCGCCGAGGGCGTGGCGGAGCGGCTGGCCGAAGGGTCGGGGCGTGGCCGGGAGGGGTTGGCGACGGCCGTATCCGCCTGGCACTTGGGGGGCGTCGCCGCGGTGTCCGTGCTCGATGAGGAGTGGACCGTCGAGGGCGAAACGCTCGCACGCGCGCGTGCCGCCCTGGAGTCGGCCTGGGACGAGGGCGAACGGCCGTCGCTGCGGGCGAAGGCCAACCGCTGGACGGTCGTCGGTGCGCCGAGCCAGCTGCGCCTGGGGCGCGACGGCCGCTGGTGGCCGTACCGCAAGGAACGCGGCCGCTGGGTTCCCGCCGCAGGCCCTGCACAGGATCCGGCGACGGCGCTGGCCTCGGCGCAGCTCGCGTCCGAGGACGGGGCGCCGTAGGACGGCCCTGCGACCGCTGTCGCCGCCCTGGCAGCCACCTCGCCCGGCGGGCGGGCGTGGCTGCCGGGGTGGGCCGGTCGGCCCGCTACGGCGCCAGGAGACCGCGCTGCTTCAGCATCGGCAGGACCTGGTCCCCCACAGCGGGGGCGAGGTGCACGTCGGCTTCATGCCCGGAGATCCATCTCATGTCGGCCAGTTCGGCGGCCGGTAGCGGTGTCCCGCTGATGTCTGCCAGGTAGACCGTCATTCTCATGGGCACCCGCTCCAGGGCCGCAAGGGCCTCGACATCAGCCAGGAACCGCGGCTCCACGGGGGACACCCCGAGTTCCTCGTCCAGTTCGCGGAACAAGGCCTCCAACGCGCCCTCATCCGGATCGGGCTTGCCGCCCGGCAGGTAGAAGATCTCGGGAGCGGCCCGCTTGCTCACGACCAGCAGACGTCCCTCCTGCACGATCGCCGCTGCCACCACGGCCAGCGGTTTCTCTTCGCCGAGTGATCGGGCCGCGACCGCCCCGCCGTCTCGTGTCATGCGCGCGATTCTCCCAGGCGCTCCCCCAGCACGCGGAAGTCGGCTCGACGAGCGCCCGTCGACCTGTGTTCACCTCGCAGTCGTACGGCGTTCCGCGCGGGCTCCAACCCTGGCCGCTATCAGTGAACTTGGTCCCCAGGAGGCCCGATGTCCCCGCACGCCACCGGCCGGAGCCGCGTCCACCGTATCGTCGCCGGAGGCGTGCCCCTCGCCGTGATCGCGGCGCTCGTGGCCGCCGCCGGGCCCGCCGCCGGCGCCGGCGCCGGGGACGCGGACGTGGACGTGGACGGCACCGCACGTGTCGTGCGTACGGCGACGCTCGGCGACATCCCCCTCGGGGCGTTCAGCAACGCGCTGCTGCCCGGCTCCGTCGACGACGATCGAGGCGTGGACCTCGGTGGCATCGGCAGCGACATATATCCGGCAGGCCGCAAGGGCGAGTTCTGGACGGTCACCGACCGCGGCCCCAACGGCCAGATCAAGGTGGACGGTACGAAGCGCCGTACGTTCCCCGTGCCGGGCTTCGATCCGGCGATCGTGAAGATCCACGTATCGGAAGGCACCGTCAGGGTCCTGGACGCGATCCCGGTCACGACCGCGTCCGGTGAGCCGGTCACCGGGCTGCCGAACCAGCAGGGGCGCGACGAGGCGCCGTACTCGTACGATGCGCGGACTGCTCTGACGTACAACCGGAACGGGCTGGACACGGAGGGCATCGTGCGGGCCGCGGACGGGAATTTCTGGCTCGTCGACGAGTACGGGCCCTCGCTTGTGCACGTCTCCGCGCGCGGGAAGGTCCTCGCGCGCTACGTGCCCGAGGGGCTCGGCCTCACCGGCACGGACTACCCGGTAGTGGAGGCCCTGCCGTCCGTCCTGCTGCACCGGAAGGTCAACCGCGGCTTCGAGGGACTGGCCCAACTGCCCGACGGCGACCTGGTGATGGCGGTGCAGAGCCCGCTGTCCCTGCCGGACACGGACGCCGGGGAGGCATCGCGGACCACGCGGCTGCTGCGGTTCTCGCCGAAGAAGAACACGGTCACCGCGGAGTACGCGTACCGCTTCGACCCGGTGAACGTGGTGGACCCGAGCGAGGACGACACCTCCGAGCTGAAGATCTCGTCGATCGTGGCCGTGGGCGGGAACCGCCTGTTGGTCGAGGAGCGCACCGACAAGGCCGCGCGGCTGCAACTGGTCCGACTGGCCCCCGCGTCGAACATCCTTGGTGGCCCCTGGGACGACGACACCACGTCGCCGTCGCTCGAGCAGCTCGGCGACCCGGCGGCCTCGGGTGTACCGGTGCTCTCCAAGAGGCTGGTGGTCGACCTGGGCACGGTCGACGGTGTGCCCGGGAAGATCGAGGGTGTCGCACGCGTGGACCGTGACACGCTGGCGCTCATCAACGACAACGACTTCGGGATGACGGACGGCGCGGGCGCCTTCGACGGCCAGGGCAGGCTGGTCGACAGCGGCGTGGAGACGTCGGTGGTCTACGTGCGCCTGCCGCGCGGCATCTGACAGCGCTCACGAAGCATGGTTCGCGTGCTGCACGCGCGCGTGGTCGGCAAAAGGCGCCACGCGTGCGTGCCACGCGCCCATGCCCAGTCGGGCTGGGGCTACGGCAGCTCGCCCTCCAGTGACGGAATCAGCGACTCGAGACCGCTGGGAAAGCCGCTGGGCAGCTCGGTGGGGAATCCCGACGGCAGTGAGGTCGGCAATTCGCTCGGCAGCTTGCTGGGGAGCTCGCTCGGGATGCTGAAGGACGGCTTGGGCGAGCCGCTCGTGCTGCTGCCGGACGGGGGATTCTCGTCAGGCGAGTCGTCGCTCCCCGAGGCCATCAGAACCACGGCCACGACGGCTCCGACCGCCACGATCACGGCAAGCAGGATCCACAGCGGATTCCGCCGTCGCCTCGGTCCCCCGCCTTCGTCGGGCGGTTCCGGCGGCCAACCACCGTACGAGGGCGGGCCGCTGTCTCCCGGAGGGGGGCCGTAGCCTCCCGGAGTCCCTGGCCCCTGTCCGGGTCCGTAGCCTTCAGAAGGCGGTCCGAATCCGCCGCCCGGAGGCGGCGTATCACCCGGCGGTCCGGGCGGTCGAGGCGGTACGGGCGGCATGGCCATACCGTCAAGAGTCGCCTCATACCCCTCAGGGCGCGACCCCTGCACGGGAGTTGATACGAGCCCAGGCCATGGATCACATGATTCCGGGACATTCCCCGTGCGTGGGATCACTCAGCACCCCCGGCCACGTGTGACCCGCACCCTCGACGGGAGGTCACACGCGGCAGGGCCGATACGCCACGCGCGCGTGGCCTCAGCCGCGGGCGCCCAGCAGGTGGTCCATCGCCAGCTGGTCGAGACGCTCGAACGCCATCCCGCGCGCGGCGGCCGCCTCGACGTCGAACTCCTCGAAGGCCGAACGGTCCGCGAGCAGCGCCTTGAGGCCGTCCGCCGCCGTGGGCTGCGCCAGCTCGTCCAGGCGCGACGCGCGAAGGGCCTCCTGGACCTCCGGGTCGGCACGGAAGGCGGCCGAACGCTCCTTCAGGATCAGGTAGTTCCGCATGCAGCCCGCAGCCGACGCCCACACCCCGTCGAGGTCCTCGGTGCGCGGCGGCTTGAAGTCGAAGTGGCGGGGCCCGGTGTAACCGGCACTCTCCAGGAGGTCGACCAGCCAGAAGGCGGCACGCAGGTCGCCGGCGCCGAAGCGGAGGTCCTGGTCGTACTTGATACCGGACTGGCCGTTGAGGTCGATGTGGAAGAGCTTGCCCGCCCACAGGGCCTGCGCGATGCCGTGCGGGAAGTTCAGCCCGGCCATCTGCTCGTGGCCGACCTCGGGGTTGACGCCGTACAGCTCCGGGCGCTCCAGGCGCTCGATGAACGCCAGCGCGTGGCCGACGGTGGGCAGCAGGATGTCGCCGCGCGGCTCGTTCGGCTTGGGCTCGATGGCGAACTTCAGGTCGTAGCCCTGCCCGGTGACGTACTCGCCGAGGAGGTCGAAGGCCTCCTTCATGCGGTCAAGGGCGACGCGTACGTCCTTGGCGGCGCCGGACTCGGCACCCTCGCGGCCGCCCCATGCGACATAGGTCTTGGCGCCCAGCTCGACCGCCAGGTCGATGTTGCCGATCGTCTTGCGCAGGGCGTAGCGGCGGACGTCGCGGTCGTTGGCGGTGAACGCGCCGTCCTTGAAGACGGGGTGCGTGAAGAGGTTGGTGGTGGCCATCGGCACGGTCATGCCGGTCGCGTCGAGAGCCTCGCGGAAGCGCTTGATGTGCGCCTCGCGCTCGGTGTCGGAGGACCCGAAGGGGATCAGGTCGTCGTCGTGGAAGGTGACGCCGTAGGCGCCGAGCTCGGCCAGGCGCTGCACGGTCTCGACCGGGTCGAGGGCACGGCGGGTGGCGTCGCCGAAGGGGTCCCGTCCCTGCCAGCCGACGGTCCACAGGCCGAACGTGAACCTGTCCTCGGGGGTGGGCTGGTAGCTCATGCCGCGGCTCCTTGCTTGCTGACGACTGCTTGCTTCGACTATTTCGTCATGGCGGTTTACAAATTAGTATGCCGACGCGTCCCTGGGAAGGGACAAGATGTCCACCGAAGGGGTGAGGTCCGGGTCCTGGCACCTCGGGCACCCTGGAAACAGCAGGTCAGATCCCGCAGAGCCGCGGAAAAGGGAGAGCCCGATGTCAGCAGCCGAGGGTCCGCTCGTCGTCGGCGTGGACACGTCGACCCAGTCCACCAAGGCGCTGGTCGTCGACGCGTCGACCGGGCAGGTCGTCGCAAGCGGCCAGGCACCGCACACGGTGTCCTCCGGAGCCGGCCGCGAGAGCGACCCGCGCCAGTGGTGGGACGCCCTGTGCGAGGCGCTGCGCCAGTGCGGCGACGCCGCGCACGAGGCCGCCGCGGTGTCCATCGGCGGACAGCAGCACGGCCTGGTCACGCTGGACGACCGGGGGGAGCCGGTGCGTCCGGCCCTGCTGTGGAACGACGTGCGCTCTGCGCCGCAGGCCCGCCGCCTGACCGAGGAACTCGGCGGCGCGAAGTTCTGGGCCGAGCGCACGGGCTCCGTACCGGCCGCCTCCTTCACGGTCACGAAGTGGGCCTGGCTGGCCGAGAACGAGCCGGAGGCGATCCGGGCCACCAAGGCCGTACGTCTCCCCCACGACTACCTCACCGAACGCCTCACGGGGCAGGGCACCACCGACCGCGGCGACGCCTCCGGTACGGGCTGGTGGGCGTCGGGCACGGAGTCGTACGACGAGGAGATCCTCGCGCACGTCGGGCTCGACCCGGCACTGCTGCCCCGCGTGGTCCGGCCCGGCGAGGTCGCGGGCACCGTGCGCGACAGCCACGACCTGCCGTTCTCCAAGGGCACCCTGGTCGCCCCCGGCACCGGCGACAACGCGGCCGCCGCGCTGGGCCTCGGCCTGCGTCCCGGCGCGCCGGTGCTGAGCCTCGGCACGTCGGGCACGGTGTACGCGGTCTCGAAGCGGCGCCCCGCCGACCCGACCGGCACCGTCGCGGGCTTCGCCGACGCGCACGGCGACTGGCTGCCGCTGGCCTGCACCCTGAACTGCACGCTGGCCGTCGACCGCCTCGCGACCCTGCTGGGCCTGGACCGCGAGGCCGTGGAGCCCACCACCGGCCTCACCCTCCTGCCCTACCTGGACGGCGAACGCACCCCGAACCTGCCGAACGCCTCCGGCGTGCTGCACGGCCTGCGCCACGACACGACCGCCGGTCAGCTCCTGCAGGCCGCCTACGACGGTGCCGTCCACGCGCTGCTGGGCGCCCTGGACCTGGTCCTGGACGAGGACGCGGATCGCTCGGCGCCCCTGCTCCTGATTGGCGGCGGCGCCCGGGGCACGGCCTGGCAGCAGACCGTACGACGGCTGTCGGGGCGCCCGGTGCAGGTCCCCGAGGCCAAGGAACTGGTCGCGCTCGGCGCGGCGGCCCAGGCGGCCGGGCTGCTGACCGGCGAGGATCCCGCCGCGGTCGCCCGGCGCTGGAACACCGCACGCGGTCCGGTGCTCGACGCCGTGGAGCGGGACGAGGAGACGCTGGCCAGGATCAGCGGGGTACTCTCCGACGCGGCCCCGCTGCTGGAGCGGCGCCCGGAAGCTCACTGAGGACTGACTTCAGGCATGACCGCACCGCTGCACGAGGCCCATCCGGCCGGCGCCGGGCGCGCGCTGCCCAACACCCAGCAGGGCATGCGCCGCCGCAACCTCGCCCGGGTGATGCACACCGTCAGCGCCGAGGGACCGCTCTCCCGTGCCGCCGTCGCCTCCCGCATCGGGCTGACCCGTGCGGCGGTGTCCACGCTCGTCGACGAGCTGATCCGCTCGGGGCTCCTGGAGGAGCTCGGCCCCGAGCGGCCCGGCCGGGTGGGGCGACCCGGATCGGCGCTGGCCGTCAGCGGGCACGGTCCGGCCGGAATCGGCGCCGAGGTCGGCGTCGACCATCTCGCCGTCTGCGCGGTCGACCTGCGCGGCGAGGTGCGCTCCAGAGCGGTGCGGTACGGCGCGAACCGAGGCCGTGCACCGGAGCCGGTGATCGAGGAACTCACCGAGCTGGTGCGCCGAGTGCTCGCCGAGGCCGAGCGCGAGGGGCTGTGGGCCGCCGGTCTGGCGGTCGCCGTGCCGGGTCTGGTGGCGCGGGATGCCCGTACGGTCGTCCGCGCACCGAACCTCGACTGGCGCGACACGGATCTCGGCGATCTGCTGCCCGTGGACTTCCCCCTGTCCGTGGGCAACGAGGCCAACTTCGGAGCGCTCGCCGAGCTCTGGCTGGGTGACGGCACCGCGCGTGACTTCCTGCACGTGTCGGCGGAGATCGGCATCGGCGCGGCGGTCGTGGTGGACGGAGGGCTCCTGCACGGAACACGCGGTTTCGCCGGCGAGCTGGGGCACGTGCCCGTCCGGCCGGACGGACCCGACTGCCCGTGCGGGGGGCGCGGATGCCTGGAGCAGTACGCCGGTGAGGAGGCGGTACTGCGTGCGGCCGGACTCGAGCCGGGCGAGGACCGCGTCGGACTGCTCGCCGAGCGTGCGGCCGAGGGCGACGAGGACGTACGGCGGGCGCTGCGCGACGCGGGAACGGCGCTCGGTATCGCACTGACCGGCGCGGTCAATCTGCTCGATCCCGAGAGTGTGGTGCTGGGGGGTGCACTGGCTGGGCTCGCGCCCTGGCTGCTGCCGTCGCTGGAGGCCGAGTTGGACCGGCGCACCGCGGGGCCCGCTTGTCCGGTGTCCGTGTCGCGGCTGGGTCCCGAGGGTCCGTTGCTGGGGGCCGCGCACTCGGTGGTGCGAGCGGTGCTCGACGATCCGGCGGCGGTGGCGGAACGGGCCTGATTCCGGGCCGAGTTCGGCGATCCTTCGGGGTTCCCCGCTTCCCCGAGTCGGGCCGCCTTCACCCTTTCGGGTGGGCGAGTTATCCACAATCGCGCGGCTGTCCACGGAAATACGGCATGCCCTTCTGCCCAACCTGACTGCCCCGTACCGTGATTCACGCGAGGCACGGCCGTCGTGCCAAGGGACGTCGAGGCAGCTCACCACCGTGAAACGAGGGGGATTCACATGTCGAGGGAAACTGCAGCAGGGGTGCGGCGATGAGCGACCTCCGGATCCTGACCGTGCGGCCCGAGCCCGGCGAATACGCCTGGACGTTCGGCGGCGCACCGCCCGTGGCGCGCATGGCACCCGGCACGGTCCTCGACCTGTACACGGAGGACTGCTTCGCCGGTCGCGTGCGGTCGGAGAAGGACCTGGTGTCCGAGGTGTGCGAGTTCCCCTACCTCAACCCGCAGACCGGCCCCTTCCACATCGAGGGCGCCGAACCGGGTGACACGGTCGCCGTGCACTTCGTGTCGATCGAACCGGCCCGGGACTGGGCCGCGTCCACCACCGTCCCGCTGTTCGGGGCACTCACCTCCACGCACACCACAGCCACACTGCAACCACCCCTGCCGGAGACCGTGTGGATCTGGCAGCTCGACCGGACGCGGCGTACGGCGCTGTTCCGGGCCCACGACAGCGACATCGAGGCCGAGCTGCCCATGGACCCGATGCACGGCACCGTCGGAGTGGCACCGGCCAACCTGGAGGTGCGCTCGGCCCTGGTGCCCGATGCGCACGGCGGGAACATGGACACGCCGGAGATGCGGGTGGGCGTCACCTGCTATCTCGGGGTGAACGTCGAGGGCGCGCTGCTCAGCCTCGGCGACGGACACGCCCGGCAGGGCGAGGGCGAGACCTGTGGAGTCGCGGTCGAGTGCGCGATGAACACCGTCGTGATCGTCGAACTGCTCAAGGGCCTCGCCACGCCCTGGCCGCGCATCGAGTCGGACACACACCTCATCTCGACGGGTTCGGCCCGGCCGCTGGAGGACGCGTTCCGGATATCCCAGCTGGACCTGGTGCAGTGGCTGGTGCGCGACTACGGGTTCAGTGAGCTGGACGCCTACCAGTTCGCGACTCAGGCCGTCGAGTCGCCGCTGGCCAATGTGTGCGACACCAACTACACGTGCGTGGCCAAGATCCGCAAGCAGTGGCTGCCCGCGCGCGAGACGCACCGCGGAGTGCATGCGCGCCTGCGGGAGACGGCGGCGGCTCTGCGCTGAGCGCCTTGGCCGACCACGAGCCGCAAGGCAACTCTCCTTACTGAAAGGCAATCCCCTTTTGGAACGCGCACGACCGCGTCTCAGCCGACGCCGGATACTCCAAGGAACCGCCCTCGCCGCCGTCCCCTATGCCCTCCTCCCCGAAGCGCGGGCCGGAGCGCACACCCCGGGCCCGGACTATCCGCTCGCCGAGTGGCGGCCGGCGAGCGCCGGCAGCTACACGGTGGCCGACCGCCCCGCGACCCACCCTGTGGAGCAGGTGATCATCCACGTGACACAGACCTCCTACCGCAAGACTCTGCTGGTCTTCGAGAACCCCGAGAAGAAGGTGTCCGCCCACTACGTCGTCCGGTCGGCCGACGGACACGTGTCCCAGTGCGTGCGCGAGGCCGACATCGCCTGGCACGCCGGAGACTGGGACCACAACACACGCAGCGTCGGCATCGAGCACGAGGGCTGGGTGGACAGTCCCGGCTGGTTCACCGACGTCCTCTACGAGAAGTCCGCCCGGCTCACGGCGGCGATCTGCGCCAGACACGGCATACCGAAGGACCGTGCGCACATCATCGGGCACTACGAGGTACCGGGCACGGACCACACCGATCCGGGTCCACACTGGGACTGGACGCGCTATATACGGATGGTCAACCTCGTCTGAGGGCTCGCACGTCTGCGCCGGTGTGCCCACCGTTCGGGTGTCGTCGGTCGAAAAGGTTGTCCGCGCGCGTACCCGGAGTGACGATGTCCCCAGCCGCATCGCCGTCCGGGGAGGCCGAGTTGACGGATCCGTGGGTGGCCCTGGAGCCGGGGGCCGACCCTACCGAGCGTGTACGGGTGCTGCGTCGTGCGCACGAGACATTCACCGAGGTGGGAACCGTGCCGAAGCCGGTGCGTGCCGTGGTGGCCGACTCCTGGCGGCGTTCCGCGCGGGCCGGTGTCGGTCCGGACGGCGTCGCGAGTGTGGAGCTGGCGGACGGGGAGCTCGGCGCCTATCGCGCGGAGCATCCGCTGGCGCCGGTGATGCCGTTGTTCCGGGAGTTGCTCGGCACATTCGCCGCCGACGGGGAGCATCTGCTCGCGGTGTGCGACGTGCACGGCAGGCTCCTGTGGGTGGAAGGCCATGCCACGACCCGGCGCAGGGCGGGGCTGATGAACTTCGTGCCGGGTGCGCGGTGGGCGGAGACCGCGGTCGGGACCAACGCGCCGGGCACGGCGGTCGCCGTGGACCGACCGGTGCAGGTGTTCGCCGCCGAGCACTTCATCCGCCAGGTGCAGCCGTGGACCTGTGCGGCGGCGCCGGTGCACGATCCGCGCACCGGGCGGGTGCTCGGAGCCGTGGACATCACCGGCGGGGACGGGCTCGCGCATCCCCACAGTCTGGGGTTCGTGCAGGCGGTGGCGCGTGCCGCGGAGTCCCACCTGGCGCTGCTCGCCCCGCCGGTGCCCGCTGCCGGCACGCCCCAGCTGATCGCGCTGGGCCGTGACGAGGCGCAGTTGCTGATGGACGGCCGCCGGATCAGGCTCAGTCGCCGGCACAGCGAGATCCTGGTGCTGCTGGCCCGCCACCCGGAGGGGCTGACCGGGGACGAGTTGCTGTGCGCGCTGTACGAGGACGAGTCGGTGACGCCGGTGACGCTGCGCGCCGAACTGGCCCGCCTGCGCCGGACCCTCGGCCCCGGACTGCTCGCCTCGCGACCGTACCGGCTCACGGTGCCCGTCGAGTCGGACGTGACGGCCGTCGAACGTCGCCTGGAGACGGGGGCGGTCACGGCCGCGGCCACGGCGTACTGCGGCCCGCTGCTGCCCGGTTCCCAGGCACCGGCGGTGGTGCGGCTCAGGCGGCGCCTGGCCGACGGCCTGCGTACGGCGCTCATCGCCCGCCGCGACCCCGACCTGCTGGCCGACTGGGCGCACGCGCCGTGGGGCGAGGACGACCTCGACGTATGGCGGGCACTCGCTGCATTGCGCCCGACGGCGGCGGTGCGATCGCGACTCGCCGCGCTGGAGTCCGAGCTGTCGTCACCGCCCGCGTGGGAACACCGCCCGGCACGCTGAGCGGGCCCTCGTGGCGCGGACCGACCCTCGGGGCGCGGGCAGGACGCTCAGCCCGTGCCAGACCCGCGGGGCACGGGCAGGACACTCGGCGCGTGACAGACCCCCGGAGGCGCGGACAGCACGCTCGGCGCCGGGCAGACCCTCGGGGCAGCGAACAGCACGCTCGGCGCCGGGCAGACCCTCGCGGCGCGGACAGGACGCTCGGCGCCGGGCAGACCCTCGGGGCGCCGACAGGACACTCGGCGCGTGACAGACCCCCGGGGCGCTGACGCAACCCTCTGGCCGCTGACAGGCCCCTCGGAGCACTGATGGCCCCTGGCCCGCGCAACGTACTTGCAACGTCGCCGTCCCTAGCCTCGCGCCGAGAGCTGCCCAACGGCGGGCAGCGCTTCTTCGGGAGGCACAGGAGTATGACCCGTTACGCGGCGCCCGGCACCGAGGGTGCGATCGTCTCCTACCAGGCGCGCTACGACCACTTCATCGGCGGGGAGTACGTGCCGCCGATCCGGGGGCAGTACTTCGAGAACCCGTCGCCGGTGAACGGGCAGCCGTTCACCGAGATCGCGCGGGGCACGGCGGAGGACGTGGAGCGGGCGCTGGACGCGGCACACGCGGCCGCCCCCGCGTGGGGCCGGACCTCGGTGACCGAGCGCGCCGGCATCCTGCTCAAGATCGCCGACCGGATGGAGGCGAACCTGGAGCGGCTGGCGGTCGCCGAGAGCTGGGAGAACGGCAAGCCGGTGCGGGAGACGCTGGCCGCCGACATTCCGCTGGCCATCGACCACTTCCGCTACTTCGCGGGAGCGATCCGCGCCCAGGAGGGCTCGCTCGGCGAGGTCGACGACGACACGGTGGCGTACCACTTCCACGAGCCGCTCGGCGTGGTCGCGCAGATCATCCCGTGGAACTTCCCGATCCTCATGGCGACGTGGAAGCTCGCCCCGGCGCTGGCCGCGGGCAACGCGGTCGTGCTCAAGCCGGCCGAGCAGACCCCGGCGTCCATCCACTACTGGCTCAGCCTGGTCTCCGACCTGCTGCCCCCGGGCGTCGTCAATGTCGTCAACGGCTTCGGTGTGGAGGCGGGCAAGCCGCTGGCGTCCAGCCCGAGGGTGGCCAAAGTGGCGTTCACCGGGGAGACCACGACCGGCCGGCTGATCATGCAGTACGCCTCGGAGAACATCACCCCGGTCACGCTCGAACTCGGCGGCAAGTCCCCGAACATCTTCTTCGACGACGTCTGGGCGGCGAACGACGACTTCCGGGACAAGGCACTCGAGGGCTTCACGATGTTCGCGCTCAATCAGGGCGAGGTGTGCACGTGCCCGTCCCGGGCGCTGGTGCAGCGGGGGCACTACGCCGAGTTCATGGAGGCGGCGATCGCCCGCACCGAACAGATCAAGACCGGTCACCCGCTGGACACGGACACGATGATCGGTGCGCAGGCCTCCAACGACCAGTTGGAGAAGATCCTCTCCTACCTGGACATCGGCCGGCAGGAAGGCGCCAGGGTCCTCACGGGCGGGGAACGTATCGAGCACGAGGGCGAGTTGAAGGGCGGTTACTACGTCCAGCCGACCGTCTTCGAGGGCGACAACCGTATGCGGATCTTCCAGGAGGAGATCTTCGGGCCGGTCGTCTCCGTGACGTCCTTCGACGACTTCGACGACGCCGTGAAGATCGCCAACGACACGCTGTACGGCCTCGGTGCGGGCGTGTGGACGCGGGACATCAACACCGCGTACCGCGCGGGCCGCGCGATCCAGGCGGGCCGTGTCTGGACGAACTGCTACCACGCCTACCCGGCGCATGCGGCGTTCGGCGGCTACAAGGGCTCGGGTATCGGCCGTGAGACGCACAAGATGATGCTGGAGCACTATCAGCAGACCAAGAACCTGCTGGTGTCGTACTCGCCGAGGAAGCTGGGCTTCTTCTAGGAGGCTTCCACGTCGGTGTGCAGCATGTGGTGGTCCGAGTACGGGGTCTGCTGCACATGGTGCCCGAGCGGGACCATGCCTCGTAGGAAGACGTAGTCGAACTTGCTCTGCCAGTCGGTGGTCGGCCGACAGGTGGCGGTGGACGCGGGATGGCACTGGGGGTCCGTGTCCTCGGCCAGTGCCCAGATCGCGCTGAGTTCGGAGGCGTCCGGCACGGCGTTGAAGTCGCCGAGAACGATTGCGCGCTCGTGCCGGGCGACGTCTGCGGCGAGTACGGCGGCCTGGTCTGCTCGGACCGCCTCTTGACGTCGGTGGGCGAGATGGGTGTTGAAGACCCGGACGAGCCTGCCGTCCACAGTGGTGGTGACTGCCATGTACCCGCGGTCTTCGGATCCGCCGTCGGGGTATTCCACGTTGACGCGGTCTGTCATCGGCGCCGCCGACAGGACCGCCTGACCGTAGGCTCCCGGGCTCCAGGGCACTCCCCCGCAGCGGCCCCAACTCCGTAGAACGGTCCCGTACTCGACGTGGTAGACGAGCCCGTAACGGCTCTCCAGATAGGCCCGGATCCTTTCGACATCGCGCGCGCACGCTTCTTGCACGCCGATGACCTGGGGCGCAATCGTGGCGATCTCCGCGGCCCGGTCAGCGTTGCTTGTCTCGCAGGGGTTGCAGATGTTCCACGTCATGACCCGGTTCGGTACGACCTCCCTGACGGCCTCGACGGGCTGGGACCCGGGGGAGAGGGCGCCGCCCGGTGCGCTGGGGCCGACGAGCACCATCCAGACCACGGCCATGGCGCCCGCGAACAACCGCGTGCCCCTTCCGAGCACTATCGCCTCCTCGAAGTGGATACGTATGGCATCCGACGTCTCCATGCACGAGGTTATGCGACACGGCTCAGCCCGCGGAATGGGCACCAGCCGGTCCAACTCCCGCACCGTCCTGGGGCTGTCATGCACGATGCGGCAATCGGGCGACCTGGGCGGGGTTCGGCGCCCCTTCCGGCGGACCGGGTGCGGTGCGGGTAGCGGCATGCGCGCCGCCTATTCGGGTGCTTGTGCGCACGTCAGCGCTACTCGCCCGGGGGCCGGCGGCATACCTCTGGCGAGCACACACCAACCGAAGGAGACGCTCATGCGTGCACCTACCGTGCTGGCCGCCATCGCTCTCGCCGGGACCGTTCTGCTCGGAGGCGCGGGCCAGGCCCTTGCCTACGACAACGACGATATGAGTGGTTTTGGAGTTGATTTCGGGAGCAAGGCTCCAGCTGCGTCCGATTTCGGCAAGGGTGCCCCTGGTTTCGACCAGAGCACATCCGTATCCGACAAGGGTGACTCCGGTTTCGACCAAGGTGCGTCTGACTCCGATCAGGCCAACTCCGGTCTCGACCAGAGCGCGTCCGGTTCCGACCAGAGTGCCGCTGATTTCAACCAGGCCGGGTCCATTTTCGACCAGCCCACCGGCCGCTGAAGACCGGGCGGCGCCTTCATTCCCCGTCCCGCACCGTGATGCCCGCGGTGTGGGGCGGGGCTTTTCCCATGCGCTGATCCACCGCGCCCCACCGCGCCCCGCCTCGCCCCGGCACGCCTCGCCCCGCCCCGGCCCCGCGCGCTTTCGACGCCACCTGCCGGTCCAAGCCTCTCGCCACACCTCCGACCAAATCTCGGACCGAGCCCTCCGACCGAGCCCTCCGACCGAGCCCTCCGACCGAGCCCTCCGACCTGGCCCTCCGACCTGGCCGCCGGGCCCAGGCACAGATCCTCACCCAGCCCCCAGATCCCGACCCGACCTTGGCCATCCGGCCCAGCACCCAGCCCCGCTCCCACCCCACCCTCACGGTCGACGCAGCCGGGACAGGCGCCGACCTCACGTGCACGGGATGCTTGATGGGGGGACCCGACGAGGACGGCCGGGAGGTGAGGGCGATGATCGCCGTCAACCCGATGGACGGCGCCTCGGTGCTGGCAACCTTCGGTGCACTCGGCGTCCTCGTGGTGATCTTCGCCGAGTCGGGTCTGCTGGTCGTGGGCTTCTTCCTGCCCGGTGACACCCTGCTGTTCCCAGCAGGCGTGCTGTGCGCGGGGTCCGCCGAGCAGGCGCCACGGCTGGTGCTGTGGCAGGTGCTGCTGTGCGCGGCCGTCGGCGCCGTGGCCGGTGCACAGGTCGGCTTCCTGCTCGGGCGGCACGGCGGGCGGGCCCTGCTGGCCCGCACCGAGAGACGGCGCGTCCGGGAAACGGCGGTGCGGGCCGAGAAGCTCCTGGCCCGCTACGGCTACGGCAAAGCCCTGGTGATCGGCCGGTTCGTCCCGATGGTGCGGACGGTCCTGCATCCGGCGGCCGGAGCGCTCGGCGTGCCCACCCGGAACTTCACCGTCTGGCAGATCGTCGGCGGCCTGCTCTGGACGCAGGGCCTGATCCTGGCCGGTTACACGCTCGGAGCCTCCGTCCCCGACATCGACGACTTCCTGCTGCCACTCGTCGCCGTCGTAGTCGTGATCTCGCTGCTGCCCCTGCTGCCGCTGCTGACCGAGGCGCGACGCGCGCGGCGCGATCGCTGACCCCCTCGAACCACCGCCCCCGAGAGGACAAGCGCGTCAGGAGAACAGCGCGCCGACATCCGGCTTCTTCCCCCCGAAGATCCCGTCCTCCTCCCCCAGCGAAGCCAGCTTCTCCAGCGACGCCATGTCGACCTCGGTCGGCCAGCTCGGCAGGGTCAGGTCGTCGATGACTTCGTCGCTGATCTTGGTGTAGGTGGCGAGGATCCGGCGTGCCTCGTCGGGGTGCTCGGAGGCGTACCGCAGGGATTCGGTCATCGCCTCGGCGAACTTCTTCACCAACGAGGGGTTCTCCTGCGCCAGCTTCGTGGAGGTGAAGTACGTGGCGACGGTGAGCTTCGGGTCGGTCTCGGCGAACGGCGACGCCACCACGCGGGCGCCCTGCGCCTCGGCGATCGTCATCGCCGGCTCGCCCATCCAGGCGGCGTCCACGCGCCCGTCGTCCAGCGCGGCCGGCATCTGGTCGAACGGTATCTCCACGAACTTGACCTTCGAGGGGTCGCCGCCGGCCTTGCGCACCGATTCGCGAACCGTCGTGTCGCCGATGTTCTGAAGGGTGTTGACCGCCACCGTCCGGCCGGCGAGGTCCTTGGCCGACTTGACCGGGCTGTCCTTCTTGACGGCCACGCCGGTGACGTCGCCGCCGATCTTGCCGTTGGAGGCGGCCCCGTTCGCCACGGACTTCACGGGAATGCCCTTCGTCTGGGCGAGCATCAGGGAGGTCGTGTTGCTGAAGCCGAACTGGAACTGCCCGCTCACCACCCCGGGAATGATCGCCGCGCCGCCCTGGGCACTGACCATCTTCAGATCGAGGCCGCGACTGCCGAAGAACCCCTTCTTCTGCCCCAGATAGAGCGGCGCCACGTCCACGATCGGTACGACACCGACCGTGACCTGCGTCTTTCCGCTCCCTCCGGCGGACGCCCCGGCACCACCGCCGGAGTCCGACGAGCCACACCCCGCGAGGCCCGCGGCGACCGCAGCCGCGACGACAAGCCCGAACACGCGCCTTTTCATGGGCTCCTCCTGGTGAGAAACGAGGTGTGCGAGCCGAAAGACCTGGCGGACGTTGTGCAGATTCTTGACGCCTGAAACGTACACACCCAGCTTCCGCCTGTCAGTCCCTCGAACCGAAGGAAGCGCCAACAGCCCCGAAAATTACGTCGTTCGACCCGTCAGACATTGTTCGAAACCTCTTGACGCTGCCCCACACCCCGGCTGACACTCTCGCAACACGACGACGTCACACAGCCGAAACGGCAGGGTGCCCACGGCCGAGGCCCCGCCATGCGTCAGCAGGGAACCTCACATGCCGTACATCGCACGCGTCCGCAGCGGCGCGAGACGTCGGGCGGGCCGCCTCGCCTGCCTGGCCGCAGCGTCACTGTTCCTGGGCCTCGCCGCGCCCGCCGTCCCCGTGCAGGCGGCGGAGACGGCCGACTCCGCGGAGATCACCGACGGCCTGGCCCTCTGGTACAAGCTCGACGCCGCCTCCGGCAGCACGGCGACCGATGCTTCCGGCAACGGCCGGGACGGCACGGTCAACGGCACCGCCGACTGGTCGGCCACCGGCCAGGGCCTCGCCTTCAACGGCTCCGACACCTACATCAAGGTGCCGAACGACGTCCTGAAGGGCATGGACGCGATCAGCGTCTCGATGGACGTGCTGATCGACGAGGCGCAGACCACGCCGTACTTCATCTACGGCTTCGGCAACACCAGCGGCGGCAACGGCAACGGCTACCTGTTCACCACCGGCAACTCCTTCCGCACCTCCATAGCGACCGGCAACTGGTCGACGGAGCAGACCACCAAGCCCGCCGACTCTCACAACCTGACCCGCGCGGTCTGGAAGCACCTCACCTACACGCAGACCGGCAACACAGCCGTCCTGTACGAGGACGGCGTGGAGGTCGGCCGCAACACGTCGGTCACCATCACTCCCGGCGCGATCGGCTCCGGCACGACCACCGCCAACTACATCGGCAAGTCCGTCTACTCGGGCGACAGGTTCTTCAAGGGCCGTATCCGCGACTTCCGGGTGTACGACCGGGCGCTCACAGGCTCCGAGGTCGAGCAGCTCTCCCTCCCCGTGGCCACGCAGGGCGTCGCCGACGACAAGGCGGCCCTGAGCCTCGGCGACACCAGCAGTGTCACCGCCGACCTTGACCTGCCGAAGACCGGCACGGCCGGCGGCTCCGCGATCAGCTGGGCCAGCGACACCCCGTCCGTGGTGTCCGACAGCGGCAAGGTGACCCGCCCCGCCGCCGGCGAACCGGACGGCCACGCCACGCTCACGGCGACTCTGAAGAAGGGCACCGTGACGGACACCAAGAGCTTCGACGTCACGGTCCTCCCCGCCTTCGACGACAAGACGGCCACCGAGCAGGCCGCGGAAGCCCTGACCGTCCACAACCTCGACGACGTACGCGGCAACCTCACGCTCCCCGCCCAAGGCGATTACGGCACGGACGTCACCTGGTCCTCCGCCGACCCGGACGTGGTCTCCGCAGACGGCGTGGTCCACCGCCCCGCGCACGGCGACGGCGCCACCACCGTCGACCTGACCGCCACCGTCACCAAGGGCGAGGCGAAGACGACCCGCACCTTTACCGCGAAGGTCCCCGAACTCCCTGTGAAGGCAGCCCTCAAGGGCTACATGTTCAGCTACTTCACCGGCGAGGGCACGGTGGACGGTGAGCAGCTCTACGCCGCCCTGAGCAAGGGCAACGACCCGCTGAAGTGGCGGGAGTTGAACGACGGCAAGCCCGTCCTGACCTCCACGCTCGGCGAGAAGGGCCTGCGCGACCCGTTCATCATCCGCTCCCCCGAGGGCGACAAGTTCTACCAGATCGCCACCGACCTGAGGATCTACGGCAACGGCGACTGGGACGCCGCCCAGCGCACCGGCAGCAAGTCCATCATGGTCTGGGAGTCCACCGACCTCGTGCACTGGACGAACCAGCGGCTGGTCAAGGTCTCCCCGGACAGCGCGGGCAACACCTGGGCGCCGGAGGCGTTCTACGACGCGCAGCGCGGCGAGTACGTGGTCTTCTGGGCGTCGAAGCTGTACGACAACGAGGCGCACTCCGGCGACACGTACAACCGCATGATGTACGCGACCACCCGGGACTTCTACACCTTCAGCGAGCCCAAGGTCTGGATCGACCGCGGCTACTCGGTCATCGACTCCACGATGATCCAGCACGACGGTATGTACTTCCGCCTCTCCAAGGACGAGCGGAACAACACGTCCTCCACCCCCAACAGCAAGTTCATCTTCGAGGAGAAGAGCGACTCGATCCTGGGATCGTGGACCCCCGTCGCGGAGGGCATCGGCAAGGGCGCGATGAGCGCCGCCGAGGGGCCGCTGGTGTTCAAGTCGAACACCGAGGACAAGTGGTACGCGTTCCTCGACGAGTTCGGCGGCCGCGGCTACATCCCCTTCGAGACGACGGACCTCGCCTCCGGCACCTGGACCCCGTCCACCGGTTACGACCTGCCCGCCAAGCCCCGCCACGGCACGGTGCTCCCTGTCACCCAGGCCGAGTACGACCGGCTGCTGCGGGCCTACCAGCCGGACCAGCTCGTGGAGAGCGTCGAGGACGTGACGGTGAAGACGCGGATCGGTGAGGCACCGGTCCTGCCGGCCACCGTGATCGCCGAGTACGCCGACGGCGTGAAGCGGCCCGTCTCCGTCACCTGGGAGGACGTCCCGGAGTCCAAGTACGCGCAGGCCGGCACCTTCACCGTGCCCGGCAGCCTGCCGGACGGCGCCGCGCTCCGGGTCCACACCGAGGTCACCGTCTCGGAGGAGGGCCCCGACGTCCCGGCCGACCTGCTCCTGCACTACGACTTCGACGAGACCGGCGGCAACATCGCCCGCGACTCCAGCGGCCACGGCTACCACGGCACGTACGTCCACACACCCGACTTCGGCACCGGAGTGGACGGCGGCTCGTTCAAGATGTCCGGCGGTTCGAGCTCCTCGACCACCTCGCCGTACGTCCGTATCCCGAACGGCGTGCTGAAGAACGCCGACAGCGTCACCGTGTCGACGTACGCCAAGTGGAAGGGCGGCGACAACTTCCAGTGGCTGTTCGGCCTCGGCCCCGACAGCAACAGGTACCTGTTCGCCACGCCTTCCAACGGCGGCTCCAGCCTCTACTCCGCCATCACCAAGGCGAGTTGGTCGGCCGAGTCGAAGCTGACAGCGGGCTCGCAGCTCACTCCCGGCGAGTGGCGGCACGTCACCGTCACCCTGGACGGCTCGACCGGCACGATGATCCTCTACGTCGAGGGCATCGAGGCGGCGCACACGACGACGACCATCAAGCCGTCCGAGCTGTACGACGCCGACAAGAGCTACACCGGCTACATCGGCCGGTCCCTGTACTCGGCCGACCCGTACTTCGGCGGCGAGGTCGACGACTTCCGCATCTACGACCGCGCCCTGACGGCCGCCGAGGTCATGGAGCTCAGCGGCAACACCGCGGGCATCGCAAAGGCGACGCACCCCGCGCTGAAGGTCGACGCCATCATCGACAACGCGGACAGCAAGATCACGCTGCCGATGAAGGAGGGCACCGATCTCACCGCGCTGACCCCGGAGTTCACCCTGGCCCACGGCGCGGCGATCAGCCCCGCGTCCGGGAGCGTGCAGGACTTCAGCAAGCCGGTGACGTACGAGGTGACCGGGTCCGACGGCAAGAAGCGCACTTGGACGGTCTCGGCGCTCATCATGAAGAGCCCGGTCCTGCCTGGCCCCAACGCCGACCCGAACATCGTCCGCTTCGGCGACACCTTCTACCTCTACCCGACGACCGACGGCTTCGAGGGCTGGAGCGGCACGCAGTTCAAGGCGTACTCCTCCAAGGACCTGGTCCACTGGACGGACCACGGCGTCATCCTCGACCTCGGGCCGGACGTCTCCTGGGCCGACAGCAGGGCATGGGCGCCGACGATCGCCGAGAAGGACGGGAAGTACTACTTCTACTTCTGCGCCGACGCCAACATCGGCGTCGCGGTGTCCGACTCGCCGACCGGCCCGTTCAAGGACGCGCTGGGCAAGCCGCTGCTCAAGGCGGGCCAGTACAGCGGACAGATGATCGACCCGGCGGTGTTCACGGACGACGACGGCCAGTCGTATCTCTACTGGGGCAACGGGCACGCGTACGTGGCACCCCTGAACGCCGACATGACCTCCATCGACACCTCGAAGGTCAAGGACATCACCCCGAGCGGCTACAACGAGGGCACCTTCGTCATCAAGCGCAAGGGCACCTACTACTTCATGTGGTCGGAGAACGACACCCGCGACGAGAACTACCGCGTCGCCTACGCCACCGGCCCCTCCCCCACCGGCCCGTGGACCAAGCACGGAGTGATCCTGGAGAAGGACCTCTCCCTCGGCATCAAGGGCCCCGGCCACCACTCGGTCGTCCACGTCCCGAAGACCGACGAGTGGTACATCGCCTACCACCGGTTCGCCATCCCGGGCGGTGACGGCACCCACCGTGAAACAACCATCGACAAGATGGAGTTCGACTCCGACGGCCTGATCAAGAAGGTCGCCCCGACCCTGACGAGCATCGACCCGATCGTCAACAGGAAGCCGGCGATCACCTCGGCCACCGGCCCGACGTCCCCCGTGTCGGTCGGCCACCGCATCACCGTCACGGCCGAGTTCCATGACGCCGACGTCGGTGACAGCCACACCTGCACGATCGACTGGAAGGACGGCACCGAGCCGACGGCGGGCACGATCGACGGCACCACCTGCCGGGCCGAGCACACCTACACCAAGGCCGACATCCGCCGACCGGTGATCACGGTCACGGACAACGACGGCGGCTCGGACAGCACCACCCTCCCCGAGCTGATCGTCTACGACCGCGCCGCCGGCCCCGCGCTGGGCGCCGGCCTGATCACCTCGCCGGCCGGCGGCTACCCGGCCAAGGCGGCCCTGACCGGCAAGGCGGCCTTCACCTTCGGGGCGGTCTACCTGAAGGGAGCCTCCGTCCCGAGCGGCAAGGCGACCTTCGACTTCGGCCCGGCGAAGCTCAAGTTCCGCTCCACCGGCTCCGACTGGCTCGTGGTAACCAGCTCCAAAGCCGTCTACCAGGGCTCCGGCACAGTGAACGGCAGCGGTGGCTACGGCTTCCGGGTCACCGCCACCGACGGCCCGGACACCTTCCGCATCAAGGTCTGGAAGAAGTCCACCGGTGACGTCGTCTACGACAACGCCACCGGCGCGCGGACCACGGGCGTCGTGATGGTGGGCGACGACCGAAGCTGAGTCCCCCGCCCCTACGTGCCCTGGGCCAGCGCCGTGACCTCGGCCTGGCTCAGGGCACGGCCGTTACCCCCGGAAGTCGTCGACCGCCGCCTTCAGGTACGGGTCGGCGTACTGCGACCTGCCTACCGGCTGCTCAGCAGAGGCAGGGGTCCGTGCCCGAGCCCAGCCCGATGATGTCACTGTCGCTCAGGGCCCCGGCGTAAGCCTGGACCTCGTCGACGTCGCCGTGCAGGTACTCGCCCCAGCCGTCGCCGACCGTGGCCCGCCCGAGCTGTAGCGCTCCGGAGCTGTGCCGGCCATCGGGGAAGGAGGCGGTGGCGTCGGCGTTGGTCCGGCCGTCGAGGTAGAGCCTGATCCGGTCGGTGGCGTCGTCGTAGACCACGGCCAGCCGGTGACCCTGGCCCTCGCCACCGTCCGCGGCCTCGGTCTGCGAGACCACGACCTCGGGCGCCCCCGCCTCGTCCCGCAGCGGCATGACCAGCTGCCAGGCGTGGACGGCCGGGTCGTAGCGCACCTTGAAGGCGTCCGTGTGCTCACCGACCTGCGACAGCACGGTCATCGGGTGGGCCGGTTCGGCGTCGGCGAGGCGGACGACCACGCCGACGGTGAAGCTGTCGGAGGTGTCCACGACGGGGCCTTCGGTCGCGGCGTATCCGGTGTCGCCGTCGAGCTGGAGGTGACCGTCACCGACCAGCGGGTACGGCACGACGGGGCAGTCCGGGTCGAGCTCGGGCAAGCAGGAGCCGTCGGGGCCGCGGTGGATCGTGGCGCCCGGCCCGAGCTTCAGCGGCGCCTTGCCGTTCTGCTCGGGACTGACGCCGTCCGTGGCGGTCTCCAGGGACCAGTGGCCGAGCAACGTCGGCTTGCGGTGGGCGAGTTCTGAAGCCTCGTCCGGGACGACGACCCGGTCGTAGACGCGGACGTCGCCCAGTTCGCCGTGCCAGCGGTCACGGTAGCCGTCGCCGTGGCGGGAGCGGCCGATCTGGAAGGCGCCGGAGGTCACGGACGGCGTCGCCTCGGTCTCGGTGCCGACTTCCCGACCGTTGACATACAGCTGGGCCCGGCCGGTCTCCTTGTCGTACAGGCCCAGAAGGTGGGCCCACTCGCCGGTCTCGGGGGCGCCGCCCGTGATGCGGGTGGTACCGACGTTGAAGGACCAGAGGGGGCCCTCGTCCCGGGTGCGCAGGCCGAGTCCGAAAGCGGCGGAGTCGCCGGTGTCCTGGCCGGCCACGGCCATGTTCCGGTCCGTCCGCGCCGGTCGCGCCCAGGCGCTGACGGCGAAGGTTCCGCCGGTGTCGACGGCCGGGGCGTCCGGGGTGAGGAAGGCGTGGCTGCTGCCGTCGAGGCTCACCACGGAGGGCAGGGAGGTCCCGCGCGGTGCGCTCGCGCCGAAGGTCACGCCGGAGCCTGCGCGCGCGGCGGGGCCGGTCTCGGCCGCGGCGGTGGTGGAACCGGCGGCGTCGGCGAGGGTCCAGTGGGCGACGGGGGCGCAGCCCGACCTCACCCGGAAGTGGTAGGTCGTGGTCGTGCTGCTGCGGCCGGACCGGTCGATCGCCCGGACGCTCAGGTAGTCCGGGGCGGCCCTCAGCGGCAGGTGGCGGATCGTGACGGGCCCGCCGAGATCCTCCGGGCGGGCGGTCAGTTGCGGGCCGCCGATGAAGCTGTAGACGTACTGCGCGACGTCGTCGGACGGGGAGTCCATGGTGAAGCTGCCGTAGACCCCGACGCCGTCCCGCCACTGGTCTTCCGGATAGTCCGGGGACGTGACGACCGCCTTCTCGGGACTGGCGTCGTCGTACACGAACGCGCAGACCGCCCCGTCGCCCTCGTCGCTCCACGCGGAGACGGCGGTGCCGTCGTTCGCGCGCACATGCCAGGAGACGACCGTGTTCGCCGGGATGTCCTCCGGCATGCGCCAGAGCTGCCGCGTGCCGGACAGGGTCTCGTACGTGGTGTACGTACGGCGCTGCTCCACGCCGGCCGCGTCCGTCCACCAGGCCTCGAACTCGCCCTTGACCAGGTTGGCCTCGGCCGGCTGGTTGTCCTCCTCCGAGTCGTACAGCACGGCGCTGAGGGTGGGCGGCGCACCGACGTACGCCTTCTGCTCGCCGGTGGCGCACGCTTTGGTGCCGGTCTGGAGGTCCTGGACCAGCGGCTGACGCGGCGGCAGGTTCTCGGCGGCGTGGGCGACGCCCGGCGCGGCCAGCACCGCGGCCGTGACGAGGCAGCCGACGGCAAGCCGGCGGGGTCTGCCCGATCTCCCGCTGCTTCTGGCAGTGTTCACGTTTCTCCTCCCCTGTGGAACCCGCGTGTCACACGGGCCGCAGGAGGCTAACAGTGCGCACTGACAACGCCGGGGCGTTTTTCCCGGGGGCGCAGGCTCCAGGCCACCGGCGTCACTGAAACCGTCGTGAAACCGCGCCAAAGCCGACCTCACGCACGCTCTGGGGCATGAACTCCCCACGGCAGCACACCCATCGGACACCCCCGGCCATCGAGGCGGCCGGCCTCCGCAAGGCGTACGGCGGCAAGGTCGTCCTCGACGGCGTCGACCTGCGGGTGCCGCGCGGCTCGATCTTCTCGCTGCTCGGTCCGAACGGGGCCGGCAAGACCACCACCGTCCAGATCCTCTCCACCCTGGTCCGCGCCGACGGCGGCGCCGCCCGCGTCATGGGACACGACCTGGCCGCCGAGCCGCAGTCGGTGCGGGCCGCGATCGGGGTCACCGGCCAGTTCTCCGCCGTCGACAACCTGATCACCGGCGAGGAGAACATGGCGCTGATGGCGGACCTGCACCATCTGGACCGCCGCGAGGGCAGGCGCGTCACCGCCGAGCTCCTGGAGCGCTTCGACCTGGTGGACGCCGCGAGGAAGCCCGCCTCCACCTACTCCGGCGGCATGCGGCGGCGCCTCGACATCGCGATGACGCTGGTCGGCTCCCCCGAGGTGATCTTCCTCGACGAGCCGACGACGGGTCTCGACCCGCGCTCCCGGCACGCCGTGTGGCAGATCGTCCGCGATCTCGTCGCCGGCGGGGTCACGGTCTTCCTGACCACGCAGTACCTGGAGGAGGCCGACCAGCTCGCCGACCGCATCGCGGTTCTCAACGGCGGCCGGATCGTCGCCGAGGGCACGCCGGACGAGCTCAAGCGGCTCGTGCCCGGCGGCCATGTCCGGCTCCGGTTCCTCGACCCGGCCGAACTCGCCCGCGCCGCCGCCCTGTTGGGCGTAGGCCTGCGGGACGACGAGGCGCTCACCCTCCAAGTCCCGGGCGACGGCAGCGTCCACACCCTGCGCGCCCTGCTGGACACCCTGGACGGGCACTCCGTCGCCGTGGACTCCCTCACCGTCCACACCCCCGACCTCGACGACGTCTTCTTCGCGGTCACCAGCCGCCCCGAGCAGGAAAGGGTGCAGAGCCGATGACCACCGCCGTCCAGCCCGCCACCCCGCACGTCCGCGACTCGCTCACCATGCTGCGGCGCAACCTGCTGCACGCCCGCCGCTACCCCTCGATGACGCTCCAGGTCGCGCTCATCCCCGTCTTCCTGCTGCTGTTGTTCGTGTACGTCTTCGGCTCCGCGCTGGGCGCGGGAATCGGCCAGGGCGGCGACCGCACCGCCTATCTCGCCTACCTCGTCCCCGGCATCCTGCTGATGACGGCCGGCGTCGGAGCCGTGCCGACGGCGGTCGCCGTGTGCACGGACATGACGGAGGGCATCGTCGCCCGCTTCCGCACGATGGCGATCTCCCGGGCGTCGATCCTGGTGGGCTATGTGGTAGGCAGCGTCATCCAGACGTTGATCACCCTGACGCTGGTGATCTCCGTCGCCCTCGCCATCGGTTTCCGGCCCGGCGCGAGCCCTGTGGATTGGCTGGCGGCCTGCGGACTGCTCGTCCTCTTCGTTCTCGCGCTGACCTGGTTCTCGGTCGCCCTGGGCCTGATCAGCAAGACGCCGGAGGGCGCCAGCAACGCCCCCCTGCCGATCTCGTTCCTGCTGCCCTTCGTCAGCAGCACCTTCGTACCGGTCGACTCGATGCCGTCCTGGATCCGCTGGTTCGCCGAGTACCAGCCGTTCACCACGGTCATCGAGACCGTGCGCGGACTGCTCACCGGCACGGGCATCGGCCACAACGGCTGGATGGCCGTGGCGTGGTGCGTGGGGATCGCGGTCCTCGGCTTCGTGTGGTCGCTCCGCCTGTTCGACCGCGACATCCACTGAACACCCCTACTGGAGAAGGACAGCAACCATGGCCGCCGTGCACCTCACCCCCGAACTCGTCGAGAACCCCATCGGCGCTTACGCCGACCTCCGCTCCCGCCCCGGCCTCGGCCATGTCGTCCTGCCCGGCCTGAACACCCCGGTACGGCTGGTCACCCGGTACGAGGACGTGAAGGCCGCGCTGAGCGAGCCGCGCCTGGTCAGGGACCGGTCTTCGATCCCCGGCTCCGACATGCCCGACCCGCAGGCGGAGTTGCTGGCGCAGGGCGCCGACGGCATCCCGCCCGAGTACGCCCGGTACCTATCCGGGCACCTGGCCCTCTTCGACGGCGACGAGCACACCCGCCGCCGCAGCCCCCTCACCCGCGCCTTCACCGCCCGCCGGGTGGTCGCGCTGCGCCCCTTCGTGGAGAAGACGGCGCGGGAGCTGATCGAGACCCTCGCCGCACGCGAACAGGCCGACTTGCTGGCCGAGTTCGCCTACCCGCTCAGCACGGCCGTCATCTGCGCGCTGGTCGGCGTGGACGCGGCCGACCAGGACAAGGTCTGCGGGTGGATCCGGGACTTCGCGTACGGCGACGGCAGCCGCGTCCTGGAGGGGCTCGGCGGAATCGTCGAGTACACGAAGGGCCTCGTCGCCCGGCGTCGTACCGAACCGGCCGACGACCTGGTGTCGGCGCTCCTCGCGGACGGCGGCATGGCCGACGACGAGATCGTCACCGTGTTCTTCCTGCTCATCAACACCGGCATCACCCCGCCCGCCCTGTTCCTGGCGCACGCCGTGCTCGCCCTGCTGGACCACCCGGACCAACTCCAGCGGCTGCGCGCCGACCCGGAGCTGCTCGGCCGCGCGGTCCCCGAACTCCTGCGGTACGTCACGCTGGTGCGCGTGGGCGCCACGCTGTACGCCACCGAGGACTTCGTGTTCGCCGGTACACGGCTGCGCAAGGGAGAGGCGGTGACGGTCGCGCTGTTCGGCGCCGACCACGACCCGGCGGCGTACGAGGCCCCCGAACGCCTCGACGTGACCCGGGAGTTCGGTCGCGGCGACGGTCACCTGGCCTTCGGGCACGGCCCGCACTACTGCATCGGCGCGGCCCTCGGCCGTCTGGTGACGGGCGTGGTGTTCGAGGAGCTTCTCGTACGACGGCCCGCACCACCGGAGTTGGTCGTGGACCGCGGCGATGTGCGGTTCGGGCACTGGCCCGGCGACGGTTTCCATCTGCTGGGCCTGCCGGTCAGGCTGTGAGCCTGTCCCGGGCCACGACGAGGGCCGTCGCGCGCAGCCCCTCCGCGTCCAGGGCGGCATACGTGGACACCGCGTCCTCGTAGGCCGCCCTGTCGGCGTGCTCGGCGGCCTCCCGGGCGCGGGCGGAGGACATCGTCGGCTGGAAGGTGCGCAGGTATCTCAGCCGCTCGGCGAGCGCGATCAGCCGTACGCCGCCCTTGTCCCCCTTCGCCAGGTCGGCCGTGCCGAGGGCCAGCAGCAGTGCGCCGCACAGCGGGAACTCCGTCGGCGGGACGGCCGAGGAGCGGGCCAGCAGGGCCGTGAGACGGCCGGGGAAGGTGGCGAGGTGGCGGTCGACGACGTCCATGCGGCCGTGCCGCGCGTGCGCGATGACGGCGGCCGCCTGGAGTTCCGGCAGCCAGGTCGCCATCAGTTCCTCACCGCCGGGGGTCAGGCTCACACCGTGTTGCATCCGGTCCAGCGCCCTGCGCCACAGCCCCAGACCCGTCTCGACGTCGCCGCGCGCGAGCGCCATCTCCGCACGGGCGCCCAGGTCGGGGGTGAGCGGGTCGGACGCGGCACCCTCCGGCTGGTGTCGCAGCGCCTGCTCCAGCCAGTGTTCCGCCGCGTCGAGGTCACCGGCCTGGAGGCGGGCCAGCATGACTCCCCAGCGCAGGCCGATCGAGTCGGTCCACTCGCCCGACTCCTCCAGAGCGGCGAGCGCGTCCCGCATCGGGCCGATCGCCTCCGCGCCGCGCTCCAGTTGGAGGCACAGTTCGGCGAACCGCGCGCCCGGCCAGATCCGCAGCAGCGGGCCGTTGCCGTCCCCGGCCGTGTCGAGCATCCGGCGGGCGGCCGCGTAGGCGAGGTCCGGCTGCTGGTCGTACTCCCAGACATAGCTGGCGACGCCGTTGGCGATGCAGGCGACCAGCGGTGCGTCGCTGGCGCACAGCGCGTCGAGGCCGCCACGGCCGCCGGGCGCGAGTGCCTCCGGCAGGGCGCTCAGCACCGTCGCCATGGCGCGCAGCAGGGTGTCCGGCGGGGCGGGTGGCAGCCGGCGCAGCGCCACGAGGGTGCGCACGGCGCCGGGGCCGATGCCGAGGAGGGCGTTGGCGGTCAGCAGTGCGGTGGCGGTGCGGGCCGGTTCGACGTAGTCGGGGGCGGGCCGGTAGTGCGAGAGCAGTACCGCGGTGTCCTCGGCCAGTGCTGCCAGCCGGGCGTAGTGGGCGCCGGCCTCGGTGCTCCACAGGCTCCCCAGCACGGCGGTGACCGGAGCGACGGTGTCCGGATCCTCGCGGGCGAGGGCGAACCGCAGCGCCTGGAGGAGGTTGTCCTGCTCGGCGCGGACCAGGTGCCAGGAGGTGAAGGCGTCGGCGCCGAACGGGGCGTCGTGGTGGGCGACGCCGAACTCCCGCGCCCAGCGCAGGAACCGCTCCGTGACGGCCGCGTCCTCGCCGGCCCGCTCCCGGTGGGCGGCGGCGAACTCCCGTACCGTCTCCAGCATCCGGAAGCGGGTGCCGTACGGCGTGTCGGTCACCTTCAACAGGGACTGGTCGACGAGATCCTCCAGGACTCCTAACACGTCGAAGCCGCCGACGAGGTGTTCCGCGGCCTCGGTGGTGAATCCCGCGGGGAGGACGGACAGGGCGCGCAGGGCGGACTGCCCTTCCTCGTCGAGGAGGTTCCAGCTCCAGTCGACGACGGCGTGCAGGGTGCGGTGGCGTTGCGGCGCGTCCCGGGGGCCGCCCCTCAGCAGTGCGAACCGGTCCTCCAGACGGCGGGCGATCTCCGGCACCGACATCACCCGTACCCGGGCGGCGGCGAGTTCGGTGGCGAGGGGCAGTCCGTCGAGGCGACGGCACAGGGCGGTCACGGCGTCGGCGGGCAGGTCCACGTCGGGGCGGGCGGCGCGGGCACGCTGCTCGAACAGCTCGACGGTGGTGGCCAGGTCCAGCTCGGGCAAGGGGTAGACGGTCTCGGAGGAGAGGCCGAGCGGGGCGCGGCTGGTGGTGAGGACGCGCAGGTCCCTCGTCCGCGAGACGAGCGCCTGTACGAGGTCGGCGACTCCCTGTACGACCTGCTCGCAGTTGTCCAGGACGAGCAGCGCGGGCCCTGAGCCCAGCGCGCCCACGATGCCGGTGATCACATCGCCCCCGGCACCGAGGCGCGGACTGTCGCCGACGCCCAGCGCGGAGGCGACCTCGGCGGTGACGTCGGCGTCGTGACGGACGCCGGCGAGCGGCACCAGATGCACGACGCGCTGCTCGGCGTCCCTCGCGACCGCGCTCGCGAGCCGTGTCTTGCCGAGCCCGCCGGGGCCCACGACCGAGGTCACGCGGGCGCTGTGCAGCAGCCGTGTCACGGCGGCGACGTCGGCGTCCCGGCCGAGCAGCGGGTTGGGATCGTGCGGCACCCCGCGCCGGACGACGGGTGCCTCGCCGCGCAGCAGCTCCTGGTGCAGCTCCTGGAGGGCGGGCCCGGGGTCGGTGCCGAGCTCGTCGCGCAGCCGGCGCCGATGGGTGTCGTACGTGGCGAGGGCGGCGGCCGGACCGGCGGTGGCCGTCTGGCAGCGCATCAGTTCCAGGAGCAGTTCCTCGTCGCGGGGATGCTCTGCGGACAGTTCGGTGAGCGGGTCCAGGGCCTCTGCGCGGCGGCCGAGGCGGGCCAGCGCGAGCGCACGGGAGCGGACCAGCGCGCGGTATGTCACGGCCCGCTCGGCGCGCAGCTCGCCGACGGCGTCGCCGACCGGGGCCGCTTCCCCGGCCGGGTCGCCGTCCCACAGCGCGAGCCCCTCCTCCGCCTCGGCGAGAGCGCCCGAGTGATCCCCCGCTCGTGCCTTCTCGGCGCTCGCGGCGGCGAACAGCAGGACGGCACCGGCGTCGACCTGGTCCTCGCGCAGGGCCAGCCGGTAGCCGGTCGGGGTGCTGGCGATGACCTCGGCACCGAGCTGCTTACGGGTCCGCGCCACCAGGATCTGCAGGGCCTTCGTGGGCTTCTCGGGCTGCTCGTCGGGCCACAGCCCGTCGACCAGCCGCCCGGCCCCGCACCCGGACCGCAACTCCCCGGCCAGCAGCGCGAGCAGGGCGCGCAGCCGGGGCGCGGTGATCTCCTCGCCCCGGTGGGAGACGGACGTCAGCAGCGTCAACTCGATGGTCACCCATGCAGGTTAGTCAGAACGGGTGGTCGGATCGGGTGCAACGCTCTCGCAACGTTGCCCGTGCTGTCCTTGCTCGCATGTATGAGGAGACCCCGCGCGTCGAACTCACCCCTGCCGCCGCCGACCTGCTGCGCCGCCTGCGCGCGACGCACGGCCCGCTGATGTTCCACCAGTCGGGCGGCTGCTGCGACGGCAGCGCCCCGATGTGCTACCCGGAGGGCGAGTTCCGCACGGGTGACTCGGACGTGCTGCTCGCGGAGCTGGACGTCGAGGGGGTGGCGGAGCCGGTGACGTTCTGGATGTCGCGCAGTCAGTACGAGGTGTGGAGCCACACCCGGCTGATCGTCGACGTCGTCGAGGGCCGGGGCAGCGGCTTCTCGCTGGAGGCGCCCGAGGGAGTGCGTTTCCTCACCCGTTCGCGGGTCGTCGGCAGCTAGCAACCCCGCAGGTCATCGCCGTCTGGTGCACTTCCCCCGAGTCCTGGGACATTTGACGAGACCTCAGGGGGGAGACTGTGACGCGTCGTCAGAAACGGTTTCATGCAGGCAGAGCGGCACTCACGCTGCTCACGGCACTCAGCGCGCTGGCCGGTGTGGCCCTGGTGGGGGCGGCACCGGCCGGCGCGGCGCAGGGGGACATCGGGATCGCGCCGGGCGTGCGGTACCAGGAGTTCGACATCGCGGCGCAGAAGGGCCCGGCGCACGCCCACGTGCTCAGCGTGGACCTGCGCAATCCACACGTCCGTCTCGATCTGTTGTACCCGGGAGCGGTGGCGCAGCGGGCAACGGTCTCGCAGCTGGCCACCGCGCAGGGTGCCGTCGCGGGCGTGAACGGTGACTTCTTCAACATCAGCGAGACCCAGCACCCGGGCGTCGAGGCCACCGGCGCGAGCGTGGGACCGGCCATCGCGCGCGGCCGGACGCTGAAGGCGGCGGTGCCGAACGGTCAGCGTTTCGGACCGGCGCTGCCGCCCGGCACGAGCACCGAGGACGTGATCGGCGTGGGCGTCGACCGCCGGGCCCGGATGGACGACCTGAGCCTTGCCGGCTCGGTCCGTACGCCGGAGGGCCGGCTGCCGCTGCGCGGGCTCAACCAGTACGCGCTGCCGGTGGGCTCCATCGGGGCGTTCACCGCGGCGTGGGGCAGCGCATCCCGGGTGCGCGCCACGTGCGGCACGGACACGGACCGGGCTGCGCCGTGCAGCACCGACACCTACGAGGTGACGGTGCGCCGCGATCGCGTGGTGTCGACCGCCGACGCCCCCGGGAGCGGGCCGATCGCCCCGGACACCACCGTGCTCGTGGGCCGGGAGGCGGGCGCGCAGCAGCTGCGGAAGTTCTTCACGGGCGAGCGGGTGAAGGTGCGGCATCGGCTGGTGGCGGCGGCGTCCCGGATCCCGTACGAGTTCGCGCTCGGCGGCTATCCGGTGCTCGACGACGGACAGCCGCTGCCCGGCCTGGACGACAGAACCGCGGCTGTGCGCACCGCTGTCGGCATCGCGGACGGCGGCCGGCGCCTGCTGCTGTTCGCCCTGGACGGCGCGCGCGAGTACCGCTCGGGGCTGACCATCGCGGAGGTGGCGTCGGTCATGCGGGAGTTGGGCTCGGTGGACGCCTTCAGCCTGGACGGCGGCGGTTCCTCGACCCTGGTCGCCCGCGCGCCGGGAGAAGCGGCGGTCTCCGTACGGAACCACCCGTCCGACGGGAGGGAACGCACCGTCCCCAACGGCATCGGAGTCTTCTCGACGCCCTGACGGTCACGGCCGCAGGCTGCTGACGATGTCGGCCGTCGCCGTCAGACCGCTGTTGATGGTCGGCGCCATGCTGGTGCTGGCCAGGTAGAAGCCGAGCAGCAGGCACACCAGCGCATGGGTGATCTTCAGCCCGCCGTTGCGTACGAAGATCACCGCCAGGATGAACAGCAGCAGCACCACAGAGATGGAAATGGCCATCGTCAACCTCCTCCGCCACGCCGCCTCGCCCGGTTCACGGCGTTCGGCCGCAAGTGTGGCGTAGCGGAGGGTTGGTCCGGGCGGCTGACCTGTCCGCCGAACGTGTGGTTCTACGCCGGCCGGTGGGCGTCCAGGAACGCCTCCAGGCCCGCCAGGTCGTCGGTGTTCAGGTAGTCCACGCCGGCCGCGAGCAGCTCCGACCACAGCGCGTCCCGTGCGGGGCCGGCCACGTCCGGGGTCGCCCAGAAGCGCACCTGCTGACCGCGCGCGTGGGCCGCCTGGACGATGCCGTGCAGCTTCTGCCGCTCCGCGTCGGGGAACGGGCCGTCGCCGAGCCAGGTGAAGTTCAGCGTCCAGTTGTCGCTGATGAGCGAGATGAACGAGGCGGGCGCCGAGCCGGCGAGGTCCGCGAGCCGGCCGTCGTAGAAGGCGCGGCGCACACTCTGCGCCTCCATGGGCCCGCGGGCGGCGCGGTCGCCGGAGATGACGGCGGTGACGGGGCCCGGGAGGACGCGGCCGTGGGCGTAGGTCGTGAACAGGTGCTTGTAGCGCCGCAGGTGGCGGTCGAGTTCGAGGTACGTCGACGACCCCTCGGTCTTGATGTCGATGAGCAGCTGCAGCGGCCTGCGGTAACCGCGGTAGACGGAACCGTGGTTGGCCTTGACGCGGGCGGCGAGTGGGTCCAGGTAGAGGGACTCGAGGGTGCGGGTCGGGTCGAGCTCGGACGCCTCGTGGGCGACGAGCAGTTGGCCGCCGACGAGGAAGATGTCCGCCTCGACGCTGCCGAAGCGGTGGTCGAGGGCGTCGAAGAGGGGACGCGGATGCTCGTAGTCGTTGTGGGCGTGCGCCCGCCACAACGGACGCGGGCGGTGCTGCCGTTCGCCCGCCAGCGCGCGGGTGCCGGGCAGGGCGACGGTGCCCGCGAGGGCGGCGCCGAGGGTGGTGAGGGCTCTGCGACGGGTGGTGACGGCCATGCTCTGCCTCCCTGACAGGGGCGTTCGGGCGTAGGGAACCGCTGCGAGTATGCGATTCCGAAGGACCGAAACAGCAGAGCTGGGCGGCGAGTTGGCCGGACTGCCGTCCTGTGTTCACTTCGTCGGTGCAGGGCACACGAAAAAGCCCGCCCAGGTCGGGCGGGCTTTCCGCGTGGTTCGTGCAGGTGTACGTCAGGGAGCCTGGAGGTCGACGAGTTCGGCCACCGCGGCACGGTGGGCGCCCGCCGTGCCGTAGGCGATCGAGTCGGCCTTGGCCCGCTTCAGGTACAGATGGATCGGGTGCTCCCAGGTCATGCCGATACCGGCATGCAGTTGCAGCGCCTCCTCGGCGGCGTGCACGGCGACGGTCGCCGCGTAGGCCTGGGCGACGGCCACGGCCACGTCGAGGTCCTCGTCGTCGGTCGCCAGCGCGTCCGCGGCGTTGCGGGCGGCGGCACGGAGGTTGACGACCTCCAGCCAGAGCTGGGCGAGCCGGTGCTTGAGCGCCTGGAAGCCGCCGACGGGACGGTTGAACTGCTTGCGCTCCTTCAGGTAGCGCACCGTCTCGGTCAACGCCCAGTCGGCCACGCCGAGTTGCTCGGAGGCCAGCAACCCGGCCCCGGCACGCAGGGCCCGTCGTACGGCGGGCCCTGCGTCGCCCAGCCGACGCCCCGGCGCGCCGTCGAAGGCCACCGTCGCCAACGGCCGGGTCAGGTCGAAGGACACCTGCGGCGTGATGGTCACCGCGTCGGCGTCCACGGCGTACAGCCCGCCGTCCTCCGCGGGAACCAGCAGGACGTCCGCCACCGCCGCGTCCGCGATGCCGGTCAGTTCACCGTGCAGAGCGCCGTTCTCGAGCCGTACGGACGGGAAGGCGGCGCCCGGGGCGGTGTGCAGCCCGACGGCGAGGGCGCCGATGGTCCGGCCGGACGCCAGCTCGGCGAGCAGGTCGTCCGCCTCGCAGTCCAGCAGCGCCTCGGTGGCGACGACGGCGCTCGTCAGATACGGCACCGGAGCGACCGCGCGGCCCAGTTCCTCCAGCACCACGGCGGCCTCGCGGTGCGTGGCGCCCTGGCCGCCCTGGGCCTCGGGCACGAGGAGGCCGGCGAGGCCCATGCCGTCGGCCAGGGCCTTCCAGGCCGCGAGGTCGTGCGGGGCGTCGGACTCGGTGCGCGCGATGACACCGGGCGCGTCGCAGTGGTCGGAGAGCAGGTCCCGTACGGCGGCCCGCAGTGCCTCTTCCTCCTCGGAGTAGAGCAGATCGGTCATCGGGCCAGGTCCTTCCACGCGACGTCCTTGTCGGTGCGCGGCTCGGCGGGCAGGCCCAGGACGCGCTCGGCGACGATGTTCAGCAGGACCTCGGTGGTCCCGCCCTCGATGCTGTTGCCCTTGGAGCGGAGGTAGCGGTAGCCGGCGTCGCGGCCGGTGAAGTCCACCAGCTCCGGGCGGCGCATGGTCCAGTCGTCGTACAACAGGCCCTCCTCGCCGCGCAGTTCGACCTCCAGGCCGCTGATCTCCTGGTTGAGGCGGGCGAAGGCCAGCTTCATGCCGGCGCCCTCGGGGCCGGGCTGTCCGGCGACGAGCTGCTGGCGCAGGCGCTCGGCGGTGAGGCGGGAGACCTCGGCGTCGACCCACAGCCTCAGCAACCGCTGATGCAGGTCGTGCGTGCGCAGCTCCGGGCGTTCGCGCCAGGTCTTGGAGACCGGGCCGATCATGCCGCCCTCGCGGGGCAGCCGCATGCCGCCGATGGCGACGCGCTCGTTGTTCAGCGTGGTCTGCGCGACCCGCCAGCCGTCGCCGATCTCACCGAGGCGGCAGGTGTCGGGGATGCGGACGTCGGTGAGGAAGACCTCGTTGAACTCGGCCTCGCCGGTGATCTGGCGCAGCGGCCGGACCTCGACGCCGGGGTCGGTCATGTCGCAGAGGAAGTACGTGATGCCCGCGTGCTTGGGCACGTTCGGGTCGGTGCGGGCGATGAGGATGGCCCAGCGGGAGTTGTGCGCGCCGGATGTCCACACCTTCTGCCCGTTCACGACCCAGTCGTCGCCCTCACGGACGGCGCGCGTGCCGAGCGCGGCGAGGTCGGAGCCGGCGCCGGGCTCGCTGAAGAGCTGGCACCAGACCTCCTCACCGGTCCACAGGGGCCGCAGATAGCGCTGCTTCTGCTCCTCGGTGCCGTACTTGAGGATCGTCGGGGCGGCCATGCCGAGCCCGATGCCGTTGCGGCGCGAGTCGTTGTCGGGGGCGCCGGCTGCCTCCAGCTCGGCGTCCACGACGGCCTGGAGGGAGCGGGGCGCCCCGAGGCCGCCGAGGCCCTCCGGGTAGTGCACCCACGCCAGACCCGCGTCGAAGCGGGCGCGCAGGAAGTCCAGGCGGTCGGTGGTGGCCGGCGGGTGGGCGGCCAGCAGCTCCGCCGTGCGGCGGCGCAGTTCGGCGGCGTCGGTCATGCCGCTCCTCCTTCGGTGAGTCCCGGAATCACGGCGACACGGCCCGTGGTGACGCCGTCGGCGACGCGCTGCACGGCGGCCGCGGCCCCGCCCAGCGGGACACGCTCGCTCACCAGCGGCTTGATCGCGCCCCGGGCGGCCAGCTCGGTGAGCTGCTCGTGGCAGTGCTGGATCAGCTTCGGGTTCTTGGTGTTGTACAGGCCCCAGTGCAGGCCGAGGATCGAGTAGTTCTTCACCAGGGCGTGGTTGAGCGCCGGGCTGGGGATAGTGCCGCTCGCGAAGCCGACGACCACGATCCGGCCCTCGAAGGCGACGACCTTGGCGGACTGGGCGTAGGCCTCGCCGCCGACCGGGTCGTAGATGACGTCGGCGCCACGGCCTCCGGTGGCCTCCTTCACCGCGGCGATGACGTCCTCGGCGCGCCGGTCGATGACGACGTCACAGCCCAGCTCCCGGGCCACGGCCGCCTTCTCGGCGCCGCCGACGACACCGATGACGGTGGCGCCGGCGGCCTTCCCGAGCTGCACGGCCGCGCTGCCGACCCCTCCGGCGGCAGCGTGGACGAGCAGGGTCTCCCCGGCCTCCAGACCGGCCCGGCGGTGCAACCCGAACCAGCCGGTCTGGTAGCCGATGTGCAGGGCGGCGGCCTCGGCGTCGTCCAGTGCCTCGGGCGCGGGCAGGACGGCCGCGGCGTCCGCGACGGCGTACTCGGCGAAACCGCCGTACGGCAGCGCGGGGTTGGCGAGGACACGGCGCCCGTCCTCGGTCTCGCCGCAGATCTCCACGCCCGGCGTGAACGGCAACGGCGGCCTGACCTGGTACTGCCCCCGGCACAGCAGCGCGTCCGGGAAGTTGATGTTCGCGGCACGCACCTTCAGCAGGACCTGGCCGTCACCGGGCGTGGGCGTCCCGACGTCCTCGAGGCGCATCACCTCGCTCGGCTCGCCGTTCTGGTGCACTTGCCATGCCTGCATGCGGGGCCTCCACGGGACTGCTTCGTCTGACCGGGGTCGCTTCGCATACTAAGCGGTCGCTTGCCCATCAGGGAACAGTAGCGTCCGTCACGCTTTCCGGGGGCGCGCCCGTACGTGCATCCGCTCCCCCTGCGGCCCGAACAGACTCAGGAACTCCGCCGGCCCCTCGCCCGTCGACCCGAACCAGTGCGGCACCCGCGTGTCGAACTCCGCCGCCTCTCCCGCCGTGAGCACCACGTCGTGCTCGCCCAGCACGACCCGCAGCCGCCCGGACAGCACGTACAACCACTCGTACCCCTCATGGGTGCGCGGCTCGGGCTCCTCACTGCGCTGCGGCACCAGCACCTTGAAGGCCTGGAGGCCGCCGGGCTGCCGGGTGAGCGGCCAGTAGGTGCGTCCGTGCCGTTCGAGGGGCTTGGCCCGCACCCGCGGGTCCCCCACCGGCGGCGTCCCGACCAGCTCGTCCAGCGGCACCTGGTGGGCCTGCGCGATCGGCAGGAGCAGCTCCAGGCTGGGCTTGCGCAGACCGGACTCCAGCCGGGACAGGGTGCTCACGGAGATGCCGGTCGTCTCGGACAGCGCCGCGAGCGTCACCTCCCGGTCCTTGCGCAGCCTCCTGAGCCGCGGCCCCACTTCGGCGAGAACGTCGTCGGTACTCATACCCGTATTGCAGAATCGGCAAAGACGTTTGTCAATCCCGCGCCTCCGGAGCGACCGTCGTCGTGGAGGTGGTCACCATGACCGAGAAGCACACCGAGCAGTACGAGGTCGTAGTCGTCGGAGGCGGCGCGGCCGGCCTGTCCGCCGCCCTCGTCCTGGGCCGCGCCCGGCGCCGCACCCTCGTCGTCGACGCCGGCGAACCACGCAACGCGCCCGCCGCCCATATGCAGGGCTATCTGTCCCGGGACGGTATGCCGCCCCCCGAGTTCCTGGCCGTCGGGCGCGAGGAGATCGCGCGATACGGCGTCGAGCTGGTCCGGGACCGGGTCGTGGACGTCGAGCGCGGCGAGGGCTTCGCGGTCGCGCTGGCCGGCGGCCGGCACGTGCACGCCCGGCGGCTGGTCATCGCCACCGGCCTCGAGGACGAGCTGCCGGACGTCCCCGGCGTCGCCGAGCGCTTCGGCAAGGACGTGCTGCACTGCCCGTACTGCCACGGCTGGGAGGTCCGCGACCGGGCCTTCGGCGTGCTGGCGACGACTCCGATGAGCGTGCACCAGGCGCTCGTGGTGTCGCAGTGGTCGAAGGACGTGACCTTCTTCCTCCACGAGGTCGCCGAGGACGATCTGTCGGACGAGGACCTGCGCAGGCTCGCGGCGGCCGGGGTGAAGGTGGTGCCGGGTGAGGTGGCGGGGCTGGTGATCGAGGACGACCGGATCACGGGCGTACGTCTCGCGGACGGCACGGTGCACGCGCGTGAGGTGCTGTTCGTCGCGCCGCGCGCGGTCCCGCAGACCGGGTTGCTGGAGAAGCTCGGCGCCGAGCTCCAGGAGACCCCCATGGGCGCGTACCCGGTGGTCGACCCGACGGGGCTCACCTCCGTGCCGGGCGTCTGGGCGGTAGGCAACGTGATGGGCTTCTCCGAGCAGGTCATCAACGCGGCGGCGGGCGGCTACCGGGCGGGGGCCTTCATCAACGGGGAGCTGCTGATGAGCGACCTCGACAGGGCCGTACAGGCATAGGACCACGGCCGTGGGGGTGTGGAGGAGCCGCCTCCGTTGGACCATGGCTGCATGCTGCTCACCCGGCTGGCCCAGGTGTCCCAGGACGTCGCCGCGACCTCGGCCCGCTCCCGGAAGATCGCTCTGCTGGCGGAGCTCTTCCGGGACGCCGAGGCGGACGACGTGCCCATCGTCATCCCGTATCTGGCGGGACGGCTGCCACAGGGGCGGCTCGGCATCGGCTGGAAGGTGCTGAGCCGCCCGGTCGCCCCGGCCGCCGAACCGTCCCTCACCGTGCGCGAGGTGGACGCCCGGCTCACCGAGCTCGGCAAGGTCTCCGGCACCGGCTCCCAGGCCGAACGGGCCCGCCTGATCGGCGAGTTGATGGGCGCGGCCACGCAGGACGAGCAGCGCTTCCTGATCGCGCTGATCACCGGCGAGGTGCGGCAGGGCGCGCTGGACGCCGTGGCCGTGGAGGGCCTGGCCCAGGCGACCGGGGCGCCGCCGGCGGACGTGCGCCGGGCGGTGATGCTCGCCGGGTCGCTCCAGACGGTGGCCGAGGCCCTGCTCGCGGACGGCCCCGCCGCCCTCGCCCGCTTCCGGCTCACCGTCGGCCAACCGGTCCTGCCGATGCTGGCGCACACCGCCTCCTCCGTGACCGAGGCGGTCGACAAGCTGGGCGCCTGCGCGGTCGAGGAGAAGCTGGACGGCATCCGCGTACAAGTGCACCGGGACGGCGACACCGTACGGATCTACACCCGCACCCTCGACGACATCACCGACCGCCTCCCCGAACTGACCTCGACCGCCCTGGAGTTGAGGGGTGAGCGCTTCATCCTCGACGGCGAGGTCATCGCCTTCGACTCCGAGGGCCGTCCCCGCTCCTTCCAGGAGACCGCCGGGCGCGTCGGCTCCCGCGTGGACGTGGCGACGGCGGCCCAGGAGGTCCCCGTCTCCCCCGTCTTCTTCGACGCCCTGTCCGTCGACGACCACGACCTGCTCGACCTGCCGTTCACCGAGCGGCACGCGGAACTCGCCCGGCTGGTCCCCGAGCCGATGCGGGTGCGCCGCACGCTCGTGTCCGGCCCCGAGGACCTCCCGCAGGCCGAGGACTTCCTCGCCGAGACCCTGAAACGCGGCCACGAGGGAGTCGTCGTGAAGGCCCTCGACGCCCCGTACAGCGCGGGTCGGCGCGGCGCCTCCTGGCTGAAGGTCAAGCCCGTCCACACCCTCGACCTGGTGGTGCTGGCCGCCGAATGGGGCCACGGCCGCCGTACCGGCAAGCTCTCCAACCTCCACCTGGGCGCCCGCACGGCGGACGGCGGCTTCGCGATGCTGGGCAAGACCTTCAAGGGCATGACCGACGTGATGCTGGCCTGGCAGACCGAGCGGCTCCAGGAGCTGGCCGTCGAGGACAACGGCTGGGTGGTGACCGTACGCCCCGAACTCGTCGTCGAGATCGCCTACGACGGCCTGCAGCGTTCCACCCGCTATCCGGCCGGCGTCACCCTCCGCTTCGCGCGCGTGGTCCGCTACCGCGAGGACAAACGGCCGGAGGAGGCCGACACGGTCGAGACCCTGCTGGCCGCCCACCCGGAGGTGAAGCCGTGACGACCTCTTCAGGAGCGAAACGCAGCGCCGGCCTACTGCTCTTCCGCCACACCGATGACGGCCTGGAGGTGTTGCTCGGCCACATGGGCGGCCCGTTCTTCGCCAAGCGCGACGCCGGGGCGTGGACGGTGCCGAAGGGCGAGTACGAGCCCGAGTCCGAGCCGCCCTGGGAGGCGGCCCGCCGCGAGTTCCAGGAGGAGCTGGGGCTGCCACCGCCCGACGGGGAGGCCGTACCGCTCGGCGAGGTCAAGCAGGCCGGCGGCAAGATCGTCACGGTCTGGGCGGTCGAGGCCGACCTCGACCCGGCGACGGCGGTGCCCGGAACGTTCCCGATGGAGTGGCCGCCGCACTCGGGACGGACGCAGGAGTTCCCGGAACTGGACCGGGTGGAGTGGCTGGGCCTGGACCGGGCTCGGGAGGTGATCGTCAAGGCCCAGGCCGCGTTTCTCGACCGCCTGGCGGAGCACTCGGGCTGAGCAGCCGTACCCGCGTTGCGGTCCGCCCCGCCGCGCGCGAAGGTCGGAACAACAGTCCGCTCCCAGGAGGTCGGTCATGCCCATCGCAACGGTGAACCCGGCGAACGGCGAGACGCTCAAGACGTACGAGGCCATGGGCGCAGAGGAGATCGAGCGCAGGCTCCAGCTCGCCGAGGCCACGTTCCGCACATACCGGGCGACCAGCTTCGTCGACCGCGGTCGTCTGCTGCTCCAGGCCGCGACGCTCCTGGAAGAGGACCAGCAGGACATCGCCCGCGTGATGACCACCGAGATGGGCAAGCCCATCAAGCAGGCCCGCGCCGAGGTCGCCAAGTGCGCCAAGGCGATGCGCTGGTACGCCGACCGCGCCGAGGACCTGCTCGCCGACGAGGAGCCGGCCGAGTTCGACGTGAAGGACTCCGGCGCCTCGCGGGTGCGGGTGCGCTATCGCCCGCTGGGGCCGATCCTCGCGGTGATGCCGTGGAACTTCCCCCTCTGGCAGGTGGTCCGGTTCGCGGCGCCCGCGCTGATGGCGGGCAACGTCGGCCTGCTCAAGCACGCCTCGAACGTCCCCCAGACCGCCCTCTACCTCGAGGACCTGTTCCACCGCGCCGGCTACCCGGAGGGCTGCTTCCAGACCCTCCTCATCGGCTCCGGACAGGTCGACGACGTCCTGCGCGACGAACGCGTCAAGGCGGCGACCCTCACCGGCAGCGAGCCCGCGGGCCGGGCGGTCGCCTCCACCGCCGGGGAAATGGTCAAGAAGACGGTGCTGGAGCTGGGCGGCAGCGACCCGTACGTCGTCATGCCTTCGGCCGACCTCGACCGGGCCGCTCAGGTCGCGGTGACCGCGCGGGTGCAGAACACCGGGCAGTCGTGCATCGCCGCCAAGCGGTTCATCGTGCACACGGACGTCTACGACGCCTTCGCCGAGCGCTTCGTCGAGGGCATGAAGGCGCTGGTGGTCGGCGACCCGATGCAGGAGGAGACGGAGGTGGGCCCGCTGTCGAGCGAGAAGGGGCGGGACGATCTGGAGGAACTCGTCGACGACGCCCGGCGCAGTGGAGCGGAGGTGCTGTGCGGCGGCCACCGGCTCCGCCGGCCCGAACTGCCCGGCTGGTACTACCCGCCGACCGTCCTCGCCGGCATCACCCGTGAGATGCGGATCCACCGCGAGGAGGCGTTCGGACCGGTCGCCACGCTGTACCGGGCCGGGGATCTGGACGAGGCGGTGCTCATCGCCAACGACTCGCCGTTCGGACTGAGTTCCAACGTCTGGACCCGGGACGAGGCCGAGGTCGACCGGTTCGTACGGGATCTGGAGGCCGGCAGCGTGTACGTCAACGGGATGACGGCCTCCCACCCGGCGTTCCCGTTCGGCGGCGTGAAGCGGTCCGGGTACGGGCGTGAGCTGTCCGGGCACGGAATCCGGGAGTTCTGCAACATCACCACCGTTTGGCACGGTGCGTGAGCGCTGCGCGACTACGATCCCGGGTGTGAACCGCGAAGTTACTCTGCCGCTGATCGTCGATGACCGCGGGACCTTGCAGGTGGCTGCCGCCGATGTGAGCAAGCTGCTGCGCACCGTGGGTGGTCGGTGGCTGCACCTCGTCGAGGCCGGGGAGGACGGCCTCGACGAGGACACGGTGGCCGCGTTGACCATTGAGCTGGCGAAGCTCGCGGATCGTATTGATGTGGCATGCATTGCGCACAGCAGCGGCACCACGCCGTAGGGGTGGCGGTGCAGTGCCGGGTGCGGACATCCCCCTAGGGGCGCGGGGCTGTATCAATGTGCGGCTCCGCCGCGTGGGCGCGACCAGCCACGACGCAGCCGCGGGCCGCATCGCGCAGCAACCCCGACGGCGCTACCGAATCGGCATCCCCGACAACGTACGGGCGATCACCAGCCGCTGGATCTCGCTCGTCCCCTCGAAGATCGTGTAGATGGCGCTGTCCCGGTGCATCCGCTCCACGGGGTACTCCCGCGTGTAGCCGTTGCCCCCGAGGATCTGTATCGCCTGAGCCGTGACCTTCTTCGCAGTCTCGCTCGCGAACAGCTTCGACATCGACCCCTCGGCCGCCGTGAACGGCTTCCCGTTGATCGCCATCCAGGACGCACGCCACACCAGCAGCCGCGCGGCATCGATCTGCGTCCGCATCTCGGCCAGCTGGAAGGCCACACCCTGGTTGTCGATGATCGGCCGCCCGAACTGCTCACGCGTCATGGCGTAGTCGAGGGCGACCTCGTACGCGGCGCGGGCCGTACCCACGGCCATCGCACCAACCGCCGGCCGCGAAGCTTCGAAGGTGGCCATCGCCGCGTTCTTCACCCGCTCGCCGCCCGCCTTGGCCCGCTCCCGGGCCCGCGCCAGCCTCTCGTCCAGCTTCTCCTTGCCGCCCAGCAGGCAGGAGCCCGGGACCCGCACGTTGTCCAGGATGACCTCGGCGGTGTGCGAGGCGCGGATGCCGTGCTTCTTGAACTTCTGGCCCTGAGCCAGGCCCGGCGTGTTCGGCGGGACGATGAAGGACGCGTGGCCCTTGGAGCCCAGCTCCGGGTCGACGACCGCGACGACCACGTGGACGTTGGCGATGCCGCCGTTGGTCGCCCAGGTCTTCGTGCCGTTGATCACCCACTCGTCCTTGGCCTCGTCGTACACGGCACGCGTCCGCATCGAGGCCACGTCGGAGCCGGCGTCGGGCTCGGAGGAGCAGAACGCGGCGAGCTTGACGTCGTTGGCGTCGCCGTACATCTGGGGCACCCAGGTGCCGATCTGCTCCTCGGTGCCGTTGGCCAGGACGCCGACGGCGGCGAGGCCGGTGCCGACGATCGACAGGGCGATGCCCGCGTCGCCCCAGAACAGCTCCTCCATCGCCATGGGGATGCCGAGGCCGGTCTGGTCGAAGTACTGCTGGGCGTAGAAGTCGAGCGAGTAGATACCGACCTTCGCGGCCTCCTGGATGACCGGCCAGGGAGTCTCCTCACGCTCGTCCCATTCGGCGGCCGCGGGGCGGATCACATCGGCGGCGAAACCGTGGAGCCAGTCCCGGACTTCCTTCTGTTCGTCGTTGAGCTCCATGGTGAACTCGGCCATGTCCCCTCCAGCGGCGTACGTGCATGGCTACGTGCATGCTTGTTACTAGCGGTAACCCTAGTTTGTTACCCGTCGGTAGGTAAAGTCAACCGACGATGACTCGTCGGTAGCCCGTTCGATGATGGAGCCAGGTTGAGTGTTAGTTTGCGCAGGCGTCATCGATTCAGCACGGGTGGGGAGAGCTCATGGACACCACACAGCGGACCGATCAGCAGCGGTCCGCCGACCGCCGTCGGCGTGAGCTGCTGGAGGCCGCCGACAGGGTGGTGCTGCGCGACGGCCCACAGGCGTCGATGAACGCGATCGCGGCGGAGGCGGGCATCACCAAGCCGATTCTGTATCGGCACTTCGGCGACAAGGGTGGGCTTTACGCGGCGTTGGCCAAGAGGCACACGGACGCGCTGCTGGATTCACTGCGGGCGGCGTTGGATGCCCCTGCCGATCGGCGCGAGCGCGTTGAGGCCACGCTGGACACGTACCTCGCGGCGATCGAGGCACGGCCTCAGGTGTATCGGTTTCTGATGCATCCGGCGGAGGGCGGTCAGGCCGGGGACCAGGGATTCGATGTCGGGAAGCACTCGGCGCCGTTGCTCCGCAGGATGGGTGAGGAGCTGGCCACCGTCATCGAGGAGCGGTTGGATCTCGGGCCCGGGAGTCAGCAGTTGGCTCGGGTGTGGGGGCACGGGATTGTCGGGATGATGCACGCCGCCGGGGACTGGTGGCTTGGGGAACGGCCGTGTTCCCGGGCCGAGTTGGTGCGCAGTTTGGCCGACCTGTTGTGGGGTCGTCTTGCAGCTGCGGGGGACAAAATGGGAGGTCCGGGGTTCTGAGAGTCGTGTTCCATCTGCGGGCTCGTGGGGGCTGGTCGCGCAGTTCCCCGCGCCCCTGAGTGGGTCACCTGCCCCGGCGCCAAGAAGATCGGGCCACCTGTCGCATCAAGCGTCTGTGGCGCCAGCCCTTCACGCGGTCCGCGTACACCCTGCCCTCCAAGTGGTCGCACTCGTGCTGGAGACAGCGAGCGAAGAAGCCGGTCCCGTGCACGGTGATCGGCTCACCCGTCATCGTGAAGCCCTCCACCACCGCGTGGTCGTAGCGTTCCGTCCCCGCCTCCAGGCCCGGCAGGGACAGGCAGCCCTCCGGCCCGCGGATCACCACCCCGTCCGTCTCCACCAACCGCGGGTTCACCACATGTCCCAGGTGCCGTACTTCATCGTCGTCCGGGCAGTCGTACACGAACACCCGAAGCGCCTCCCCCACCTGGTTCGCCGCGAGGCCCACGCCCTGCGCCGCGTACATCGTCGCGAACAGGTCGTCCACCAGCGCCGCCAGCTCGGGGCCGAAGTCGGTCACCTCCCGGCACTGCTCGCGCAGCGCGGCGTCGCCGAGCAGGGTGAGGGGACGGACGCGCCCGTGCGCGCCCGGAATGGGGCTGTTCCGCATGGCCGCAAGGGTACGGCGATTCGGGAGCGCGAATGGATCTCGATAGGCTGACCACCACCACGTTGCCGTCAGGCAGAGGCGCGGCGCGTACGCAAGGAGGATCGAGAACTGATGGCAGGCAACTCGGACCCGCTCACGCCGCGGGCCAAGCTGGCCGTGACCGCGGGCAAGGCGGTCGCGGCGGCATCGCGCGCCGCGGGGCGCGGGAGCGGTTCGGTGATCGGTGGCCGGGTGGCACTCAAACTCGACCCCGACCTTCTCGCCAAGCTCGCCCAGAACCTGGACGTCGTCCTGGTCTCGGCGACCAACGGCAAGACCACGACGACCCGGCTGATCGCGGAGGCCCTGCGGGCCGCGGGTCCGGTCGTGTCCAACGCGCTAGGCGCCAACATGCCTGCCGGTATCACCTCGGCACTGGCCGGTGGGTCCGAAGCCCGGTACGGCGTGATCGAGGTCGACGAGAAGTACCTCGCCGGCGTCGCCCGGGACACCGAGCCGAAGTGCATCGCCCTGCTCAACCTCTCCCGTGACCAGCTGGACCGTGCCGCCGAGACCCGGATGCTCGCCGAGAACTGGCGTGAGGGGCTCGCGGGGTCGAAGGCCGTGATCGTCGCCAACGCCGACGACCCGCTGGTCGTGTGGGCGGCTTCTTCGTCCCCGAATGTGATCTGGGTCGCCGCCGGGCAGATGTGGAAGGACGACGCCTGGTCCTGCCCGTCGTGCGGTGGCGTGATGCAGCGGCCTGGCGACGACTGGTTCTGCGGTGAGTGCGGCTTCCGGCGGCCCACCCCGAGCTGGGCGCTGTCCGGGGATCATGTCCTGGATCCGCACGGGTCCGCCTGGCCGATTCATCTGCAGCTGCCGGGACGCGCCAACAAGGCCAACGCCGCGTCCTCGGCCGCCGTCGCCGCCGTGTTCGGCGTGCCGCCGCAGGTGGCCCTGGAGCGGATGTACCAGGTGCAGGCCGTCGCCGGGCGGTACGACGTCGTGCAGTTCCAGGAGCGCGATCTGCGGCTGCTGCTCGCCAAGAACCCGGCCGGCTGGCTCGAGACGTTCTCCCTGATCGACCCGCCGCCGACCCCGGTGATCCTCTCCGTGAACGCGCGCAGCGCCGACGGCACCGACACCTCCTGGCTGTGGGACGTCGACTACACGCGGCTGACCGGGCACCCGATCTGCGTGATCGGCGACCGCAAGCTCGACCTCGCGGTGCGGCTGGAGGTCGCGAACCAGCAGTTCCAGGTGTGCGACAACCTCGACCAGGCCGTGCAGATGAGCCCGCCGGGCCGGATCGAGGTCATCGCCAACTACACCGCGTTCCAGGACCTGCGCCGCCGCGTCGGCAACTGATCACCAGATTTCAGGGGACTTTAAGTGAGCGACAACCAACTGCGGGTCGTCTGGGTCTACCCGGACCTGCTCAGCACCTACGGCGACCAGGGCAACGTCCTCGTCGTCGAGCGCCGGGCCCGGCAGCGCGGCCTCGACGTGGCCCGCCTCGACGTGCGCAGCGACCAGCCGATCCCGACCTCCGGCGACATCTACCTGATCGGCGGCGGTGAGGACCGTCCACAGCGGCTGGCGGCCGAGCGGCTGCGCCGGGACGGCGGTCTGCACCGGGCCGTCGAGAACGGCGCGATCGTGTTCTCGGTGTGCGCCGGCTATCAGATCCTCGGCCACGAGTTCATCAACGACCTCGGTCAGCGTGAGCCGGGCCTCGGTCTGATCGACGTGGTGTCCGTGCGCGGTGAGGGGGCGCGGTGCGTCGGTGACGTGCTCGCCGACATCGACCCGCGGCTCGGCCTGCCGCCGCTGACCGGCTTCGAGAACCACCAGGGCGTCACCCACCTCGGCCCCACCGCCCGCCCCCTCGCCCAGGTCCGCTTCGGCAACGGCAACGGCACGGGCGACGGCACCGAGGGGGCGTACAACGACACCGTCTTCGGTACGTACATGCACGGCCCGGTGCTGGCGCGGAACCCGCAGATCGCGGACCTGCTGCTGAAGCTGGCGCTCGACGTGAACGCGCTGCCGCCGACCGACGACCGCTGGTACGAGGCGCTGCGCAACGAGCGCATCGCGGCTGCCCAGCAGCCTGCGTGACACAGCTGCTCAGCAGCCTGCCCGCCGGCTCGCGCAGCTGGCTGCCGGCCCGCTCCGACCAGCCCGTCTGACGGCCCGTCCGCACAGGTGAGCGGGGTCGTCCAGCAGGCGGACGCACGCTTCGGCCCCGCCCCCTGATGCCGCTAGGGTGGCGGGGATTCGAGCCGGACAACGTGGTCCGGTCCCGGCCCACGTTGAGAAGGTTTTTCGGGCTATGCGCATTGGTGTCCTCACGTCCGGCGGCGACTGCCCCGGCCTGAACGCCGTCATCCGGTCCGTCGTGCACCGCGCCGTCGTCGACCACGGCGACGAGGTCATCGGCTTCCGGGACGGCTGGAAGGGCCTCCTGGAGTGCGACTACCTCAAGCTCGACCTCGACGCGGTGAGCGGCATCCTGGCTCGCGGCGGCACGATTCTCGGCTCCTCCCGGGTCCAGCCCTCCCATCTGCGGGACGGTGTGGAGCGGGCCAAGGGCCACCTCGAGGAGCTCGGCCTCGACGCGATCATCCCGATCGGCGGCGAGGGCACGCTCAAGGCGGCCCGGCTGATGTCGGACAGCGGCCTGCCCGTCGTGGGTGTGCCGAAGACGATCGACAACGACATCGCCGTCACGGACGTCACCTTCGGTTTCGACACGGCCGTGGGCGTGGCGACCGAGGCCCTCGACCGGCTCAAGACCACGGCCGAGTCCCACCAGCGGGTCCTCGTGGTCGAGGTCATGGGGCGCCACACCGGCTGGATCGCGCTGCACTCCGGCATGGCGGCCGGCGCGCACGCCATCGTCGTACCGGAACGGCCCTTCGACATCGAGGAGTTGGCGAAGCGGGTCGGTCAGCGGTTCGAGGCGGGGAAGCGCTTCGCGATCGTCGTGGCGGCCGAGGGGGCCAAGCCGCGGCCCGGCTCCATGGACTTCGACGAGGGCGGCAAGGACATCTACGGGCACGAGCGGTTCGCCGGGATCGCCCGTCAGCTGTCCATCGAGCTGGAGGAACGGCTCGGCAAGGAAGCGCGGCCGGTGATCCTCGGGCATGTGCAGCGGGGCGGTACGCCCACGGCGTATGACCGGGTGCTGGCTACCCGGTTCGGGTGGCATGCGGTGGAGGCGGTGCACCGGGGGGAGTTCGGTCACATGACCGCGCTTCAGGGGACCGACATCGTGATGGTGCCGCTGGCTGAGGCCGTGGAGACGTTGAAGACGGTTCCTGCGGAGCGGTACGACGAAGCGGAGTGCGTGCTTTAGGGGACTCCCCGTAGGGGTGATTGTCTCGTCGCCGGGTGCGGGTTGTGTGTGGCTTGTCGCGCAGTTCCCCGCGCCCCTGGGTTGGCTGCGCTGCCCCCGGTCGCATCCGTGACCGGGGGCAGTCCTACTCTTGTGGGCGGACAGATTTGCACAACCCCCACGAATCAGGAGCCGGCGAATGGATCACAGCGGGCACGGCATGATCATGGATTTGCCGCCGTTCACGCTGGGGCGGGGGCTTCAGTGGTCGGCCGACCCGTTCTTTCTCGTCGCCTGCCTGGTCGGGCTCGCGCTGTACGCGTGGGGGGTCGTGCGGCTGCGGCGGCGTGGGGACGCGTGGCCCGTGGGGCGGACCGTCTCGTATGTCGTCGGTGTGCTGTCCGTGATGCTCGTCATGTGCACCGGGCTGAACGACTACGGCATGGTCATGTTCAGCGTGCACATGGTGCAGCACATGGTGATCAGCATGCTGTCGCCGATCTTCATCCTGCTCGGCGCACCCGTCACGCTGGCGCTGCGGGCGCTGCCGCCGGCAGGGCGCGGGCGCAAGGGGCCGCGGGAGTGGTTGCTGGCCCTGCTGCACAGCCGGTACATGCGGATCATCACGCATCCGGCGTTCACCATTCCGCTGTTCATCGCCAGCCTGTACGCCCTGTATTTCACGCCGCTCTTCGACTTCCTGATGGGCTCCAAGACCGGGCACATCGCGATGATGGTGCACTTCCTCGCCGTGGGTGTGGTGTTCTTCTGGCCGATCATCGGCGTGGATCCCGGTCCGCACCGGCCGGGGTATCTGATGCGGATGCTGGAGCTGTTCGCGGGCATGCCGTTCCACGCGTTCTTCGGTATCGCGTTGATGATGGCGTCGGAGCCGATGGTCGAGACGTTCAAGAACCCGCCCGCCTCGCTCGGCATCGAAGCGCTCTCCGACCAGAACGCGGCCGGCGGCATCGCCTGGGCGTTCAGTGAGATTCCGTCCGTGCTGGTGCTGATCGCGCTGCTGTTCCAGTGGTACCGCTCGGAGCAGCGGCAGGCCCGGCGCAAGGACCGGGCCGCCGACCGGGACGGCGACAAGGAACTCGAGGCGTACAACGCCTATTTGGCCTCATTGAACGCACGTGGAAACTGAGGAAACCGAAAGGCTTCGCCTTTCAGTAGCATGAAGCGCGTCGGGGGAACCGCCGGGGGGAGCGGTAATGACGCTTCGCGTTTTCGTACACAGGTCCGGGAATTGGGCGATTCGGAGGATCGCCGTCCTGTTGGTCCTCGTTCTGGCGCTCACCGGGTGCGATCGGGACGTTCCGTTGTTCGTGGTGAAGGCCGTCGCCGCGGGAGTTCCGTCGCTCGCGCCCTTCTTCGACGAGGACCAGGGGCTGGGACGGGACCAGCAGGTCCGGGCGCAGTCGGCGCACGGAGGTCTGCAGCAGGGCGACACTCCTGGTCTGTACGGGGGTTCGAAGCAGCCGACGATCTGTGATGTCGTACGGCTCGAGGGGTTTCTCACCGAGCCCGCCAATGAGCGGAAGGCACAGGCGTGGGCAGCGGCGCTCGCGATCTCAACGGCCGAGATTCCGGATTATCTCGACCGCCTCACACCTGTTCTCCTGCGCCACGACACGCTCGTGCAGAATCACGACTACAAGAAGGGAAAGGCCGCCCCCTTCAACGCACTGCTTCAGGCGGGAATCGCAATTCTCGTCGATGCGGAAGGCCTTCCCGCCGTGAAGTGCTCGTGCGGAAATCCGCTGCGGCCCTTCGAGGGTGACACGACTCGGATAAAGGTCGAGTTCGACGACCGTAACGAGGAGTGGAAAGGCTACGAGAAGTCGACCGTGGTGGCCGTACGTCCCGCGGCGCGGACAGTGGAGCGGCTCGCTCTCGTCGACGTCGAGGAACCCGATCGGGGAATCAACCGTCCCGTCGGCACCACGGGTGATGACGACAGCACGTTCGACACGCGTGAGCGGCGCGCCGTGCCCCACCTCGCCGGGACGACGTTCGGGCAGGCGAGCCGGAAGCTGGCCGACACGGGGCTGGCCGTCGCCTTCGGGGGTGGAGGGCTGCCGCCGGACGACGCCCGGGTCACGGCATCGGATCCGCCGGCCGGGAGCAAGCTGCGGTTCGGGGAGTACGTGACGTTGAGTGTGGCCGGGGGGACGACGGCCGACGGGTCTTCCGGTGGCTCCTCCAGCGGGTCCTCCAAGGGGTCCGCCGGCGGGTCCTCCGGTGTGGGGTCCACTCCCCCGGCTTCCGGCACGTCCTCGACTCCGCCGCCCTCGCCCTCCGGTCCCGGCAGTTCCGCACCCGGCAGCTCCGGGCCTGCCACCCACGGACCCACGAGCAAACCCCCGTCCTCGACGGCGCCGCCCTCCTCCGCTCCGCCGGCCGGCTCCACGCCACCCCCGTCGACCAAGGACCCCACGACCGGCTCGCCGCCCCCGCCCGCGGCCGGCTCACCTCCCCCGCCCACGACCAGCGCACCCCCGCAGACCACGAGCGCCCCGCCCACCAGCAGCGCCCCGCCGCCCAGGACGAGCGCGCCCGCCACGACGGAACCGGCGACCGGCGTGCCCTCCGCCGACGGGCCCACCGCGAGCACGACCGCCTAGCAGCCACGCATCGCCCCCGCAGAACCCGGGAGTCACCGGATGCCTTCAGGATCACCGACGTCGGGAGTGGGCCGGATCATCGCCGGCCGTTATCTGCTGCTGAACCGGCTCGGCAGCGGCGGCATGGGCCATGTCTGGCTCGCCCACGACCAGAGACTCGCCTGTGAGGTCGCGCTGAAGGAGATCGTGTTCCGGGACCCGGCCGAGGCCGACGAGCGTGAGGCCCGGGTGGCCCGCGCCCGCGCCGAGGCCCGTCACGCGGCGGGGCTGCGCGGGCATCCGCATGTGGTGACCGTGCACGACGTGCTGGAGCACGAAGGCCTGCCGTGGATCGTCATGGAGTACGTGGCGGGCGCCGTCAACCTCCGTGACCTGGTCGACCGGCGCGGCCCGCTGGCGCCCGCGGAGTGCGCCCGCGTCGGGCTCGCCGTGCTCGACGCGCTGACCGCCGGGCACCAGCGGGGCGTCATGCACCGGGACGTGAAGCCGGCGAACATCCTGCTGGCGCCGGACCGCACCGGGGCGCCGTACGGCAGGGTGCTGCTCACCGACTACGGAATCTCGGTGCAGCCGGACGCCGGGGAGACGCGGTACACGCTGGCGTCGGTCCTCGTGGGCACGTCGGGCTATCTGGCGCCGGAGCGGGTCACGGGCGGGGCGCCCACGCCGGCCACCGATCTGTTCTCGCTGGGTTGCACGCTGTACTACGGCCTCGAGGGCCGGGGTCCCTTCGACCGCGAGTCGCATCTGGCGGAGCTCACTGCGGTGGTCAATGAGGAGCCCCACCCGGCCGCGCGGGCCGGTGCGCTGGGCCCCGTACTGCGGGCGTTGCTGGAGAAGGACCCGGCACGGCGGATGTCCGCAGCTCAGGCGGAGGCGGCGCTGTCGCGGATCGTCACGCCGGAGGTCGACGCGTACGCACGGACCCAGACCGACCTCGGCTCGCAGCCCCACTGGGACGGCGCGCCGCCCCCGCGACCCGCGCCCGACGCGGCGGGGTTCGGCTCCCTGCCCCCCGCCGCGCAGCGGCTGTCCGAAGCAGCCGGTCGGCCCGGCGGCGCCGCACAGGGCTTCGCCTCGCCTTCCGGATACTCCCTCCCGGAGCAGCCCGGCGGGCCCCAGGCCTTCGGCGGCCCGGGACCCGGCAGGCAGCCCCGCACCCGCCCCCGCATCCTCCACGCGGTCCTCGCCGGCCTCCTCGGGCTGGCGCTCGCGGGGACAGGCGTCTGGTACGCCATGACCCAGCAGCCGGACACCAAGGCGGCGGAGCAGCCGTACGGCGCCTCCGTGGGTCTCGGCAAGCCGCTGAGGGACGGTGACTGCGTGCTCGCCGACTGGCCCGGCGCCGCGTTCCAGGGCACGCCTCGGCTGAGTCTGGATCCGAGTTGCGGGGAGAAGGCACCCGACGGGCAGGTCATGGCCTTCGTCGCCGCCGCGTCCGCCGCCGAGGCGCGTGCGGAGGGGCCGGCGGCGTGCGAGGAGCGGACCGAGGAGCTCCGCGGGAGGCTCGCGGACGTCCGCAGCCTCGCCGTCGTACCGACCGAGGCGGGGTTCGAGGCGGCCGGGCGGCGCACCGCCTGTCTGGTGCTGGGCGCGCACGGGCCGGTGTTCGGGCCGCTGGGCGGGCACCGCGAGATGGGGGCGGCCTTCGCCGACACGGCGACCATGCAGCGACGGGACTGTCTGGACGTCCGCTCCCCCAGGGACGCCCGCCTGGTGTCCTGCGCCGATCCGCACGACGAGCAGGTGCTCGGGTTCACCCGTCTGGGCGCCGATGTCACGCCGACCGAGGCGCGCACCGAATCGGACACGGCGTGCGCCCGGAACGTGCCGCCGCGTGACTACGGCTTCGACCCTTCCGTCTACACGGCCGGTTCCTGGACGAGCGAGGGGTCCTGGAAGAACGGCACTCATTTTGTCGTGTGCACCGTACGGAAGCAGAACGGGGGCACCATGGAGGGGGACGAACCATGAGGAGGGTGTTGCGATGCCCGGTTCTAGCGGTTCTACGGACGGTTCTACGAAGGCGATGGGGGTGGTCACCGTCGGCGGACTCGTCGTGGTGACGGCCTACACGGTGGCGCTCGGGAGCAATGGCTGGCTGTGGTTCGGGTGGGTGGTGCTGGGGCTGATCACGCTGGGGATGGTCGTCAGCCGCAGTACCTGAGCCTCACCCCCGGGTGAGCCGCCCTGCGGAATGCACCCCCGGCTGGTACTTCGGCAGCCGGGCGGTGACCTTCATGCCTGCCCCTACGGCGGTCTCGATCACGAGGCCGTAGTCGTCGCCGTAGACCTGCCGGAGCCGGTCGTCGACGTTCGACAGCCCGATACCGCCCGACGGGCTGACCTCACCGGCGAGGATGCGGCGCAGCAGGACGGGGTCCATTCCGGCGCCGTCGTCCTCGATGACGACGAGGGCCTCGGCGCCGGTGTCCTGGGCGGTGATCTGGATGTGGCACTTGTCGGCCTTGCCCTCCAGGCCGTGCTTGACGGCGTTCTCTACGAGCGGCTGCAGGCACAGGAAGGGCAGGGCGACCGGCAGCACCTCCGGGGCGATCTGGAGGGTGACGGAGAGGCGGTCGCCGAAGCGTGCCCGGACGAGCGCCAGGTAGTGGTCGATGGCGTGGAGTTCGTCGGCGAGGGTGGTGAAGTCGCCGTGCCTGCGGAAGGAGTAGCGGGTGAAGTCGGCGAACTCCAGGAGCAGTTCACGGGCGCGCTCGGGGTCCGTGCGGACGAAGCTGGCGATGACCGCGAGCGAGTTGAAGATGAAGTGCGGGGAGATCTGGGCCCGCAGCGCCTTGATCTCGGCCTCGATCAGACGGGTGCGGGACTGGTCGAGGTCGGCCAGCTCCAGCTGCACGGACACCCAGCGTGCCACCTCGCCCGCCGCGCGCACGAGCACCGCCGACTCCCGGGGCGCGCAGGCGACGAGGGCTCCGTGGACCCGGTCGTCGACGGTGAGCGGGGCGACGACCGCCCAGCGCACCGGGCAGTCGGGGGTGTCGCAGGTGAGCGGGAAGGCCTCGCCGCGGCCCGACTCCAGCGGTCCGGCGAGCAGTTCCATGATCTCGGTGCGGTGATGACCGCCGACGCCGTCCCAGACGAGGACCTGCTTCTGATCGGTCAGGCACAGCGCGTCGGTGCCGAGGAGTGAGCGCAGTCTGCGGGCCGACTTGCGGGCGGTCTCCTCGGTGAGGCCGGCGCGCAGCGGGGGTGCGGCGAGGGACGCGGTGTGCAGGGTCTCGAAGGTGGCGTGCTCGACCGGCGTGCCGAGGCCGCCGCGGTTCTCGGGTCGGGCCGTGCGCCGGCCGAGCCAGAACCCGGCGGCGAGCAGCGGGAGGATCGCCACGCACAGGCCCGCGATGAACCCGCTCATGCCGCCACCGCCCCGCGCTGTCCGGTGATGAACCCGCTCACACCGCAACCACCTCGCGCCGTGCGGTGATGAGCTCCCTCAACGGTCACCACCACGCGCCGCCCGGCGTTGAGCTCCCTCATCCCTTCACCTCCGCCCGCAGCTCCTCCGGCAGATGGAACCGCGCCAGGATCGCCGCCGTCCCGGCCGGCACCCGGCCCGGGGTGGCCAGGGACACCAGCATCATCGTGAGGAAGCCCAGCGGCACCGACCACAGGGCGGGCCAGGCGAGCAGCGCGTGCAGGGCCCCTGAGCCCGGGAATCCGGCCATGGTCGCGGCGACGGCGAGCAGCGCCGAGCCGCCGCCCACCAGCATCCCGGCGGCCGCGCCGGGCGGGGTCAGCCGCCGCCACCAGATGCCGAGGACGAGCAGCGGGCAGAAGGACGACGCCGACACGGCGAAGGCGAGGCCCACCGCGTCGGCGACCGGCAGCCCGCCGACCAGGACGCTCGCGGCGAGCGGGACGGCCATGGCGAGGACGGTGCCCAGCCGGAAGTGCCGTACGCCCCGGGACGGGAGGACGTCCTGGGTGAGCACGCCCGCGACGGCCATGGTCAGGCCCGACGCCGTGGACAGGAACGCGGCGAAGGCGCCGCCCGCGACCAGCGCGCCGAGCAGGTCGCCGCCCAGCCCGCCGATCATGCGGTCGGGCAGCAGGAGGACGGCGGCGTCCGCGTCGCCGGTGAGGGTGAGTTCGGGGGCGTAGAGGCGGCCGAGGGCGCCGTAGACCGGCGGCAGGAGGTAGAAGGCGCCGATCAGGCCGAGCACGGCGACGGTGGTGCGGCGGGCGGCGACACCGTGCGGGCTCGTGTAGAAGCGGACGACGACGTGCGGCAGGCCCATGGTGCCGAGGAAGGTGGCGAGGATCAGTCCGTACGTGGCGTACAGCGGGCGTTCGCCGCGGTTCTCGGCCTGTGAGGGCGACAGGCCGCCGCCCGCCCGGTGGTCGGGTTCGGGGACCTCGGCGCCCTGCGCGAAGGTGAGGCGGGTGCCGCTCTCGATGCGGTGGGTGCCGGCGGGGAGGCGGAGTTGCTTCTCTTCGTGGGTGCGGCCGTCGATCGTGCCGTTCACGGTGACGGTCAGCGGGCGGTCGAGCTTCACGTCGAGGGTGTCGTCGACGCGGACGACGCTGTGCTCGCGGAAGGTCGCCGGTTCGTCGAAGGCGTGGCGGGGGGCGCCGTCGCCCTGCCAGGCGAGGACCAGGAAGAGCGCGGGGACCAGCAGGGCGGTGAGTTTGAGCCAGTACTGGAAGGCCTGCACGAAGGTGATGCTGCGCATGCCGCCTGCGGCGACGATGGCGACCACGACGACCGCGACGATCAGCCCGCCGAGCGAGTCGGGCGCGCCCGTCAGCACGGTCAACGTCAGCCCGGCGCCCTGGAGTTGGGGCAGCAGATACAGCCAGCCGGTGCCGACGACGAAGGCGCCCGCGAGTCGCCGTACCGCCTGCGAGGAGAGGCGGGCCTCGGCGAAGTCGGGGAGGGTGTAGGCGCCGGAGCGGCGCAGCGGGGCGGCGACGAAGAGCAGCAGGACGAGGTATCCGGCCGTATAGCCGACCGGGTACCAGAGCATGTCGGGGCCCTGCACGAGGACCAGGCCGGCGATGCCGAGGAAGGAGGCGGCGGACAGGTACTCGCCGCTGATCGCGGCCGCGTTGAGGCGGGGGCCGACGGTGCGGGAAGCGACGTAGAAGTCGGAGGTGGTGCGGGAGATGCGCAGGCCGAAGGCGCCGACGAGGACGGTCGCCAGGACGACGAGGGCGACGGCGGGGACGGCGTAGCTGGAGTTCACGGGCCTGTTCGCTCTTCTGACTCAACGGTCTTCGACGAGCCGTACGAAGTCCCGTTCGTTGCGCTCCGCGCGCCGCACGAACCAGCGGGCCAGCAGGACCAGCGGTGCGTAGAGGCCGAAGCCGAGGACGGCCCATTCGAGGTGGCGGGCGTCCGGCATCGCGGCGAAGAGCAGGGGCAGGGGGCCGACGAGCAGGCCGAGGACGGCGAAGACGGCGAGGGCGGTGCGCAGTTGGGTGCGCATCAGGGAGCGGACGTAGGTGTGGCCGAGGGTGGTCTGCTCGTCGATCTCGGTGCGGGGGCGGTAGTAGCCGGAGACCCGGCGCACCCGCCGGGGCGGGCCGGTGACGACGACGCGGCGTTCGGTGGGGTTCTGGGGCATCGTCACGGCCTCCTCATGAGCAGGTCGCGCAGCTCGCGCGCGTGCCGGCGGCTGACCTGGAGTTCCTCGGCGCCGACCATGACGCTGACGGTGCCCGCGTCCAGGCGGAGCTCGCCGACGTGGCGCAGGGCGACGAGATGGCGGCGGTGGATGCGGACGAAGCCGCGCGAGCGCCAGCGCTCCTCCAGGGTGGACAGGGGGATGCGGACGAGGTGGCTGCCCTTGTCGGTGTGCAGGCGGGCGTAGTCGCCCTGGGCCTCGACGTGGGTGATGTCGTCGACGGCGACGAAGCGGGTCACGCCGCCGAGCTCGACGGGTATGTGGTCGGGGTCGGGTTCGCTCACGGGTATGCGCGGGGCGGCGGTGTCCCTGAGCTCGGCGGCTCGGCGGACGGCCTCCGCCAGGCGTTCCTTGCGGACGGGCTTTAGGACGTAGTCGACGGCCTTGAGGTCGAAGGCCTGGACGGCGAAGTCCTCGTGGGCGGTGACGAACACGACGAGCGGCGGGTTGGCGAAGCCGGTGAGCAGCCGGGCCAGGTCGAGGCCGTCGAGGCCGGGCATGTTGATGTCGAGGAAGACGACGTCGATCGCCTCGGGCCCGCCGGGCCCCGACTCCAGGGCGCGGTTGATCCGGCGCAGCGCCTCGGTCGCGTCGCCGGCGCCCTCCGCGGTGCCGATGCGTGGATCGGCGTTCAGGAGGTAGAGGAGCTCCTCCAGCGAGGGGCGTTCGTCGTCGACAGCCAGGGCGCGCAGCATGAACCCGGAGTGTAGGAGCAATTCGTACGCCTGCACACGTGCCTACGTGTGCAGTTCCCGCTGGATACAGTGCCGCCATGCACAGCACGCCCCCGCCGTTCGACGAGCTCGACCGGAAGATCATCACCGCGCTGATGGCGAACGCCAGGACGAGCTTCGCCGAGATCGGCGCGGCCGTGGGGCTGTCCTCGACGGCGGTCAAGCGGCGCGTGGACCGGCTGCGGGACACGGGCGTGATCACCGGGTTCACGGCCACGGTCAAGCCGTCGGCGCTGGGCTGGCGTACGGAGGCGTACGTCGAGGTGTACTGCGAGGGCGCCGCCCCGCCGCGACGGCTCGCCGAGGTGGTCCGCAACCATCCGGAGATCACCGCGGCGATGACGGTGACCGGGGGCGCGGACGCGCTGCTGCATGTGCGGGCGCGGGACGTGGAGCACTTCGAGGAGGTGCTGGAGCGGATTCGCGTCGAGCCGTTCATCCGCAAGACGATCAGCGTGATGGTGCTGTCCCATCTGCTCCCGGAGAGCCCGGAGGCGGGCGCGAGCCAGCCGGCGCCGGAGTAAACCTGGCGGCGCGCATCAACGCTGCGTCTGCCGGGAAAATTTCGCAGCGTTCCTGCGCGGACACGCAATATTTCTTCCTTGTCGCTCGTATTCGGCGCTTTCTACCTTGGTGTCAACCCTCAGTCGACACTCTCAGGAAGCGGAGGAAACCCTCTGTGACCGAAACGCGTGTGCCGCGCCGGCGGCGGTTTCTCGTCTGCGAACCCAGACACTTCGCCGTGCAGTACGCGATCAACCCCTGGATGCGTCCCGACGCCCCCGTCGACGTCGACCTGGCCCAGGCGCAGTGGCAGGCGCTGATCAGCGCATACCGGACCCACGGCCACACCGTCGACGCGGTGGAGCCCGCCCCCGGCCTGCCGGACATGGTTTTCGCGGCGAACTCGGCGGTCGTCGTCGACGGCCGTGTCTTCGGCTCCCTCTTCCACGCGCCCGAGCGGCGCCCCGAGTCCACGCACTACGACACCTGGTTCAAGGCGGCGGGCTACGACGTGTACCGCCCCGAGTCCGTGTGCGAGGGTGAGGGCGACCTGGTCTGGACGGGCCGGTACGTCCTGGCCGGCACCGGGTTCCGTACGACCCGCGAGGCGCATCGTGAGGTGCAGGAGTTCTTCGGCCACCCGGTGATCAGCCTGACGCTGGTGGATCCGCGCTTCTACCACCTGGACACGGCACTGTTCGTGCTCGACGACGACAACATCGCGTACTACCCCGAGGCGTTCTCGCCGGGCAGCCGTGAGGTGCTCGCGCGGCTGTACCCGGACGCGGTGCTCGCGACCCGCGAGGACGCGCTGGCGTTCGGCCTGAACTCCGTGTCCGACGGCCGCAACGTCTTCATCGCGCCCCAGGCCGAGGCCCTGTCCTCCGCCCTCGCCGACCGCGGCTATGTCCCCGTCCCCGTCGACCTGTCGGAGTTCCGCAAGGCCGGCGGCGGCATCAAGTGCTGCACCCAGGAGATCCGCTGATGACCGCTCCCGTCACCACCCGCTCGTCCGCCGACCTGATCCGCGCCGAGGAGCCGGTCCTGGCGCACAACTACCATCCGCTGCCCGTGGTCGTCGCCCGCGCCGAGGGCACCTGGGTGGAGGACGTGGAGGGCCGCCGCTACCTGGACATGCTGGCCGGCTACTCGGCGCTGAACTTCGGCCACCGCCACCCGGCGCTGATCGAGGCGGCGCACCGCCAGCTGGACCGGCTGACCCTGACCTCCCGGGCGTTCCACAACGACCGCCTCGCCGAGTTCGCCGAACGGCTGGCGGAGCTGACGGGCCTCGACATGGTGCTGCCGATGAACACGGGCGCCGAGGCGGTGGAGAGCGGCATAAAGGTGGCCCGCAAGTGGGCGTACGAGGTGAAGGGCGTCCCGGCCGATCAGGCGACGATCGTGGTCGCCGCGGAGAACTTCCACGGCCGTACGACGACGATCGTGTCGTTCTCCACGGACGAGACGGCACGGCAGGGCTTCGGCCCCTTCACGCCCGGCTTCCGGATCGTGCCGTACAACGACCTGGCGGCGCTGGAGGCGGCGGTCGACGAGACGACGGCGGCGGTGCTGCTGGAACCGATCCAGGGCGAGGCGGGCGTCGTCATCCCCGACGACGGCTACCTGGCCGGAGTGCGGGAGCTGACCCGCCGCAAGGGCTGTCTGTTCATCGCCGACGAGATCCAGTCGGGCCTCGGCCGTACGGGCCGTACGCTCGCCGTCGAGCACGAGGGCGTCGTCCCGGATGTCGTTCTCCTCGGCAAGGCGCTGGGCGGCGGCATCGTGCCGGTGTCCGCGGTGGTGGCCCGGCGGGACGTGCTCGGGGTGCTGCGGCCGGGCGAGCACGGCTCGACCTTCGGCGGCAATCCGCTGGCCGCCGCGGTCGGCACGGCGGTGGTCGAGCTCCTGGAGACGGGCGAGTTCCAGCGCCGGGCCGCCGAGCTGGGCGTGGTCCTGCGGGGCGGTCTGTCGGCCCTGGTCGGCAAGGGCGTCGTCGGCTTCCGGGCGCGGGGTCTGTGGGCGGGCGTCGACATCGACCCGGCGTTCGGCACGGGGCGCGAGATCGGCGAGCGGCTCCTGCGGGAGGGCGTGCTGGTCAAGGACACCCACGGCTCGACGATCCGGCTGGCTCCGCCGCTGACGATCACTGTGGAGGAGTTGCAGGGGGCGCTGGGGGCGCTGGAGAAGGTTCTGGCCTGACCGCGGCGGCGTCCGGCACGCGGCGGGGGCGGTGAGTTCGTTTCGCCCCCGCCGCCCTTACCCGTTCCCATCCCCAGGGGCTCCGCCCCTTCGACCCCGGCAGGGGCTCCGCCCCTGGACCCCGCTGGGGCTGCCGCCCCAGACCCCGCTTCGGCCCTGAAGGGGCCTCGTCCTCAAACGCCGGACGGGCTGAAGGCACACGCCCGCCCCGCCCCCACCCGGACCCCGCAGAGAGGCGGCGTTGCCCGGAAGGGTGAAGATGGGGACAAGAGGTGGTAGACCGCTCTCAGCGACAGAGAGGTCGGCCGTGGGCACACACGAGGAGCAGGGCGTAGCCAGGCAGGGGTTCGACGTGGCGGACGCCGCGCCTCTGCTGCTCGACGCGCACGGCCTGGTGACGGGGTGGACCAGGGACGCGCAGCGGCTGCTGGCCTACGCGGCCTCCGAGGCGGTGGGCAGGCACATCGCCGAGCTGTTCAGTGCGGAGGACGCCGGGCGGGTCCCGGAAGTCATCGAACGGTGCCGTGCGGAGGGCGGCTGGGCTGGGCTGCTCACGGCCCGGCACCGCAACGGAGCTCCCGTGAGGCTCATGGTGCGCATCACGCCCACGCTCGACAGCCAGGAGCCCTCGCACTGGCTCGTGCTCCTGTCGGAGCTCGGTGACGCCCACGGCTGGGACATGAGCCGCCACACCCTGGAGCAGATGGTCGCCCGCTCTCCCGTCGGCATAGCCATCGTCGACACGAACCTGCGCTTCGTCTGGTCGAACGCGGCCCTCGCCCAGTTCGGCGGCGGCCCCCCGCCCCACCGGCTCGGTATGCGCCTCGCGGACATCCAGCCCGGCCTGGACTCCGAGTCCATCGAGGCCCAGATGCGCCAGGTCCTGGCGACCGGCGAACCGATCGTCGGCTACGAGCACGTCGGCCACGCACGCTCCGCCCCGCTGCGCGAGACCGCGCACATGATGTCGTTCACCCGGCTCGACGACGGCCACGGCCACCCCACCGGCGTGTACTACACGGTGGAGGACATCTCCGACCGCCACCGCGCCCGACAGCGACTGGCCCTCCTCGACCGCGCCGGCGAGCGCATCGGCCGCACCCTCGACATCACGCTCACCGCCCAGGAACTGGCGGACGTGGCCGTGCCGGGACTCGCCGACCTCGTCACCGTGGACCTGCTGGAGTCGGTGCTGCGGGGCGGCGAGCCCGCGGCGGGCCCGCTGAGCGACACCGATCCGGTGCCGCTGCGCCGGGCGGGATACGGGTCGGTCAACGGAAGCGTGCCGGTGACCGTCGTCGACATCGGCGCGGTGGTCACCTATCCGGCGCAGTCGCCTCCGATCCGCTGCCTCAGGACGGGCAAGTCCTGGCGCGAGGAGAAACTCGACCCGCTCGGCGAGGCATGGGCCCAGCACGCGCGCGGCGGCCGGGCCGCCATCTTCCTCGAACTGGGCCTGCACAGCGTGATGATCGTGCCGATCCGCGCTCGGGGCGTCACCCTGGGCGTCACGACCTTCTTCCGCACCCACCGCCAGGAGGCCTTCGAGGAGGACGACCTGAACCTGGCCGAGGACCTCGTCTCACGCGCCGCCGTCTGTGTCGACAACGCCCGGCGCTACACCCGCGAGCGCGACGCGGCGCTGGTCCTGCAGCGCAGCCTGCTGCCGCACCGGCTGCCGGAGCAGGACGCGGTGGAGGTCTCCGCCTGCTACCGGCCGGCCGACGAGCTGACCGGCCTCGGCGGCGACTGGTACGACGTCATCCCGCTGTCGGGCGCCCGCGTCGCCCTCGTGGTGGGCGAGGTGCCCGGACACGGCATCGACGCCGCGGCGGCGATGGGGCGGCTGCGGACGGCCGTACGGACTCTCGCCGCGCTGGATCTGCCGCCCGAGGAGGTGCTGGCCCATCTCGACGACCTGGTCGCCCGGTCGGCCCGCGAGGAGGGCGTCGAGCCGGGCGAGGAGGAGTCCGACAGCGCGCAGGGCGTGGGGTCCGGGTGCGTGTACGTCGTCTACGACCCGGTCGACGGTTCGTGCACCATGGCGGCCGCGGGCCATCCGGCGCCCGCCGTCGTCATGCCCGACGGCTCGGTCACCTTCGTCGACCTCCCGCAGGGCCCGCCGCTCGGCGTGGGCGGTCCCCCCTTCGAGTCGGTGGAGCTGGCCCTGGCGGCGGGCAGCACGCTGGCCCTGCACACCGACGGGCTGCTGGCCGGCGGGGACGACTGGGCCGTGGACGCCGACCGCGGCCGGCTGCGGCGGGCCCTGGAGCAGCGTGCGGGCTCGCTCGACCTGCGCTGCCGGACGGTGGTCGACGCCCTGGTCCCCGACCGCCCGCACGACGACGTGGCCCTGCTCATGGCCCGTACCCGCCTCCTCGGCGAGGAGCAGGTCGCCGACTGGGACCTGCCCGTCGACCCGGCCGCCGTCGCCGACGCCCGCAAGACGGCCGCCCGGCAGCTGGCGGAGTGGGGGCTGGAGGAGCTGGTGTTCACGACGGAACTCGTCGTCAGCGAGCTGGTCACCAACGCCATCCGGTACGCGGCCGGCCCCATCCGACTGCGCCTGATCAGGGAACGCGCACTGTTCTGCGAGGTCTACGACGGCGGCGCCACCGCCCCGCACCTGCGCCATCCGCGCACCACCGACGAGGGCGGGCGCGGGCTGCTGCTGGTCTCCCAGTTCACCCAGCAGTGGGGCACACGCTTCGTCCCCGAGGGGAAGATCATCTGGGCCGAGCAGTCCCTGACGGATCCGTCGCCCTGACCTGCCGGATCTGCGCGGATGCGGTACATCGATACATACGCCATACGGCGTGGGACACCGGCCAGGTCCCGGTGGTGAGGCGGGAGCCATGAACGAGACGGCGATCGACTACGAGGCGGTGTTCCAGGCCCTGCCCGGAATGGTGGCACTGCTCACCCCGGAGCTGGTCTACGCCGACGCCAACGAGGACTTCCAGGAACTGTCCGGGCGTACCCGCGAACAGCTGGTGGGCCGGTACATCTTCGACGTCTTCCCCGAGAACCCCAACGACCCGGCGGCGGCCGGCATGCGCGACGTGCAGGCGTCGATGCTGCGCGTGGTGGCGAGCGGGGAGCGCGACGCGATGGCGCTGCAGCGCTACGACGTCGAGGACCCGCTGCGCCCCGGCCACTGGGAGGAGCGCTACTGGAGCCCGATCAACGCGCCCGTGCGCGGCCCGGACGGGAAGGTGCAGTTCGTCCTGCACCGGGTGGAGGAGGTCACCGAACTCATCCATCTGCGCGGCGGCGCCGGCGGTGACAGCCGGGCCCGGGTGCTGGAGGCCGAGCTGTACACCCGCGCCCGCGAGCTGCAGGAGGTCAACGACCGGCTGCGGCAGGCCCACGCCCGTGAGCGCGAGGTGGCCCTGGCCCTGCAGGAGGCGATGCTGCCCGCCCGGCGTCAGGTGGGCAACCACCGGGCGGCGGTGCGCTACCGGCCCGCGGTCGGCGCGCTGAACGTGTGCGGCGACTGGTACGACCTGGTCGACCTGGTGGGCGGCAACCGCATCGCCGTGTCGGTGGGCGACGTGGTCGGCCACGGCCTCGCGGCGGCCGGCGTCATGGGCCAGCTGCGCAGCGCGCTCACCGCCACCTCGCGGGTCGCGGACGGCCCGGCGCAGGCGCTCGACGTGCTGGGGCAGTACGCCCATGTGGTCGACGGCGCCGAATCGGCCACCGCGGCCACCACGTTCATCGACTTCGACGCCCGGACCGTCGCCTACAGCAGCGCGGGCCATCCGCCGCCGGTGCTGGTGCACGCCGACGGCCGCGTGGAGTTCCTCGACCGGGCCACCGACACGCCGCTGGACGCCCGACCCGACCCGGTCCCGAGACCGCAGGCCGTCACCACGTTCACCGAGGGAGCCACGCTCGTGCTGTACACGGACGGCCTGATCGAACGCCGCCGTGAGGACATCGACACCGGTCTGACCCGGCTCGCGGACGCCCTGGTCCGCCATCGCGGGGCCGACCCCGAGACCCTCGCCGACGCCGTCCTGCTGGAGCTGCTGCCGCCGGGGGGCGCGACCGACGACACGGCACTGATCATCGTGCGGCTGTGATGGACGAGCAGAGGCGACGGCTCCCCGCAAGGGCGGGCCACCTGCCACCCGGCAATCGTGATCACGCCAAACCACGCCCTCGGGTTGCCGCACACCGACCCCTGACACCAGGCTGGTCCGGCGGTCCTCCCCACCCGCAAACGAAGCCGCCCACCGAGTCCCTGACATCCAGTCAGGCACATCGTGACGGGTCGGCATCCGTCCGTCCCGTCCCGGTTCCGGCCCGTCACCCCTGCGCCTACACTGGCAGCCCCACGGCACGCTGGTTGACCTGCCAGAACACGGCGGCCCGAGCTGATCGCCCGAGTGAGGAGCGCCCCTTTGTTCTACTACCTCCTGAAATACGTGTTGTTGGGACCTCTCCTGAGACTGTTCTTCCGGCCTCGCATCGAAGGCCTCGAGCACATACCTGACACGGGCGCGGCGATCGTCGCCGGCAACCACCTGTCGTTCTCGGACCACTTCCTGATGCCGGCGATGCTCAAGCGGCGCATCACCTTCCTGGCGAAGAAGGAGTACTTCACGGGCCCCGGCATCAAGGGGCGCCTGACCGCGGCCTTCTTCCGCAGCGCCGGGCAGATCCCGGTCGACCGCACCGGCAAGGAGGCGGGCCAGGCCGCGATCCGCGAGGGACTCGGCGTCCTGAGCAAGGACGAACTCCTCGGCATCTACCCGGAGGGCACCCGCTCGCACGACGGCCGCCTCTACAAGGGCAAGGTCGGGGTCGCGGTGATGGCCCTCAAGGCCGGAGTCCCGGTCATTCCCTGCGCGATGATCGGCACGTTCGAGGCGCAGCCGCCCGGCAAGATCATCCCGAACATCCACCCGGTGACGATCCGCTTCGGCGAGCCCCTCGACTTCTCCCGCTACGCAGGCATGGAGAACGAGAAGGCGATCCTGCGCGCGGTGACCGACGAGATCATGTACGCGATCCTGTCGCTGTCCGAGCAGGAGTACGTCGACCAGTACGCGGCCGTCGCCAAGGCCGAGGAGGCCGCGGCCAAGGAGAAGGAGCGCAAGTTCCCGCGCATGCCCATCAGTTGACGCAGCGCAGGGCGGCCGACGGGGACGGCGGCGGCCCTCAGCCGCCGAGGGAGTCGAGCGCCTCGTCCAGCACCCTGCGCAGCCGCAGCCCGTCCGCCGCCACGGCACTCACCAGGGCGGCGGGCCCGGCAAGAGGCATGACAGCCGCGTTCTCCCCCAGCATCCGGGCCGCCACCGGAGCGTTCGCGAACTCCGGCCGCACGACGACGAGTTGTCCTACGGCGCGACACCCGCCGAGCCCGGCGGGCCCGTCCCAGCCCCCGGGAGCACCGGGCCCGCAACACAGCTCCTGATCGAGGACCACCCGCCCTCCGACTCTCACCCGGATCCGGCTGCTGAGCCGCCCGGACTCCTCCCCCACCCGCCCGAGCACCTGTTCCTCGCGCAGCACGAGCCGCCCTGTCGCGCCGACGTCGACGCGGGTCGTGACGTACAGATCGCTCCCCCGCGCGGAGATCAACTGCTCGGGCAGCCAGTGCAGTTCACCCCCGTCGGTGACGGAGAGCCGTACGTCGTAACGGGCTTCGCCCTTGCTCTGCCCCGGCAGCGCGATGGTGGCGGCGGCCGACCCGACCCGCAGCCGGGCGCCGGCCTCTACTTCGGCCTCGACGCTGAAGCGATCGCCACCGAGCGGCCCGCTCATCGCACCGACGAGCACGACCCGCGCCTCGGCACCGCTCCCCCGCGTCCGCCGGAGCGCGAGCGGCCCGTCACCGTCGAGCACCGGCAGCGACGTACCACCCCGCCCGTCGTCCCGGGCGACGATCCGCGCGACGGCACGCACCCCACCGGCCACGGTCATGCCGTCCACGCCGCAAGCTGCGCCCGCATCCAGTCGGCGACGTCCCTCACGCCGCTCTGGCTCCTCAGCGACTGGAAGACGACCGGCAGTTCGGCTCGCTGCGCCTTGGCGTCCGCCGCCATCCGCTCCAGGTCGGAGCCGACGTACGGCGCGAGGTCGGTCTTGTTGACGACCAGCAGATCGGCGGTGGTCACCCCGGGACCGCCCTTGCGCGGGATGTCGTCGCCCCCGGCCACGTCGATCACGAAGATCTGCGCGTCGACGAGCCCCTTGGAGAACGTGGCGGTGAGGTTGTCCCCGCCGGACTCGACGAGGATGAGATCGACAGGCCCGACCTCGTCCTCCAGATCCTCGACGGCTTCGAGGTTCGCGGAGATGTCGTCCCGGATCGCGGTGTGCGGACACGCCCCCGTCTCCACGGCCGTGATCCGCTCGGGCGGCAGCACGGCCTCCCGCAGCAGGAACTCGGCGTCCTCCCGCGTGTAGATGTCGTTCGTGACGACGGCAAGCGACAGTTCGTCCCGCAGCGCCCGGCAGAGCGCGGCAACGGTGGCCGTCTTACCGGACCCCACGGGCCCTCCGAGCCCGATACGCAGGGCCCGGCGCGATCCGTCGGGACGGCGCGCGTCGGCACTGACGGCCGAGGGACCGTCGTGGGAGTGGTCGAGGTGCATGGGGCGGCTCCTTTCATCTCAACGCCGGTCGGCATTTTCAGCCCGTCCGGCGTTTGAGGACGAGGCCCTTTCGGGGCCGACGGGGGTCCAGGGGGCGGAGCCCCCTGGCGGGGTCGAAGGGGCGGAGCCCCTTCAAGGATGGGACGGGTAGGGGCGGCGGGGGCGACCTCCTACGACGCGAACAACCGGACAGGCCAGGCGGCATGCGACTCCGCCCCGATCTCCAGCAACGCCCCCGAAGCCGCCGGCAACGCATCGACCCCGTCGTCGACCACCCGTCGAGCCGCCTCCACCGCCCGATCCGCCACCCGGTCCACCTCCGGCGCCAACCGCGCCAGCACACCCGTGGCGTCGAAGGGATCAAGGCTCAGCAACCGCACCGTCGCACTCGCCGCCCCACTCACACTCTCGTACGCCGCACAGTAGGCCGCATCGACCGCCCCCAGCCCGGCCGCCCGGGCCACCAGCCCGAGCACCACCGGCTGATGCGCCCCCTTGGGAAACTCCCGCGCCACGGCGTCGAGCTCCCCGGACGGCCAGGTCGCCCGAGCCGCCCGCATCAGCTGACGCCCGAGCTTGCGCGCAGCCGTACGCAACGCGGGGGACGGCGTACGGGCATCCGCTGCCCGATCCAGGGCACCCACGTCGACCCCGAGCGCGGCCGCCGCCGCGAGCGCGGCCGCGACGAGCCCCGCCGTGTGCAACCGCCCCCGGCAGAAGTCCTCCAGACTCGCGGCCCCGGTGATCCGACCGGCCTTGACGGCCGCCTCCGCCCCGCCGGAGTGCGCATGCCCCCCGGCGGGAAAGCGGCCGTCGGCCAGCACGAGCAGCGCTGCCCGGGACATCACGACCCACCCACGTACATCACGACCACTCACCCAGGAACATCACGACTCCCCCCTCAGAACAGGAAGTACCGCTGAGCCATGGGCAGTTCGGCGGCAGGCGTGGCCTCTACCAGCTCCCCGTCGATGTGCACGGCGAAGCTGTCGGGATCGACCCGCACCTCGGGCCTCGCGTCGTTCTCCCGCATGTCCGCCTTGGTGACCCCGCGCGTCGACTCGATCGCCACGAACCGCTTCCCGAGCTGGAGCCGCTCCGGCAGCCCGTCCTCGAGAGCGAGCGGCGCCACGAAGTTGACGGAGTTCGAGGCGGGCGCGCGCCCGATCGCACCGAACATCGGCCGGGGCAGGATCGGCTGTGGCGTCGGGATGGACGCGTTGGCGTCGCCCATCTGCGCGTACGCGATCTGCCCGCCCTTGATGACGACATGCGGCTTGACCCCGAAGAACGCCGGTTCCCACAGCACCAGGTCGGCGAGCTTGCCGGTCTCCACAGAGCCGATCTCTCCGCCGAGCCCCTGCGCGAGCGCGGGGTTGATCGTGTACTTGGCCACGTACCGCCGCACGCGCAGGTTGTCGGCCCGCCCGTCCCCCGGCAGCGCACCCCGCCGCCCCTTCATCACATGGGCGGTCTGCCAGGTCCGCATGATGACCTCGCCCACCCGGCCCATGGCCTGCGAGTCCGACGAGATGATCGAGATCGCGCCCAGGTCGTGCAGGATGTCCTCCGCGCCGATGGTCGACGGCCGGATCCGCGACTCGGCGAAGGCGAGGTCCTCGGGCACCGCCGCGTTGAGGTGGTGGCACACCATCAGCATGTCGAGGTGTTCCTCGGCGGTGTTGACGGTGAACGGCCGCGTCGGATTCGTCGAACTCGGCAGCACATGCGGCTCGGAGACGACGGTCATGATGTCCGGCGCGTGCCCGCCGCCCGCACCCTCGGTGTGGTACGCGTGGATGCCGCGCCCGGCGATCGCGGCGAGCGTGTCACCGACGAACCCGGCCTCGTTCAGCGTGTCCGTGTGGATGGCGATCTGGATGCCGGTCTGGTCGGCGACGGTCAGCGAGGCGTCGATGACGGCAGGGGTGGAGCCCCAGTCCTCGTGCAGCTTCAACCCCAGGGCGCCGCCCCGGATCTGGGACAACATCGCCTCGTGGGAGACGGTGTTGCCCTTGCCCAGCAGGCCGAAGTTGACGGGGTAGTGCTCCATCGCCTCCAGCATCCGGGCCAGATGCCAGGGGCCCGGCGTGACCGTGGTCGCCTTCGAGCCCTCGGCGGGCCCGGTGCCGCCGCCGATCAGCGTCGTGATCCCCGACGACAGCGCTTCGTCGGCGATCTGCGGGCAGATGAAGTGGACGTGCGCGTCGATGGCTCCGGCGGTGAGGATCCGTCCGTTGCCCGCGATGACCTCGGTCTCCGGCCCGATGACCAGATCCGGGTGCACCCCGTCCATGGTGTCCGGGTTGCCCGCCTTGCCGATGCCGGTGATCCGGCCGTCGCGGATGCCGACGTCGGCCTTGACGATGCCCCAGTGGTCGATGATCACGACGCCGGTGACGACCGTGTCCGGAGTGCCTTCTGCGCGCGTAGCACGTGACTGGCCCATGGACTCGCGGATGACCTTGCCGCCGCCGAACACGGCCTCGTCACCGGCGAGCCCGGGCCCGCCGGAACGATCCTCCTCGATCTCGACCAGCAGATCGGTGTCGGCGAGCCGGATGCGGTCACCGGTGGTCGGCCCGAACAGGTCGGCGTACGCGGCGCGGGAGATCTCAGGCATCGAGGGCACCTCCGGTCTCCCCGCGCAGCCCGGGCACGATGCGGGCGCCGGTGAGGGGGACGAGTTCGACGTCGACGGGGATCCCGGGCTCGAAGCGCACGGCGGTGCCGGCGGCGATGTTGAGCCGCTTGCCGCGGGCTGCGGCACGGTCGAAGTCCAGACCGGGGTTGGCCTCGGCGAAGTGGTAGTGGGAGCCGACCTGGACGGGCCTGTCGGCGGCGTTGAGGACGGTCAGCCGGGTGACCTCGCGGCCCTCGTTGTAGGCGATCGGGCCGTCGCCGAACAGGATCTCTCCGGGGATCACCGAGGCCCCCTCAGACGATCGGGTCGTGGACGGTGACGAGCTTGGTGCCGTCCGGGAAGGTCGCCTCGACCTGGACGTCGTGGATCATCTCCGGGACGCCCTCCATGACGTCGTCCCGGGTGAGCAGCTTGCGTCCGGAGGACATGAGCTCGGCGACCGTACGGCCGTCCCGGGCGCCCTCGAGGATGTGCGACGTGATGAGGGCGACCGCCTCGGGGTGGTTCAGCTTGAGCCCGCGGGCCCTGCGCTTCTCGGCCACGTCGGCCGCCACGTGGATGAGCAGCCTCTCTTGCTCGTGCGGGGTCAGTTGCACGTCCCACCTCACAGTCCTCGCTCCGGACCGTGCGGGGTCCGGTTGCCGCGGCCACGGGGCAAAGTCCCTGGTGGCGTTGATCGGCAGGCTAGATGGACGGAGTTTCAAGCAAGTTAACCGAGCTGTGATCCATCAACTCGTGGCGGGCTGGTCCCGCATGCTCATCAAGGCCCGCAGACCGTCCCGGAGGATCTCGACCGGAGCGGGCCCGAAGAGGGACTGCTGCGCGAGGAAGCCCAGCACGGCGGAGATCATCGTGCGGGCCACATGGTCCGGCTCCACGTCCGTCCGCATCATCCCGGCGCCCTGGTAGCCCTCGACGATCTTCGACCAGGCCGCGCGGACCGAGCCGTAACCCTCCCGCAGAATCGCCGCCAGCTCTTCGTTGCGCAGCGTCTCCCCCCACACCTGGACGATGAGCCGCGGAAACGCGGGCCGCCCGTCGACGACCAGGGACTCGCGTGCGGCAAGCGTCCTGCCGAGGACCGCGGCGACGAGTGCGTCCGGCGGCGGGGGCGGGCTCTGCCGCGCCGCCTCCTCGAAGGCCGCGCGGACCGATCCGAGCACCTCGGCGACGATCGCGCCGATCAGCTCCTCCTTGCCCTTGAAGTAGCGGTACACCGCCCCCGCCGAGAGGTCGACCTCCTTCAGCACGTCCTGCATGGACGTGGCATGGAAGCCGTTGCGGGCGAAGCAGATCGCGGCACCGTCGAGGATCTGCCGGCGGCGGGCGTCGAGGTGTTCCTGGGATACGCGGGCCATGGTCACAAAGTAAAACGAACATTCCTTCTTGACAAGGAGACGCATCCGCAGGACGGTGGTGGCACAACTAAAACGAACGATCCTTCTTTTTAGTCCGAGCTCGCATCTCACCGGGAGTTCCCATGTCCACCCGCCGCCTGATCGCGGTCGTCGTCCTCCTCCCCGCCCTGGCCGCCCTCGCCCTGTGGGCCTTCGCCTGGCCGGCCGCCCGCACGGCCCCTCGCGACCTGCCGCTCGGCGTCGCCGGACCGACGGCCGCCACCGCCCAGGTGGAAAAGAAACTGGCCGCGCGCGAGGGCGCGTTCGAGATCCACCGCTACGCCGACGAGGCCGCCGCCCGGGACGCCGTCGAGGACCGGACCGTATACGGCGCGGTCGTCGTCACACCGCAGGGCCCGAAGCTGCTGACCGCGTCGGCGGCGAGCCCGGTGGTGGCCCAGTTGCTGCAGCAGGCGGTGGCCCAGCAGGCCGCCGCACAAGGCAGCAAGATCAGGACGGTCGACGTGGCCCCAGCACCCGAGACGGACCCGCGCGGCGCGGCCCTCAACGCGAGCGTCCTACCGCTCGCCCTGGCCGGTATCGCGGCCGGCGCGGCGGTGACCCTGCTCGGGCTGCGTGGCCTGCGCGCCGTGAGCGCCCTGGTCGGCGCCGCGGCCCTGATCGGCGTGACCGCGGCCGCGCTCGCCCACAGCTGGCTGGAGGTCCTCACCGGCAACTGGTGGGCGGAAGCCGGGGTGTTCGCCCTGTCGACGCTGGCCGTGAGCACGGCCGTCGCGGGGCTCGCCGCCCTCATCGGCACCGCCGGCGTAGGGATCGGGGCGGCAGTCGTGATGCTGCTGGGCAACCCCTTCTCCGGGGCCGCCTCGGCACCGCAGATGCTGCCCGAGCCGGCCGGCGTGATCGGCCAGTGGCTGCCGCCGGGTGCGGGCACGAACCTGCTGCGCTCGGTGTCCTTCTTCGACGGCGCGGCGGCGACCGGCCCCGCCCTGACGCTCATCTGGTGGGCGGCGCTGGGCCTGGGCGCCGTACTGCTCGGCAGTGCGCTCAGGTCCCGCACGAAGGCCACCGAGCCCGCGATCGAGAGGGAACTCGCCCCCGTCGGCTGAGCAGGCCCGCCGGTCGCACAGAACCGACCGTGCACCCCCGCTGTAGCGGACGGGGGTGCACGGTCTCGTCGTTTCCGGGCAGAAGCTTCCGCGACGGCGCGTCTACGAGGGGGCGGTCCCCCGGTGTTCCGCCGCGATGCCGAAGCGGTGTCGTTCGCGGGGGGCGGAACCGACCTCGCGGACGCTGGAGACCGCGCTGATCACCTGCTCCTCGACGGGACCGTCGAGGGCGTCGAGTCGCTCCAGGTCAGCAGCGGAGACAAGGGCGACGAGGGGCTTTCCGTGCCGCGTCACGACGACGCGTTCACCGCCGTACACCACGCGGTTGATGAGGTCGGCGAGCTCAGCCCTGGCTTGCGTCACCGGAATCTCGTAGGCCATGCTCCCCACATTACGTCACGTACGTCCTGTACATTTTTTACAGGCACCCCGCCAAGGGAGGCGTGAGCCATGACCCGACCGTCCGCCCGCTATGTCCTGCCCGAGTTCACCGAGCGCACGAGTTTCGGCAACAAGACGCAGGATCCGTACTCGAAGCTGCTGGAGGAGCGGATCGTCTTCCTCGGCACCCAGGTCGACGAGACCTCGGCCAACGATGTGATGGCGCAGTTCATGTACCTGGAGCACAAGGAACCCGACCGGGACATCTCGCTGTACATCAACTCGCCCGGCGGCTCGTTCAGCGCCATGACGGCGATCTACGACACGATGCAGTACGTCACCTGCGACGTGGAGACGATCTGCCTGGGCCAGGCCGGTTCGGCCGCCGCGGTGCTGCTGGCCGGGGGCGCTCCGGGGAAGCGGTTCGCGCTGCCGGGGGCGCGCATGGTGATCCACCAGCCGGGGCTGCCCGAGCCGATCGAGGGACAGGCGAGCGATCTCGCCATCCAGGCCGACGAACTGACGCGCATTCGGGCCCGCCTCGAGGAGCTGCTCGTCCGGCACACCGGGCGCAGCCGCGAGCAGGTCGGCGCCGACATCGAGCGGGACAAGATCCTGGACGCGCAGGCCGCCGTGGAGTACGGCCTGGTGGACCGGATCATCCCCAGCCGCAAGACCACCCTCGCCCCGCCCACTGGGCGGTGATCGGCCGGTGCTCCCACCCGAGTTGCCACCCCTGCCCGCACTGACCCGTGCGGAGGGCGAGCTGATCGACCGTTACCTCGACGTGGTCGACCTACTGGGCCGGATCAACCCGGCGCAGCACGGCGACACCTACCGCGGACTGCGCGCCGCCCAGGCGCTGGTCGCCAGGGCGGCCGAGCTCCGGGACGCGCTGGCGCTGATGCACCAGCGCGGTGAGACGGAGCTGCACGCGCCCACGCTGGCGCGTGCGTTGCGCGTGCTGGACGGAGAGCGCCGCACGGCTCGCGTCACGGTGCCGCCGCGCTCCGACAGTTGACGGCGTGTTCAGAGCGACACCGGACGCCTCGGCCCATTGACGAGGCGTCCGGAGCGGGGCTGAAACGGACCAAATGACGTACCCCCTTTCGGCGTAGTCACTTCTCCTTTTGTATGCCTGTCAGGGTTGCGCAACAGTCATGACGTCAAGGCGGAATCGAGCGTTCCGTCCCTGGTCCGGGGCTCCTCGGGCATCTGGACACCCCTACGAAAACGTGGCTACCCACCCGAACGGGTGAGTGGTGAGTAACAACACAAATCCCCGATTCCGTTGGGTATTTCGCTCACTCGTGCGTCAAGATCCCTGTCTGATGACAAGCCCCCGCCACAGCGGCGGGGCGGTCCGGGCGGACGCCGAGTCCTGCCGCCGCCCGGATGACCGGTCTTCAGGAGTGGATCGGCAGGAGTGGAGGACCCGAGCAAGACGGGTCGCCGGAGCGGACGTTCGTTCGATCCGAGCAACCCTTGGGGTGAAGCCGCGGCAACGCGGCCGGGCAACTTCGCCAGCCCGAATCCGACAGGTCATCCTTCACAGGCGGCTGACGAAGGGTTGCGCATGACTGCGCTCAATCGTGTCCCGTCGCTGATGGCCCGGGCCGGTACGGCCTCCGCTCTCACCCTCGCCGCAGTGGGCGGCACCGTCGTCGCCCCCGGCCTCACCGCCGAGGCCGAAGCCGCGACGCCGGCGTCCAAGGCACTTCAAGTGGCGGCCTCCAAGAAGGGCTCCCCGTACAAGTGGGGCGCCACCGGGCCGTACAGGTTCGACTGCTCAGGGCTCACGCTGTACTCGTACAAGAAGGCGGGCAAGAAGCTGCCCCGTACGGCGGCTCAGCAGTACAACAAGACGCGTCACATCTCCGCCAGTAACCGCAAGGCCGGGGACCTGGTGTTCTTCCACTCGGGGTCGAACGTCTACCACGTCGGCATCTACGCCGGGAAGGGAAAGATCTGGCACTCCCCGAAGAGCGGGGACGTCGTGAAGCTGCAGAAGATCTGGACCAGGAGCGTCTGGTACGGCCGGGTCAAGTGACCTTCCCGGAGGCGGTGACGGCAGTCTGATGTGCCGTCACCGCCCCCGGGGCCTCACAGGGCCGACAGCGGCCCCGCGAGGAGCGCCAGGCCGAAGGCCGTCAGCGCGGCCCCCGTGCCGAGCGTGACCGCCCGGGCGGCGCGTGGCCTGCGCAGCCACCTGCCGAGCCGGTCCACCAGCAGTGCGACGACCTGGAACCACACCAGCGCGATCGCGAGCACGATCAGGGCCAGCAGCAGCGTGCGGGGCAGCGCCGGAGCGCCCGCGGGCACGAACTGCGGCAGCACGCTGAGGAAGGTGAGGGACGCCTTCGGGTTGAGGGCGTTGGTGACGAAGCCCTGCCGCAGCGGCCGCGCGGTGGAATCCTCGCCCGCGCCCGTGTCGGCCACCTCGGTGTGCCGCTGCCGCAGCGTCTGAACGCCCAGGTACAGCACATAGACACCGCCCACCACCTGGAGCGCCCGGAACAGCGCCGGTACGGCGGCCAGCACCGCGGCGACTCCCACCACCGCCAGCGTCACATGAACCAGCAGCCCGGCCCCGATCCCGAGCGCGCAGGCGATGCCCGCCCGGCGGGAGACGAGGGCGTTGCGTACGACGACGGTGAAGTCCGCCCCGGGCATGGCGACCAGGCCGGCGGAGACCCCGGTGAAGGCGATGAGCTGAGCATCCATGCGGCCAGAGTGCCGTCCGGAAGCCTTCAACAGGTATTTCGAATATTCTGGAGACTCCTAAAGCATTGGTTTAGGCTCCTGGGAGACTCGCATGTACGACCCGACCCGGCTCGCCGCGCTGGTGGCGGTCGCGGAGGCGGGTTCGATCACCCGAGCGGCCGAGCGGCTCGGCTACACCACGCCGGCGCTCTCCCAGCAGCTGGCCAAGCTGGAACGCGAGGCGGGCACCGCCCTTCTGGTACGGCACCACCGCGGGGCGCGGCTGACGGGTGCGGGGGAGCTGCTGGTGACCCGGGCGCGGCGGGTGCTGGACGAGCTCGAGCGGGCCCGGCACGAACTGGCCCGGCTGACCGGGCTGTCGGGCGGCACGCTCCGCCTTGGCACCTTCCAGACGGCCGGCATCCATCTGCTGCCGCCGGCCCTCAGCGCCTTCCGCCGGGCCCATCCGGACGTGGAGCTGACCGTCGCCGACTACGAACCCTCGGCCGGCGTCACCGCCGTGGCAGCCGGCGAGGTCGACCTGGCCCTGACGCACGCCTATCAGCCGGGTGACCCGATCCCGCTCCCGTCCTCCGTAGGCATCGAGCCGATCCTCGTCGAGGAGCTGGTCCTGGTGTCCGCCCCGGGCCACGCCCTCACCAGCGGAACCGCACGCCTGCCGCTGGCCGAGCTCGCCGGCCAGCCCCTGATCAGCATGGCGCCGGACGCTCCGGCCCGACGGGGCGTCGAGGCGCTCCTGGCCCGGGCCGGTGCCACACCGTCGGTGCTGGTCCCGACACCCGGATACCTCCTGGTGTGCGCGCTGGCCAGCGCGGGCCTCGGAGTGGCGCTCGTACCGGAGATGGTGGCGCGCACATCGGTCACTCCGGTGGGGGTGCGCGCACTGGAGGGCGGGGAGCTACGCCGTACGGTCTCGGTCGCCTACCGCACGGCCGAGACGTCCCCCGCAGCGGACGCCTTCCGCGCGCTACTGCGCGGCACTTTCAGCCGAGCTCAGCTGTCCTGACCCCAAGGGGCGCGGGGAACTGCGCGACCAGCCGCAACGGAGCCGCAGACGACAGACAACCCATCGCGGCACTCGCCCATCACGGCCCCTCCGCGCGGAGCGCTGTCGCCTCCGCCGGTACGATCCACGGCAGCTCGATGGAGACGGTCTTGCCGCCCTCCCGCGTCGGCCGCACCCTCAGCTTGCCGCCGCACTCCGCGGTCAGCCAGCGGATGATGACCATGCCACGCCCGTTGTCCTGCTGGACCGCGGCCGGCAGCCGCTTGGGGAACCGCGGATGGCTGTCGGTGACGCCGATGCGCAGGTGTTCGTCACGGTCGAGCTCGAGGTCGACCGTGAAGGTGGGTGACTGACCGAGGGTGTGCTGTACGGCGTTGGTGGTGAGTTCGGAGACGATCAACCGGATGGTGTCGGCCGTCTCCGTCTCCGGTGGCAGTCCCCACTCGGCGAGGGTGGTGACCACATACGCCCGGGCCGCGGAGACCGAGGCGGGATCGCTCGGCAGAGTGACGGATGCTTCCAAGTGATCTGCCATGGCGATGTCGTCCCTTTCCCAACGGGACCGCAGTCCGACACGGAGCGGATGGTTCGAGTACGGTCCCGGACTGGTGCTTCGTCGCCAGACTGCCATTACCAGGGCCGTCAGGGTGCCGATCCACCAAGATATGCATATATCTGTCGCTCGAAGCGGTGAACTCTGCGACGGCAGACCGTATTTGGGCGGCTCGGTTGGAGTAAGGAGTTGCCCATGCAGCACGGACCCGCGGTACGCCGCCGGAAACTGGGCGCGGAACTGCGTGCGTTGCGCACCGGAGCCGGGCTCACCAGTGGTGAGGCGGCCCGGTTGGTGGGCTGGCACCAGTCCAAGGTGAGCCGGATCGAGACCGGCGCCAGCGGGGTGAAACCGGCCGATGTGCGGTTACTGCTCGACGCCTACGGTGTACGGGACTCCCAACTGCGCGAGTTGCTCCTGGTGTTGGCAGAGTCGGACGACGGTGGTGGTCGGCACCACTGGTGGCACGCGTACCGGGGCGTGCTGCCGCCGACCTACCGGGACTTCATCAGCCTGGAGTCCCAGGCGAGCGCGATGCGCACGCTGGAGACCTCCGTGGTGCCCGGGCTGCTGCAGACACCGGAGTACGCCCGGGCGGTGACACGGGCCGCGGTGAGCGGACTCGACGACGCCGCCGACGAACGGCTCGACGCGCTGGTCGCGGTCCGTCTGGCCAGGCAGGACGTGCTGCACGCCGATCCGCCGTTGCGGCTGAGCGCGGTGCTCGACGAGGCGGTGCTGCGCCGGGAGATCGGCGGGCCCGAAGTGATGACGCGGCAGCTGGGGCGGCTGTTGGAGGCGGCGCGGTTGCCGCATGTCCGCTTGCAGGTACTGCCGTTCGCGGCCGGGGAGCATATCGGCATCACCGGGCCTTTCGTTATCTTCTCATTTTCGAGCACTTCTGATCTGGATGTGGTTGTTCTCGACCACTTGACGAGTAGCCTCTATCTCGAACGGAAAGAAGACCTCCAGGCCTACACGGAGGCCTTCAACGCCCTTCGGATCCACGCCCTTTCGCCCGAGGAATCGATGGATTACATCGCCGCGCTGGGTGGCGGCGCGTAAGAAGGAGGCACCATGACCGCACTGCCTCGGAACGTGAACTCAAGTACCGATCTGCTCGGTGTCCGATGGCTGCGCAGCAGCTACAGCACCGGCGCCAACAACTGCGTCGAGACGGCACGGGCGCACTCCGGTCCCTGGATCGGGCTGCTCGCCGTGCGCGACTCCAAGGATCCGGCCGGGCCCGCGCTGCTCTTCTCCCCCGAGAGCTGGGCGGGCTTCACCGCCGCGTTCCAGTCCTGATCAGTTCCTGACCGATTTTCGTCAAGGGCGGTTCCCGGCCGTGTCACGCCGACTCATGGTCGTGTTTCGCCGATCACCTGTACAGCGCGCTCGATCTGCGCCTCGGAGAGGTCCGCGCGGGCAGTCAGCCTCAGCCGGGAGATGCCGTCGGGAACGGAGGGAGGACGGAAGCAGCCCACGGCCAGGCCTGCCGTACGGCAGTCGGCCGCCCATTGGACAGCCTCCTGCCGGGAGGGCGCGCGCACCGAGACGACCGCGGCGTCCGGACGGACCGCCGTCAGGCCCGCGGCCGTCAGGCGGGTGTACAACTCGCCCGCCACCGCGCGCGCCCGTCCCGCCCGCTCCGGCTCGCGACGCAACAGCCGGAGGGCGGCCAGGGCCGCCCCCACCGCGGCGGGCGCGAGGCCCGTGTCGAAGATGAACGTCCGTGCCGTGTTCACCAGATGGTCGATCACCCGGGCCGGGCCGAGCACGGCCCCGCCCTGGCTGCCGAGCGACTTGGACAGGGTGACGGTGACGACGACGTCGTCGGCGCCCGCGAGGCCCGCCCCGTAAGGGGCACCACGCCCGCCGGTGCCGAGCACGCCGAGCCCGTGGGCGTCGTCGAGGACCAGTCCGGCGCCGTACTCCCGGCAGGCGTCGGCGAGCCCGGCGAGCGGGGCCTGGTCGCCGTCGACGGAGAACACCGTGTCGGAGACGACGACGGCGGGCCCGTCATGCGTCTGCAGCGCCTTGCGCACCGCGTCCGGGTCGGCGTGCTCCACCACCTCGGTGGTGGCGCGGGCCAGCCGGCAGCCGTCGATGAGCGAGGCGTGGTTGCCGGCGTCGGCGACGATCAGGGAGCCGCGCGGGGTCAGCGCGGTGACAGCGGCCAGGTTCGCCGCATACCCGGAGGAGAAGACCAGCGCGGCCTCGAAGCCGCAGAAGTCGGCCAGCTCGCGCTCCAGCTCGGCATGCAGCTCGGTGGTGCCGGTGACCAGGCGGGAGCCGGTCGCGCCGCCGCCCCAGGTGCGGGCGGCCGCGGCGGCGCCCTCGACGACCTCGGGGTGCTGGGCCAGGCCCAGGTAGTCGTTTCCGGCGAGGTCGAGGAGCGGTGAATCGGCGGGGCGGGGGCGCAGGGTCCGCACGAGTCCGATGCGGCGGCGCCGCTCGGCCTGCTCGTCGATCCAGCCGAACGCCATGGGTCCTCCGATGCTTTTGTAGGCAGTGAACAGACACTAGTCGCAAGACCCGCAGCCCAGGATGTGGCAATACCCACACGTCGAAACGCCTCTGTTGTACGAACTCTCCTTGGCCCGAGGTGGGTCCGTAGGACAGGATCTGCTCCCATGGACCTGCTGAACACGCTGGTGGACAAGGGGCTTCGGCGCGAGCTGCCGACCCGCGAGGAGGCGCTGGCCGTCCTCGCCACTTCCGACGACGACCTGCTCGATGTGGTGGCCGCGGCCGGAAAGGTGCGCCGTCACTGGTTCGGCCGACGGGTGAAACTCAACTACCTCGTCAACCTCAAGTCGGGCCTGTGCCCGGAGGACTGTTCCTACTGTTCCCAGCGGCTCGGCTCCACCGCCGGCATCCTGAAGTACACCTGGCTCAAGCCGGACGAGGCCTCCCAGGCCGCGGCCGCCGGATTGGCGGGTGGCGCCAAGCGGGTGTGTCTGGTGGCGTCCGGGCGCGGCCCGACGGACCGTGACGTGGACCGGGTCTCCGAGACCATCAAGACGATCAAGGACCAGAACGAGGGCGTCGAGGTCTGCGCCTGCCTCGGCCTTCTCTCCGACGGCCAGGCGGAGCGGCTGCGCGAGGCGGGCGCGGACGCGTACAACCACAACCTCAACACCTCGGAGTCCACGTACGGGGACATCACGACCACGCACACGTACGCCGACCGGGTCGACACCGTGCAGAAGGCGCACTCGGCCGGCCTGTCCGCCTGCTCCGGCCTCATCGCGGGCATGGGCGAGAGCGACGAGGACCTGGTCGACGTCGTCTACTCGCTGCGCGAGCTGGACCCGGACTCGGTGCCGGTCAACTTCCTGATCCCGTTCGAGGGCACCCCGCTCGCCAAGGAGTGGAACCTCACCCCGCAGCGCTGCCTGCGGATCCTGGCGATGGTCCGGTTCGTGTGCCCGGACGTCGAGGTGCGCATCGCGGGCGGCCGCGAGGTGCATCTGCGCACGATGCAGCCCCTCGCCCTGCACCTGGCCAACTCGATCTTCCTCGGCGACTACCTCACCAGCGAGGGCCAGGCCGGCAAGGCCGACCTGGAGATGATCGCGGACGCCGGGTTCGAGGTGGAGGGCGCCGACCAGGTGACGCTGCCGGAGCACCGGGCTGCGGCGGCCGGGGGCGGGTGCGGCTCGCACGAGAGCGCGGGCTGCGGGTCCCATGAGAGCGCCGGGTGCGGGTCGCACGAGAGCGCGGGCTGCGGGTCGCACGAGGGTGGCGGTGTGTGCGGTACGGCCGCTGCCGCGCCGGTCGGCGAGCCGCGCACCGACCTGGTCGCCGTACGCCGCCGGGGCGCCGGAACGGACCTCGCACCCAATGCCTGACCTGCACCAAATGCCCGACCTGAGCGTGCCCGAGCTGCTGGAGCTCGACCGGCGGCACGTCTGGCATCCGTACGGCCCCATGCCCGGCCGTATCGAGCCGCTCGTCGTGGAGTCGGCGAACGGGGTGCGGCTGAAACTGGCCGACGGCTCCGGCGAGCTGGTCGACGGCATGTCGTCCTGGTGGTCGGCCATCCACGGCTACAACAACCCGGTGCTCAACGAGGCCGCGCGCGAGCAGCTGTCGCGGATGAGCCATGTGATGTTCGGCGGGCTCACCCACGAGCCCGCCGTACGCCTGGCGAAGCTCCTTGTCGACATGTCGCCCGACGGCCTGGAGCATGTCTTCCTCGCCGACTCCGGGTCGGTGTCGGTCGAGGTCGCGGTCAAGATGTGCCTGCAGTACTGGCGTTCGCTGGGCCGCCCCGGCAAGCAGCGGCTGCTGACCTGGCGCGGCGGCTACCACGGCGACACCTGGCAGCCGATGTCGGTGTGCGACCCCGAGGGCGGGATGCACGAGCTGTGGACCGGGGTGCTCCAGCGCCAGGTGTTCGCGGACCCGCCGCCGGCGGAGTACGAGGAGTCGTACGCCGACCATCTGCGCTCGCTGATCGCACGGCACGCCGATGAACTGGCCGCCGTGATCGTCGAGCCGGTCGTGCAGGGCGCGGGCGGGATGCGGTTCCACTCCCCCGCGTATCTGCGGGTGCTGCGGGAGGCGTGCGACGCGCACGACGTGCTGCTGGTGTTCGACGAGATCGCGACCGGGTTCGGGCGCACGGGCGCGCTGTTCGCGGCGGATCACGCAGCGGTGACACCGGACGTCATGTGCGTGGGCAAGGCGCTGACCGGCGGCTACATGACGATGGCCGCGACGCTGTGCACGTCCCGCGTGGCCGACGGCATCTCGCGGGGCGAGGTGCCGGTGCTGGCTCACGGCCCGACCTTCATGGGCAATCCGCTGGCCGCCGCGGTCGCCTGCGCCTCGATCGAGCTGCTGCTCGGCCAGGACTGGTTGGCCGAGGTCAAGCGGATCGAGGCGGGGCTGCGGGAAGGCCTGGGCCACGCGAAGGACATTCCGGGCGTGAAGGATGTCCGAGTCCTCGGCGCCATCGGGGTCGTCCAGCTGGACCACGCAGTGGACATGAAGGCGGCGACCGCTGCCGCCGTGCGCGAGGGCGTGTGGGTGCGGCCGTTCCGCGACCTGATCTACACGATGCCGCCCTACGTCACGGGCGACGCGGACGTGGCACGGATCGCCCGCGCGGTGTGCGCGGCGGCACGGGAGGGCTGACATGCCGGTACTGGTGATCACGGGCACGGGCACGGAGGTCGGCAAGACGGTCACGACCGCCGCAGTCGCCGCGGCGGCTGTGGCGACGGGCCGGTCGGTGGCGGTGCTCAAGGCCGCGCAGACCGGTGTACGGCCGGACGAGCGCGGGGACGCCGACGAGGTCGCGCGACTCGCCGGCACCATAACGACCGGCGAACTCGCCCGCTACCCCGACCCGTTGGCCCCGGCGACCGCCGCACGGCGGGCCGGCCGTGCGCCGGTCCACCCGCATGAGATCGCCGACGCCGCCGCCAAGTTGGCTGCCGAGCACGACCTGGTGCTGGTCGAGGGGGCGGGCGGGCTGCTCGTCCGCTTCGACGAGGCGGGCGGCACGCTGGCGGACGCGGCCGAGCTGATGGCGGCGCCGGTTCTGGTGGTGGCGTCGGCGGGTCTGGGCACGCTGAACACGACGGAACTGACGGCACGCGAACTGCGGGGTCGGCGGCTGGACTTGCTGGGTGTGGTCATCGGCAGCTGGCCCGAGGCACCGGATCTGGCGTCGCGTTGCAATGTCGCGGATCTGCCGGAGGTGGCGGGGGCGCCGCTGCTGGGTGCGGTGCCGGCGGGTGCGGGGTTGCTGTCGTCGGCCGACTTCCGCTCGGCGGCCCCGGGTTGGCTGGCGCCGCGGCTGTTCGGGACGTGGGACGCGGAGGGGTTCCGGGGGCGGGTGGCGCCGTGAGGCGTGGCTGCGGGTGACGCTCCCCGGGTGTCAGACCCTCGTGCCATGCTCTGATCATGGTCAATGCAGATGCGGTCGCCGAGTGGGACGTCCTGATCGGCGAGTGGGACGAGATCCGGCACGGCTACTACCTGGGCGATGCGCCGACGAAAGTGCTGGAGTGCGCGAGGAACCTCCGGGCGAGCGTGGCGGCAGACGGTCCGGACACGGCGCTGTGGACCCTCGGGCTGGTGCTCATAGGCCCGTACGTGATCTACGCCTACCCGGACGCAGAGGCCGAGGCCCATGTGCTGAAGGCGATGGGCGCCGTCGAGCAGGCTCTCGGGCAGAGGCCCTGTACCCATGACGAGCATCCCTGTGACGACCTCCAGGACGATGACGGGCTGGACAACTTTCGGTACGTCCTGGAGATGCTGGCCCACCCGGAGCGGGAGACCGCCGGTGAAGCGGCCGTGGCCGAGGACGAGCTCTGGCCCGACGAGGAGTCGGACAACTGGTTCGAACGCCGGATGACGCGCGAGATCTGGGCCTGCCCGCAGAACCTCGCCGGGTTCGCCCGTGCCTTCTCCTAGGCCTGAACGGCCTCACTCGCGTCGCTCTGGGCGACGAGCCGCACCAGTTCGACGCGGGAGCGGATGCCCAGGCGGGTGAAGACGCCCCGCAGGTGGTGGTCGATCGTGCGCGGGCTGAGGGCCAGGCGGGCGGCGATCTCGCGGTTGGTGGCGCCCTCGGCGGCCATGCGGGCGACCAGGAGCTGCTGGGCCGTGAGGCGGGAGACGGGGGTGTCGGCGCCGCTCCGCGCCGGGGTGGCCGGGGTGCCCAGAGCCCGGAGTTCGGTGCGGGCCTGGGCCGCGCAGTGCGGGGCGCCGAAGGAGTCGAACGCCTCCAGGGCGCTGTGCAGGCGGTCGCGTGCCTCGGTGCGGCGGCGCAGTCGGCGCAGGGCGCTGCCGAACAGCAGCTCCGTGCGCGCGCGTTCGAAGTCGCGGGTGCCGTGGGAGTGCAGGTCGAGGGCGGTGCGGTAGTGGTCGATCGCTTCCTCGCCGGGCGCGAGCAGGGCGCGGCAGCGGGCGCTGAGGGCCAGGTCGTCGGGGCTGCGCACGGTGCTCGCCCAGTGGTGGTAGTCGGCGTGCGCGACGCGGGCTACCCGGGTGTCGCCGGTGCGGACGGCGGCCTCGACGTAGTGCGGGGTGGCCAGGTGGCGGATGGCCCGGTGGCCGTGTCCGGGGCCGAATGCGGCGAGGGCACGCAGCCGGGTGGCCGCGGCGGCGTATCGGCCACTGCTCAGGTCGAGGAAGGCGAGCGCCCACTGGGCGAGGGCGGCGGGCAGGCCCAGGCCGTGAGCGAGGGCGTACGACCGTGCGGTCGCGGCGCGTTCACGGCAGACGTCGATGTCTGCGGTGAGTGCCGCGAACATGGCGAGGGCGGCCTGGAGATGGCAGGCGCCGTTGTCCTGACCGGTGGCGTGGGCCTGCCACAGCGCGTCGGTCGCGGCGGCCTCACCGGCTCTCGGACGTCCCGTCCAGAAGTCGGCGTACGCCCGGAACTCCATCGCCTGCGCCACGGTCACCGGCGTGCCCCGCGCCCGGGCGGAGGCGGCCGCGCGGACGGTCGCCGTGGCCGCGCGGGTGTGGTCACCGAGGAGCAGGGCGGCGATCCCGGCATGGATGAGGACGGTGGGATCACCACCCGGCCCACACCGCCCGGCCGCCGCCTTCAGCTGGTCACGGGCGTCCGCGTACCGTCCGTCGAACGCGGCCACGAGACCCGTCAGGGTGCCGGGCGGCACGACACCGAGCCGACCGGCGACCCGGGCGGCCTCACGCAGGCGGCGTACGTCTCCCGTGTAGATGGCGGCTTCGGTGGCACGGGCGAGGAGGTGGACGGCGGGGGTGGGGGTGGCTACGGCGGCTGACGCCGCAAGGGCGCGGGCCGGGGCAGGGGTGGCTACGGCGGCTGAATCCGCGGGGGCGGAAGTGGCGACGGTGCCGGACGCGGCGGGAGCGCGGGCCGCGTCGGCGGCCGGCGGTACGGGAACTGCTTCGGCGGGAGGCACTCCGGCGCGCAGCGCATCGCCACCGCCGAGCGCAGGTGCGGTACTGGACCCGATGCGGCCCGCGGGCTGGGAGGCCCTGCTGTCGGCGGCTTCCCTCGGCGACGAGCCGCCCACGTCCCAGGCAGCGGCTCTCGCCCCTCGGCCGCCGCCCCCCTCGGCGACCGTCGGCCGACAACCCCCGCCCACGACAGCGTCCACCGACCGCAACTCGGTGACGGCCGAGCCTCCGACCTCTGCGCCACCGGTGTCCGGAGCCGTCGGCGCGCAGGACGCCGCTCCGCCGTCCTCCCCCGGGTCCGCCCCCGCCTGTACCACCGCCGTCAGCAACGCGTCGAACGCCTCCGACGCGTTCCCCGACCGCAGGGCGATTACCCCGGTCAGCGCGTCGTCCGCGACGGCGGCCGCCAGCCTGCGCGCCCGGTCCCCGTCTCCGGAGCGCCAGGCGTACCCGGCGGCCCGGACCACCAGGCGCGCTCGCTCGGACGGGTCGGGGCACAGTGCGGCGGCCCGCTCCGCCAGCGCCCGTGCCAAGGCGAGCCGGCCCGCGTCCCCCGCCCGGCTCGCGGCGGCGCCGAGTTCCGCCGCCAGTCGCCCGCTGGGGCCGAGCGCCGCCGCACCCCGGTGCCATGAGCGCCACGGTGTCTCGCCCTTGTCGCGCAGCACGCGGGCCAGCAGTCGGTGGACGTCGCGGCGGTCGGCCGGGGATCCCGTCTCGTAGGCCGCGATCCGCGTCCACGCGTCGTGGAACACCACCCCGCCCGCTCCCGCGTGCGCGATCCCGGCCGTCTCGGCGGCGTCCAAGCACCGTGTGTCGAGGCGGGCGGCCATGAGGGCGCGCAGGAAGGCGTCGGTGGGGACGGGGTACTGGTCGGCGGCGGCGAGGAGCAGGAGCAGGCGTGTGTCGTCCGGCAACTGCCGTATCTCCGCCCGGCGTTCGCGCAGCAGGGACGGGGCCAGTTCGGCCGGCTCCGTGGGGAGCGGATCGATGCCGGCCGCCTGGCGGTCGGTCAGGCGCGGGACCAGTTCGGCGGCGGCGCGCGGATCGCCGTACACGGCACGCAGCACCCGTACGCGGACGCCTTCGGGAAGGGCGGCGGCCGCCTGTCGCCACGTGTCCGTGGGTTGCCGTGGCGAAGTGCGGCCAAGAGGCGGGGGGTTCACCGGAGTCACCACACAAGTGACGTTACTGGCGAGTTAATTGAACCGTAAAGACCGGCGATTTCGCCGATGCGGCGCGCGTAGACCGGGCTCGACACTCCTGACAACCCCACACGTTTCAGGAGGCATCATGCAGCGCCACAAGCGTCGCATCGCCACGGCCCTGACGGCCCTGGCCTCATCGCTCCTTCTGTCACTGTCCCTCTCCCCCACACCCGCGCACGCCGCGGCCCACGACCCCGTCGTCTTCGTGCACGGCCTGAGCAGCTCGGCGAGCAGCTGGGACGACTGGGCCGGCTACTTCAAGGCCGACGGCTACACCTCCGCCGAGCTCGACGCCTGGTCCTACGACTGGGCCCAGTCCAACGCCACCACCGCCCGGCAGCTCCAGACCGAGATCAGAAACGTGCTCTCCCGCACCGGCGCCTCCAAGGTCGACCTGGTCGTCCACTCCATGGGCGCGCTCAGCTCCCGCTACTACCTGAAGAACCTCGGCGGGACGTCGTACGTCGACGACTTCGTCTCGACCGCCGGCACGAACCACGGCACGAGCACCGCCTCGTGGTGCGCGTGGCTGTACACCTCGTGCGCGGAGATGAACACGGGCAGTTCGTTCCTGACCGCCCTGAACTCCGGCGACGAGACCCCGGGCAGCGTGTCGTACGCCAGCTACTGGTCGAACTGCGACGACGCGCTGACCCCCGACACCACCGCGATCCTCAGCGGCGCGACGAACGTCGAGGTCGGCTGCATCTCGCACACCGACATGAACAACGATCACGGCGTCTACGAGCAGGTGCGGGACTTCATCGGCTGAGCGATCGGCCGAGCGAGAGCAAGGGCGACAGCGGGAGGGTGCGGCGGGCCCGTGCGGGGGAGAATCGGGGTACGCCCGTCTGTCCCGGGAGGTCCCCATGGCCCTACGGTCCGCCGGCTCCGGCAAGGTGTCGCGGGATGCCGTGCACCACCCGCTGTTCGCCCGTTGCTATGCCCGGATCAGCGTCAACGCGGAGACGCGGATGGGTATGGGCGGTGTCCGCGACCGGCTGCTGGCCGGGCTGTCCGGCCGGGTGATCGAGATCGGCGCCGGTAACGGTCTGAACTTCGCCCACTATCCGAGTGCGGTCTCGGAGGTCGTGGCCATCGAACCGGAGCGCCTGCTGCGGAAGTTGGCGGTGGAGTCCGCGCTGCGGGCCGAGGTGCCGGTGGATGTGGTGCCGGGCGCGGCGGAGGCGCTGCCGGTCAAGAGCGAGGCCTTCGACGCGGTCGTGCTCTCGCTGGTGCTGTGCAGTGTGCGGGACGTGCCGCGGGCGCTCGGTGAGGTACGGCGGGTGCTGCGGCCCGGCGGGGTCGTGCGGTTCTTCGAGCACGGCCTGGGCGGCGGGCCCGCGATGAACTTCACGCAGCGCGCGCTGGACCGGACGGTGTGGCCGCTGGTGAGCGGCGGCTGTCATCTCTCCCGCGAGCCGGTCGCCGCGCTGCGCACGGCCGGGTTCGAGCTCGGCCCCTGCCGGCGGGTGATGATGCCGGAGCGGGGGCCGGTGCTCCCCTCCTCGTACTGCGTGCTGGGGACGGCCTGGCGGCCGCAGATCGGCGAGTAGCCACCGGACCTCACAGGCTCCACTGCTGCAGTTCCCGCGCGATGTCGTGCACCGAGGCCTCACCGCTCTTCACCAGGCGGGCCAGGTCGCGCACCTGCTCGGGCGAGGTGACGACCTTGAGGCCGCTGGCGACGAGGTAGGCGTAGGCCACGGCGGAGGCGAAGAGGGCGTTGGAGCGCTCCAACGCGGGGACATGGACGAGCAGTTGGAGGAGGGCGGCGGCTCGGGTGTGCGGGCTGTCGTAGACGGGGACGTCGAAGATCTCGGCCTGATGGCGTGCCACGGCGGCGACGAGGGCTCCCCAGTCGGTGACCTGGGGGTCCCCCGGCGTCCTCTTCTCGGCGAGCATCAGCAGCCAGGCAAGGTCGATGTTCAGATTGCTCAAGGGATCAGTGGCGACCTTCGCGCGCGCCTTCACGGTCGGCGCCGAACTCCTCGGCGAACACCGACTCGTACTGCTTCATGAAATCGGCGGCGGCTTCCACGAACGTATGCCCGGCCTCGCCGGTGTCCTGCCGGACCAGCTCCTCGATGTAGCGGTTGACGCTCATGCCTCGCGCCTGGGCGCGTTCGCGGGCCGCGCGGGCGGTGCCCTCGTCCACTCTCACGTTCAACTGGGTCTTCGCCATACCTCGAAGCTAGCGCCGCGGCGCTAGCACCCGCAAGGGCTCCCCGGGGGCGCCGTAGGGACGGAGGGTGCCCCTTACATCGATATCAGGGGCCCGACCTGGGGCGGAGACCGACCGGGACCTCGGGAGGATTCCGGGTGTGCGGTGGATCACATTACGCTCGGCGGGGAGGGAGTCCGTGATGTCCGTTCCGTGAGGAGGCGGTCTTGTCCACAGCAGCTGCGCAGTACGCCCCGGGCCCCGCGTCGGCCGACGGGATCGCGGCCCGCGCCCGCGGTCTGACCAAGGCGTACGGCTCGGGCGAGACGACCGTGCTCGCCCTGGACTCGGTGGACGTGGACATCGCGCGCGGCCGCTTCACGGCGGTCATGGGGCCGTCGGGCTCCGGGAAGTCCACCCTGATGCACTGCCTGGCGGGCCTCGACAACGTGTCGGCGGGGCAGGTGTGGCTCGGTGACACCGAGATCACCGGGCTGAAGGAGCGGGAGCTGACCCGGCTCCGGCGGGATCGCATCGGGTTCATGTTCCAGTCCTTCAACCTCATCCCGACGCTGAACGCGGCCGAGAACATCACCCTGCCCATGGACATCGCGGGCAAGAAGCCCGACGAGAAGTGGCTGGACCAGGTCATCGACACCCTGGGCCTGCGGGACCGCCTCAAGCACCGGCCCTCCCAGCTCTCCGGCGGTCAGCAGCAGCGCGTCGCCTGTGCCCGCGCGCTGGCCTCCCGGCCGGAGCTGATCTTCGCGGACGAACCGACGGGCAACCTCGACTCACGGGCCGGCCTCGAAGTGCTGGGCTTCCTGCGGGAGGCCGTCGACCAGCTGGGGCAGACGGTCGTCATGGTCACCCACGACCCGGGCGCCGCCGCCCACTCCGACCTCGTGCTCTTCCTGGGCGACGGGCGGATCGTCGACGAGATGGAGCGGCCTACGGCAGAGGCCGTACTGGAACGCATGAAGCGGTTCGACGTGATCCGCAGCCAGTTCGACGAGGGCGGCCCGGCGCCGGGGGCGATACCGGCCGACGGTCCCTCGACGACATCGCCCGTGTCGCCCGTGTCGCCCGAGTCATCCGAGTCGTCCGCGTCCGACGCGTCGCCCGAGGAGAGCTGACCTCGTGCTGAAGGCGACGCTCCGCAGTTTCCTCGCCCACAAGGGGCGGCTGCTGCTCTCCGCCCTGGCGGTGATCCTCTCCGTGGCGTTCGTCGCGGGCAGCCTGATCTTCTCGGACACCGTCAGCCGCACCTTCGACCGGCTCTTCGCCTCGACCGCCGCCGATGTCACCGTCACCCCGAGGGAGACCCTCGACGAGACGGTCCCCTCGGGCCAGACCCTGACCCTGCCGGCCTCGCTCGCCGACCGCCTGGCCCAGGTGAACGGCGTCGCGGCGGCCCGCGCGGAAGTGGACGTGGACGGCATCACCGTCGCCGACAAGGAGCGCGAGTCGGTGGGCCCGACCACCGGCGCCCCCACGATCGGCACCGCCTGGAACCCGACCGAGCGCAGCCCCGTGGAGCTCACCTCCGGGCACGCCCCGAAGGGTGACGCGCAGGTGCTGATCGACGCGGACACCGCCGACGGCAAGGACGTACGGATCGGCGACCACCTCACGGTCATCGGGCAGGAGGGCTCCTTCCCGGTCGAGGTCGTCGGCATCGTCACCTTCACCACCACCAACCCCGGTGCCGCACTGGTCTTCTTCGACCCGGCGGCCGCGCAGACGAAGCTCCTCGGCGACCCGGAGGCCGCCACCAGCATCTCGGTCGACGCGGCCGACGGCGTCAGCGACGCCGAGCTCAAGCGGCGCGTGGCCGACGCGCTCGGCGGCGACGCCGGCACCTACGAGCTGCGCACCGCCGACGAGCAGGCCGAGTCGGACGTCGAGCAGCTGGGCGGGTTCCTCGACATCATCAAGTACGTCATGCTCGGCTTCGCCGGGGTCGCCGTACTCGTCGGCGTGTTCCTGATCGTCAACACCTTCGCGATGCTGATCGCCCAGCGCACCCGCGAGCTGGGCCTGCTGCGGGCGCTCGGCGCGGACCGGCGCCAGGTGCGGCGCTCGGTGCTCACCGAGGCGCTGCTGCTCGGGCTGGTCGGCTCGACGCTGGGCCTCGCGGCCGGGATCGGGCTGGCCGTCGGACTCATCCGGCTGATGGGTCTGATGGGCATGAACATCAGGGCGACCGAGATGGTCATCGGCTGGGGGACGCCGGTGACCGCGTACGTCGTCGGCCTCGGCGTCACCTTCGTGGCGGCCTACCTCCCGGCCCGGCGGGCGGCGGGCGTCTCGCCGATGGCGGCCCTCGCGGACGCCGAGATCGCCGACATCGGGCGGCCGCTGCGGCTGCGCGCGGTGGTGGGCTCGGTGGTCGGGGCGGCCGGTGCGGCGGCGCTTGCGGGCTGTGCCGTGTCGTCGAAGACGTCGTCGGCGGCGTCCCTGCTCGGTCTGGGCGTCGTCCTGACACTGATCGCGACCGTGATCGCGGGACCGTTGCTCGTACGCCCGGTGATCCGGGTCCTGGGCGGGGCCTTTCCCGCGCTGTTCGGCTCGATCGGCCGGATGAGCCAGCGCAACGCCCTGCGCAATCCACGCCGCACCGGAGCCACGGCCGCCGCCCTGATGGTGGGTCTCGCGCTGGTCGGCGGGATGTCGGTGGCGAGCGCCTCGATGACCAAGTCGTTCGACGAGCAGATCGACAAGACGCTGGGCGCCGACTTCGTGGTGCAGAACGGCAACTTCGTCCCGTTCCCGCGCGAGGTCACCGAGAAGATCCGCGACACCGAGGGCGTGGGGCTGGTCGTACGCCAGCAGCTCGCGACGATCCGCGTCGGCCTCCCGGACGGCGACCGCGTGAAGACGACGGCGGCGGGCTACGAACCTCAGCTCGACGAGGTCGCCAACATCACGTACGCGCAGGGGGACACCGCGGCCGCGCTGGCGGCCGGGCACTTCGCCATGGACAAGGACTTCGCCGAGGACCACGGCGTACGTGTCGGCGACACGCTCCCCGTCGAGTTCCAGGGCGAGCATCGAGCCGAGCTGACCGTGGGCGCCCTCACCGACCAGGAGTCCGCCGAGGGGTTCGGCACCCAGGGCGGGATCTACTTCTCGCTGGCCACGCTCGAGAGGTACGCGCCGGGCGGGCAGGACGCGGCCGTGTACGTCAACGGCGGCTCCGGCACGAGCGACGACGAGCTGCGCGGCAACCTGGAGAAGACCCTGGATCCGTATCCGCAGGTCCAGGTCCGGGACATCGCCGACTACAAGGAGCTCGTGCACGACCAGATCGCCGTGCTGCTCTACCTCGTGTACGCCCTGCTCGGGCTCGCGATCATCATCGCGGTGCTCGGCGTGGTCAACACCCTCGCCCTGTCGGTCGTCGAGCGCACCCGGGAGATCGGGCTGCTCAGGGCCATCGGGCTCGCCCGGCGGCAGCTTCGGCGCATGATCCGGCTGGAGTCGGTGGTGATCGCCGTGTTCGGCGCGATCCTCGGGCTCGCGCTGGGGCTGGTGTGGGGTGTGTGCACCCAGCAGGTGCTGGCGTTGCAGGGCATGACGGCGCTGGCGATCCCCTGGGGCACGATCATCGCGGTGGTGATCGGCTCGGCGGTCGTGGGCGTGGTGGCGGCGCTGCTGCCCGCGTTGCGTGCATCGCGCATGAATGTGCTGGCGGCCATCGCGCACGAGTGATGGAATCGCGGCAGGTACTCAAGTCCCTTGCAGGCGAGGAGAGTTCATGTCGCAACCGTCGCAGCCGGCGAGCCCGCGTCCGTTCCGCTTCGGCGTCAACCTGATGACAGCCGCTCCTGCCGAGGAGTGGCGGGCCAAGTGCCGCCGGGCCGAGGAGCTCGGCTACGACGTGATCCTGGTCCCCGATCATCTGGGCATGCCGGCGCCGTTCCCGGCCCTGGTCGCGGCGGCGGAGGCGACCGAGCGGCCACGGCTGGGCACGTTCGTGCTTAACGCGGGCTTCTGGAACCCCGCCCTGCTCGCCCGGGAGGTGGCGACGACCGACGCCCTCGCGGGCGGGCGACTGGAACTCGGGCTCGGCACCGGCTATGTGAAGGCGGAGCACGACACGGCAGGTCTGCCGTGGGTCTCCCCTCGCGAGCGGGTCGACCATCTGCGGCGCACGATCGAGGAGTCGTACCGGTTGCTCGGCTCCGAAAAACACCAGCCGCAGCCGGTGCAGCGGCCCCGGGTGCCCTTGCTCGTCGGCGGCAACGGCGACCGCGTGCTGCGCCTGACCGCCGAGCACGCCGACATCGCGGCCTTCACCGGTGCACGGTCGGTGCGGGGCAGCTCGACCGGTCAGCTGGAGGTCATGCTCGCCAGTGAGCTCGAAGAGCGTGTCGCGCTGTACCGGGAACTGGCGGACCGCAAGGAGTCGGCGGAGCTGAACCTGCTCATCCAGTTCGTGATCGAGACCGACGACCGCGAGGCGGCCGTCCAGCCCTTCATGGAACGCGTCCCGTACCTCACGGTGGACCAGGTCCTGGAGCTCCCCATCGGGCTGGTCGGCACCGTGGCGGAGATGACCGCCCAGGTACTGGCGCAGCGCGAGCGGTACGGGTTCACCTATCTGACCGTGCTCGAACCGAGTATGGAGGCGTTCGCTCCGGTGATGGCGCGGCTGCGCGCCAAGTAGCCGTCCGGATAGTGGAATTGCACCTCCGGTTTCGCCCGCCGTGCTGTGATCACGGCATGACTGATCTGCGGATACGGGCCGCGACGCCCGACGACCTCGACACCGTGCTGGCCTTCTGGAAGACCGCCGCCGAGGGCACGAGCATCAGCGACGACCGGGACGGCGTGGAGCGGCTGGTCGACCGCGACCCCGAGGCGCTGATCCTGGCCGAGCTGGACGGCGAGCTGGTCGGCACCGTGATCGCGGGCTTCGACGGCTGGCGCTGCCATCTGTACCGGCTGGCGGTGCACCCGGAGCGTCGCCGCCGGGGCGTCGGCTCGGCGCTGCTGGCCGCCGCTGAGGAGCGATTCGTACGGCTCGGCGGGCGCCGAGGTGACGCGATGGTGCTGACGCGCAACGAGACCGCGCATCATGCCTGGCGCGCGGCCGGGTACTCGCCCGAGGAACACTGGCGTCGGTGGGTGAAGCACCTCACCGGCTAAGACACTTTGCCCATCCTTTACTATTGGGGGACCACTTCGGTCCTCCAATGAAAGGTGTGAGCGTCCGCCCATGGGCGAGCCTCCCAGTACCCGACATCGCGCGATCCTCCCCACGCTGTCCCACCATGGGACGGAGGTGACCCGATGACCGAAGTGCTCCTCCTTCTGGTGGCGATCCTGCTGTCGCTCGCCTGTGGTGCCTTCGTCGCGGCCGAGTTCTCGCTGACCACGGTCGAGCGCGGCGAGCTGGAACGCGCGGTGGAGCGCGGCGAGCGGGGCGCTTCCGGCGCCCTCAAGGCCGTACGGAATCTGACGTTCCAGCTGTCCGGCGCGCAGCTCGGCATCACGGTCACCAACCTGGTCGTCGGCATGCTCGCCGAGCCGTCGATCGCCGCGCTGCTAGCGGGCCCGCTGGAGTCGATCGGCATCTCCCGCTCCACGGCGAGCTCGATCGCGCTGGTGATCGGTACGGCGCTGTCGACCGTCGTGCTGATGGTCGTCGGCGAGCTCGTGCCCAAGAACTGGGCGATCTCCTCGCCGCTGGCCGTTGCCAAGACGGTCGGGAACGGGCAGCGCTGGTTCAGCGCGGTCTTCCGCCCCTTCATCACCCACCTCAACAACACGGCGAACCGCGTGGTGCGCCGCTTCGGCATAGAACCCACCGAGGAGCTGGCGGCCGCGCGCGGACCCCAGGAACTGGCCGCCCTGGCCCGGCACTCCGCCCGGGAGGGCGCCCTGGCGGCGGACACCGCCGAGCTCTTCGTGCGGACCCTGAACCTGGCCGATCTGACCGCGGAGAACGTCATGACACCGCGTGTCCAGGTCATCGCCCTGGAGGCCCAGGCGACCTGCGAGGACGTGGCGAACGCGACGCGGGCCACCGGGCTCTCCCGGTTCCCCGTCTACCGCGGCACCCTCGACTCGGTCGTCGGCACCGCGCACGTCAAGGACGTCCTGGCGGTGCCCGCCGAGCGCCGGCCCCGGGTCTCCGTCGCCGAGCTGATGCGCGAGCCGCTCCTCGTGCCCGAGACGCTCACCGTCGACCGGCTCCTGGACCGGCTGTCGGGCAAGCGCACCATGGCCGTGGTCATCGACGAGTACGGCGGTACGGCGGGCGTGGCCACGCTGGAGGACATCGTCGAGGAGGTCGTCGGCGAGGTGCGGGACGAGCACGACCCGCACGAGACCCCCGACCTCGCCCCCGCGGGGAGCGACGACGAGGGCCGGGCGCTGTTCTCGGCCGACGGATCGACGCGGGTGGACCAGCTTGCGGGCGTCGGCCTGAGGGCGCCCGAGGGGCCGTACGAGACGCTGGCCGGTCTCGTCGCGACCGAGCTCGGCCGCATCCCCGCCGTCGGTGACCGTGTCGAGGTCGCCGGCTGGCGGCTCGACGTGGTGGACGCCGCGGGGCGCAGGGCCGCGCGGGTGCTGATGCACGCGCCGTTCGACGACTCGGCGGCCGGCGAGGAGGAGGACGGGCGATGACCGCCGTACAGCTGTTCATCGGTTTCCTGACGCTGGTCGTCAACGCCTTCTTCGTGGGCGCCGAGTTCGCGCTGATCTCCGTACGCCGCTCGCAGATCGAGCCGTACGCCGACCAGGGCGACCGGCGCGCCAAGAGTGTGCTGTGGGGTCTGCAGCACGTGTCAGCGCTGATGGCGGCGGCTCAGCTCGGCATCACGCTGTGCACGCTGGTGCTCGGTGTGGTCGCGGAGCCCGCCATCGAGCACCTGCTGGAGCCGGTGTTCCACGCGGTGGGCGTGCCGGAGAGCGCCGGGCACGCGATCTCCTTCGTCATCGCGCTGGTGCTGGCGACGTATCTGCACATGCTGCTCGGCGAGATGGTGCCGAAGAACATCGCGCTGGCCGAGCCGGTGCGCAGCGCGCTGCTGCTCGGTCCGCCGCTCGTCGCGCTCTCCCGGGCGGTGCGGCCGGTGATCTTCACGATCAACGCCTTCGCGAACGGGTTGCTGAAGCTGCTGCGCGTCCAGACGAAGGACGAGGTCACGGCGACCTTCTCGGACGCCGAGCTGGCGCAGATCGTCCGGGACGCCGGCGAGGCCGGCCTCATCGACGAGCGCGCGCGGGAGCGGCTGCACGACGCCCTGGAACTGGGCCGCCGCCCGGTGCGCGACGTGGTCCTCCCCCTGGAACACGTCGTCTACGCGCGCGTGGGCGTCACGCCGGAGGAGCTGGAGGGCCTGTCGGCCGATTCGGGCTTCTCCCGCTTCCCGGTCGTCGACGCGGGCCGCCGCATCGTCGGCTACCTGCACGTCAAGGACGCCCTGGACGCCTCCCCCCGGGACGTGCCGTTCCAGGTCCGCGACATGCGCCCCATCGCACGCGTCCGCGAGACCACACCCCTGGACGACGTCCTCACGGCAATGCGGGGCAGCAGCACCCACCTGGCCGCCGTACTGGGCGGCGACGGCCGCCTGGCCGGGCTGGTGACCATGGAGGACGTGCTGCGGGAGCTGTTCGGACAGCGGGCTTGAGCGGCAGAGGTGGTGGCCGGGGGTGCACGGTCGTGCACGAGCGGCGGGTCTGATGGCCGGGCGGGGGCCGGAGCGCGCGGGCTGTGGGCCTGGCCGCCGGATATGGGTGGCGGCCGGGGCGCATCAGCGCCAGGGCGTGAACGCTGGGTATAGGCGGTGGACAGGGCTATCCGCGCCAGGCCTGAACGGGGTCACCGAGAGGATGCCGGTGGCCATGACGGCGGCGCCGGCTGTGGGGGGACGTTGCGACCACCAGGTGTGGAGGGGGGTGGCGGGCATGGGGCCGATGCTAAGTGCCTCCGGCGGTTTGGCCGGGGATGCCTGCGGCGGCCCGTGCCGCTGATCGGGGGGTGCGCGTAGCGCCTGCGGGCGCGTGGTGGGGCGGGGCCGCGGATACGCGGGGGCTGCCGGGCGCACCGGCAGCCGGGCGTGAGTGTCGCACGCTGGAGGTGGCCGGAGGCCGCAGGCAGCCGGACCGAACGCCAGATCCGGCGGAAGCCGGGACGCGCGGGCAGCCGGTTCTTGACCGCCGGAGGCGGGCCAAGGCATGGGCACACCGGCCGCGGCCTGAGCAACGGATCCGGACGGTGAACGGGGCTCACCGGGAGTGGGCCCGACCGCCGGATGTGCGTGGGGCCCGGGCCTACCGACCGATGGGTATGGAGCCCGGGATACCATCTCTGTCGCCATGCAGACGAACCCCACTCACACCAGCCTGGTCGCGGTCGGCGACTCCTTCACCGAGGGCATGTCGGACCTGCTCCCGGACGGCTCCTACCGGGGCTGGGCCGACCTTCTCGCCGGCCGGATGGCCGCCCGCACGCCCGGCTTCCGGTATGCCAACCTCGCCGTGCGCGGGAAGTTGATCGGGCAGATCGTCGAGGAACAGGTCGACGTGGCGGCCGCGATGGGCGCCGACGTGATCACCCTCGTCGGCGGGCTCAACGACACACTGCGGCCCAAGTGCGACATGGGGCGGGTGCGCGGACTCCTGGAGGAGGCCGTCGAGAAGCTCGCCCCGGCGTGCGAACAGCTGGTGCTGATGCGCAGCCCGGGTCGGCAGGGACCGGTCCTGGAGCGGTTCCGCCCGCGTATGGAGGAACTGTTCGCCTGCGTCGACGCGCTGGCCGAGCGGCACGGCGCGGTCGTCGTCGACCTGTACGGGGCTCCGTCGCTCTCCGACCCGCGCCTGTGGGACGTGGACCGGCTGCATCTGACGGCCGAGGGGCACCGACGGGTCGCGGAGGCCGTGTGGCAGGCGCTCGGCTACGACCCCGAGGACACCGAGTGGCGCACGCCGATGCCGGCCACGTTGCCGCCGGGGTGGGTCACGCGCAGAGTCACGGACGTACGGTTCGCCCGGCAGCATCTGCTGCCGTGGATCGGGCGGCGGCTGACGGGACGGTCGTCAGGAGACGGGCTGCCCCCGAAGCGGCCGGAGCTTCTGCCGTACGAGGGCCCTGCGGCGTAGCGCCGCTGAGCGTGACGGCGCCCGGTGCCTGCGGGGCACCGGGCGCCGTCACGCTGTCACGGATGTGCGCTACTGACGGGCCGCGGCCCGGCTTCGCCGGTACAGGAAGGTTCCGGCGACCAGCAGCGCCGCACTACCGGCGATGCCACCGATGACGGTCGCGGGGTCGGCGCCGGTCTCGGGCATGTGGGGGTGATGCGGCTTGGCCGGCGGAGGCGTGTGCTTGTGCGGAGGCCGGTGCTCGTGGGGAGGACGGTGCTTGTGCGGGGGCCGCGGCTTGTGCGGGCGCTCGTGACCGTAGCCGTTGCTGTAGTCGTCGCCGTAGCCGTAGCCGTCCGACTCCTCGGAGCCGTAGCCGTAGCCATCGGACTCTTCTTTGCCGTAGCCGTAGTCGTCATGCTCCTCGGAGCCGTAGCCGTAGCCCTCCGACTCCTCTGAGCCGTAGCCGTTGTCCTTCGGCTTCTCCGAGCCGTAACCGTCGTGGCTCGGCTTCTCGGAACCGTAGCCGTTGTCCTTGGGCTTCTCGGTGCCGTAGCCGTCGTCCTTCGGCCGCTCACTGCCGTAACCGTGGTGGCTCGGCTTCTCGCTGCCGTAGCCGGAGCTGCCGAATGTGGAGGTGACGTTTTCGGACGTGGGTCCGGGATTCATTCCGTTGAGCCGGTCATCCAGCTCTTGGAATCGCTCGCGCATCTCGCCGAATTTTTCATCCATCCTGCCGAATGTGTCATCCAGCTGCTCGTCCAGCCCGTCCGGCTCCCAAAGGTCCGTACGGCCCGACATTACGGCGGCGGAGTTCACCACGGCCCCCTGCATGCGTGGGGCAGCGGACGCCCAAGTGCCGCATAGAGACAGGGCGCTTGTCGCGGCAGCGGCCACAATCAATCCCTTGGTCAGGGCCTGTCGCATTCTCGTCGTCTTTCTCTCAGGCGGAATGGGGAAGCCGGCGTCGTTTCATTGACGCGGTCTTGTCGATTGCCGGGATTCGCAGGTCATCGCAGGAGTCGTGATGTCGCACGTTCACACTCACCACGACCTGGTGACTATGAACGAGAAATGGAGGCCCCAGGGACCCGGGACGCGTCTGTCGCCAGGGAATTCACTCGATCGCCCGCATTCGGCCGACGGCCTCACTCCGACGGCCGGGCACTGGGCCCCGCCGGCCGCCGGGTAAACTCCGTACACGTGACTTCTGCGCCCGCCAAGCCCCGCATCCCGAACGTCCTCGCCGGACGCTACGCCTCCGCCGAGCTCGCCACGCTCTGGTCCCCCGAGCAGAAGGTGAAGCTGGAGCGGCAGCTCTGGCTCGCCGTGCTGCGGGCTCAGAAGGACCTCGGCATCGAGGTGCCGGACGAGGCGATCGCCGACTACGAGCGTGTCCTCGACACCGTCGACCTGGCCTCGATCGCCGAGCGCGAGAAGGTCACGCGGCATGATGTGAAGGCGCGGATCGAGGAGTTCAACGACCTCGCCGGGCACGAGCACGTGCACAAGGGCATGACGTCCCGCGATCTCACCGAGAACGTCGAGCAGCTGCAGATCCGGCTGTCGCTGGAGCTGATGCGCGACCGCACGGTGGCCGTCCTCGCCCGCCTGGGCAGGCTGGCCGGTGAGTACGGCGAACTGGTCATGGCCGGCCGCTCGCACAACGTCGCCGCCCAGGCCACGACGCTGGGCAAGCGCTTCGCGACCGCCGCCGACGAGCTCCTCGTCGCGTACGGCCGCGTCGAGGAGCTGCTGGGCCGCTACCCGCTGCGCGGTATCAAGGGCCCGGTGGGTACGGCGCAGGACATGCTGGACCTGCTCGGCGGGGACGCGGCGAAGCTGTCGGAGCTGGAGGGCCGTATCGCCCGGCACCTGGGCTTCTCGCAGGCGTTCACCTCGGTCGGCCAGGTCTACCCGCGCTCGCTGGACTACGAGGTGGTGACCGCGCTGGTGCAGCTGGCGGCGGCGCCGTCGTCGCTGGCGAAGACGATCCGGCTGATGGCCGGGCACGAGCTGGTGACCGAGGGCTTCAAGCCGGGTCAGGTCGGCTCGTCCGCGATGCCGCACAAGATGAACACCCGCTCCTGCGAGCGCGTCAACGGCCTCATGGTGATCCTGCGCGGCTACGCCTCGATGACGGGCGAGCTGGCGGGCGACCAGTGGAACGAGGGCGACGTGTCCTGCTCGGTGGTGCGCCGGGTCGCGCTGCCGGACGCGTTCTTCGCGCTGGACGGGCTGCTGGAGACGTTCCTGACGGTGCTCGACGAGTTCGGTGCCTTCCCGGCGGTCGTGGCCCGTGAGCTGGACCGTTACCTGCCGTTCCTCGCCACCACCAAGGTGCTGATGGGCGCGGTGCGCGCGGGTGTGGGCCGTGAGGTCGCGCACGAGGCGATCAAGGAGAACGCCGTCGCCTCCGCGCTGGCGATGCGTGAGCAGGGTGCCGAGCGCAACGAGCTGCTGGACAAGCTGGCCGCCGACGAGCGCATCCCGCTCGACCGCGCTCAGTTGGACGCCCTGATGGCCGACAAGCTGTCCTTCACGGGCGCCGCGGCCGATCAGGTGGGCGTCGTCGTGGGACGGATCGAGGAGATCGTGAAGCAGCGTCCGGAGGCGGCCGGGTACACGCCTGGGGCGATCCTCTGACACGCTTCACCGCCGAGGAGTTGGAGGCCGCTCGCGACCGTCTGGTGCCGGACGTGATCGCGGACGGTCTCCATGTCCTGTTCTGCGGCATCAACCCGGGCCTGATGACGGCGGCGACGGGTCACCACTTCGCCCGCCCCGGCAACCGCTTCTGGCCGGTGCTGCACCTGTCGGGGTTCACGCCGAGGCACATGAAGCCGTCGGAGCAGCAGGAGTTGCTGTCGTACGGGCTCGGCATCACGAACGTCGTGGCGCGGGCGACCGCACGGGCCGACGAACTGAGCTCGGAGGAGTACCGCGAGGGCGGCCGGCTGCTGGCGACGAAGGTGGCGCGGCTGCGGCCGCGCTGGCTGGCCGTCGTGGGGGTCACCGCCTACCGGGCGGCTTTCGACGACCGCAGGGCTCGGGTGGGCCCGCAGGAGCGGGTGATCGGGGACACGCGCGTGTGGGTGCTGCCGAATCCCAGTGGCCTGAACGCGCATTGGACGGCGCAGACGATGGCGGAGGAGTTCGGGCGGTTGCGGGTGGCGGCCGAGGCCTGACAGGTCACGGTGGGTCGGTCTCCGTGACTACGGCAAGGAGCTGGACGTCGTCGGTCCCGTCCTGGTCGGCGACGGCCACCGCGACCCAACGGCCCGTCCCCTGCGCTTCCCAGAGGTGGGCGACACGTGCCCGTGCGCTGAGCGAAGCCCAGGGCTCGGGTATCTCTTCTCGCGCGGTGCGCAGCAGAACGCTCTGCAGGTTGTACGGATCCGTGTGTCCCCAGCGGAGCGCGAGCATTTCGTAGAGGGCGTCCCGGTACTTCTCGTACTGCTCCACGGTCGCGGCCCGCGTCTCACAGTCGTCCTGGCTTCGCTCCAACACCACGACGTGATGGCCGGGTCCGCCGTCACCGACGTCCGACAGGCCGTGCTCCGCCGGAAAGGGGCGGAAGCACAGCTCGTCGATGAGGGCGAGGTGCCGTGCGATGTCCATGTGGTCCAGTAAACCCGGCCGCACTGACAATTGGCGGGGCGTCAGTCGGCTCCTGGGATCAGGCGTCCCGTCGCCGCACGTTCCACGCCCCCGCCAGCAACGCCGCCGCCGTCCACAGAGCGGTCACCGCCAGTCCCGACCACGGCCCGAGGGTGCCGTCGTACGTCTGGTGCAGGACGATCTGACCGGCCTTGTCCGGCAGGAAGTCCGCGACGGTGCCCGCGGCGTCCCCGATGACGAACGACACCACGAGGATGAACGGGATCAGGACGGAGAGCGTGGCCACACCGCTGCGCAGCACGGCGGTGAGGCCCGCCGCGAACAGGGCGATCAGCATGAGGTAGATCCCGCAGCCCACCACCGCACGCATCTGCTGGGCCACCGTGAGCCCGTGGGCCGCGGAGCCAAGTCCCGCGCGTGCCACGAAGAGCGCCGCTACGGCCGTGACCAGCCCGGCGAGCAGGGCCGGGACGGCGATGGCCGTCACCTTGGCGGCGAACCACCGCCCGCGCTGCGGGACCGCGGCGAGCGTCAGCCGGAGCGCACCCCCGTGGTACTCCGACGACACGGCCATCGCCCCGAACGAGATGGCCGCGATCTGCCCCGGCAGGACACCCGACAGCGCCGTGAAGAGCGGGTCGAACTCCGGGTCGGAGCTGTCGTCGGCGCCGGCCAGGGCGGAGAACGCCGTGGTCACGGCGAACAGCGCCAGCAGCGCTCCCGGCAGTGAGCGGAGCGTGCGGATCTTGAGCCATTCCGAGTGGAGTACGGGCGCGAAGGTCATGGTTCAGGCCTCCTGGGGCTGTGCGGTGAACTCGGCCTCGGTCGCGGTCAGATCGAGATAGGCCTGCTCCAACGTGCCTTCCTCGGCGGCGAGTTCCAGGATGGGGACGCCCGCCTCCGAGGCGAGGCGGCCGATGTCGTGTACGCGCGCGTGGTGCACGGTCCAGTGACCGGCCTCGTGCCGGACGGCATCGTGACCGTGCCGGGCGAGGGCGGCCTTGAGCGCGGTGTCGTCCGCTGTGCGGATGCGGACGCGGGGTTCCACGCGCGCGTGGATGAACTCCCGCATCGGGGTGTCGGCCAGCAGCCGTCCCCGTCCCAGGACCACGAGGTGGTCGGCGAAGGACGCGGTCTCGTTCATGAGATGGCTGGAGACCAGGACCGTACGCCCCTCCCCCGCGAGCCGGCGCAGCAACTCGCGGATCCAGATGATCCCTTCGGGGTCGAGGCCGTTGGAGGGCTCGTCGAGCATGACGACATCGGGGTCGCCGAGGAGTGCGGCGGCGATACCGAGCCGCTGGCGCATGCCCAGGGAGTACGTCTTCACCCGGCGCCGCGCCACCGACGCGAGCCCCGTCGCCTCCAGCACCTCGTCCACCCGCGCGCTCGGGATGCGGTTGCTCGCCGCCAGGACGCGCAGATGGTCGCGGCCGGTGCGCGAGCCGTGCGCGGCCTGGGCGTCGAGCAACGCGCCCACGCGGCGCAGCGGTTCGCTCAGGCCCGGGTAGGGGCGGCCGCCGATCGTGGCGGTTCCGGAGGTCGGCCGGTCGAGGCCGAGGACGAGCCGCATGGTGGTGGACTTTCCGGCGCCGTTGGGGCCGAGGAAGCCGGTGACGCGGCCGGGGACGACGGTGAAGGTGAGGTCGTCCACGGCTCGCCGGATGCCGTACTCCTTGGTGAGGGCTTGGACTTCGATGCTGGTCATGGCAGTCAGCGTTGCTGTCGGAGGTGGGTCGGGTCCTCCCCCGGCGGTGGAGACCGTCTCCCCCGTGCGAGGGAGCCCCGTTGTCAGTGGTGGCTGGCACGATGGCGAAATGGTCCGCTTGCTGCGCCCGTTCGGACGGGTGGTGACGTACACACGACTGCTGCACCTGTTCATCGCCGTCGTGTGGCCGTCCATGCTGATGTTCATCCGGGAGGAGTGGTGGATCTGGGTGGTGGCGGGCGCGGCCCTCGTCCCCGCCGGGCTGGTGCCCGCGATGCGCACCGTGGAGGGGCTCCAGGCGAGGCTGCTGCTGACCGGTCACCGGCACGACGAAGGGAGCGCCGAGATCGTCGTCGCGCCGTCCGTCTCCTGGGGTGACCGGGGGCGGCTCGTCGTATGGCTGGAGGCCCGGCTGCTGCTCGGCTACACGACCTCGACACTCGTCGCGCAACTGCTCTTCGCCATGGTGGACCTGGTGTCCGCGCGATCCGACCGGGACTTCGCGGAGGGCGGGCTCTTCGTGCCCGACGGCCACTCCGGGTGGCATCTGCTGTTGCTGCCGTTGCTCTTGGCCGCCCTGGCAGTGACCGTGGTGGCCTCGGGCCGTCTCATGACCGCACTCGCCCTGCGCCTCCTCGGCCCCTCCCCCGCGGAGCGCCTGGCCGCCTTGGAGGAACGCACCGAGCAGCTGCTGGAACGCACGCGCATCGCCCGCGAGCTCCACGACTCCATCGGCCATGCCCTGACCGTGGCCGTCGTGCAGGCGGGCGCGGCCCGCGCGGCCGGCGATCCCGCCTTCACCGACCGGGCCCTGGCCGCCATCGAGGAGACCGGCCGGGCCGCCCTGGAGGACCTGGAAAGGGTCCTCGGCGTCCTGCGCGAGTCCGAGCGGCCGGTCAGCAGCCGCCCGACGCTCACGGACGCCGACCGGCTGCTGGAGTCCGCGCGGGCGTCGGGCGCGAAGGTCGACGTCGAGATGACGGGACCGCTGGACACCGTGCCGGGGCCGGTCTCCCGGGAGGGCTACCGCATCCTCCAGGAGTCCCTGACCAATGTGCTGCGGCACGGCGACTCGGTACCGGCCCGGGTCCGCATCGCCGTCGAGGACGGCACGCTCACCCTGGAGATCCGCAATCCGCTGACCGCCGAGATACCCGAGCCTGGCAGAGGCAGCGGGCTGCGCGGCATACGCGAGCGCGCCGCCCTGCTGGGCGGACACGCGCGGACCGGCCCGGACCGAGGCGACTGGCAGGTGCACGTCGAACTACCGGTGAGTTGATCTAGGCTGGCCGGATGCCGGTCACCGTGCTCCTCGTCGACGACGAACCCCTCGTACGCGCGGGTCTGCGCGCCGTGCTGGAGGCACAGCCCGACATCGAGGTCGTCGGGGAGGCGGCGGACGGGGCTGCCGTGATTCCGCTGGTGCGGCAGTTGCGGCCCGACGTGGTGGCCATGGACGTACGGATGCCGCTGCTGGACGGGATCGAGGCCACGCGCGCGGTGCTGCGCACGGTCGACGAGCCGCCGAAGATCCTCGTCGTGACCACCTTCGAGAACGACGAGTACGTGTACGAGGCGCTGCGGGCCGGCGCAGACGGCTTCCTGCTGAAGCGGGCGCGGCCGGCCGAGATCGTGCACGCGGTGCGGCTGGTCGCCGAGGGCGAGTCGCTGCTGTTCCCCGCGTCGGTGCGGCAGCTCGCCGCGCAGTACGGCGACAGCGACCGCGGGAACCGGACGGCGCGCGCTGTCCTGGAACGGGCCGGGCTGACCGAGCGGGAGGCCGAGGTGCTGCGGCTGATGGCACGCGGCCTGTCGAACGCGGAGATCGCCTCCCGGCTGGTGGTCGGGACGGAGACGGTGAAGTCGCATGTGAGTGCCGTCCTGGCGAAGCTGGGGGCGCGGGACCGCACGCAGGCGGTGATCACGGCGTACGAATCGGGGTTCGTGACGCCGGGGTGAGCCGCACCCTGCGCCTTAGTGCGCGCCCGTCACTCGCACTCGGTGCGGGCCCGCCACTCGCCGGTGTCCGCCCCGGCGAGTACCATCCGCCCAACATGCGCACGAGCTGGGAGGACGGACGTTGGCGCGGCTGACCGGCGGGGATCCCTCGCTGCTGCGAAGGATCAACTCCGCGGTGGTGCTGCACGCGCTGCGTGCCACGGACGCCGCGACGCTGACGGAGATCACCCGGGTGACCGGACTGTCCCGGCCCACCGTCGAGGGCGTCATCGAGGGGCTCATCGAGGCGGGTTACGTCATCGAGAAGGCGGCCGACGAGAGCGTCGTCCGGCGTCAGGGGCGGCCCGCGCGGCGGTTCCGGTTCCGGGCCGAGGCCGGTCATCTGCTGGGCGTGGACATCGGGGCGCATCGGGTCGCCGCGCTCCTCGCCGACCTGGACGGACGGGTGCTCGGCTCCATCGTCAAGGACGTGGACGAGACGGCTCCGGCGGACGAACGGCTCGAACGGGTGCGTACGGCGGTCGCCGAGCTGCTGCGCCGGGCCGGTGTCGCACGCGGCTCCCTGCGGGCCGTGGGCGTCGCGACGCCGGGCATCGTCGAGGCGGACGGGACGGTGCGGCTGGGCGCCGCGCTGCCCGAGTGGACGGGGCTCAGGCTGGGCGAGCGGCTGAGCCGGTCCTTCAAGTGCCCGGTCCTCGTCGAGAACGACGCCAACGCGGCGGCGGTCGCCGAGCACTGGAAGGGCTCGGCCACCGAGTCCGACGACGTCGTGTTCGTGCTGGCCGGGCTGAGTCCGGGCGCCGGTTCGCTGATCGGCGGGCAGTTGCACCGGGGGTTCGGCGGTGCGGCCGGCGAGATCGGCGCGCTGCATCTGCTGGGCCGCGAGGCGACGCCCGAGACCCTGCTGTCCACCACGGACGAGCCGCTGCGCCCGCTAGACGAGCACGCCGTGGCCAAGGTCTTCACGCAGGCCCGCGAGGGCGACGACCGGGCCCGCGCGGCCGTCGACCGCTTCATCCAGCGCCTCGTCCACGACGTGGCCGCCCTCGTCCTCGCCCTCGACCCCGAGCTGGTCGTCATCGGTGGCTGGGCGTCGGGCCTGGACGGCGTACTGGAGCCCCTGCGACGCGAACTGGCCCGCTACTGCCTGCGCCCGCCGAAGGTCGCCCTGTCCCTGCTCGGCGAGGCCGCGGTGGCGACGGGCGCACTGCGGCTGGCCCTCGACCACGTGGAGGAGCAGCTGTTCGCGGTGGAGGGGACGGTGACGGGACGGCGCTGACGGCCGCCCGCACGCGGCAGCCGGTCCCCGGTTCACCGACGGTGGAGCGAAGGCTGTCCTGATGAACGCTTCGCGCCCCGGAGCGATGCAGTGCTCCGAGGCGCGAGGACATGCGTCGGTACGGCGGTCAGGACGCCCGGCGCTCCGGGTCCTGGTGGATCTCCACGCCGCCGGAGTCGCCGAAGGTCAGCCGGCAGGTGTCGGCGCGGTACGTGGCGACGGAGAGGGCGGCCGTGCAGCCCTCGGCGAGGTAGCGGGTGGTCACGACGAGGACGGGCGCCCCCGGGAGCCGGTCCAGCTCCTTGGCGTCGTCCGCGCGGGCCGAGCCCAGCTCGACGGCGTTCTCCTGGCCCTCGAGTTCCAGGCGCTGCAGCTCGCGCAGCACGGCACGCGCGCGTGCCGCTCCGGACGGGGCGTCGATGGCGGAGAGGTCGGGCACCGACGACTGCGGGATGTAGAGCAGCTCGGCGGCGACGGGCTGACCGTGCGTCACGCGGGAGCGGCGCACGATGTGCACGGGCTCGTCCCGGCCGCTCTCCAGGGCGTCGGCGACGGACGCGGGCGGAACCGCCTGCGTGCAGTCCGTGGGCTGCCAGACGTCGTCGGCCGTACCCGGCCAGGCGTGCTGCTCACGGCCGACGGCCACGCCCACGCGCGGCGGCGCGACGGTCGTACCGACACCGCGGCGGCGCTGCAGCCTGCCCTCCAGTTCGAGCTGCTCCAGTGCCTGGCGGAGCGTGGCCCGGGCGACGCCGAAGCGGGCCGCCAGGTCGCGCTCGTTGGGCAGGATCTCACCGACGGTGAACTCGGAGTCCAGTGCCTCACTGAGCACGGTCCTGAGATGCCAGTACTTCGGTTCCGGCACCGTTTCCAGCTGCGTGGTCCCCACCCTGTCCTCCGCAATCGCCGTGGCCCGGCGGCGTTTTAGCGCCCTTGTTTATTAAAGGTTGTTGCACTTCTCTGCGACCATAGGGCGGCCTTCACCCTTGGTCAATACCAATCGCCGGGAACGTTCACGGGACGGCCGCGCACGGTCAAGGCCGTCACGCGGCGGCGGGATCTACGCCGTTGCCAGCGACCTCAGCTTGTCGGGGTTGCGGATGATGTAGACCGACTGGATGCGGCCGTCCAGGACGTCCAGCTGGAAGACGGAGTCGGGCTTGTCGCCGGAGAGCACCAGCAGCGCCGGGCCGCCGTTGATCTCCAGGAACCGGAACGACACGTCGCCGACGCCCTTGCGGGCGGCACCGATGACGAAGCGGCCCACCTTGTCGGCCGTCTCCAGCACACGCACCGGCGCCTTCGCCTTGCCGCCGCTGTCGCCGACGAGGCGGACGTCCGGGGCCAGCAGCGACATGAGCCCCTCGAGGTCACCCTCCGCGGCCGCGGCCAGGAACCGTTCGGTGAGGTCGCGGCGCTGGTTGGGGTCGACCTCGTAGCGGGGCCGCCGCTCGTCGACGTGCTTGCGGGCCCGTCCGGCGAGCTGGCGCACCGCCGCCTCGCCGCGGTCGAGCATCGCGGCGATCTCCGCGTACGGGTAGCCGAAGGCCTCCCTGAGGACGAACACCGCGCGTTCCAGGGGCGAGAGCGACTCCAGGACGACGAGGACGGCGAGGGAGACGGAGTCGGCGAGGACGGCCCGCTCCGCGGTGTCCGGGACGCTGTCGCCGAAGTCGGTGACGTACGGCTCGGGCAGCCAGGGTCCGACGTAGGTCTCGCCCCGCGCCTTGACCTGGCGGAGCCGGTCGATGGCGAGGCGGGTGGTGATGCGCACCAGGTAGGCGCGCGGTTCGCGCACCTCGGACCGGTCGGCACCGGACCAGCGCAGCCAGGCCTCCTGCACCACGTCCTCCGCGTCGGCTACGCGGCCGAGCATGCGATAGGCGACTCCCAGGAGGACGGGGCGATGCTCTTCGAAGACGTCGGTCTCGGTTTCGGTGGTCACCCCACCATCCCAGCCGACGCGTCCGACCCGTGTCCAGGCGAAATCGGCGTCCTCGGACAGGTGCCGTGTCAACCCGGCGGGGCCCAGGGCGGATTGGGGGTCGCGTCGGGTCCATGGTCGGCGGCCGCCAGGGTCTACCCGTCAGTAGCGATTGCTGACAAGCTGTCTACGGCCGTCCGTCAGCGTGTCCCACCCGAGGAGCACCCCATGTCCGCCACCGTCTCCTTCAAGGTCCCCTCTCCTCGCGGCCCGCAGAGCGTGACCGTCGACTACGCGCGTGTGGGGAGCGGCGAACCGCTGCTCCTGCTGCACGGCATCGGTCACCACCGGCAGGTCTGGGACCCGGTGGTGGACATCCTCGCGACCGAGCGCGACGTGATCTCCGTGGATCTGCCCGGCTTCGGGGCGTCTCCGGGACTGCCGGACGACCTCACCTACGACCTGGCCACGACGACGGCCGTGTTCGGTGCGTTCTGCGCGGCCATGGAGCTCGACCGGCCGCATGTCGTGGGCAACTCGCTGGGCGGGCTCATCGCCCTGGAGCTGGGCCGCGAGCAGCTCGTGCGGTCCGTCACCGCCCTTTCCCCGGCCGGCTTCTGGTCCGAGGCCGAGCGGCGCTACGCCTTCGGTGTGCTGCTGGCGATGCGGCACATCTCCCGGCGGCTTCCGCTGCCGCTGGTGGAGCAGTTGTCCAGGTCGGCGGCCGGCCGCACAGTCCTGACGAGCACGATCTACGCCCGCCCGGGCCGACGGTCACCCGAGGCCGTGGTCGCCGAGACGCTCGCGCTGGCGGGGGCCACGGGATTCGACCAGACTCTCAGGGCCGGACGGACCGTCCGGTTCGCCGACGACATTCCCGGGGTCCCGGTCACCGTGGCGTGGGGCAGCCGGGACCGGCTGCTCGTGCGCCGCCAAGGGGTGCGCGCCAAGCAGATCATTCCCCGGGCGCGCCTCGTCAGGCTGCCCGGCTGCGGCCACTGCCCGATGAACGACGACCCGGCCCTGGTCGCCCGCGTCATCCTCGACGGCAGCCGCTGATCCGCGCGGGGCACGCGTCAAGGCGCCGGAGCCCAGGACCACTCCGGCGCCGACCAGGGCGCTGCCCAGGACCTGGACGGCGCCGTAGGAGCCGGTTCCGACGAGCGGGGCGGTGCCGGCGGCGGCGACCGGGATGAGGCCGGAGAAGAGCGTTGCGCGCTCGGCGCCGATCCGCTGCATGCCCACGTACCAGCACACGAAGCCTACGACGGTCACGACCACCGCCTGCCACAGGAGGGCCCCGGTCTCCATGGCGTCCGGCCGTCGCAGCCACGCGGCGCCGTCCAGAAGCAACCCGGCCGCCGCGGACTCGGCGGCGGCGATCCCGCACACCGTGGCGGACAGCAGTCGCGGGCCCAGGGGCCGCAACACGGGCACGGCGAGGACCGCGAAGCCGACCTCGCCGACCAGTGCGCACGCGGAGAAGGCGATGCCGACGGCGTCCGTACGGCCCCAGCCCTGGACCGTGAACGCGCCGACGGCCACGAGCAACGCCCCGTACAGCACGGCGCGTTGAGGCCGGCGCCCGTCCAGCAGGGGGGCGACGACGGCCACGACTACGGGCGCGCAACCGACGAAGACCCCGGGAACCGCCGGCTCGGCGGTGCGCTCGGCGGCGATGACGGCCAGGTTGAAGCCGACCATGCCGACGGCCGCAAGGACCGCGAGGCGGGCCCACTGACGGGCGGCGAGCGCGCGCAGCCGGACGGTGGCGTCCCGCCCGGCCAGAGGGACGAGCAGCAGACAGGCGAGGCCGTAGCGCAGGAACTGGCCGCCGGCGTACGGGTAGTCGCCGAGGAGGCTGTTGGCGGTGAAGGACCCTCCGACGAGGACGCAGGCGAGCCCGGCGAGGAGGGCACCGCGCATGGTGGTGGCATTCATGGCAGCGACGCTAGGAACTGATGCGGTCCGGATTAAGGTCCACTTTCATGACGCCATCGGAGACCAATCCCGCCGGGAGCGCGGAGCCCTCCGCGACGCCTTTCACCAGCGATCCGAGCAGCTCCGAGCGCCATGGCGGCACTCCCGCCTGGGAATTGCTTCTGTCGGCCGCGTCGGCGCCTGCACGCGCGCGTGGGCGTTCGCTGCAGGCGGCACTGCGCGAGGCCGTGCGATCGGGGCGGCTCGCGCCGGGTACGCGGCTGCCGTCGAGCCGGGATCTCGCCGCCGACCTCGGCGTCTCGCGCGGGTTGATCACCGAGGCGTACGAGCAGTTGACCGCGGAGGGCTATCTGCACAGCGGCCGGGGTGCCGGGACCTGGGTGGGCGGTGCCGTACGGGCCGCCCGGCCACGCGCGCGTGACCTCGCTCCGCGCTCGGCCGACGCCCGGGCCGACTTCGTACCCGGGACGCCGGATGTGTCGCTGTTCCCGCGTGCCGCGTGGGCGGCGGCACAACGCGGGGTGCTGGCCGAGCTGCCGCACCACGAGCTCGGCTATCCGGATCCGCGCGGGCTGCCCCGGCTGCGTACGGCGCTCGCGGAGCTGCTCGCCCGCCGCCGGGGCGTGGTCGCGGACCCCGAGCGCATCGTGATCGTCTCCGGGGTGTCGCAGGCGACGACAGTGCTCGGTTTCGTCCTGCACGCGCGCGGGATGCGTGAAGTCGGGGTCGAGAACCCCGGAAGCCCTCAGCATGACGCGCTCTACGCCGCCGCCGGCGTCTCCACCGTGCCGCTGCCCATGGACGAGGAGGGGCTCGCCGTCGGCCCGCTGCAGGAGTCGGGCGTACGGTCGGTCGTCACGACGCCCGCCCACCAGTTTCCCACCGGCATCGCCTACTCCGCCCGACGTCGTACCGAACTGCTCGACTGGGCACGGTCCGTCGACGGGTTCGTCCTGGAGGACGACTACGACGGCGACTTCCGGTACGACCGCGCTCCCGTGGGTGCGCTCCAGGGGCTCGACCCGGAGCGTGTCGCCTACACGGGGTCGGTCAGCAAGTCCCTCGCTCCGGGGCTGCGGCTCGGCTGGCTGCTCGTACCGGAGGCGCTGGCCGAGGAGGTCGTCGAGCGCAAGCGGACCATGGATCTCGGTCATCCCACACTGGATCAGGCGCTGTTCGCCCGGTTCCTGGAGCGCGGTGACTACGACCGGCAGCTGCGCCGCTGCCAGCGTGCGTACCGGGAGCGTCGGGACGCCCTGGTCGCCGCTCTGGAGGAGCACTTTCCAGGCGCGGAGGTGACCGGGATCGCCGCGGGTCTGCACGTCATCGCCGCGCTGCCGGAACGGTACGGACCGCAAGGGCGGCTCCTCACGCGCGTGGGTGCGGCCGGGGTGGCGGTGCGGCCCCTGACGGACTACACACACGCGCGTGCCGGGGACAGTGGGCAGCCGGGCGTGCGTCTGGTCCTGGGATACGCGCATCTGTCGCCCACGCGGATCCGGGCGGGCATACGGCTGATGGCCCAGGCAGTCGCCGCGCGTCAGGGCTGACCGGGAGGTGACCGGAACCGTGCGTCTGCCCGTCTCACGCGTTACCCGCCGGTTCCCCTGCGGATGCGGTCAGTTGTTCACTTGTGGTTTCCGTGTGCGCTGCGGCGCACCAGTAGTTGTGGCACTGCACACTGGCCGGATCCCGCCTCTGGAGGCCTCCATGTCACACCGTCCGTTCCCGGGCCGCCGCAGCGTCCTGCGCGGCTCGCTCGCCGCGTCGGCGGCCCTGACTCTGCCCACCGCCCTCGGCTCGGCACCGGCCTTCGCCCTGTCGGGGCGCCCGCGGGCGGGCTGGGGCGTGCAGACGGGAGACGTGACCTCCGACTCGGGGCTGGTGTGGGTGCGGTCCGACCGTCCGGCGCGGATGATCGTGGAGACGTCCGCGACCGAGTCGTTCCGGGGCGCGCGCAGATGGCACGGCCCGTTGCTCGGCGCGGGCACGGACTTCACCGGCACGACCCGGCTGCGCGGCCTGCCGTCCGGCGAGCAGATCCACTACCGTGTTCTGCTCGCCGACCCGGACGACCCGCGCCGCACCGGCGAGCCCGTCACCGGCACGTTCCGTACGGCCTCCGCGCGGCGGCGCGACGGCGTGCGCTTCGTGTGGTCGGGCGACCTGGCCGGGCAGGGCTGGGGCATCAACCCGGACTTCGGCGGCTACCGGATCTACAACGCGATGGCCGCGCTGGACCCGGACTTCTTCCTCTGCAGCGGCGACAACGTCTACGCCGACGGTCCGATCGCGGCCTCGGTCACCCTGCCCGACGGCAGCACCTGGCGGAACACCACCACCGAGGAGAAGTCCAAGGTCGCCGAGACGCTGACCGAGTTCCGCGGCAACTTCCGCTACAACCTGCTCGACGAGAACCTCAAGCGGTTCAACGCCCAGGTGCCCTCCATCGTCCAGTGGGACGACCACGAGGTGACGAACAACTGGTTCCCCGGCGAGATCCTCGGCGACTCCCGCTACACGGAGAAGAACGTCGACGTCCTGGCCGCGCGCGCCCGGCAGGCGTTCTCGGAGTACTTCCCGATCTCGACGCTGCGCCGCCCCGATGGCCGGGTGTACCGGGTGGTCAACCACGGCCCGCTTCTCGACGTGTTCGTGCTGGACATGCGCACCTACCGCAACGCCAACTCGACGGACGACCAGCCCACCGACGCACAGGGCATCCTCGGCGCCGAGCAGCTGAACTGGCTCAAGCGCGAACTGGCCCGCTCCCGGGCGGTGTGGAAGGTCATCGCCTCCGACATGCCGCTCGGCCTGGTGGTGCCGGACACCGGCGACGGCAAGCCGAACTTCGAGGCCGTCGCGCAGGGCGACCCGGGAGCTCCACTGGGGCGGGAGCTGCAGATCGCCGAGCTGCTGCGGTTCATCAAGCACCGCGGGATCACCGGAACGGTGTGGCTGACCGCCGACGTGCACTACACCTCGGCCCAGCACTACCAGCCGTCGCGGGCGGCCTTCACCGACTTCGAGCCGTTCTGGGAGTTCGTCTCCGGCCCGCTCAACGCGGGCGCGTTCCCGGCGAACACGCTGGACACCACCTTCGGCCCGGAGCGGGTCTTCATCAAGGCGCCGACGACCGCGAACGTCTCGCCGGCCGGCGGCTACCAGTTCTTCGGCGAGGTCGACATCGACGGCGACAGCGGTGAGCTGACGGTGCGCCTGCGCGAGTCGGACGGCACCGTGCTGTTCACGCAGGTTCTGCAGCCGGGCCGGGTCGGTCAGTGATTCGCGTAGCCTGAAAGTGACTGGCGTACCCTGAGACCGTGCCGCGCACCCGTGTCATCCCCGGGTGCGCGGCGCGGTCGTTTCCGGCCCGGTGAACTCGGCGAACGCCCCTTGCTGGAGCGCCTTTTCGCAGGTCAGGGCCGATTGTCAGTGGTCGCCTCTACGGTTTTTCCATGACGCGATCTTTGCAGGCCGTGGCCTATTGCCGACCCTCCGTGCTGGAGTCCGCGGCGGACGGACAGCGCCTGGGACTCGAGACCTCCCGGGGTGCGACGCTCGCAGGTGTCGAGGACCATCCGAGGTTCTTCGCGGGCTTCCTGACGTCCCCTCAGGTGTCCTCCGCCGGGCTGCTCGCGGTGGCCGACGTGGCGGCCGCACGGTACTACCAGCGGCAGCTGCGTGCCTCGCTCGACCCGGTGGTGACGGGCAACGGCGACCGGCTGCGCTTCGAGTCCTTCTCCGGCTGCGGCGGGGTCTACGCCCGTCTGGACGTGCTGGAGTCCGGCCTCGACGGGGGCGAGGTGGGGCACGGCACGACGAACGTCGACGTCAACAACCCCCTGCGCGAGGCGCTGTCCAGGATCGGCGCGGACGATCCGCTCCATCTGCGGGTGGGCCCGGAGGAGCTGGCCGTGACCACGCTGGACGGCCCGGTCGTGGAGAAGAAGGTGCCCCTGCCGGACCGCTGGCTGCGGGGCTTCGCTGAGGCGCAGGTGACAGCGGCCGGCTTCGATCTGCGGGCCGAGCTGCCGGCCGCCGAGGCGGTGCGGTTCCTGCGTGCGCTGCCGCGCGGTGGGGCGCGCGGTGCCTCGGGCGGCCCCACGTGGGTGGTGCCCTCGGGGGCGACGCTGCGGCCGACCACGCGTGCGGTGCCCGGCGCGGTGTGCCTGCCCGGCCCGGAGCGGCTGGTCGCGCTTCAGCGGGTGCTGCGGTATGCGACGGCCCTGCGGGTGTACGGCCCCGCGGTCACCGGCGGTGCGGCCGCCACGGCCAGTGCCTGGGAGGCTGTTCTGCCGGGCATGCGACTGACGCTGACGCTGTCGCCGGACGCGTCGCGCGGCTTCTCCGGCGAGGGCGGCGTCCTCGACGCGCTGGCCACGGACCAGGCCGCCGAGGACGCGGAGCTGATCTCGGTGCTCCTCGCGTGGGAGCCCCGCATCGACGTCGCCGATCTGGCGGCCGCCTCGGGCCTGACGCCCGAGCGCGTCCGGGCGGCGCTGATCCGCCTGGGCACATCGGGGCGGGTCGGGTACGACACGGCGGAGGCGGCCTACTTCCACCGGGAGCTGCCGTACGACGCCGAGCGTGCGGAGCGCCACAATCCGCGGTTGCGCTCGGCCCGGGCGCTGGTGGCGGCGGGCGCGGTCGTGCTGGACGGCGGCGTCGGGACGGTGACGGCCGAGGACGGCCATGTGCACCGGGTGCGGGACGAGGCGGGTGTGCTCAGTTGCAGCTGTCTGTGGTGGGCCAAGTACCGGGGCGGGCGCGGTCCGTGCAAGCACGCGCTGGCGGTGCGGATGGTGCGGCGGGGCGCCGTGGCGGAGCGGGAGACGGTTCGGGTCGACGGGGGTGCGGCATGAGTTCGCTGCTGGACGCGGTACGGGCAGGACGCACGGCCGACGTGGTGAGTCTGCTCGACGGGATGACGGACGCCGAACGACGGGCGCACTTTCCCGATCTGAAGGAGCTGCGCAAGCAGCTGCGGGCGGACCAGTGGAGCGACGAGTCCCGCCGTGCCTACCCCGCCCTGCACGTGGCCGGGGCGGCGTGCCAGACCGGTGCGGCAGGTGTGGCGAGCTGGCTCGCGGCCTCCGAGATGCGCTGGTGGCGGGCGTCACCGGCGGTGCTGATCGATGTTCTGAGCGACCGGGAGACCGACTGGCTCGGCGATGTGGCTCATCGGCTGGCACAGCGACCGATCAGCGCGCGGGTCCCCTATGAGCTGATGGCTGGTCTGGTACGGCTCTCCGGCTGCCCGGCACCGACGGCGGACGCGTACCTGCGGGGCTGGCTGGAGCACATCGGCGGCGGTTGGCAGCGGTCGGACACCGTGCTCGGCCGTCTCCGCCTCGAGCCCCAGCTGACACGTCTGGTGGCCGCGCTCTTCGAGACGGACGACATCGGCGCCATGTCGGGCTGGATCAGGGGTGAGGGACCGGGCAGTTGGGCCGAGGCCCTCTCCCTGCTCACCGCCGAGGGCGTGCTCGACCGGACGACGATGATCGACGCATGCGTGGCCCGCCTCCTGCGGGGTGGCCGCGTCCCCGATCTCCGGGTTTTTCTGGGGCTGTTGAAGGCACTGGCGCTGACGCGGCACGAGCAGCGGGAGCACACGGCCGACTGGCTGGCGCTGGCCTGCGACGCCCCGTCCGTGGTGGCCGGTCACGCCCACTCGGTGCTGGCTTCGCTGGCCCTGGACGGTGAACTGACGACACAGCAACTGGTCGACATGTCGGGCGCCGTCCTCTTCCGCACCGAGAAGAAGCTCGTGCGCGCCCAGCTGATCCTGCTGGGCAAGGTGATCGCCCGCGACGCGTCCGCCGTCGCGGCCGTGCTGCCCGCCGCCGCCCAGGCCTTCGGGCACGAGGACTCGGACGTGCAGGAGCGGGCGCTGAAGCTGGTGGAACGCCATATCGGCAAGGTTCAGGACGCTCAAGCGCGGGACGAACTCGTATCGTCCGCCGAGCTGTTGATCCCCGTCCTGCGCGCGCGGGCGGTCCAGAGCCTCGGAGCGGCTCCTGCGTCCGCGGTACCGGTGGCATACGAGGAGGTGCTGCCGTCCCCACCCGAGCCGGTGCGCCTGGCACCCGCTCCTGAGTCCGTGATCGAACTCGCCGAGGAGGTCGGTGCGTTGCTGTCGTCCGGCGCGGACGTGGCGACGTTCGAGCGCACGCTGGACGGGTTGGTGCGCCATGCCCACCAGGACAGTGACGCGTTGGTGAAGGCACTCGGCCCTGTGGTCGCCCGCTTGTGGTGGGTGACGGCCGAGTGCTCGCAGTACCGCTTGAACGACCACTTCAGCGGCCAACCGCACCGCCTGGAACTCCTCCTCGCGACGCTGCTCGGCAAGATACCCACGGACACTCTGCACGCCGCGGTCCCGCACGGGGCGTCGGAGTCCGAGTGCGTACACGGCGCCCTGACCCGTGCCTTCAACGCCCGCGTCTGGGAGGTCGCCTACCGGATCCGCACGGAGCCGCTGCCCTTCCTGCTGTCCACTCCCACCTGGAGCACCGGCCTGTTGGAGCCGGACGAGCTCGTGACACGCCTCGACACGTACGGGCGGCTGGGTGCCCGGGTCTCGTCGGCCGACTTCGCGCAGGCGCTGCTGCGGGTGCGGCGCGACGACCGTGGGGCGGCCGAGGCGGCCGCACTCCGGGCGGCCGAGCTCGGCACGGCGGAAGGGACACGGCTGGCGAGGTGGCTCACCGCGGACGTCCCGACCCTGCCTGTCGCTAGGCGGCGGATCGCCGGCGCGCGCATCCTGCTGGAGTGCGGTGAACTCCTGGAGCTGCAGGACGGCTTTCCGCGGGAGTTCCGCCCCCTCGGCCGGCCGGTGAGCGTCTACGGTGACCGTCGGCACTGCTACCACTGGGACGACGGCATACGGCCGCACTGGCTCGCTCTCCTCCCCGAGCGGCGTGAACTCGTCGCGCTCAGGCTGCTGCACGACCTGTCGACGGTCGCCGTGGACGACAACCGGGGTGCCGCCGCGATACTCCCGCTCCTCGCCGAATCCGGCGGCGAGCCCGGCGAGGCCGTGCACCTGGCCGTGGCGTACGGGCTCGGCGCGCGGCATCCGGAGGACCGGCTCGCCGCCGTGGACGCCCTGCTGGTGCTGGCGGCGCGCGGGCAGCTCGACGCGGCCCGGCTGGGTGCGGATCTCGGGCAGCTGGTCCGGCGCGGGGCCGTGAAGGCGTCGCGGCTCGTGGAGTCGGTGCGGACGGCGGCGGCCACGGGGGCGAACGGCACCGTCTGGGCCGTACTCCGGCATGCCCTGCCCGTCCTGCTCGCCGACCTCGCCACCGGCGGGGCAGCGGCGGCACCGGCACGGGGCATGGCCGATCTCCTGACCGTCGCCGCGGAGTGCGCCGAGCGAACAGGGACACGCGAGGAACTGCCGCACCTGGCGCGGACGGCGGACCGCCGAGGCTCGTCCCGGCTCGTGACCCAGGCCCGGCGTCTTCGCAGCGCGCTGGCAGAGGGGGTGGCCGCATGACGTCGAGCGACGCAAACCAGACATAAGTGCTCTTTACCGCCCGGTCACAAAGCGTTCGTGATCACGCAACACCCTTCCTTCACAGTGGCTGCATGAGTCGAGACATGTCTGATGTGACGCGCGCGAAGCACGGCCGTCCTGTACACCACTGGCGGCGCGACATCATCGAGCTCGCCGCGCTCTTCACGGCGGTGGCGGTGGCCGACGCCGTGGCGAACCTGATCGGCCACGGGCCCGACGGGCCAGAACTGCTGCTGGTCTCGGCGGCCGTGCTGGCCGCCACGGCGGGGTTCCACACATGGTGGGCACGCCGCCACGGTCACGCACCGCCGACGAGCGATACCGGTGCCCGGCCGCGCCCCGAGGAGCAGGCCGGGCCGTCGGACCAGTCGCAGGACGCGGCCGCGACCCTGTCCGAGGAGGGTGCGCTGTGGCGGATGCGGACGACGGTGAAGGACGAGCCGGGGTCACTGGCCACGCTGTGCACGGCGCTCGCCGGGCTGCGGGTGGACATCCTGAGTCTCCAGACGCATCCGCTCGCCGAGGGCACGGTGGACGAGTTCCTGCTGCGTTCACCCGGCGGGCTCGCCGCTGCCGAGATCACCCGTGCGGTCTCCGTGGCCGGCGGTGCCGGCACCTGGATCGAGCGGGCCGACGCCCATGATCTGGTGGACGCGCCGACGCGGGTGCTCGGCCTCGCCACCCGTACCGCCCTGGACGCGGCGGAACTGCCGCTGGCGCTGCGGCAGTTGCTCGGCCGGTGCACGATCCGTTCGCTGCCCGCAGTGCCGGCCGGGGGCGGCCGGGGGCCGGCGCCGGTACCTGTGGAAGGGGCGCTGGAGGACACCGTGATGCGGCTGCGGGCGCCGGAAGGTGGAGTGATCACGGTGGAGCGGCCGTATCTGCCGTTCACGCCGACCGAGTTCGCGCGGGCACGGGCACTGGTGGAGCTGGACGCCCGGCTGGGCTCGCGCGTGCCGCGCAGCCAGGACGTGCTGACGCTGCCCGAGGGCAACGACATCATGGTGCGGCGGGCGGACACCGGTGACCTGGCGGCCGCGAAGGAGATGCACGAGCGGTGCTCGGCCGGGACGCTCAGGATGCGGTACCACGGGCCGGTCGGTGATGCCGACCGCTATCTCAGGCATCTGCTCAGTCCTCGGTTCGGGCGGACGCTCGCCGTGCAGACCGCGTCGGGGCGCATCGTCGGGCTCGGTCATCTGCTGTGGGACGGTGACGAGACGGAGGTCGCGCTGCTCGTGGAGGACGCGTGGCAGCAGCGGGGCATCGGCGGCGAGTTGCTCCGCAGGTTGGTGGGGATGGCGGTGGAGGCGGGCTGCGAGAGCGTGTACGCGGTGACGCAGTCGTCCAACACCGGGATGGTCGCCGCGATGCGTGGGTTGGGGCTCCCCCTCGACTATCAGGTCGAGGAGGGGACCCTCGTCATCACGGCGCGGTTGGCTCCGCCGGTTGAGCCAGAGGGCGCCGTGGGGGTTACGGAGCGACTGTCGAGTGCGGGTGAGCGGGGGAAGGCCCAAGCACCGTAGGGGCTAGTGACGGCCGGCCACTGCGGGTTCGTTGTGGCTGGTCGCGCCCCGCGGCGGAGCCGCATGTTGATACGGCCCCGCGCCCCTGTCGGGGCGCTCCAGCGCAGCGTCCAGATCCGCCCACACGTCCTCCACGTCCTCCAGACCCACCGACATCCGCAGCAACCGGTCGCTCACCCCGGCGTCGCGGCGGTCGTCCGCGTCCACGATGCGGTGGCTGATGGACGCCGGATGCTGGATGAGGGTGTCGACGCTGCCGAGGCTCACGGCGGGGGTGATCAGGCGGACGCCGGCGATGACCTCGTGCGGGTCGCCGTGGATCTCGAAGGCGATCATCGCGCCGCCGATGCGCGGGTAGTGGACGCGGGCTACCCGCGGGTCGGCGGCGAGGCGGCGGGCGAGTTCGGCGGCGGTCGCGGAGGCGGCCCGGACTCGCACGGGCAGGGTGGACAGGCCGCGCAGCAGCAGGTACCCGGCCAGCGGGTGCAGGACGCCGCCCGTGGCGAACCGTATCTGCCGCAGGCGTCCGGCGAACTCCTCGTCGCAGGCCACCACGCCCGCCATCACGTCCCCGTGCCCGCCGAGGTACTTGGTCGCGCTGTGCAGCACCAGTCGCGCGCCCTGTTCGGCGGGGCGCTGGAGCACCGGCGTGGCGAAGGTGTTGTCCGCGAGCAGCGGGACCGAGCCGCAGGCGTGGGCCACCGCCCGCAGGTCCACCTCGGCGAGGGTGGGATTCGCCGGGGACTCGACCATCACCAGGCCCGTGTCGGGCCGCAGGGCCTCCGCGATGCCGGCCGGATCGGTCCAGGTCACCTCCGAGCCCAGCAGGCCGGCGGTCAGCAGGTGGTCGCTGCAGCCGTAGAGGGGGCGTACGGCGACGACGTGGCGCAGGCCCATCGAGGCCCGTACGAGGAGAACCGCGCTCAGCGCGGCCATGCCGCTGGCGAAGGCGACCGCGGCCTCGGTGCCCTCCAGGCGGGCCAGGGCGGTCTCGAAGCGGGCGACGGTCGGGTTGCCGAGGCGGCCGTAGACGGGCGGGCCGTCCGGCTCCGCGCCGGTCGTGGCGAACGCGTCGATGCGGGCGGCCTCGGCGCGGCTGTCGTACGAGGGGTAGGTGGTGGACAGGTCGATCGGCGGGGCATGCAGGCCCTGTCGGGCCAGGTCGTCGCGGCCGGCGTGCACGGCCTCGGTGGCGAGGGCTCTGGGTGCTGTGCGGCGTACGCCGTCGTACGCGGGCGTGTCCAGGGGCGTGTCCATGACCGGAAGGGTGAACAGTGGCCGGGCCGTAGTGGTGACGCCCCGTGCTACGTTCGGCCAATGGCCGAATCTGTCGTACTGGACCCGGTGGATCTCCAGCTGCTGAGACTTCTGCAGAACGACGCCCGGACCACCTACCGCGATCTCGCCGCGCAGGTCGGGGTCGCGCCGTCGACCTGCCTGGACCGGGTGACCCGGCTGCGCCGGTCCGGCGTGATTCTCGGTAATCGGCTTCAGCTGGATCCGGCGAAGCTCGGGCGGGGTCTGCAAGCGCTGCTGTCCGTGCAGGTCAGGCCGCACCGAAGGGAGCTGGTGGGGCCGTTCGTGGAACGGATCCGGGCCCTGCCGGAGGCGCTGACCGTCTTCCATCTCACCGGTCCTGACGACTACCTCGTCCATGTCGCGGTGGCGGACATGGCGGATCTGCAGCGCCTGGTCCTGGACGAGTTCACCGCCCGCCGGGAAGTCGCCCGGGTGGAGACTCGGTTGATCTTCCAGCAGTGGGAGTGCGGTCCCCTGCTCCCGCCTTCGCCCTCAGCTCAATCGGAGTGACGTACCGCGGCCCCTCGTATGAGGATGGACCGCATGTCTGAGACCAAGAGCCCGCTGCCCCGTGAGGTCGCCGACGCGTATGTCGACGAGCTCATCGCCCTCGACCCGGTCACCGGTACGTATCTCGGCGTGAAGGAAAGCTCGAGCAAGCTCCCCGACCTGTCGCCGGCGGGCCAGGAGGCGCTCGCGGAACTGCAGCGCGCCACGCTGGCGCGTCTCGACGAGGCGGAGCGCCGGCCGGGAGCGGACAGTGACATCGAGCGCCGGTGTGCGCGCCTGCTGCGCGAGCGGCTGACGGCGGAGCTCGCCGTGCACGAGGCCGACGAGGGCCTGCGCAGGATCGGCAACCTGGGCACGCCCGCGCACTCGGTCCGCGAGGTCTTCACCGTCACGCCCAACCAGACCGACGAGGACTGGGCGGCGATCGCGGAGCGGCTGCGCGCGGTGCCGGCGACGCTGGCGGGCTTCCGCGAGTCTCTGGCCCTGGGGCTGGAGCGCAAGCTGTACGCGGCCCCGCGCCCGACCGCCACCTTCGTCGACCAGCTCACCGAGTGGGCGGACACGGGCGAAGGCCGCGGCTGGTTCGAGGACTTCGCGTCGGCCGGTCCCGAGTCGCTGCGGACGGAGCTGGACGAGGCCGCCCGCGGGGCGACGGCCGCCGTGGTGGAGCTGCGCGACTGGGTGCGCGACGTGTACGCACCGGCGATCGAGGGCGCGCCGAACACGGTGGGCCGCGAGCGCTACGCCCGCTGGGCGCGGTACTTCAACGGCACGGACCTCGACCTGGACGAGGCGTACGCGTACGGCTGGTCCGAGTACCACCGGCTGCTCGGCGAGATGAAGAAGGAGGCCGAGAAGATCCTGCCCGGCGCCGCGACCCCGTGGGTGGCGCTGGCGCACCTGGACGAGCACGGCCGGCACATCGAGGGCGTCGACGAGGTCCGTGACTGGCTCCAGGGCCTGATGGACGAGGCGATCGAGAAGCTGGACGGTACGCACTTCGAACTCGCCGAGCCGGTACGGAAGGTGGAGTCGTGCATCGCGCCGCCCGGCGGTGCCGCGGCGCCCTACTACACGCCTCCCTCGGAGGACTTCTCGCGTCCGGGCCGCACCTGGCTGCCGACGATGGGCCAGACCCGCTTCCCCGTCTACGACCTGGTCTCGACCTGGTACCACGAGGGCGTGCCGGGCCATCACCTCCAGCTCGCGCAGTGGACGTACGTCGCCGGGAACCTCTCCCGCTACCAGGCCACGATCGGCGGGGTCAGCGCCAACGCCGAGGGCTGGGCGCTGTACGCGGAGCGGCTCATGGACGAGCTCGGTTTCCTCACGGATCCGGAGCAGCGGCTGGGCTACCTCGACGCGCAGATGATGCGGGCCGCCCGTGTGATCGTCGACATCGGCATGCACCTGGAGCTGGAGATCCCGGCCGACTCCCCCTTCCACCCGGGCGAGCGCTGGACTCCCGAGCTGGCCCAGGAGTTCTTCGGCGCGCACAGCAGCCGTCCGGCGGACTTCGTGGAGAGCGAGCTGACCCGGTATCTGACGATTCCGGGCCAGGCCATCGGCTACAAGCTCGGCGAGCGGGCCTGGCTGCTGGGCCGCGACAAGGCCCGCGAGCGGCACGGCGACGCCTTCGACCTCAAGGCGTGGCACATGGCGGCCCTGTCCCAGGGTTCCCTCGGCCTGGACGACCTGGTGGACGAGCTGGCCCGGCTCTGACGCGGCGGTCGCGTCAACATCTGAAGCCGTTGTCGGACACGGTCACCTCAACGCCGGAATCCGCCTTCTGAGTTGATGACCTCACCGGTGATCCAGCCCGCCTCGTCCGTCGCCAGCCACGCGATGAGGCGGGCCGGGTCGTCGGGCATCCCCCATCGGCCGGCGGGGAAGCGGGCCGCCACGGCCTCGTACACCTCGCCGGTCAGGTAGTCCGTGTCGACGGGGCCGGGGTTGACGGTGTTCACCGTGATCCCCTGCTCGGCGAGTGTGGTGGACAGGGAGCGGGTGATCGAGGCGAGGGCGCCCTTCTGGAGGGCGTAGGCGATCTCGCCGGGCATGCCGCCCGCGATGTCCTGTCCGGAGGTCATCATCACCACGCGCCCGCCGGGGCCGGCCGGCCGCAACCGGGCGTGGGCCTGGACGAGCAGCAGGACCGAGCGGGTGTCGACCGCCCAGTGCGCGTCGAGCATCGTGGCGTCGATCTCGTCGAGGGTGCCGTCGGAGCCGCTCAGCGCGTGATTGGCGATCAGGATGTCGAGCCGTCCGCCGAGGGCCGAGGCCGCCGTGGCGATCAGTTCGGCGGGAGCGGCGGGGTCCGAGAGGTCGCCCGGGCCCGAGAGCACCTCGGCGTCGGGATCACCGAGCGCCTCACGCACGGAGGCGACGACCTCCAGGGGCCGATCGGCTCCCCAGGGCATGGCGGCGTCGTGCGGCACATGGTGGTGCAGATAGACGCTCGCCCCGTACGCGGCGAGCCGCCGGGCCACCGCATGGCCGATGCCGCCGCGTCTGCTGGCTCCGGTGACCAGGGCGGTCCGGCCGCGCAGGGGCAGGGGGTCGCGGCGGAGGTCTTCGGGGGCGGGGTGCGGGAGTTTGGGCATGACAGATCATGATGGGGAACGGCCGGGTGCGGCGCATCCGGTTATTGCGCAGGCGCCCGTGGGAGTTGGTGCCGCGTACGCACCCTTGGGAGTTGGTGCCACGCCCGCGCTCGGGGCAGTTGGTGGCTCGCTCGCGCCCGTGCGGTCGGTGGCTGGTCCGGCTGGCGCGCGGGGACGGTTGGTTGCGCGTGAGCCTGTACGGTCAGTTGATTGTGCGCGCGAGCCTGTACGGTCGGTCGGTCATGGGTGTGGGCCTGTAAGGCCAGCCGGTCGTGCGTTTGAGCCTGTACGGTCGGTCGGTCATAGGCGCGAGCCTGGTAGGGCCAGCCGGTCGGGCGTGCGAGCCTGCGCGGTCGGTAGGTTGTCCGCCGCAAGCCCGTGGGCTCAGTGCGGCAGCCGTCGGAGCTCGACCAGTCCCAGCCAGGTCTCCGGGCCGGGCTGCACATGGGCGGCGCGTACCGCGTACGGCCCGGGCTCCAGGGCGACCCGCAGATGCTCGGTCCGTTCCGTCTCCCGGCCCGGCCAGGCCGAGTCGAACAGGACGACCGTTCCCGGTACCTTCCAGCGCACCTCATGGCCCCAGTCCGCCGAGGCCAGGGCCGCCGGAACCCGGGCCAGGAGTTCCTCCTCGGAGTCGGCCGCGCACCACCGTACGAAGACGCCGTGGTCGGGCAGGTACGAGGTGGACGCGGGCTCGTCACCGAAGACCAGCGCCGCGCTGTCCCCGACGGGCAGGAGTCCGACGGATCCGTCGACCTCGCAGGCCCGGTCGTAGTCGGACGCCGTCTCGTCGCCGTCGGCGCCCGCCCAGAACGGCAGCACCGTCTCCGGTACCGCTATCAGCGGGCCGCCGCCCGACTCCACCCAGTCCACCGCGCCCGGTTCCGCGTATCGCACCATGGCAGCAGAACCTACACGGACACAGGTCCCACACATTCACCGTGGCCGACTCCGACCTCAGCAACCGCAGTTCTCCGCGTCCACCGGCGCGGTCAGCGGGTCGGCGGGGCGGCTCTCACGGCCCTGCCAGGTCTCGAACTCGAAGCCCTCGCGTGCCCAGTACTCGAAGCCGCCGAGCATCTCCTTGACCTGGTAGCCGAGTTCGGCGAGGGCGAGTGCGGCACGGGTCGCGCCGTTGCAGCCCGGCCCCCAGCAGTACGTCACGACGGGCACGGACCTGTCGAGGAGCTGCTCGGCCTGCTCGGGGATGAGGGCGGTGGGGAGGTGGATCGCGCCCGGGATGTGGCCCTGGTCCCAGGACTCGGTGGAACGGGAGTCCACGACGACGAACCCGGGGTCGCCGCCGGATGCGAGCGCCGCGGCGACGTCGGAGACGTCCGCGTGGAAGGCGAGGCTCGCCCGGAAGTAGGCGGCGGCCTCGGCCGGGGCGGCGGGGGCGACGCGGAGGACGGGGTTGGCGGTGGTGGCTGCGGTAGTCGTCATGACCAGAAATCTATGGTCGTTGATCCACTTCCTGAAGGGGAGATCCCCGGCGCTCCTCTTGATCCGCCAGGGATTCGCCTGCTATTTCTCGCCCATGACCGCGTTTTCCCCGGACGCCACCGACTGGCGCATCCTCGATGTCCTTCAGCGCGAGGGCCGCGCCAGCTTCGCCGAGCTGGCCCGTGCCGTCTCCATGTCCGCGAGCGCGGTCACGGAACGGGTGCGACGGCTGGAGGAGGCGGGCGTCATCCAGGGGTACGCGGCGGTCGTCGACCCCGAGCGGCTGGGGCTGCCGATCCTGGCCTTCGTGCGCCTGCGGTACCCCAACGGCAACTACAAGCCCTTCCACGACCTGGTCGCCGCCACGCCCGAGATCCTGGAGGCCCATCACGTGACCGGCGACGACTGCTTCGTCATCAAGGTCGCGGCCCGCTCGATGCGGCACCTGGAGGAGGTGTCCGGCAAGATCGGCGCACTGGGCTCGGTCACGACGAGTGTCGTCTACTCCTCGCCTCTGCACCGCCGGCCGCTGGGCCGGTGACGTCACTCCGTCATCACGCTGTCTTTGGAGCGGGGCGTGCCGGCCCGCTGCCGCAGTGCATGCGCCCGCCCCCCATCAGCGTCCAGCGGAGGCATCCGTGGTCTCCGGCTCATTGGACGGACTGCTCGCTTCAAGGCATTCCTGGAGCCGGAGGTGCCGGAACTCGTAACGCGCGCCGGCCTGTCGTAGTACACCTCGTGTGTGGGCCTCCTCGAGGAACGTCATGAGCCGCCAGGGCAGTCGGCCGGTGGCGCCGAGCCAGAGCCGTGCGACAGTCAGTCGACCATATGCGCTCAGGATCAACGCCAACGGGCCCATGACCAGGGCCATTTGTAGTGCCATGCCATGCATCCCGAACCAGTCCCGCGTGGTCAGAAGCAGAACCGCGCTGGCGGCGGACCCTGCGATGGTCACAGCGGCACCCCGGGTCACCACAGCGAGCCGGTCCCCTCGCAAGCTTGCGGACGGACTCGCGGCACGGGTCGGGTCGGCGGGCGTATCGAGCCAGCGGTAGACGCCGCAGACGCAACCCCCGATGAGGCCCAGTACGAGGCCGGAGGCAATACCACCCTTGATGCAGTTCTTCACCAAGCCCCAACGGCCGATCTGCCAGAACCACCAGGCGGCCGGCGGATGCAGGGAGGACAGCAGAGTGAGATCCCGCGCATCGTGGCCGACGACTTGGACGTGCCAGACCCCGTTCTGGGTTCTGAACCGCACCCGGGCGACGTGCGCAGTGCACCGCCGATAGCGTTCGTGACAGCCTGCACCCGGGCCAGGTGGTGCGTAGACCCATGCCTCCGACTTGTTTCTGGTGTTCTCCATCAGGATCAGCGCGACCGGCTTGGCGGGTTCGGCCGTCTTGGTGTCGTCGGGGTACACGGCAAAGATCCATGTGGGGGTTGTCGCGCGGCGTACGCCGTCGGGCTCGCTTCCCGCGTCGTGGGCATCAGCGTGTACGGTCGCCGATCGGGTGGCCCGCCATTCGATGATGGTGCCCATCACGGCGCCGATGGCGGGGCCGAGTGCCAAACCGATCAGCAGGCAAGTGGCCGTCCCACGGACGAGGCCCTGACCGAAATGCAGGATCTGCCGTCGGCCCGGTCCACGGTACGGGGCCCTGCGTGGTCCACCTCGCTGAGCGCGGAAGACGGCCAGCCCTGCCGCCCCCATGACGACGACCAGCGCGCTCGCCCGCCATACCGTGCCGGCCGGGGAGAAGGGAGCCATGACCAGGATCGCAGCGCCGAACAGCACGATGACGGCAGCCGTTCCGATGTGGCGGGCGACCGTGGGACCGGCCCAGGGCAGGCCGAGCGGGGCGGGATTCGTCGTGACTCCTGCCATCGCGAACACAGCCGACACGGCCGTGCCGAAGAGAACGCCGGACAGGAAGCGGAAGAGCCATGCGTCTCCAAGATTGTGGATGGAGGCTCCGTAAAGCGGCTGAGCCGTCACACCGATGAGGATTCCGAACACCGCGGCCACGAGTGCAGCCCTCATGACCAAGCCGCGCAGCGGGGTCGCGGCGGCGCGGTTCGAGAACACGGCGAGCCCCACCATGCAGCCGGCAACGACTCCTCCGCCGTTGCCGGCCAGTGCGATCAGCTCGCCGCTGACCCACAGGTCGCGCAGCTTCTCAGGCGCCACGAGCATCATGACCGCTCCCGTCACGACAGCGGACAGGCATGCCGCAAGAGCGCCCGGCGCCACCAACTGCACCATCCAGGGAATCGCGCTCTGCAACTCCCACCAGGCCAGTTGACCGGTGCCCCGTCGGCGCAGGTGACGGGCCAGGAATCCGAGCCAGCTCTGCGGCTCCGGGGAGTTGTGCAGCGGGTCGTCCATGTCGTTGAACACGGCGGGTACGAAGGCCTCGAGCAGATGCTCCTCGATCTGGACTGCCGTGGTGAACCGGCCGCCCAGCAGCTCCCCAGGGTCGCGAGGGCCGTCGTTGTACACGGCACGCGCCATGGCAACCATGAGAGGTCTGCTCAGCACCATCCGCAGGGCCTGCTCCGGCGGCCCGCCAGGTGTGCCCAGGCGCTCCAGCGTCGCGCTCCAGGCCGTGCCGATCCCGCCGTCCGCCCTGCGCACCGGGCGCGACGTCCGGGTCAGATACTCGGCGGTGTCCGTCAAGGACAGCGGGGACAGTTCGACGACTGCAGCAGCGGTGAGGACGTCGCAGGCGTCGACGGTAGCGGCATACGCGTCGGTCCTGCTCGTGAGCAACAGCGCCGAATTGGCATCCAGTTCAGCGTTGAGACGACGCATCGCCGGTACGCGCTGTGCCGCGGGCAGTTCGTCGAAACCGTCGAGGACCGGCAGCACCAGCCGCGCGGCGACCAAGGCGTCGGCCATGGTTCCGCCGCCCGGCAGCCTGGCGGCCAGCGCGGGGAAGTCGACTGCAAGCCGGGCGGCCACCCAGACGCGCAAGGATTCCCGAGCGGCATCCCAGGTGCCGGCGGGCAGCACGACCGGCACGGCATGGCCCGGTTCCCGGGTTGCCAGCAAGTCCAGGACCAGCTTCATGGCCAGGACCGTCTTTCCGGATCCGGGCGGCCCGAGAACGACCACCCGGCGTGAGGGCGAGGCGAGGAAAGCTGCAGCGATGTCACTCAACTGCCCCGCCCGCAAGGCAGGGTCCATGTCTGCGCCCTGCCGCACGTTCGCGTCGTGATCGGCAAGCGGGGCATCAACCGCGCGCCACCGGACAGGCAGAGGCTCGGGGTCCTGCAGTCGGCGCAGCCGCGCCTCGGCCGCCCACATGTCCTCCATGGCCCCGGCCAGGGCGTCCGCGCGGCCCTTCAGCCAGTCGGGGCCGGAGCCGTCCCCGGCACCGGGCTGACCCTGTACCAGGGTGGACAGCAGCCCCACCACCGACACCACGATTCCCAGAGCAGGCGTCCACCGCTCGGCCACGGCCTTGCCGTCGACGAAGACCACGACGGCCACTTGGGTCAGGCCGGTCACCGCCAATGCGCCTGCCCACCACAACCTGCGCACCCGCTGCGCTTCCCCGACCCACCACATTGCTCGTGTCCCGTCCGCGTTCTTCCGCTTGGCGGTCATGCCACGCGGAGCACGGGGTGTTCCGCAACCCGCGCGCGGAAGCGCGAAGCCGCAGTCCGTCATGATCACGGCGTACGGCACGTCGCAGCCGGACAGGTCCAGGGCCCCTGCCACGACGGCGTTCCGCAGGCGCAGAGCCGGTACGTACCCGGGCACGGGTTCGCGTTCGCCCAGAAGAAGGCGCCCGATCACCTCGGCCCGCACGACTCCGTCAGCGGCTCGAGCAGCCCCTTCAGCACAACCGCGGAGATCGACCAGCCCACCCGTGAGGAACGCCTCCCACAGCATCCGTTCGGCATCGGACAGAGCCCGTCCAGGCAATGTGTCCCCCAAGCCAATTGAAGTTGCCCCCTACCGGTCACTCGCGCTGTGCCGATTCCTTCCAAAAGGCGAGGCTGCCTTCCGTGGCCAGAGTGGCAGGGTGCCTCGGGCCGAGCACGCGCAGTTGATCGGCGAGCAACTGTGCAAGAGCCACCGCAGCACCACCGGGGTCTCCTGCCTCCCCGACCCAGTGTGCGAGGTGGTGCCGGGCAGAGAGGGTGTGGGGGTGATCGGGTCCCAGCACGCGCAGCCGATCGGCGAGCACCTCGGACTCGGCGACGGCGGCACCTGCCGCATCTCCTGCTTCAGCCCGCCACCGCGCGAGGTTGTGGCGAGTGGTCAGAGTGTCGACGTGATCCGGGCCAAGCACACGCAGCCGGTCGGCCAGTAACTCCGACGTGGCGATGACCGCACCCGCTGCATCGCCGGCCTTGCCACGCCAATAGGCGAGGTTCGCACGGGTGGTCAGCGTGTCCGGGTGATCCGGACCCAACACGCGCAGCCGATCCGCCAGCAGTCTCTCCAAGCCGCTGACGGCACTCCCGGCATCGCCTCCTTCGCCTCGCCAGGAGGCGAGGTCGTGGCGGGTGGTGAGAGTGTCGGGGTGGTCCGGGCCCAGCACTCTCAGCTGATCGAGCAGGAGCTGCTCGAAATCGGACACAGCGGCCTCCGGGTCTCCGGCCTTGCCCCGCCACCGTGCCAGGTCGTTGCGGGTAATGAGAGTCTGGGGGTGGTTCGGGCCCAGTACCCGCAGCTGATCGACCAAGAGCTGCTCGAAATCGGAAACGGCACCTGCCGGGTCACCTGCCTCACCCCTCCAGATGCCCAAGTGGAGTCGGACGGCACGCGTCCTGCGGTCGTCGGGTCCGACCAGCCGGGAGGTGTCGGCGAGCAGGGCTTCGCAGGCCGTCACGGCACCGCTGGGGTTGCCGGCCGCTCCCGTCCAGTGGGCCACGTTCAACCGCGCAGTGAGGGTCTGGGGGTGCCCGCTGCCGAGAACCCGCAGCGAGTCCTCGAGCACCTCCGCCGAGGCCTCGGCAGCTCCGGCCGGGTCACCCGCCCGGCCCTGCACAGCGGCCATGTCACCACGCGTGGCCAGTGTCTCCGGGTGGTCGGGACCGAGCACCCGCAGCCGATCCGCCAGCAGAGCGCCGAAGCCGGTCAGCGCGCTTCCGAGATCGCCTGTCTCTCCCTGCCATGTGATGAGGTAGTGGCGGATGGTCAATGCGTCCGGGTGATCCGGGCCCAGGTACGCGCAGGCCGCGGTGTGGAGGGCTTGGAAATACGCACGAGCCGCGACCGCCAGACCTGTGACTCCGAGACTCTCGCCGATGCGAAGCAGCACGGGATGGCAGCCCGAGTGCCACAGGGCCGAGTCGGCGTGGGAGATCAGGGCTTCGGCGTTGGCACGCAGGGTCTGCTCGAGGGCTGGGTTCCGCTCGGCGGTGGGCCACACGGCAACCAGTGCGTCTGCGCAGGTCACAGCAGCGACGTCCCGTACTGAAGAAGACAACGTCTCCCGTGTGGTCCGCTGGATGAGGCCATGGACACGCACCGTCTGATGCGGACCGTCAAGTATGTGGTCGGCCAGGCTGAGCCTGTCCAGACAGCGCAACGCGCCTGCTGCCTCTTCCAGGCTCACTGGAACAGGTTGACCCTGAGCACCGACAGGTCGGCGGTCGGTCAGGTAGCGCAGAGCCGGGGGGCTGGTCAGCACTTCTACGGGGATCTCATTGGCGTCGAGCAAGCCGGCCAGGTGCAGCATCGGGCGCGCCAGGCCTCGAGGGCGAAGCCGATCCGCATGTTCGACTGACAGCGACCACGTGGCCTGCAGCGCCGCACGATGGTCGTCGGGCAGGCCGCTGTCATCCGGAACCAGCTCGGAGAGTGTCCGGCTGCGGTCAGCGAGCCGCGCGCGGTATCCCGCGCAGTCCATGCCGAGATCGATGAGATAGGCCGCTGCCTGGGCCAGGGCCAGCGGCAAGTGGCCCAAGTCGGCGGCGAGGCCGGCGATCTGCACGCCATCGTCCCGGCGGCCGAAGGCAGCCAGTTGGGTGACCAGGTAGCTCTCCGCCTCAGCCGGAGTGAACAGGCCGACATCGATGCGGACCCGACTGTGACCGCCCAGAGCCGCGTCGCGGCGGCGAGTCGTCACCAGTACCCGGCCTCGGGGATTCGGGGGCGGCCACAGGCCCCTGAGGTCAGCGGGATCGGCCAGGTCGTCCAGCACGATCAGCCATCGGCGATCGGTCGTCTCGGCCCACGCCAGGAAACGGCAGGCCGCCTGTTCCGGGTCGCTCGAGTCCGCTGCCGCCACGTCTTCCGCGAGTTGGCTGTAGGAGCTGAGGATTGACTCACGGCTCGACGCGTTGACCCACGCCAGAAGATCCACAGCCCCTTCTCGCCAAGCTCGGCGTGCGTAGTGCGCGGCCAGTTGGGTCTTGCCGACGCCGCCTGTTCCCGAGAGCACTTGGCACAGAACTGCGGTGCCGCCGTCGGCCACCGCCCGTTCCAGTGCCTCCACGGCGCCACGGTGTTGGAAGCACTCGGCCTGTCGCGGAATCACGCCGACGGCATGCGGCCATGCTGTCGGCGCTCGTGGCGCGGCGTAGTAGTCGAAGCGGTTGATGCTGTGGGCGGCAACGCTGTGGTGGTGTGCGTTGATCGAAGCACGGGTGAAGTCAGGGATCGCCGGGATGACTCCGGAGGCCGTCAGCTGCCCCCCGGGCCCGGCCGCTGAGGGTTTCCGATCGTCACATCACCCATCACACCGGCGGCAGCCGAGCCCCGATCGGCGCGGATGTCGACTGCGCCCGCGACGGCGAGCCCACCCTCACCGGCGGACGCCCCGCCCGGCGACTGGTGCCGGTACGTCACCAACTCGTTGAGCTGCCGAACCAACTCGGCACGGCCCTCGTCATCGGCGTCTTCCAGGAGATCGTGAAAGCGAGTCTCCCACGCGGCCACCGCCCGCGCCCGGACCCGTTCCCTCCCCTCGGCTCCGGCACCTTCCAACTCGACGACCACCCCGTCGAGTCGTTGCAGGGCGACCCGCTCCTCTGCCGTGTCCCCCCGGCCGAAGATGCGGGCCACGCGTTGACGCAGGCCCTGCCAGGCGTCTGTGCCGGCCGCGGAGGCAACGGCCGCCCCCGCCGCTGACGCCAGCGCGATCAGCGTCTGATCCAGCATCCGGTCCCCCTCGATGCGCACCACTGTGCGACAGGCTCGCCACCGAGCGTACCCAGGAGCCTGACGTCAGCCCAGTCACGCTGTCCTGCGGGACGAGTGTCATCCAATGGGCGCCGCTCCCCCGACGCCCCCTCGCTCAGTGCCCCCGCTGCCGCAGCACCGACCCCGACCTCCCCTTCACGACCTCCAACTGTGCATGGATCCGCCGCCGCAGATCCGCGACATGGCTGACGATCCCGACACTGCGGTCGCGTTCGCGCAGGGAGTCGAGGACGTCGAGGACCTCGTCGAGGGTCTGGTCGTCGAGGCTGCCGAAGCCCTCGTCGATGAAGAGGGTGTCGAGGCGGACGCCGCCGGCCTCGTCGGTGACGACGTCCGCGAGGCCGAGGGCGAGGGCGAGCGAGGCGAAGAACGTCTCACCGCCGGACAGCGTCGCCGTGTCCCGCTCCCGCCCGGTCCAGGCGTCGACCACGTGCAGCCCGAGCCCGCTGCGGCCGCGCCCGGCCCGGTCGTCGGAGTGGACGAGGGTGTAGCGGCCGGACGACATGCGCTGCAGCCGTACGGTCGCGGCGGCGGCGACCTGTTCGAGGCGGGCCGCCAGCACGTACGACTCCAGCCGCATCCTGCGTTCGTTGTCCGCGGAGGTGCCGGCGGTGAGCGCGGCGAGGCGGGCCACACGGTCGTACTCCTCGCGCAGTGGGGCGAGTTGGCGTACGGCGGTGGCCGCTCGGGCGGACAACCGGTCGAGTTCGGTGCAGCGGCGGGCGGCCGCGTCGCGCGCGGACGCGGCGTCGCGGGCCCGCTGGGCCGCCATGGCCGCCGTCCGTTCCGCGGACAGCACGTCGGCCGGCGGCTGCTGGGCTGCGGCCGCGGTGTCGGCCTCGGCGAGGACGGCGCGTACGGCGGCCTCCTCGGACTGCCAGGCGTCGAGCCGCCGTTGGAGCTCGCGGTGGGCGGCGTCGTCGAGGAGTGCGGCGGCAGCGGCCTGCGGGGTGTCGAAGCCGGCGCGGAAGGCGGCGTCGGCCAGGCGGGCGTCGGCGTCCTTGAGCCGCTGGGCGGCGTCCTCGGCGGTGCGCGCGGTGTCGGCGGCCTCGGTGAGCAGGGCGACCTGCCGCTCCAGCTGCGCGGCCCGCGCGGCCACGCTGTCGGCGGTGCCGCGGGCTTGGGCCAGCTCCGCTTCCAGGGCGCTCTTCTCGCGGTCCAGCCGCTCGCGGTGGCCGACCCGGGAGGCGGACCTGACGGCCGCCTGCTGCCGGTCGGCGGACCGCCGCTCGTACTCCGCCTCGGCGCGGCGCAGCTCCTCCTGCGCCGGGTGCAGGAGGGACGCGTCCCGGCGGGCCTGCGTGTAGAGGCGCTCCAACTCGTCGCGGCGGGTGGCCAGTTGCCCTGTCGGGGAGTCCCCAGCCTCGGCGGTGGCGGCGGCCAGCGCTTCTCGTACGACGCCCAGGCGCCGTTCCAGCTCGGTGTGGTGTTCCTCCGCCTGCTGGTAGGCGGCCAGCGCGCGCTCCTCCGCCTCCCGGTCCACGTGCCCGGCGTCCTTGCGGGCAGGGGCGGGGTGTTCGGTGGCGCCGCAGACCGCACAGGGTTCACCGTCCTTCAGCTGGGCGGCCAGTTCGGCGGCGATGCCGTTCAGGCGCTGTTCCCTGACGTCGAGCCAGTGCGCCTTGGCCCGGAGCACCCGCTCCTGCGCGAGACGGGCCTGTTCGGCGGCCGATTCGGTGTCACCGGCCAGCTGGTCGCGCATGCGCGCGGCATCGAGTCGCTGCTGTGCGGGCTCGCGTTGTACGGCGAGTTGCTCGGCGCGGGTCGCGGCTTCCTGGGCGGTGTCGATACGGCTCTGGAGCGCGGCGCGGCTCTGCTCCCACCCGGCGAGCCAGTCCTCGGCGTCCTGCAGCAGGTCCTCGTCGGCCCGCTCCTGACGGACCAGTTCGTCGCGCTCGCCGACGAGGGCGGCCAGCCGCTGCTCGGCGCGGCGGGCGGACTCCAGTCCGCCCAGTTCCTCGGCGGCTCTGCGTGCGGCGGCCGCGACGCGCTCCGCGGGGAGTGCCGCGATATGCCGTCGGTCGTCTGTCGCGCCGTCGTGGCTGGTCGCGCAGTTCCCCGCGCCCCTATAGGGCGCTGCCATACCCGTATCCCTGTCAGCGAAAGCTTCCCGCAATTGGGCACGCGCGCGTGCCTCTGCCGCTGCTGCCCGCCGGTGTTCGGCGTCGGCGGCCTCTCGCAGTTCCAGGGACGGTGCGACCGTCTCGGCCTTGCGGGCCCGCTCCATGCGGGCCTGGGCCTCGCGGTAGGCGTCCGCGCGCGACTCCAGCAGCGCGGCCCGCTCCCGCGCCTCGGCGAACCGCCGTTGCAACCGCGCCACTTCGCGTACGTCGGCCAGCGCGCGGTCGGCGGCGGCCTGGGCGGACTCGGCGGCCAGGAGGCGGCAGTGGGCGACGGTCAGCTGTTCGCGGGCGGTGCTGCGGGCGACTGCGGCGGCGCCGAGGACGGCCTCGGCCAAGCCGGGCTCGCCCGGTGCGAGGTCGGGCAGCGACATGGCGTCGCCCGCAGCCTGCTGCATCCGGTGCGCGTCGGCCAGCAGGGCGGCGTCGCCGTCCCGGACCTGGGCCTCGGCCGCCCGGCGGCGCTCGGCGAGGCGCTTCTCGACCTCTGCGAAGCGCTGGGTGTCGAAGAGGCGGCCCAGGAGCTTGCCGCGGGCCTCGGCGTCGGCGCGCAGGAAGCGGGCGAAGTCGCCCTGGGGCAGCAGGACGACCTGGCAGAACTGCTCGCGGCTCATGCCGAGCAGCTGGGTGATCTCCTCGCCGATCTCCTGGTGCGAGCGGCTGAGGTCCTTCCAGGCCGCGGACTGCGGGTCGTACTCGCGCAGCCAGCTCTGCGCCTTGTCGAGCGTCGTACCGGAGCCGCGCTTCTTCGGGCGCTCCCAGGGCGGTTGCCGGGTGACCTCCAACCGGCGTCCGGCGACGGTGAGTTCGAGACGGACCTCTGTCCGGGTGCCGGATGCGGCGTGGTCGCTGCGCAGGTTCATGCCGCCCTGGCCGCTCTGCCGGGCGCCCGGCACGGAGCCGTACAGCGCGTAGCAGACGGCGTCCAGGACGGACGTCTTGCCGGCGCCGGTGGGGCCGTGCAGCAGGAACAGCCCGGCGGCCGACAGCTCGTCGAAGTCGACGGTCTGCGCGCCGCCGAAGGGCCCGAAGGCCGTCACGTCGAGGCGATGGAGCCTCACCGCGCCACCTCCCGCACGGCCTCGTCGGCCCGCACCGCGTCGAAGGCGTCCCGCAGCACGCCCTGCTCGTGCTCGTCGGGCCCGGCCCCCCGCACGTGCGCCACGAAGTCCTGCGCGATCTCCTGGTCGCTGCGCCCCGCGAGCCGCTTCGCATACGACACGTCGGGGTCGTCCGGCGCCCGCTCGGGGTCGAAGACGAGGCTGAGCGTGTGCGGGAAGCGCTCGGTGAGCCGGGCCATGGGATCCGCGGGGCGCACCGCGTCCGTGAGCGTCGCCTCGACCCACGCCTCCTCGTGCCGCGCGAGACCGGGATCGGCGAGCAGCTCCTCCAGCGTCCCGCGGATCCGGGCCAGCGCGCGCGGCGCCGGGCAGTCGACGCGCTCGGCGCTGACTGTACCTTCGGCGTCCAGGTCGACGAGCCACATGCTCTTGCGGTGGTCGGCCTCCGAGAAGGAGTACGGCAGGGGCGAGCCCGAGTACCGGACGCGCTCGGTGATGGTCTGGCAGCCGTGCAGATGCCCGAGCGCCGCGTAGTCGACGCCGTCGAAGACCCCGGCGGGCACCGCGGCCACCCCTCCGACGGTGATGTCCCGCTCGCTGTCGCTGGCCTCTCCCCCGGTGACGAAGGCGTGCGCGAGGACGACCGACCGCGTGCCACGCGCGCGCGTGGCGAGGTCGGCGCGCACCCGGTCCATGGCGGCGGCGAGCACGGCCTCGTGCCCGGGCTTGTCGACCCCGAACTCGTCCTTCACCAGGGCGGGTTCGAGATAGGGCAGGCCGTAGAAGGCCACGTCGCCGAAGTCGTCCCGCAGCACGACCGGCGTGCCGCACACCGACGGTTCGGTGCGCAGATGGATGCCCGCACGGTCGATCAGCCCCGCGCCCACGCCGAGCCGGCGCGCCGAGTCGTGGTTCCCGGAGATCATGACGGTCGGCACACCGAGGCCGGCGAGCCGGTGCAGGGCGTCGTCGAACAGCTCGACCGCGGCGAGCGGCGGCACCGCCCGGTCGTACACGTCTCCCGACACGACCACCGCGTCCACGCCGCGCTCACGCACGGTCGTGACGAGGTGGCCGATGAACTCGGCCTGGGCGCCGAGCATGTTCACCCGGTGGAACGCCCGGCCGAGATGCCAGTCGGAAGTGTGCAGCAGCCTCATGATCCCCGAGACTAACGGCCGGGTCTGACAGCACGGGCGGTTACTCCCGTATCGCCCCGTCATGACAGGCACGCCATACGCCCGTTACGGACATTTCGCCCACGCAGTCGGCCCGTAGCGACATTTCACCCGGGCATCCGGCCGTCACGCGTCCCCGTACGCCTCTCCCCCGAGCTCGAACCCGGCCGTCCCCGCCGTCACGTCCGCGAGCCACGCCCGGAACGCCTCCACGTCGGCGTCCGGCAGGCCGACCTCGATGGTGACCGCTTCTGCGTACCGCACGTCCCGCACCTCGCGCCCGGTCGACCGCAGGTCGTTCTGCACCTTGCCGGCGCGCTGGTGGTCGACGGTCACCGTGACCAGCCGGAAGCGGCGCCTCGTGAGCGTGCCGAGCGCGTCCAGTGCCTCGCCCACGGCGCCTCCGTACGCCCGGATGAGGCCGCCCGCGCCGAGCTTGACGCCGCCGAAGTAGCGGGTGACGACGGCGACGACGTAGCGCATGTCGCGGCGCAGCAGCATCTGGAGCATGGGGACGCCCGCGGTGCCGCCCGGTTCGCCGTCGTCGCTGGCCTTCTGGATCGCGGCGTCGGCGCCGATGACGTAGGCCCAGCAGTTGTGTGTGGCGTCCGCGTGCTCCTTGCGGACGGCGGCGACGAAGTCCTGCGCCTCCTGCTCGGTGGCGGCCGGGGCGAGCGCACAGATGAAGCGTGAGCGGTTGACCTCGGTCTCGTGCACGCCCGCGTGGGCGACTGTGCGGTACTCGTCCTGCATCGGGCCAGCCTATGCGCAGCGCCCGCGGCCGCCCGCGCGGGAGGCGCTCACTTCTTCCTGCCCCGTGCCACCATCACCCCGGTCAGCAGCGCCGTGCCGGGTGCGAGGGCCCGCCAGGTGGCGCCGTACCAGGCCAGTACGGCGATCGCGGACGTCGGGAACTTCGTACGGACCTCGTCCAGTGTGTCGTCGAGGCCTTCACCGGCGAGTTCGAGGACGAGTTCCTCCAGGCCGGGGTTGTGCCCGACCAGGAGCAGCGTCGCGACCTCGGGGGAGGTCTCGTGCACGACCGCCAGCAGGTCCGGCACGTCCGCCGCGTACAGCCGTGGCTCGTGGCGCACCGGCGGCGGTGTGCCCCACTGGGCGGACGCCAGTTCCCAGGTCTCACGCGCGCGTGCCGCGGTCGAGCACAGCGCGAGGTCCGGCAGGCAGTCGGCGTCGGCGAGCATCCGGCCCGCGACCGGGGCGTCCCGGCGGCCGCGCGGGGCGAGCGGGCGGTCGTGGTCGGCGACGCCGTCCGGCCAGGCGGACTTGGCATGCCTGAGGACGACCAGCCGGCGCAGCGGGCCGCCCCCGATGCGGGCCGTCATGCGAGGGTTCCCAGGTCGCGGGTGAGGTCGAGGCCGAGGAGGCGGTCGGCGTAGGCGTACGTCTCGAAGCGGGCGCCGTCCGGCAGGTCCGGCGCGGTCTCCACCCAGCGCAGCACTCCGAGGACACCGGGCACGTCGAGGTCGTCCTCCCAGGCGGTGCGCAGCTCTGACCGGACCTCGTCGGGGATGGGCCGCGACGGCCGCTGCGCCCAGGAGGCGACGGCGCCGCGCCAGCGTACGAGGGTGTCGTGGGCGTCGGCGAGGCCGGCCGTGTCGAGTCGTACGGGCTCGCTTCTGGGCCGGGAGAGCAGCACGAGCCGCAGGGCGGCGGGGTCGGCCTCCTCGGGCGGTGCCTCCGCGTGCACGGGCGCGACGGCGACCCGCACCCCGTCGGGTTCCGCACCGCCCTCGCGCACGACATGGAGGACCTGCGACTCGCCGAGCCCCGACGCGGCGTCCTGGCCGTCCTCGAAGGGCCGGATCCCCAGCGCAGCCGCGCCGGCCCGGAGCTCCGCCTGCTGCCGCTCCTCGTCGAGCAGCGCCCAGACCGGCGTGCCCCCGAGTTCCAGGGCGCGGACGAGGAGATCGGCGACCAGCAGTATCCGCAGGGCGGTGACGTCGAAGCCCTCCGTGTGCGCCTCGATCCGGGTCAGGCCACGGCGGGCGGGGGCGGCGTCGACGGGCTTGCCGGTTCGGGCGTCGGTGATGCGCAGCACGGAGCGAGCGTAGGCGGACGGGCCGCCCTGCGCAGCCATCCGGCCCGCTTTCCGGACACCGTGGCGGTCCTCGGGTCTACCGGGAGTTCGCTGGTCATCCATGGTCGTAGGGCCCACTCACACGCGTGAGGCGTCTTTCGTACCCGGGCATCGCCACCCCCTGCCGTGCGGACTGCCCGAACGGTACTGCGCGGCGGCCCGCCCGGACAGGAGTTCGGGCCGGGGGCTACTGGAGTCGGCCCTCTCCGACTGCGCGGGAACCGCGGGCTCGACGCAGCAGGGCCGCCGTGTACACGTCCGCCGTCGCGGCCGCGGCCCTGGCCCAGCCGAAGGAGCGGGCATGCCGGACGGCGGCCTCGCTCATCCGGGCGGAGCGGGCCGGGTCGGTGGCGAAGCCGTCCAGCACGCGCGCGTAGTCCGCCGGATCGTGCCCGGGTACGAGGACACCGCTCACCCCGTCCCGTACGGCCACCGGCAGGCCGCCGACCTCGGCGGCGATCACCGGCGTGCCGCAGGCCTGTGCCTCGACGGCCACCAGGCCGAAGGACTCGCTGTGGGACGGCATGACCAGGACGGACGCCGCCCGGTACCAGTCGGCGAGCTGGTCCTGGCCGACCGGCGGCCGGAACAGCACGACGTCGGAGATGCCGAGGCGGGCCGCCAGTTTCTGCAGCCCTTCCGGCTCGGCCAGGCCGCTGCCGCTGGGGCCGCCCACGACCGGCACCACGATCCGCTCACGCAGCCGCGGCCGCTCCGCCAACAGCACAGCCACCGCACGCAGCAGGACGTCCGGCGCCTTCAACGGCTGTATGCGGCCCACGAACAGGGGGATCAGCGCGTCCTGCGGCAGGCCGAGGCGGGAGCGGGCCGCGGCCCGGCCGGCCTGGACACCGCGGGCGCCGGGGCGGAAGCGCTCCAGGTTGACACCGGGGTGGACGACGGCGACCCGGCCGGTGTCGGCGTCGTAGTGGCGGAGGAGTTCCTCCGCCTCCTGCTCGGTGTTCGCTATCAACCGGTGGGCGGCCCGTACGACTTGGGTCTCGACGACCACGCGAGCCGCGGGCTCGGGGGTGTCGCCCTCGGCGAGGGAGGCGTTCTTGACCTTGGCCATGGTGTGCATGGCGTGGACCAGTGGGACGCCCCAGCGCTCGGCGGCGAGGCGGCCGACGTGGCCCGAGAGCCAGTAGTGGGAGTGGACCAGGTCGTAGTGGCCGGGGCGGTGGTCGGCCCAGGCCTGCGTCACACCGTGCGCGAAGGCGCACAGCTGGGCGGGGAGGTCCTCCTTGGCGAGGCCCTCGTAGGGTCCGGCGGCCACGTGCCGTACCAGGACGCCGGGCGCGAGTTCGACGCTGGGCGGGAGCGCGGCGGAGGTGGCCCGGGTGAAGATCTCGACCTCGATGCCGAGGGTGGCGAGGCGCTTGGCGAGCTCGACGACGTAGACGTTCATCCCGCCGGCGTCGCCGGTACCGGGCTGGTGCAGCGGTGAGGTGTGAACGCTGAGCATCGCGACGCGGCGGGGGCGTGGATGGGCGTCGGGTGGCCGCGGTCGGGGCGGGCCGACGAGGGTACCGGTGGTGGTGCCGCTGTGCCGGAGCTCCTCGAGCCGGGTCGTGTACCGGCTCACCTCGCCGACCCTCCGGCCATGGACCCTCCGGCCACGGCCCCGGCGCGCAGGTCGAGGCGCTGCTCGCCCGCGTACACGTTCATGGAGCCGCCGCGCAGGAAGCCGACGAGCGTGAGCCCGGTCTCCGCCGCCAGGTCCACGGCGAGGGAGGACGGTGCCGAGACCGCCGCCAGGACCGGGATCCCCGCCATGACCGCCTTCTGCGCGAGCTCGAAGGAGGCCCGCCCGGACACCAGCAGAATGCTGCGGGACAGGGGGAGTCGCCCGGACTGCAGCGCGCGGCCGATCAGCTTGTCGACGGCGTTGTGCCGGCCGACGTCCTCCCGCAGGTCCAGGAGTTCGCCCTCGGGTGAGAACAGTCCGGCGGCGTGCAGCCCGCCCGTGCGGTCGAACACCCGCTGTGCGGCGCGCAGTCGGTCGGGCAGGACCGCCAGCAGTTCCGGGGCGACCCGGACCGGGGGCGTGTCGGCGATCGGCCACCGCGCGGTGGTGCGTACGGCGTCCAGGCTCGCCTTCCCGCACAGGCCGCACGACGAGGTGGTGTACACGTTCCGCTCAAGTGTGATGTCGGGGATCGGCACGCCCGGCGCGAGCTGCACATCGACGACGTTGTACGTGTTCGAGCCGTCCTGCGTCGCGCCCGCGCAGTACACGATGTTCGCCACTTCCTCGGCCCGGGCCACCACGCCCTCGCTCACCAGGAACCCGGCGGCCAGCGCGAAGTCGTCCCCGGGCGTGCGCATGGTGATGGCCAGCGGCTTGCCGCCCAGCCGGATCTCCAGTGGTTCCTCCGCGACCAGCGTGTCCGGGCGCGTGCTCACCGCACCGTCCCGGATCCGCAGCACGCGCCGGCGCTCGGTGACTCGTCCCATGCCGTGTCGCTTCCTTGCTCAGCACTCGATGACGTTGACGGCGAGCCCGCCGCGCGCCGTCTCCTTGTACTTGACCTTCATGTCGGCGCCGGTCTCCTTCATGGTCTTGATGACCTTGTCGAGGGAGACGTGGTGGCGGCCGTCGCCCCGCAGGGCCATCCGGGCGGCGGTGACGGCCTTGACCGCGGCCATGCCGTTGCGCTCGATGCACGGGATCTGGACCAGGCCGCCGACCGGGTCGCAGGTGAGGCCGAGGTTGTGTTCCATGCCGATCTCGGCGGCGTTCTCGACCTGTTCGGGGCTGCCGCCGAGGACCTCGGCGAGCCCTCCGGCGGCCATGGAGCAGGCGGAGCCGACCTCGCCCTGGCAGCCGACCTCGGCGCCGGAGATGGACGCGTTCTCCTTGAAGAGCATGCCGATCGCCCCGGCGGCGAGCAGGAAGCGGACGATGCCCTCCTCGTCGGCGCCCGGCACGAAGTCGAGGAAGTAGTGCAGGACGGCGGGGATGATGCCCGCCGCGCCGTTCGTCGGAGCGGTGACAACCCGGCCGCCCGCCGCGTTCTCCTCGTTCACGGCCATCGCGTAGAGGGTCACCCACTCCATCGCGCGGCCCGCCCGGTCCCCCTCGCTGCGCAGTGCGCGAGCCGCCGCCGCGGCCCGACGGCGGACCTTCAGGCCACCGGGAAGGATGCCCTCGCGGCCCAGGCCTCGGGAGACGCAGGCCTCCATGACCCGCCAGATCTCCAGCAGACCCGCGCGGATCTCCTCCTCGGTGCGCCAAGCCTTCTCGTTCTCCAGCATCAGCGCGGAGATCGACAGGCCGGTCTCCTTCGTCAGGCGCAGCAGTTCGTCGCCCGTGCTGAACGGATGGGTCAGCACCGTGTCGTCGGGCTTGATCCGGTCCGCGCCGACCGCGTCCTCGTCGACGACGAAGCCGCCGCCCACCGAGTAGTACGTCTTCTCCAGCAGTGGCACACCGTCGGCGTCGTAGGCGAAGAGGATCATGCCGTTGGCGTGGTACGGCAGCGAGCGCCGGCGGTGCAGGACCAACTGCGTCGAGAGGTCGAAGTCGATCTCGTGGGCCGGGCCGATCTCGGCGCCGAGGAGCCGGATGCGTCCGGTGCCGCGGATCCGCTCGACATCCAGGTCGGCCTGCGCGACGTCGACCGTGTGCGGCTCGTTGCCCTCCAGGCCGAGCAGCACCGCCTTGGGGGTGCCGTGGCCGTGGCCGGTGGCACCGAGCGAGCCGAACAGCTCCGCCCGTACCGCGGCGGTCTGGGCGAGCACGCCGTCCTGCTTCAGCCTGGCCACGAACATCCCGGCGGCGCGCATCGGGCCGACGGTGTGCGAGCTGGACGGGCCGATGCCTATGGAGAAGAGGTCGAAGACGCTGATTGCCACGCCATACTCCGGGAGTTTGGAGGGGCGTGACGAAGGGTCACGGCACGCCCCTGCGGGAGGTTGTCGGTTACAGACCGGGGTACAGCGGGTGCTTGTCGGCCAGGGCCTTGACCCGGGCCTTGAGCGCCTGCGCGTCGTACGACGGCTTCAGCGCCTCGGCGATGACGTCCGCGACCTCGGCGAAGTCCTCGGCCGTGAAGCCGCGGGTGGCCAGGGCCGGGGTGCCGATGCGCAGACCCGACGTCACCATCGGCGGGCGCGGGTCGTTCGGGACGGCGTTGCGGTTGACCGTGATGCCGACCTCGTGGAGGCGGTCTTCGGCCTGCTGGCCGTCCAGCTCCGAGTCACGCAGGTCGACCAGGATCAGGTGCACGTCCGTACCGCCCGAGAGCACATTGACACCCGCCTCGCGGGCATCGGGCGCGGTCAGCCGCTCGGCGAGGATCTTCGCGCCCTCGACCGTACGGCGCTGGCGCTCCTTGAACTCCTCCGACGCGGCCACCTTGAAGGAGACCGCCTTGGCCGCGATCACGTGCTCCAGGGGGCCGCCCTGGAAGCCCGGGAAGACGGACGAGTTCAGCTTCTTCGCGAAGTCCTTCTTCGCGAGGATGATGCCGCCGCGCGGCCCGCCGAGGGTCTTGTGCGTCGTGGAGGTGACGACATCCGCGTACTCGACGGGGTTCGGGTGCAGACCCGCCGCGACCAGACCGGCGAAGTGCGCCATGTCCACCCACAGGTACGCCTCGACCTCGTCCGCGATCCGGC